>JBBSBV010000019.1:0-87243 GCA_038250905.1 Acidimicrobiia bacterium
CCGTCGTGACCCTCGACCCGGGCACCGAGGATCGTGCGGGCCGCACCCCCCGAGATCGAACCGTCCAACCACGCCTTCGAGGTATCGGCGAGAACTTCACCTGCGGAGCCGGCTTCGATCGCGGCGCGGGCCTCACCCTGGCGGATCCCAGTCCGGCGCGACAACCACGCCGCCGTCGACGCCGCACCATCCACCGCGCCGAGCCCCCGCTGATGCGCCACCCACACCAACCGCGCGAACTGGGCCTCGATCCGGTCTGCCTGCGCCCGCAATCCGATCAACTCGTCGGCCAACGCCACATCGCAGAGATCACCCGGGTCGGTGCCCACCAGCCCGTCGACCACACCACGCAAACACGCGACATCGGCCACATCGGCGACAACCACCGCGACCACAGCAACCTCCCCTCACGACAACAACAACTCAGTTGTACGGCGCCGAAGCGCGAGGCCGCGAAGTCCCGAACGGGTCCCGGCAGCAGGGGAAGTAACTGGAATCATTCTCCCACAAGGGTGTGACACTCCCGCTCGACGCGGGTTGCCACGGTCCGCGCGGTGAAATGTCCACCGCTCACCCAGGCGTCACCTCACCCGGAGGTCGCGCCGAACTCGTAGCGGACCAGCTCCGCGCACGCCGTGGACGAGTTGGGTCTACCGTCGTGGGTGTGCTCTTGGCCCAGTTGAGCGACACGCATCTGCTCGGTGATCCGACCGCGGAACTGTGGGGTCACAACACGACGCGCAACCTCACGTCCGTCATGGAATCCTTGCCGCCCAAGATGGACGCCATTGTCGTCACCGGTGACCTCGTCGACGACGGTACGCCCGCCGCCTACCACCGACTCATCGCGATGACCGATGGGCGGGCCGAACAACGACACTTCCTCGCCGGGAACCACGACAACCCCGCGGTCATGCAAGCGGTCCTGGGACCCACCGAGCCGCTCACCATGGCTCGCATCTCGGATCGATGGACATTGGCGCTCGTGAACTCCCAATGGATCGGACACGACGCCGGTCGGATCAAGGAAGACACGCTCGGCCAACTCCGAGACCAACTCCTCCAGGTAGGCACCCACGTCGCCTTGTGTCTGCATCATCCGCCGCTCTCACCCTGCACTGGACCGGACTGCGGACTGTCCAACGCCGACCAGGTCCAGAATCTCCTTCGGGATGGCCCCGTGCGGGTGGTGTTGTCGGGTCACGTCCACCAGCATTTCGACACGACACTGCAAGGCGTCAGGTACCTAGGCGCACCGTCGACATTCCGCCAACTCCGACACGGTGGAGACCCCCAT
Organism: Acidimicrobiia bacterium; assembly: GCA_038250905.1. Taxonomy (GTDB): domain Bacteria; phylum Actinomycetota; class Acidimicrobiia; order IMCC26256; family JAENVU01; genus JAENVU01. Next base: position 1,298 of record JBBSBV010000019.1, read on the forward strand.
TACACCGACACCGACGAACCACCCGCGGCGCAACTCATCGAGCTCCGCGACGACGGCCAAGCCACGCGCCAGATCATGTGGGCCCGCTAGCGCCTACTACCAGGATCCTCTTGGCCCATCCAGCCGACCCACCCAAGCGTCACCTCACCCGGAGGTCGCGCCGAACTCGTACCGCACCAGCTCCGCGACCGCGCGGTATCCGAGCGCCCGGTAGATCGAGTTCGACCCGGGGTTGCCGAGGTCGGTGTAGAGCAGGCACCGCAGGCCGTCGGTGCGCGCCGCCCGGGAGCACGACGCGACGAGGGCCGACCCGTACCCGCGCCCCCGCAACCCGAGCGGCGTGTACACCGGACCGATCCGGACCGCGCCGGCGATCGGTTCGGAAACCCCGAGCAGTGAGACCGGGCCGTCGTGATCCCAGAGCCAGAGCTCCCCGGCCGCGAGGCGCCGGTCGACGACCCGGGCCATGTCGTCGCCCCCACCGACCTCCGCCTCGATTTCGAACGCGATGCACCACTCCACCGCGAGGTCGCGATCGGCAGTCATGGCCCGCCGCAGGGTTCCCGACGTGGGGTGCACCGGATCGACGATCGCGTCGACCTCGTACAGTCGCATGCCTTCTACAGGCTGTGCACCCACCGGTACGACCTCGGTCCAGCGCCCGGTGAACGCGGCGGCGGCCATGGCCTCGGCGTTGACGCCGGGGAGTTCGACGCCCTGGTGCGCGATCGCACCGGCGAGGGCCACCGCGGCCTCAGGCCCCATCGGGGTCAAGGTGGCGAAGAAGTGCAACGGCGACTGGAACCCGACACCGACGATGACGCCGTCGTCGTCCACCACCCAGAACCGACCTGCGTCGCCCGTGCCCACGCAACGGCGGAGCAACGTGAGCATCAGGTTGTGGCGCACGGGCTCGGCCGCCAGGAACTCGTAGCTTCGGTCGAGCGCCGAGGCCGGATCGTCGTACGCGTGGACCTGCATCACCGGAGCGGCAGCGACCATGCGACGCGCGTCTTGCTCCGCCGGTACCCCTGCGCCTCGTACAACATCCGCGCGCCGGTCGGATTCTCGGCGTCGACGTCGAGCGCGGCGTAGTCGAGGCCCGTCGCCGCGAAGGCGCCCGCGGTCGCACTCAGCAGCGCGGTGGCCACTCCGCGGCCTCGCCACCGCCGCCGCACGCCGAGTTGGTGGGTCCAGCCCTCGGAGAAGCCGAGCGCGGGCCAGTCATCGGGATGGACCGCGTTCAACGCATACCCGGCGATCTCGTCACCGTCGAGCACGAGGTACGAGCAGTCGGCCCGGAAGTTGTGGTGACCGGTCACCCACATGCCCCAGGTCTCCACGTCGAGTTCGCTGGAGGCGAAGTGGTCTCGGAAGGCCTCGTTGTGCGCCGCCCGCGTCGCCTCGTCGAGGGTGAAGTCGAACGGGACGAGATCGAGCGCGCCGGGGAGTCCGATCGGGTCGACCCCCTCCGCGAGCGGTCGGCGCATCTCGTGGTAGTAGCGCAGCGGCGCGAACTCGAACCCGCGGAAGAGGTCGCTGCGTGCGTCGTCGGCCTCGGCCGCCGAGACTTCGAGCCAGGCCGGGATACCGGATTCGGGAACCCCGGCCACCTCACGACCGCGAGCGATCTGCCAGGTCACGAGGTCGGTGCCGATACCCCGGCCCCGCCACCCCGGCACCACGGCACCGTCGAGGATCACCCGCCGCTGATGCGCGCTCGGGATGCTCAGCACCGTCCCCCACGCGACGATCTCGCCGTCGGACCACCCGAGCCGGGCGTCATGGGCCAGGTCGAAGTACGACAACCCGATCTGTTCTTCGAGATCGGGCCGCCCGAGTACCTCCCCGGTGCGATCGAAGGCCTCGATCCGCCGGAGCGCATCGGCCCAGTCGTCGAGATCGCCCAGCCCCGGCGCATGCCACTCCACCTGCATCGGCCAAGTTTGCCCGGTGGCGAGGGCGGACCCGCGCACGTTGGAGTCGCGCACGCTGGATGCGCGGCGCGTCAGAGCCGTTCGATGATGGTGACGTTGGCCTGGCCGCCGCCTTCGCACATCGTCTGGAGGCCGTAGCGACCTCCGGTGCGTTCCAACTCGTTGAGAAGCGTGGTCATCAGCCGGACACCGGTCGCACCGAGTGGGTGGCCGAGCGCGATCGCGCCGCCGTTCACGTTCACCTTCGCGAGGTCGGCACCCGTCTCCTGCTGCCACGCCAGGACGACCGACGCGAACGCCTCGTTGATCTCGACCAGATCGATCTCGTCGAGTTTCATCCCTGACTTCTCCAGCGCGTAGGCCGTGGCCGGGATCGGCGCCGAGAGCATGAAGATGGGGTCGTCGCCCCGCACCGACAGGTGATGGATCCGTGCCCGCGGGGTGAACCCGTGCTCCTCGACCGCCCGGGGTGACGCGATGAGCATGGCGCTCGCGGCGTCCGAGATCTGCGAACTCACCGCGGCGGTGACGCGCCCACCCTCGACGAGTGGCTTGAGTGAACGGATCTTCTCCCAGTTGGGCTCACGCGGTCCCTCGTCGAACGTGGACTCGCCGAACGGGACGATCTCCCGCTCGAACCGACCCTCGGCCCGGGCCCGCAACGCCCGCTCGTGGGACTCGACCGCGAACTCCTCCATCGCGTCGCGGGTGATACCCCACTTCTCCGCGATCATCTCGGCACCGCGGAACTGCGACACCTCCTGGGTGCCGTACCGCTCGACCCAACCGGTGCTCGTGCTGAACGGGTCGGTGAACCCGAACTGCTCGGCGACGGTCATCGCGGAGGAGATCGGGATCATGCTCATGTTCTGCACGCCACCGGCCACCACCAGGTCCTGGGTACCGCTCATCACGCCCTGCGCCGCGAAGTGCACCGCCTGCTGGCTCGACCCGCACTGCCGGTCCACGGTCGTGCCCGGGACCGCCTCGGGAAGCCCGGCGGCCAACCAGCACGTGCGGGCGATGTCACCCGCCTGCGGACCGATCGCGTCGAGGCACCCGAACACCACGTCTTCGAGCGCGGAGGGGTCGAAGTCGTTGCGTTCGACGATCGCCTTCAGGACGTGGGCACCGAGGTCGGCCGGGTGCACCTGGCTGAGCGATCCACCCCGCCGCCCGACCGGCGTACGAACGGCGTCAATGATGTAGGCCTCGGGCATGGTGGTCCCTTTCTCAGAGCGGAGCATCGAGGATGGCACACGCGACGCGGTCGCGGTGCCAGGAGGCATCGCCCCACGCACCGGACAGCGCCCAGACCCGCTTCATCCAGAGGTGCAGGTCGTGTTCGTAGGAGTAGCCGATGGCACCGTGACACTGGAGCGCGGTCCGGGCTGCGAGTTCACCGCACTCGGCGGCCTGCGCCTTGGCCATCGAGCAGTGGAGCGACGCATCGGGGTCGGCGTGGGTCAACGAATATGCCGCGCGGTACACGAGGGGCGCGGCGAACTCCAACGCGATCCGCACGTTGGCGAGATGGTGTTTGATCGCCTGGAACGACCCGATGGGTGCGCCGAACTGCTTGCGCTCGGTCACGTAGGCGACCGTCGTGTCGAGCAACGCCCGACTGAGCCCGATCAGCTGCGCGGAGTACCCGAGGTTGCCGCGCCAGAACGCCTGGGACAGCTCTGCACGCGTCAGCGGCCGGGCGTCGACCGAACCGAGGAGCCGGGTGAGGCGACGGCTGCCGTCGACCGAGGTGAGCGACTCCAACACTGCGCCGGCACCCGATGCGACTTCGGGATCGGGATCGAGGCGGACCAACACGTCGGCCGCCGCGCCGTAGGGGATCAGCGGATCTCCCGCGGTCACCGTGGTGGCGCCCGAGACCACACCGCCGTGGTCGGCCGCGACGATCGGTGCGCCGACGAGCACGTGCTCCACGAACGGTTCCGGCAACGCGAAGTAGCCGCTCTCCTCGGCGAGGAGCACGACGTCGAGTTCGGTCAGACCGAGTCCACCCTCGGACTCCGCGACCATCGCGCCGAGCACGCCCATCTCGCCGAGCGCATCCCATGCCGCGCCGCTCCGACCCGTCGCGTTGGTCCACGCGGCGCGCACGACGCTCGGCGGACATTCCTTGGCCAGCACATCGCGCACGGCGTCGCGAAACGCGAGCTGGTCGTCGGTGAACGAGAAATCCATCCCGCTACTTCCTCGGCAGCCCGAGCACGCGCTCGGCGATCACGTTGCGCTGGATCTCGTTGGTTCCCGCATAGATCGGACCCGACAGCGCGAACTCGTAGCCCTTCATCCAGCTCGACTCGAGTTCGGCCTCGTAACCGAGGAGCGCGCGCGCGTCCTCGTGGAGGCGCACGTCGAGCTCCGACCAGAACACCTTCGTGAGGCTCGACTCCACCCCGGGCGGATCACCGCCGACCACGCGTGTCACCGTGCGCAGGGTCTGGAGCCGGTAGGCCTCGGCATCGATGTACGCCTGCGCCACCCGCTGACGGATCGCGGGGTCGACGCCGCGCTCGCCACCGTTCCGCGCGAGCGCGATCAACCGCTCGGCGGTGGCCGTGAACCGGCCCGGGCTCCGGAGCGTGAGCCCGCGCTCGGACCCGGTGGTGGCCATGGCGACGCCCCAGCCTTGGTCGAGGCCACCGAGCACCAGATCGTCGGTGACCAACGCGTCGTCGAAGAACACCTCGGCGAACCCCTCGTCACCGTCGAGCCGACCGAAGCCGCGCACGGTGACGCCCGGGGTGTCGAGCGGGACGAGGAAGTACGTGAGGCCCCGGTGACGTTCCGCGGCCGGGTCGGTGCGGAACAGCCCGAACAGATGCGTGCAGAACGCGCCCCGTGTGGTCCAGGTCTTCTGCCCGTTGAGGCGCCAGCCCCCGGCCGCGTCGTCACGGGTGGCGGTGGACCGAATCCCGGCGAGGTCGCTGCCGGCGTCGGGCTCGGACCACCCCTGGCACCACGACTCCTCGCCGCTCGCCATCTTCGGGAGGAAGCGCTGCTGCTGCTCGGGCGTCCCGAACTCGAAGATCGTCGGCGCCAGCAGGAAGATGCCGTTCTGGGTCACCCGCTGCGGGGCACCCGCCCGGTAGTACTCCTCCTCGAAGATCAGCCATTCCCACAGCGACGCACCACGACCGCCGAACTCCTCGGGCCACGACACCACCGCCCACCGCGCGTCGAACAGCGTGCGCTCCCACTCGAGGTGGCGGGCGAATCCCTCGCGGGTATCACCGCTCGGAAGCGGATCGGCCGGCACGTTGGCCGCGAGCCAGGCCCGCACGTCGGCCCGAAATGCCTCCTCCGGCCCGCTCCAACTCAGATCCACGTCGTCTCCACGGCCAGTCGTCACCAGGTCCGGTCACGTCGGCCGGGGACGCTACCCGTCGACCTGACGCCCCATCAGATCGCCGATATCTCCCGCGGATCCGGTTTCGGGTTTCAACCTATTTGACCGGATAAACCCTTTACGACAGAATCCGGCGGTTCTGCCGGGCGGCGGACCAACGGCAAGGGGGCTCTCATGGGACAGATGCGCACGCGACTGCTCGCCGGACTGTGTGCACTCACCGCGGGCCTGGTCCCAGCGGTGATCGCGCCCCACCCGGCCTCGGCGCTGTCGGATCCGGCCCACCCCTGGCTCACCCTCGGCCGCACCATCACCTCGCAGCCATGGGGAGGCGGCGGCGCATCGGCGTTCGATCTCGAAGGCATGGCGTACCTGCCCTTCGACGACCAGATCGTCGTGGCCGACGACAGCGCGGATCGCGTCTACTTCGTGAACCGCACCACCGGCGCGCTGGTCCAGACCATCACGCAGGCCGCGTTCGCCGGGGCACTTCCGCTGTCCGGCGTCGGCGGCGCCGCCGGGGTCGGGCGTGCCGACGCGTTCCGCGCGGTCGCGTACGACGTCAATGCCGACTCCATCTACGTGTTCTCGGGGGCGTGCTGTGGTACCGCCCCGTTCGAACCGGCGGCGTTCCGGTTGAAGCGCGACGCCGGCGGCGCGTTCCAGGTGGAGTCGTACCAGGCGCTGCCCGAGGGCACCGATGCGGTCGCGGCGGGCATCCTGCCCGGCCACGGCCTCTACATCGGTCGGGGCACGCGCATCCGCCACTACGCCTACGCCACCAACACCATCGGCGCCAACATCCAGCTGACAGGGACCGGTACCGCGCTGCTCGGCATGGCGTTCACCGACGCGTCGACCATGGTCGTCACCAACTCGGCGAACCAGTTGATCAAGGTGTCGACGAGCACGTGGACCGCGCAGCCGGGCTGGTCACTCGACCTCGGCGCGCTCGGAGTCGTCCAGGGCCGCTCGCTCGCGATCTTCGGCGACGAAGTCATGATCGCCGACGGTGGCGACACGCGCCCTCCGGGCGATCCGCTCAAGTACGCGATCTTCGTCGCGACCCTCGGCGAGGCACCGCCGATCGCGGCGGTCTTCACACCGACGGTCACGAGCGGAGTCGCACCACTCGGCGTGTGGTTCGTCGACCACAGCATCAACGCCACCGACTACGCGTGGGACTTCGGTGACGGCACCAGTGCCACCGGACCCGGGGCGGCCCACATCTACGAATCGGCCGGGACCTTCACCGCACGGCTCACCGTCACCGGTCCGACCGGGCGGTCGACGGCAACGGCGGTCATCAGCGTGGCGCCGGCGAACCACCGCACCGGGGGATACACACTCGACGGCTTCGGCGGGCTCCACCCGTTCGCGGTCGGGACCGGGCACGCCCCGCCGACCCCGAGCAATGCGGCGACCTGGCCAGGCTGGGACATCGCCCGCGGCGCGGCGATGCGTTTCGACGGAACCGGCGGATACACCCTCGACGGCTTCGGCGGCCTGCACCCCTTCGGTGTCGGCGGCACGAAACCAGCGGCGGCGACCGGCGGACCCTACTGGTCGGGTTGGGACGCAGCACGAGGTGTGGCGCTCATGCCGAACGGTCAGGGCGGGTACATCGTCGACCTGTTCGGCGGGATCCACCGCTTCCGGATCGGCACCAGCCAGCTGCCGCCCGCGATCACCGGCGGTGCGTACTGGCTCGGACAGGACGTGGCCCGGGGCATCGCGATCCTCCCGGACGGCACCGGTGGTTACGTCGTCGACTACCGGGGTGCCCTCCACCCCTTCGGCATCGGGACCCACGCGGCGCCGCCCGCACCCACCAACGTCTGGATCGGCACGCCGCGGCGCTCCGCTCATGGGGTCGCGGTCCTCGGTGGCGGACGCGGTGGTTACACCGTCGAAGGCAACGGCGTGATCCACCGGTTCGCGACGACGAAACAGTCACCGGCAGTCACGGGTTCGATCACCTGGACCGATTCCACCCCCGCCCGCGACATCGTGGTGCTCGCCGCCACGTAGACCCCAGCCCACGAGTGGCTCAGGCGGTGCCGGTCGCGATCGATTTCGCCCAGCGGTAGTCGGCCTTGCCCGAGGGCGAGCGCACGATCTCGTCCACCAGGTGCACTTCCTTGGGCACCTTGTATCCGGCGATCGTCGTGCGTGCGTGCGCGGCCAACTCCTCGGCGGTGGGTGCGGCGTCGGGTCGGGCCTTGACCACCGCGGCGACGCGCTCGCCCCACCGCTCGTCGGGTACGCCGACGACCACGACGTCGAACACCCCGGGATGGGACTTCAACGCGAGTTCGACTTCTTCGGGGAAGATCTTCTCGCCACCCGAGTTGATGCTGACCGAACCGCGTCCGAGCAACGTGATCTGCCCGTCGGACTCGACGCGGGCCATGTCGCCCGGGATCACCCACCGCTCACCGTTCAACACCATGAAGGTGGACGCGGTCTTGGCTTCATCCTTGTAGTAGCCGAGGGGCATGTAACCCTTGCGGGCGAGCAGGCCGACGATTCCCGAACCGGGTTCGATCGGGACGCCCTTCTCGTCGATGACGACGGTGTGGTCGCCCATCGCGAAACGCGGCTTCCCCTCCTTGTCGGAGCCGGCCACCGAGCCCTGGAACCCGGTCTCGGAGGCGCCGAGCGAGTCGATCACCAGGACGTTCGGGAGGACCGCGTTGATCTTCTCCTTGACGGTGGGCGAGAGAATCGCGCCACCGGAGCCGATCACGAAGAAGCCCGACAGGTCGTAGTCGGCGCCGTCTTCCTCGAGCGCCTCGATGAGCGGGCGTGCCATCGCGTCGCCCACCAGGCTGATCGACATCACCTTCTCGCGCTCGACGGTCCGCCATACCTCGTGCGGGTCCATCTTCTTCTGGTCGCTGACCACGAGCGTGTTGCCCTGGAGCAGCAACATGAGCGCGACCCATTGCGCCGCACCGTGCATCAGCGGCGCGACCGGGAAGGCGACGACAGTGCCGCCGTTCTTCGCCATCTCGATGACGGCCTCGGGTGACTCGGTCGCGGCTCCACCGCCCATGAGCGCACCGATGGTGGAATGGAAGAAGTCCTCCTGGCGCCACATCACGCCCTTCGGCATCCCGGTGGTGCCACCCGTGTAGAGGATGTAGAGGTCGTCGGGGCTTCGCGGCTGGTCGTATCGCTTCGCGGACGCGGCGCTCAATGCGGCCTCGTATTCCACCGCGCCGATCGACGCGAGGTCCTCGTCGGTGCCGTCCTCGATCGAGACGCAGACCGTGAGCTTCGGGCACTGGTCCTTCACCGCAGCGATGCGCGGCACGAACTCACGACCGTGGACGAGGCCGACGAGATCGGCGTTGTCGAACAGATACGCCAACTCGGCCTCGACGTAGCGGTAGTTCACGTTGATCGGCACCGCCCGCGCCTTCCAGATACCGAACATCGCCTCGACCCACTCGGGCCCGTTGTAGGCGTAGATGCCCACGTGATCGCCGGTCTTCACACCGTGCGCGAGCAGGTGGTTCGCCAGCCGCGTACTCCGGTCGTCGAGCTGGGCGTACGTGTAGCGCCGCTCGCCACAGATGACCGCGGTCCGATCGGGTACCACGTCGGCGACGCCCTCGATCAGGTCGGCGAAGTTCCATTCCATTTGAGATTCCTCACGGCCGGAGAGATACAGAAGTCGTCCGTCGCCACCCTGGGTGGCGGGGCGCTGGACACTACTGCCGACGTCCCGAAAGGCCCGGGAGACAGAACGATGAGGCGGGGGCGTGGCCCCGCGAGCGCTGGGGGAACCAGCGAAGCCACGCGCACCGTCACACCTCGAGGCCACCTATACCCCGAGGCCAAGATTTCAATCCCGCTGCCGCGGATTCTTTCTCGGGCGCTACTTCTTGACGATCACACAGCTGCCATGGCCGAAGAGGCCCTGGTTCACCGTGAGCCCGACCCGTGCGCCCTCCACCTGCCGGGCACCCGCCTCGCCCCGGAGATGCCACGTGAGTTCGCACACCTGGGCGATCGCCTGGGCGGGAACGGCCTCACCGAAGCAGGCCAGGCCACCGCTCGCGTTCACGGGGATGCGGCCACCGATGGTCGTGTCGCCGTCGCGCACCAGTCGCTCGGCCTCGCCGGGCTTGCAGAGGCCGATGTTCTCGTACCAGTCGAGTTCCAGCGCGGTGGAGAGGTCGTAGACCTCGGCGAGGTCGAGGTCTTCGGGCCCGATACCGGCCTGCTCGTAGGCGGCGTCGGCGATCGAGTCGCGGAAACCCCGCTCGGGTTCGGCGACGCCGAACGCCGAGTCGGTGGCGAAGTTGGGCATGTCGATCAGCGTGTTGGGATAGCTCGGCGTGACCGTGCTCACGCCCGCCACCCGGACCGGCTCCGCGATGCCGTGCGACTTCGCGTAGTCCATGCTGCAGACGATCAGCGCGGCCGCACCGTCCGACGTTGCGCAGATCTCGAGCAGGCGCAGCGGGTCGGAGACGACGGGCGACGCGTTGACGTCGGCGATCGTGACCTCTTTGCGGAACCGGGCGTACGGGTTCTCGAATCCGTGTTTGGCGTTCTTCACCTTGACCGCGGCGAAGTCGTCCTGAGTGGCGCCGTGGAGCTCCATCCGGCGACGGGCGTACATCCCGAAGTAGGTGGGATTGGTGGCACCGAGCAGGCGGAAGCGCAGCCAGTCGGGATCGTCGCCCCGTTCGCCCGCGTTCGGTGCCAGAAAACCCTTGGGGGTGGTGTCGGCACCGATCACCATCGCGACGTCGACCATGCCGGCGAGGATCTGCGCCCGCGCCGCGTTCAGTGCGGTCGCACCACTCGCACACGCGGCGTACGAACTCGACACCGACGCGCCCTGCCAGCCCAACGCCTGCGCGAAGGTCGCACCCGCGACGTAGCCGGGGTAGCCGTTGCGGACGGTGTCGGCACCACAGACGAGTTGCACGTCTCGCCAGTCGACGCCGGCATCGGCGAGCGCCGCACGCGCCGCGACCACGCCGTACTCCACGAAGTTCTTGCCCCACTTGCCCCAGGGGTGCATCCCCACCCCGAGGACCGCGATGTCGTTGCTCATGCGTTCACCGGCTTCCACTGCCACACGACGTACTCGTGGTCGTCGTCCTCGTAGAGGGTCCCGAGCGCCAGCTCGACCTCGGTGCCGACGCTGAGCGCCGAGGGGTCGGCGTCGGGGGCCAGCGGGCCGAGCACCACCATCTGCTCCTCGGCCAGCTCGACCGCCACCACCGTGTACGGCACGAACGGGTCGGCGGCCATGTAGGGCGCCGGCGGCTGGTAGTGGTTCGTGGTCCAGGACCAGATGCGGCCCCGGCGCGACAGCTCGACCTCGGCGAGGTCCTCGGTGGGAGCGGCGGGATTCCGGGAGAACGCGAGGTTCTTCGGGAAGAAGTAGCTGCCGGTCTCGACCCCGCGGCTGGCGAGCAACGCGGGCTCGTCACCGAGGGTGAACCAGCCGTCGACGGCAGGAACCTGTGTCTTCATGAGGGCGCAGCCTACTGACCGGACGTCGGTGGACCGCCGGGCTCGATCGGGCTCAGTGAGCCGTGAGGACGGCCCGCAACTCGGTGGCGATCTCCTCGACCCGCGCCGTGTACTTGGCTTTGATCCCCGTTTTCGCGCCGAAGCCGATGGCATCGGACGCGGTGACCGTCACCCGCGTCTGCCCGTCGACGGGTTCCATCGTGACCAACGTGCGGCTCGGCAGCGACGCCGGGCCGATGAAGGCGCCGCCGAGGAAGCGCAACTTGGCCTGCGAACCAGACTTCACCTCGAAGCGGTCGGCCTCGTCGACGGTCAGGGTGTGCTTGGTCGATCCGAACCACGCCAGGGTGCGCTCGCGCACCTCGGTGGGGTTCAACGAGACCGTGAACGTCTCGGTCTTCGAGATGGGTGCCATGGGATCTCCTACCGCTCGGCCGAGCGGTCACCGTACTGCGACGCGTTCCAGGGCGAACACTCCGGTGCGACAAGGGGGACGGCGAGGGTCAGTCGAGGAGGGCGACGGTGCGGCCGACGGTCTGGCGGCGGGCCATGGCGTCGATGGCGGCGGGAATCTCGTCGAAGGTCACGGTCCGACCGACGACGGCCTTCACCGCACCGTGGTCCACCAGTCCGACGATCTCGCGCATGATCTGCGCCCCCTGCTCCCCCGACGCGAAGTTCCATCCCATCGCCGTCTTTACCAGGTTCGACATCGCGGGGTCGGCGTAGGCGAGCAGTACCCCGCACAACTTGAAGTTGCCGAGCGCGACCCGCCGGGGGACGAGGAACGGAACGTCGGCCACCTCCTTGTTGGAAGCGAAGCCCATCATGAGGTAGCGACCGTTGTAGGCGGTGCACTTCATGGAATCCTCCATGACCGCCTCCCCCACGTTGTCGAACACCACCTCCACGCCGCGGTCACCCGTCTCGGCCAGCACGACCGCGGCGAAGTCATCGGTCGTGGAGTCGATGGCGACGTCGGCCCCGAGTGCACGACACAGCGCAACCTTCTCCGCGCCACCGGCGGTCGCGATCACCCGCGCGCCGAGGTGCTTGGCGATCTGGATCGCCGCGGACCCCGAGCCACCCGCAGCCGCGTGGATCAGGACCGTCTCGCCCGCTTGCAGATCGGCGCGGTCGACGAGGCCGAGCCACGCGAGGTGGAACGGGAAGTAGAGCGCGGCCGCGTCGGGCAGGGGAATGGACTCGGGCATCGGGAACATCGAGACAACCGGACAGATCGCGTACTCGGCATACCCACCGTGCGCCCCGGCCGTCGTGGCGACGACGCGCTCGCCCATCCGGGCCTCGGCACCCTCGCCACACGCGTCGACCGTGCCCATGACCTCCATACCCGGGCTGTACGGCAGGTCGGGTCTCACCATCATGTTGCCGCCGGTGATGCGCTCGAGATCGTTGAGGTTGAGCGGGATCGCCGCCACCTTCACCCGCACCTCCCCCGGTCCCGGCTCGGGGATGTCGACCTCGTCGAGTTGCAACGCGGTCAGCGGCTCGCCGTATTCGTGGGTGCGCCAGGCGCGCATCGCTCCGGTCACGGGACCTCCATCTCTACGGTCGCCGGGTCAGGTCGATCCGAGCCGCCGCAGCGTGTCGGTCGCTTCCTGCATGATGCGTTCGACGATCGTGGCCACGGTCGGGAGTTCGTCGACCACGCCGACCACCTGGCCGGTGGGCAGCACGCCGGTGTCGAGCCGGCCGTCGACCAACGCGGCCTTGGTGAGCATCGGCGCGTTGGCCGCCATCGCGACCTGGGCCCAAGTCAGGCCCTGGCTCTTCTTCATCGCGATGCCCTCCTGCGCGAGGTCTCGTACGGAGCGGCCGCTGAGCGAACGGAACCGCAGGGCGTTGGCGAGTGAACGCGGGAGTGCGCTGATCCGGCCCGCGCCGTCGAGATGGTCGACGAGCTCGGTGCGGATCACCCGTTGCGGGTGACCGTCGACCTGCTTGGTGACCACGGTGTCGGTGACCGACGCTTCGAGGTAGCGCGCCTTCACCGCGTCGGGCACGCGGCTCTCGGCCGAGAGGAGGAAGCGGGTCCCCATCGCGATGCCCGACGCGCCGTAGGCGAGGGCAGCCACGAGACCGCGACCGTCGAAGAACCCACCGGCCGCGATGACCGGGATGTCGACCGCGTCACACACCTGCGGGAGCAGCAGCGACGTGGGGACGGCGCCGGTGTGGCCACCACCCTCGGCGCCCTGTGCGATCACCGCGTCGACACCCCACTCGGCCACCTTCTCGGCATGACGCCGGGCCCCGACCGTCGGCATCACCACCACACCCTGATCCTTGAGCGTCTTCACCAGTCGCTCCCCCGGCGCCTGGGCGAAGCTCGCCACCCTCACGCCCTCGCGGACCATCAGGGCGATGCGGTCGTCGACGTCGGACTGGTCGGACCGGAGGTTCACGCCAAACGGCTTGTCGGTCCGCTCCTGCACCGACGCGATGGCCGCCGTCAGCTCCGACACGTTCATCGTGGCGCTGGCGAGGATGCCGAGACCGCCCGCGGCGCTCGTCGCCGCGGTCAGCCGGGCGCCGGCGACCCAGCCCATCCCGGTCTGCACGATCGGGAACTCGACGCCGAACAGCCCGCAGGCGCGGGTGTGCAACACGCCCGTCACGGGTTGGGGACTTCCTTGTCGCGGAGGCCGTGCGGGTCGATGACCTCGCGGATCAACTCGAGTTCGTCGGGGGTCGGTGCCCGCGTCTCGGGGACGTCGCTCGGGACCACCAACTCGAAGCCGGTCGCGGCCACGATGTCGTCGACGGTCACCCCGGGATGCACGGAACGGAGCCGCATGTGGTGGTCGTCGGTCTCGAAGTCCATGACCCCGAGGTTGGTGACCACGTGCCGCAGTCCGTGGAACCGACCGGCGGCACCGAGCTTGGCCGCGCGGTCGTACCCGACACCGGTGACGACGTCGACCTTCGGCACGAACACCCGCGTCGAGTGGTTCGGGAGGAAGTAGCTGGTGATGTTCTGGATCGTGTTGCCGGCCGCGCCGCGGAACCCGAGGAGCTGCGCCTTCGGCTGGTTCCAGTCGCCGACGAACGCGAAGTTCTGGTTGCCGAACGCGTCGATCTGGCTGCCGCCCATCATCACGTGGCGGCGACCCGACCACACGACGTCGAACATCGACCGGTAGGGGTTCCAGGCCTCGATCGTCTTGGCCTCGTCGGTGGGACCGACGGGATAGGGCCCACTGATGAACAGTGCCTCACCGTCGGTCATGACCAGGTCGGGCGAGAAGGTCGCCCGCGCCAGTCGGCCGCCGATCATCGGAACCGTGCCGATCGGGTTGCAGAGAATCTCGCCGTCGCCGCGGAAGCACTCGGCCACTGCGATCACGCAGTACTCGGCGCGCGTGATGAGATCGCTCGTCGCGTCGCTCATGAGAGCCCCACCACCTTCCGGTATTCGGCGTGGTCGCCGCAGTCGAGATACTTGGCCCGCCACTCGTTCCACGCCTCGGGCGACTTCGCGCTGGCCACGTAGGCCCGCTGGAACTCCTCGTCCCGCGGGTAGTCGGGCACACACTCGGTGAAGTGGGCGCCGTAGGGAGCCTCGATCACGCCGTCGGTCATGAGTCGGTTGATCTTCAGCGACTGCACCGGACCGCCCGCTGCGAGTTCGTCGGTCTCGACGATCCGCTCCACGCTCATGAACCGCCGATCGGCCGCCATGCAGAAGAGGTCGTCGAAGTACGGATCGACGTTGAGGTACTGGCCGTTGCCCCGCCGGTCGCCCCGGTGCATGTGGATCAGGGCGACGTCGAGGTGGAGCGCCGGCGCCGCCACCAACTCCTCGGCGTCGTCGTAGGGCGACACGACGGTCTTGATCTCGTCCTGCCGGTCGAGCAGATCGGAGCCGAGCCCCACGCGCGTCGGGATGAACGGGACCCGCCAGGCCGCGGCCTGGAGACCGAGGAGGAACATGCCCTCGTCCATCTCGAGCGTCGACACACTCCCCGACTGACGCGCGGTCCGGAAATGGGGTTCGAGTGCGATGGTGTCGAGCGAGCAGAACGCGTAGACGGCCTTGCGCACCTTGCCCGTGGCGCAGAGCAGACCGAGGTCCGGACCCGCGTACGAGACGACGGTGAGGTCCGTCACGTTGCTCTGCGCGATCGCGCGCACGATGCTCATCGGCTTGCGACGCGAGCCCCACCCACCGATCCCGATGGTCATGCCGTCGCGCAGTTCTGCGACGACGTCCGCTTCGGTGACGACTTTGGAGTTCATGTTGGAACTCACGTGCTCGTGTCCGTGTCGCGCTTGGCGACGAACGCGTCGCGGTGCTCGTCGGCCACCCCCGAGAGGTTCAACTCGAACGTGAAGCCCTGCTCGAACCGGTAGGAACGCTTCACGTCGATCGGGTCGATGCCATTGAGGGACTCCTTCGCGGCACGGATGACGGTGGGGCTCTTGGCCGCGATGTCGCGGGCCACTGCGAACGCGGTCTCGCGCAACTCCGACTGCGGCACGACCTCGAGCACGGACCCGAAGTGGTGGAGCTCCTGGGCGGTGATGGTGGCGGCGGTGTACACCATCGCCCGCATCCGATGCTGGGGCACGAGTCGGGCGAGATGCGTGGCGGCACCGAGGGCACCGCGGTCGACCTCGGGCAACCCGAAGGTGGCATCGTCGCTCGCGACGACGATGTCGGCGTTGCCCACGAGGCCCACCCCGCCACCGAGGCAGAAGCCGTTGACCGCCGCGATCACCGGCACCGCACACTCGTAGACCGCGGCGAAGGCGGCGAAACACCCGCGGTTGGCGCCGATGAGGGCGTCGAAGCCCTCGGTGTTCTGCATCTCCTTGATGTCGACGCCGGCGTTGAATCCGCGCCCCTCGGCGCGCAGCACCACCACGTGCACCGCGGGATCGTCCCCGGCGGCTCGCAGCATCGCGGCAAGCTCGAACCAGCCCGCCACGGTGAGCGCGTTCACCGGCGGGTTGGCCATCACGATCTCGCCGATACCGGCGTCGTCAACGGTCAGGGTCGTGGGCATGGGCGGGTCCGAGGGCCGAGGAAACCGGGTGGTTATCTGACGGGTCGTCAGATCGGGGAAACTTACCCGCATGAGGATTGATCTGGACATGTCGGGGCGCACCGTGCTGGTGACGGGAGGCGCGCGCGGCATCGGACGCGGCATCGCCGAGGCGTTCCTCCTCCAAGGGGCCGACGTGGTGGTCTGTGGCCGGACCGAGCCCGACGACCGGCCGGAGACGAACGGTCGCACCGCCGTCTTCCTCGCCGCCGACGTCCGCGACCCCGAGGCCGTCGACGCGCTCGTCACCGAGACCGTGTCCCGCTTCGGCCGCCTCGACGTCTTGGTCAACAACGCGGGTGGGTCACCGTCGGTCGATTCGGCGACCGTCTCACCCAAGTTCTCGCGCTCGATCATCGAGCTCAACCTGCTCGCACCGCTCGTCTGCGCACAGCGGGCGAACGCGGTGATGCAGACCCAGGCCGACGGCGGCGTGATCGTGAACATCGCGAGCGTCAGCGGGATGCGCCCATCGCCGGGGACCGCGGCGTACGGCGCGGCCAAGGCCGGCCTGCTCAACCTCACGCAGACGCTTGCAGTCGACTACGCGCCGAAGGTCCGGGTGAACGCAGTGAGCGCGGGACTGATCCGGACCGAACAGTCGCACCTCCACTACGGCGACGAGGCCGGGATCGCGGCGGTGGGTGCAACCGTGCCGCTCGGGCGGATGGGGACACCGGACGACATCGCGAGCGCGTGCCTCTTCCTCGCATCGCCGCTGGCCGCGTACGTCTCGGGGGCGAACCTCACCGTGCACGGCGGGGGCGAACGGCCCGCGTACCTCGAGGCGGCCGAACCCGCGTGACCACCC
This sequence comes from Acidimicrobiia bacterium, assembly GCA_038250905.1. Taxonomy (GTDB): domain Bacteria; phylum Actinomycetota; class Acidimicrobiia; order IMCC26256; family JAENVU01; genus JAENVU01. Next base: position 17,990 of record JBBSBV010000019.1, read on the forward strand.
GCCGCGGTCGGTACACGGCCGCCGTGGCGGTCGTCGGCGTCTTCGCGCTCGCGGCGGTCGTCCTCGGGTTGGCGATGGCCCCCTCGACCCCCCGGGAGTCCAGCGGTTCCGACACCCTGCGCGCCGCGGCCCGACGCCGTCGGCGCAGCGTCGGGACCGCACTCGCGGCGCCGACGGCCAACACCGACCCCCGCGAACTCGCGCTCGTCGCCAACGAGTACTCGAGTGTGACCCCCGAGAACGCGATGAAGTGGAGCTCGATCCACCCGGAGCGCGATCGGTACGACTTTGCCCCGGCCGACGCGATCGTCGCGTTCGCGGCCGCCCACGACATGACGGTCCGGGGTCACACGCTCACGTGGTACCGCTCGATCCCCGCCTGGCTCGCCGACGGACACTTCGACCGCGAGCAGCTCATCGCCATCCTGCGCGACCACATCAATACCGTGGTCGGCCACTTCCGCGGGCGGGTGCAGCAGTGGGACGTGGTGAACGAACCGCTCGACCCAGCGAGCGGCAACCTCCGCGACGACTTCTGGAGTCGCGGCATCGGTCCGGACTACCTCGCCCTCGCGTTCCGGTTCGCCCACGAGGCCGACCCGAACGCCCAGCTCTTCGTGAACGAGTTCGGCACCGACACCGTCAACCGGAAGTCGACGGCCCTGCTGCACGAGGTCACCGCACTCCGCGCCAAGGGGGCGCCGATCGACGGCGTGGGCTTCCAGATGCACCGGACCCTCGACCGGGTCGAGTCCCGCGCCGCGATCGAGACGAACCTGGCGCGCTTCGCCGATGCCGGCCTGCGGATCTGGGTCACCGAACTTGACGTGGCGGTGCCGGTCCCGGTCGCACCGGGTGCCCTCGACCGTCAGGCCCGGGTCTACGGCGACGTGATCGCCGCGTGTCTCGCCGTCGACCGCTGCGACGGTGTCACCACCTGGGGCTTCACGGACCGCCACTCGTGGATCCCCGCGGCTCGGCCGGGGCTCGGCGCCGGGTTGCCGTTCGACGCGCGCCTCCGACCCAAACCCGCCCAGGCGGCGATGGTCGGCGCGTTCTTGGCTTGACGACCTCGGGCCCGGCCCGGGAACATCCGCGCATGACCCACCCGTTGTCCATGCTCACCGGTGAGGAGATCTCCCGCGCCAGCGGGATCGCCCGCGCCGACTCCCGCTTCACCACGGGCGCCACGTTCGTGCACGTGGTGCTGCACGAGCCTGACAAGGTCGCACTGGCCGCAGGGCCCGTCGACCGGTGCGTACGGATCGAACTCGTGACCGGTCCCGGCCTCGGGGTGGACGAAGTGATCGTCTCGCTCACGTCGGGCGCGGTGCTCACGTGGGAGACGTTGCCCGACGTGAGGCCCACGCTCCTCTTCGGTGAGTCGGCCCATGCGATCTTCACCACCAAGGAACACCCCGAATACGTCGCCGCACTGGCTCGCCGTGGGATCACCGACGTCGACAACGTGCAGATCGACCCGTGGCCCGCGGGCGTATTCGGGTACGAGGCCGAGACCGATCGTCGCATCGCGCGCTGCATCTCGTTCCTCCGCACCGACCCGCAGGACAACGGGTACGCGCGGCCGATCGAAGGGTTGATCGTGCACTTCGACCTCGGCCGCAACGAGGTGATCGAGGTCATCGACCATGGCGTGGTCCCGCTCCCGACCCAACCCGCGCGGTACTTCGCGGCCGACAACGAGCCGTTGCGGACCGACCTCAAGCCCATCGAGATCACCCAGCCCGAGGGGCCGAGCTTCACCGTCGACGGCAACCTTGTGCAGTGGCAGAAGTGGTCGCTCCGGCTCACCTTCGACCCGTACGAAGGACTCGTCCTGCACCAGGTCACCTACGACGACGCGGGGCGCGAGCGTTCGATCCTGCACCGCGCGTCGATCAGCGAGATGGTGGTGCCCTACGGCGATCCCGGACCCGAGCAGGGGTGGAAGAACGCGTTCGACGCGGGCGAGTGGGGCCTCGGCCGCATGACGCAGTCGCTCACGCTCGGGTGTGACTGCCTCGGCGAGATCCACTACTTCGACGCTGTCCTCGCGCGCGAGGACGGCGAGCCGTACACCATCCGCAACGCGATCTGCATGCACGAGGAGGACTACGGGATCCTCTGGAAGCACGTCGACCTCTTCGGTGGCACCAGTGAGGTCCGTCGTAGCCGCCGGCTGGTGGTGAGCTTCATTTCCACCGTCGGCAACTACGAGTACGGCTTCTTCTGGTACTTCTACCTCGACGGCAACATCCAGTTGGAGGTCAAGCTCACCGGCATCGTCTCCCCCATGGCGATCGAGGAAGGCACGACGCCCGGGTACGCCGGGATCGTCGCCCCCGGAGTGGCGGCACCGAACCACCAGCACATGTTCTCGGCCCGCCTCGACTTCGACGTCGATGGTCCGGTCAACGAGATCTACGAGGTCGAGTCCGAGCAGGTGGAGGCCGGACCGGACAACCCGTGGCGGAACGCGTTCCGCGCTCGCAAGACCCGGCTCGAGTCCGAACTCTCGGCCCGGCGCGAGACGAACGCCGCGACGTCACGCTCGTGGCGCATCGTGAACCCCGAGGCCCGCAACGGACTCGGTCAGCCCACCGCGTACAAGCTGATCCCGACCATGAGCACGCCCACGCTGCTCGCGGACCCGGAGTCGAGCGTCGGCAAGCGGGCAGGGTTCGCGCAACACAACCTCTGGGTCACGCCGTACTCCCCCGACGAGCGCCGCGCCTCGGGCAACTACCCGAACCAGCACATCGGCGGCGACGGGCTCCCCCTCTGGACCGCGGCCGACCGTTCCCTCGTCGACGCCGATGTCGTGGTCTGGTACTCGTTCGGCATCACGCATTTCGTGCGCCCGGAGGACTGGCCGGTGATGCCCGTGGAATACACGGGCTTCCTGCTCAGCCCGTTCGGCTTCTTCGACCGCAACCCCGCGCTCGACGTCCCGCCGTCCGACGCGTCCCACTGCCACTCCAATACTTGACCACCGAATTTGCGTCGCACACCCGCGATAATCGCGGGTGTGCGACGCAAGTTGCGGGGCTACCTCAATAGTCGTTGAACACGGTGACGGTTCCGGTCGGGCGGGCGAGCGCGAGCCCGGTGGCGCTGTCGACGATGACCGAGAACATCTCGGTGTTCTCGATCGACGTGTCGCCGTTCACCATGATCGTGATGGTGCCGGAGACCTTCCCGGCCAGGATGTTCACCACTCCGGTCTTGCCCACGTAGTCGCCGTCGGCCGTCGCAGTTCCGTCCAACGTGTGGTATCGCACGGCGGTCGTGGTACTCCGGGGAGCCGACAGCGTCACCGCGAGCGTGACGACCTTCTGGCCGGTGTCACCCTCGATCACGGTCGCGTCACCGATGGACGCACCGGACAGCGGTGTGGTGTCGTCGTCGAGGATGCGACCGGTGGCGTTGTCCCGGTCGGTCGACACGCCCGACGAACCGGTGCCGGTGACCTTCACCGCGAACGTCTTGGTCCCTGCGGGCGTCGTGTCGCCCTTGACCGGCACCAAGATCTTGGCCATCACGGCACCGGCCGCGATCGTGACGGTTCCGGTCTTGGCCGTGTAGTCGGATCCGGCGATCGCACTGCCGTTCGCGGTCTCGTAACTCACCGGGGTCTTGGTCGTCCGAGGCGCGGACATCGTCACGGTGAAGACCGCGTTGGCGGTGCCGCTGTTGCCTTCCACGATCGTCGCGTCACCCACCGAGACGACCGGCGGGTTGTCGGTGTCGTCGTCCAGAATCGTGCCGGTCGCCTGCGCGGTACCGATGTCGTAGCCGCCGGAGACGCTGTTGATCACCAGACCGAAGTCTTCGTCACCCTCGATGGCGTTGTCACCGGTGACGGGAACCGTGATGACCCCCGCCGACTTCCCGGCACCGATCTTGAGGGTGCCCGACTTCGCCGTGTAGTCGCTGCCGGCCGTCGCGGTTCCGTCGGTCGTGGAGTAACTCACCGCGGTCGTCCCGACGCTGGCGCGCGTCAGCGACACGTTCAACTTCATCGTGTGGGTCGTACCGGCCTTGCCTTCGTAGGTGGAGGCGTCCTGCACGTACAACGTGGGCGCGTCGGGCGCGAAAACGGCATTGACCGTCGTGATCCCGCTCACCGGCACCGAACACGAAGCGTTCGGACCGGAACACCCGCCGGTCCAGTGATCGAAGTGATAGCCGGGATTGGCGGTCGCCGCGAGCGCGACTGCGGTTCCAGTGTCGACCGACGTGAAGCACGAAGCGCCGCAGTCGATCTCACCCGGATTCGCATTCGCAGTGGCGCTGCTGGCGACGCTCCCGCCGACGTCGGACGCGCTCGGGCCGGTGAGCACGTTGACGTCCAGCGTCGAACGGTTGAGGGCGGCCTGCAGGTTCGCCGCCACCATCTGCCGGGCGATCATCGGGCCGACGAAGTTCGAGCAGTTGTTCGGATCGTTGGGCGTTTCGTTACAGGTGATCGAGTTGTCGACCGGGTCGACCGGGCCGGTGTAGCGGTACGTCTCGGTCACGGTGAGCGACGATCGGTCACCGGCGTCGATCGGGTCGGGCGGTTCCTGCTCCAGCCCCTGGTTCGTACCCGGGTCGGGTTGGAACAACTCGGCGATACTCGAGATCTGCGAGTTGGCGATCGCGTTCTGGACCTCGGGATCCGTGATCAGCAACTGGTTGACGTCCACCGCGTTCGGGCTCGACGCCTGGTACTTCAGCACCCAGACCGCATCCTGGAACCGGGCCTCGGCGGGCTGAGGTGGCACTGCGGGCGCGATGACGGTCTGCACCTGCTCGCCGGTCGGCGTCGCGACGACGTTCGGCACCACGGCCGGCACGCTGGGGGTCGGGTAGAAGTTGCCCTGGGTCGTCCCGCCGTAGGGCGTGAGTGTCCCGGTGGACCCGGCGGCCGAACCACCGAGGTCACAGAGCCACGAGTAACGCTGCATTCCCGGCGTGCCGGTGACGTGGATCCCGAAGTGGTTGACCTGACCGATCGGCGTCTTGGCGCTCCACGCGCCGTTGGCGTACGCGGCGGTGAAGCGGACGACGACTCCCGGGTGGCCATCGGAGAACGTCGTGTTGGTGAACGTGTGCGACGTGCCGTACGGATTCGGATACCCCGGGCTCCCCGGCCACGTGTAGGTGATCTGGGTATCGGTGATGTCCTCGATCTCGACCTCGAAGCCTTCGCACTCCTTGTCGGTCCCGTTCGGGACGTCGAAATTGGTTGCGTAGCCCACCACCGCGGGTGCCGATGCACGCGCCGCGCGCACCGTCAAGGCAACGAGTCCGCTCGATGCGACGACCATCACCATCACGATCTGCAGCAGGTGGCGCGAGCGCGAACGGATGAGCGGGACGGCGTCGGTCATGGTTCCCCCAGCGGTGGTGTCTCACTGATGCACGGCGTGATCAGGTGCGAGGGGATCGTCGCACGGGCCTCATCAAGGCACACGCCCCGCACCGTCAAGAAATTCCCAAATTGCGATCACGCACCGCGGGGCGCCCGACACTGGTCGTGGCCGCGCCGAGGTCACGGCATCGTGACGACCGGCAACTCCATCACGACGCGCGCACCTCCGAGTGGGGATGCGTCGAGCTGCAACCGTCCGCCCGCGGCGTGCGCGGCCCGTCGGGTGATGTCGAGCCCCAGACCGGTCCCGGCCGATTCCGAGCCGTACACGCCCCGTTGCACCACGGTCGCGGAGTCGAAACCCGGTCCGGCGTCCTCCACCGTCAAGGTCGCGCGCGTCGCCGCGCCCTGGACCGAGGCGTGGATGGCAGTGCCGCGAGGAGTGTGTCGCAGCGAGTTCGAGACCAGCGCGTCGATGACCGTCTCCAACGACCGTTCGCTGGACCCGACCCACACCGCGTCCGCCGGCACCGACATCGTGAACTCGCGCTCCTGTTCCCGGGCCGCGACGGACCAGAAGGTGAGCCGACGGCGGGCGACATCGGCGAGATCGGCCGGACCGGCGCCGGTTGCCGGAGGCACGCCACGTCGGGCCGTCGTGATCAGACCCGAGACCGCGAGTTCGAGCCGCCCCACATCGGTCATGAGCCGCGCCCGGTCGTCGGCGGCGGCAACCTGCTCGACATCCAGCCGCAGCGCAGTGAGCGGCGTCCGGAGCTCATGGGAGAGGTCGGCGAGGGCTTCTCGTTCGGCCGCGCGCAACGCGTCGACGCGGTCGGCGAGGAGGTTCAGCGCGTCGGCCACCGCCCGCACCTCGGCCGGGCCGGAGTTCGGGGCGCGCGCAGTCTGTTCGCCGACCGCGAGCCGCCCCGCGACCGATGCCACGTCCGCCAGCGGACGAGTGGCGGAGCGGGCAACGCGGTCGGCGAACAGCAGGGCGCCGAGAAGGAGGACGACTCCGAGTCCGCCGAGCACGGTCCACGCCCCGACGACACCCCGCCGGAGCCGGGCGGCGGACGAATGCACGATGACCACGATGGAGGTGCCCGTGGGCCCGACCACCGGCTGATACACGTCGACCCCGTCGCTCACCGACCGCACGAACGCGTTACCGCGGCGGGCCAGGCGCAGGGCCGACGGATCGCGATCGATCGCGGCGCCGATCGCCATCCCGTCCGGTCGCACGATCTCCACCGGGCGGCCCCCGTCGCGTCGGCCGCTGGTACTTGCGACCCGGAGGGCCGACGCGTCCTCGCCGACGATGAGCGGCCCGATCGACCGGGCTTGCGCGGTAGCCGCGTTGATCTCGCGATCTTCCGCGATCCGCAGCACCAGATAGCCCAACGGGACGACGAACGCGATGACGACCATCGCGGTCGTCCCGAACACCGTCAGGACGAGGCGCCGACGCACGCGCTAGCCGGGCGGCGAGAGCCGCACCCCGACGCCCCGCACGGTATGGAGGTAGACCGGATCGCTCGCCGATTCACCGAGCTTCGACCGCAGCCAGGACAGGTGGACGTCGACCGTTCGCTCACCACCGCCGAACGGCTGGTCCCACACCTCGGTGAGCAGTTCGCGTTTCGAGACCACCGCGCCCGCGTGACGCGCGAGGTAGGACAACAACTCGAACTCCTTGCGGGTCAGTGCCACCTCCTCGCCGCGCAGCGTGACGCGATGCGGGCGGGGCTCGATGACCAGCTCCCCGACCATCACCACCGCGTCGGGCGACTGGGTCCGGCCACGGCGCAACACCGCGCGCACCCGGGCGTCGAGTTGTTCCGCCGAGTACGGCTTGACCAGATAGTCGTCCGCACCTGCGTCGAGGCACTCGACGGCCGCCTGATCGCCGTCCTGCGCGGTGGAGATGATGACCGCCACCTCACTCACGGCCCGCAACATCCGCAGCAGGTCGCGACCGTCGATATCCGGTAGGCCGAGATCCAGCACCACGACGTCGGGTAATTCGTCCACCGCGCTCCGCAGACCTCCGAGTCCATCCTCGGCCTGCATCACCACATGCCCGCGACGCGTCAGCGCTCGCTCGAGCCCCTCTCGGATCGGTTGATCGTCCTCGATCAGAAGCACGACGGCCATGTGGGGCGTGACCGTACGTGAACCCCGACACGGCCACGGAAGTTTTGACGATCTCTTGACGGTTCGTGGGGCGACCATTGACCAGACTCCGCCGGTGCGTCGATCGATGGCAGTCGCCACCTGGGCCCTGGCCACCGTCGGCGCGTGCACGCTGGCGTGGAGCGCGGTCGACCAGGTCGCGGCCCGGGTCACCAGTCACACACCGGTCATCGGAGACCAGTCGATCCGCGCGTCGCTGCGCGACCAGCGGCCGGATCATCCGACCGTCGGGACCGGGCCGGTCGGCGTCCCGACCACCACCGCCGGCACCCCCACCCCGACCAACGCCAACGGCACGCCCGCCGGAGTCGGGACCGCATCAGACGCGGGCGACCGTCGGAGCGGCACCGGCCAGAACGGGATCGTCGGCGGCGGGCCGACGAGCGGGAGCGGTCCGAGCCCGGCGTCCGCGCCCCCGACGCCCCCGACGACGGCACCGCCTCCTCCGCCGCCGAGCCCACCACCGGCGTCGGGCAACGCGTCGACGTTCGTCCAAGGTGGATCGGTCACGGCGTCCTGTAGCAGCGGATCACCCCGACTGGTCGGCGCGATCCCCGCCGCCGGCTTCGCGGTCGCGGTGGCCTCGGGCGGCGGCCAACTCGTCGTCGACTTCACCTCGAACACCCACCACTCGATCGTGGAAGCCGAGTGTGAGGCAGCCGCGGTCCAGTTCTCCACCGGCGAGGAATCCACCGGCTGACGAACCGACGAACCGGTACTACGGGTGTTGGCTGCTGACGCTGACGACCTCGCCGGTCATGTAGGTGGAGTAGTCGGACGCGAGGAAGACGATCACGTTGGCGATCTCCCACGGCGCGGCCGCTCGTCCGAACGCCTCACGTGCGGTCAACTCCTCGAGCACCTCGTCGCTCGTCACCTTGGACAGGAACGGGTGCATCGCGAGGGAAGGGGCCACCGCGTTCACCCGCACGCCGTAGAGAGCAGCCTCGACCGCGGCGCACCGCGTGAGCGCCATCACCCCGGCCTTGGCCGCGGCGTAGTGCGCCTGCCCGCGTTGGGCGCGCCAGCCGAGCACCGACGCGTTGTTCACCACGACGCCCGCGTGGCGCGGTTGCATGTGCCGCAGCGCGGCCCGGACACAACGGAACGTGCCGTTGAGTGTGACGTCGAGGACCTTCATCCACTGCTCGTCGGTCATGTCGACCAGGTCGGCCGTACCGCCGAGGCCGGCGTTGTTCACCACGATGTCGACCTCGCCGACCGCGGCCACCGCGCCGGCGAACATCGCCTGCACCTGATCCTCGACGGTGACGTCGCACGGCAGTGCGGCCGCCACGCCGTCACCGAGTTGCTCGGCCGACTCCGCGAGCCGTCGCTCGTGGGCGTCGCTGATCACCACGGTGGCGCCCTCGGCGATGCAGCGCTCCGCCGTGGCGAATCCGATCCCGGTGCCGGCGGCCGCGGTCACGAGCACCCGCTTCCCGACGAGCAGTCCGTGGGCCGGCGGGATCGCAGGTTCTTGAGAAGTCACGAGCTCACCTTGGGTTCGGGCGGCAGGCCGAGGACCCGTTCGCCGATGATGTTGCGCTGAATCTGGTTGGAGCCGCCGTAGATGGTGTCGGCCCGGGTGTAGAGGAACATCCGCTGCGCGAGCGACAAGTCGTACGGCAACGCGTCGCCGATCTGCGACCACGGCCCGCGGATGTCCATCGCGAGTTCGCCCATCCGCCGGTGCAACCCGGCCCAGAAGAGCTTGCCGATCGACGTCTCGCGGGTGACGTCGCCACGCGCCATCGCCGTGAGTCCTCGCATCGCGGTGTAACGCATGATCTCGACTTCGATGTAGGTCTGCGCGAGTCGTTGGCGGGTCACGGGATCCGCCGCGATACCGCGCTCGCGCGCCACGTCGACCATCTCGCTCCACTCGTGCGCGAAGCCGAGTTGCTGGCCGAGGGTGAGGGCACCGCGTTCGAACGCAAGCGTGCCCATCGCCACCTTCCACCCGCCGTTCACCTCGCCGACGACGAGGTCGGCCGCGGTGCGCGCACCGTCGAAGAACACCTCGTTGAACTCGGAAGTGCCGGTGATCTGCTCAATGGGGCGGATCTCGATTCCGGGTTGGTCCATCGGCACGAGGAGGTACGAGATCCCCCGGTGCCGTGGCGCCTCGCGATCGGTACGGGCCAGCACGAAACACCACTGCGACCAGTGCGCGAGTGACGTCCAGACCTTCTGCCCGTGGATGACCCACTCGTCGCCGTCGCGCTCGGCGCGTGTCGACAGATTGGCGAGGTCCGAACCTGCGTTGGGTTCCGAGTAACCCTGACACCACTGTTCCTCGCCGCTCGCGATCCGCGGGAGGAACCGCGCTCGCTGCGCGTCGGTGCCGAAGTGGAGGATCGTCGGGCCGATCAACCCCTCACCGACGAGCCCGACTCGGCCGGGGCCACCTGCACGCGCGTACTCCTCGTAGAAGATCACCTGCTCCAGCAGCGTTGCGTCCCGACCCCCGTATTCGACGGGCCAGGACAGGCAGGTCCAGCCGGCCGCACCCAGCGCCCGCTCCCATGCGAGCCGCTCCTCGAAGAGCGCGTGTTCGTCGCCCGGACCGCCCCGGCCGCGGACGCCGGCGAACTCGCCTTCGAGCTGCGTGACGAGCCACTCACGCGCTTCGGCGCGGAAGGCATCGTGCTCAGCCGAGAACCGGAGATCCACGAGGCCTCAGCGGGGCCGGTAGAAGGGGTTCCACGGATCGTCGCGCGCACCCACCACGTCGTCGACGCTCGGGCCGCCCTTCAATCCCGAGAGCAACGCACCACACATCGCGGCGCGGTTGTTGTCGAACACGGCCTTCGCGTCGGCCGCGAGCGGGTTCACCCAGACCGCGGCGATGATCACCAGCTCTCCCACCCAATCGGGCGAGATGATCTCCTGCTCGATCGCGTCGGCCACCCCCGCCGCCACGCCGGCCTGCGCGGCGCCCCAGGTCATCTCGGCGTGGCGTTCGCCACCGATGCCCGCCTTGTTCACGAACAGGGTCGGGGGCTGGACCGCGAGGCCGGGCCGGATGATGGTGACGAACGGAGCGTGGCCGTGGGTCGGCGACGCGAGCGCGGTGGCCCAGGCGGCACCGACCGGGCCCGACCGTTCGCCGAGCACGGAGTTGATGTGCGCGGCCTCCAGGCCCTCGCCGACGTAGCTCTCCCCGATCTGCACCCGGGCATGTTGCCAGACATCAGCCGTCAGGCGCGACGCCGGCGTGCCTGCACGAGGAGCGCGGTGGCACCCGCGGCCAGCGCGACCCCCGCCGCGAGCTCGGTTCGCAGCCCCTCGGGCGACTCCCGTTGGATCCGTTTGTGCATCCGATCGACGGCACCGGGGAGCGGGTTCACCCCGAAGAAGAACTCGCCCGGCTTGTCCGAGTCGAGGATCGCCGCGCCCGCCATGCCCGCCAGCAATGCCCGGCGCGGTGGTACGCCCGCGACCGTCACGAGCGCCATCGTGGCCAGCCCGAGCAGACCGTCACGCTTCGCGACCGCATAGAAGCCGTCCCGGCCGATCTGCGGATTGCCCCAGTGCGGCGTCATGTCCATCACCACGTGCGTCGCGAACCCGAGGCCGAAGGCCGCCACCGGCCGGCGGCGGCAGACGCTGCCCGCGATGGCGCCGGCCAGGACGTGGTTCGTGATGAACATGACTTCACTCCCGCTCTTGGCCTGCGGCCGGGCCGCCGTATCGCCGGGCGTGACCGCCGAGCGACGCTTCGGGGCCACGCTCCGCCCCGAACCGGGGTACTGGTCGTGTCGCCGGGCGTCGCTCTCGGTAGTGTGCCGCGCCGTCGACCATCTCGCGGACCACGGAGGCCCACGTGTCGTTCAAAGTCGGAGTGCAACTGCATCCCCAGGTCGGGACCGTCGACGACCTGCGGACCGCGTGGAAGGCCGCCGACGCCATGGGGGCCGACAGCATCTGGATCTGGGACCACTTCTTCCCGCTCTACGGCGACCCCGATGCTGCGCACTACGAGGCCTACACGCTCCTCGCGGCCATGGCCGTCGACACCGAACACGCCCACATCGGCGCGTTGGTCACCTGCAACTCGTACCGCAACCCGCAGTTGCTCGCCGACATGGCCCGCACCATCGACCTGTTGAGCCACGGCCGGTTCACCCTCGGCATCGGTTCCGGCTGGTTCGAACGCGACTACACGGAGTACGGCTACGACTTCAAGACCGCGCCGGATCGTCTGCGCGACCTCGAAGCCGCGCTCCCGAAGATCGCCGACCGCCTCGGTGCGCTCGTGCCGCCACCGGAAGGTGACGTGCCGATCCTCATCGGCGGCAGCGGCGAGAAGGTCACGCTGCGGCTGGTGGCCGAGTATGCGGACGCGTGGAACTCGTTCGGGCCGCCGGAGAACTTCGCGCACAAGAACGCGGTGCTCACCGAGTGGTGCGGGAAGTCGGGACGCTCACCGAAGGAGGTGGAGCGCACCGTCGCCATCCAACCGAACGAGGTCGACGCGATCGACGCGTACCTCGAGGCGGGCGCGGAACACTTCATCGTGATGGTCGGTTCGCCGTACGACCTCGCGCCGCTCGAGGCGCTGATCGCCGCGCGCGGATGACCCCGCCGGTCCTGCTCCCGCCGGGAGCGAGACCGGGTTTCATCGGGCCGCTCGCCGTCCCGGGCGATCTCTGGTGGGTCTGCGTGGAACCGACTCCGCTCGCGGGAATGGCGTATCCCCGCGCCGGCGTCTGGGACACGCTGTCCGAACTGGGGTTCCGCCACGTCGTCGATCTGACGCGTGACGCGTCGAAGTACGACGCCACCCCGCTCACGAACCACGCGAGCCATCTCTCCGATCTGATCGCGCGGCGGCAACCACCCGACGCCGAAGGCGACGAGGCGCGCATCCGCGCCGCCGCCGTCCTCGTCGCCGACCGGTGGTCCGCCGGCGAAGGCGTGCTGGTGCACTGCCACGGCGGTCGGGGCCGTACCGGCTCGGTCATCGGAAGTGCGCTCGTCCTCCTGGGCCACGAACCCGAGGCGGTCGTCGACTGGCTCCACCGGGTGCAGCGCACCCGGGGCCGGCGCGGCTGGCCCGAGCAGCGCTGGCAGGCCGAAGTCGTCCGACGCGCCAACCGGGACTGAGCCTTCCGAGATACCGGTCAATCCGGCGGTTCGTCGCCCGATTCGCGCGCTCCGCGCGAATCGACGAACTCTCCGGAAAGGTTCGACCAGTTCGAAACCCTCCGCCTTGCCGCAGATCATGGCATGAGCTAGCAAAGTGACTCGGCGGAAACTCTGCATTCGGTGCCTCGAGACGCGCGCGACCGGATACACCCCGGGCGAATCGCCCGAAGGACCCCACCATGACCACATCGGAACCATCTCCGAGCCGCGTCGGCCGGACCGGTACCGCCCTCCTGGCCTCGATCGCCGGGCTCACCCTGACGGCGGTCGCGATCGTCGGCGTGGGCGGCGCCGCGGCGCCGTCGGGACCGGTCGCGCACGGGATCCTCCCCCGGACCGCGTCGAGCCGCGAACCCGAGCGCGTCCAGCGCGCCCGGGCCGCGAGCGACGCCACCTCCACGACGACGAGTACCACCACCCCCGCGCCGCCCGCACCGCCCGACACCACCCTCCTCACCCCCGAGGACGTGCCCGACCCGAGCGTGATCCGTCCGATCTCGATCATCGGGCGAATCCAGATCCCCAAGATCGGACTCGACGCCGAGTTGCGCGATCAGATCACGCAGCAGTCGATCGATCTCGGACCGTCGCACTGGCCGGGGACCGCGTTGCCGGGTGGCTACGGGAACGCGGTGATCGCGGGCCACCGCAACAGCCACACCGCGCCGTTCCACGAAACCGCCAACCTCACCGTGGGCGACGCCATCACGCTGGTCGACGCCGTCGGCCACGCGTTCACGTACCACGTGACCGAGACCTTCGTGGTCGACCCCTCGGCGGTGTGGATCACCGAGCAGAAGCCGGGCCACACGCTGACCCTCTTCACCTGCCATCCGCTGGGGTCCTCGGCCCAACGCCTCGTGATCCGCGCCACCCTCGACTGACGGGGCCTCCTGTTCTGACCGCGGGGTAGCTTCGCCCGATGCCCGACCGCGAGATGCCCGACCCCGACCTCACCCGCCGGCTCGCCGGGCTGCGGATCGCGGTCGTCGGCGCCGGGACGCAACCCTCGGACGACCCCGAGGCACCCATCGGCAACGGCCGGGCCATCGCCGTGCGCGCCGCCCGCGAAGGCGCGTCGATCGTGTGCATCGACCGCGACGCCGCGCTGGCCGAGACGACCGCGGCGCTCGTCCGCAGCGCGGGGAGCGAGGCATCCGTCGTGGTCGGCGACGCCGGCACCCCCGAGGGTTGCACCGAAATCGTCGCCGGCATGGGCGACGCAATCGACGGGCTGGTCCTCAACGTCGGGACCGGCCGCGGCGCCGGGCTGCGGGGGACGACGGTCGAAGACTGGGACGTCACGTTCGCGGTCAACCTGCGATCGCATTTCCTCATCGCACAGCAGGCGGTGGACCGGATGGGCGAGGGCGGTTCGATCGTGTTCGTCAGCTCCGTCGCCGGTCTGAAACCGGGGAGCCGGATTCCCGCGTACGACGCGTCGAAGGCGGGGATCGTGGGGTTGAGTCGGGCGGTCGCACTCGAATCCGGACGGCGTGGGATCCGCGCCAATGTGGTGGCACCGGGTCTCATCGACACCCCGATGGGCCGGTGGGCCTCCCGGGGCCGGCCGTCACGCGAGCGCACGCCGGTCCCGCTCGGACGGCAGGGTACGGCGTGGGAAGTGGCCGCGACCGTGGCGTTCCTGCTCTCCCCGGACGCGAGCTACATCACGGGTCAGACCATCGCGGTCGACGGCGGCCTCACCCTCATCTGAAGGCACCCCGCGACCCGGGACCCAACCGGTAGGGTCGCACCGAACACGCGGGAGTCCGGTGCGCCGGGCTGAGAGGAGGGCACGCAGCCCTCGACCGTCAGAACCTGATCCGGGTCATGCCGGCGCAGGGAGTTTCGGTCTCGCCGTCTTCCGTGCGCAGGTACACCCCTTGCGAACTCGAGGACGACCGATGCACGCGATCGTGGCCGCCGGTGGTGATCCGCTCGATGCGTCCTGGCTCCCGGCGCGGTTCGACGCAGACCTCGTCGTCGCCGCCGACTCCGGCCTCGCCCACGTCTTCGCCCTCGGCCTCACCCCCGACATCGTCGTCGGCGATCTCGACTCGGTGATGCCGGCCGACCTCGAACGCGCCCGCGACCTCGGCGCCCGGATCGAGCGATATCCCGCCGACAAGGACGCCACCGACCTCGAACTCGCACTCGACCTCGTGCGCGGACTCGGCGCGACGACGGTCACCGTGGTCGGCGCGGGTGGGGGGCGCCTCGACCATCTCGTCGGTGGTCTGCACCTGCTCGCCGCGCCGGCCTGGTCCGTGATGCGGATCACCGCCCTCGCCGGCCCGGCCCGCGTGACCGTCGTCCACGACCGCGCGGAGCTGACGGGCACGATCGGCAGCATCGTCACGCTCCTCGCCGTCGGAGGCTCGGCCGCCGGTGTCACCACCGACGGCCTGCGCTGGACCCACGCCGACGACGAACTCGATGCCACCTCGACACGCGGCGTCAGCAACGAGGTGACCCGAACACCCTTCACCGTGCAGGTCCACACCGGGACCCTGCTCGTGATCCAACCCACCGGAGGTCGCTAGATGCGCGCCAGCAGAATCACCCCCGTCGTGCTCCTCGTCGTCACCGTGCTCGTCGGCGTCTCGGCGTGTTCGTCCGGGAGCAGCGGGTCCGCGAGCGCCACCAAGACAGTGACCCTGGTGAGCCACGACTCGTTCGCGGTGTCCAAGCCCGTCCTGCGTGCCTTCACCCGCGAGACCGGATGGAAGGTGCGGGTCCTGAAGAACGGCGACGCCGGCGCCGCACTCAACCAGGTGATCCTCACCAAGGACGCTCCCCTGGGCGACGCGTTCTTCGGCGTCGACAACACCTTCCTCTCCCGCGCCCTCGACGCCAACGTGTTCGCCCGGTACCACGCGAAGGGGACGGACGCGATCCCGAGCGCGCTCCGGCTCGATCCGACCGATCATGCGACCACCATCGACTTCGGCGACGTGTGCGTGAACGTCGACAAGAAGTGGGCGAGCTCGACCTTCCAGGTCCTGCCCAAGACCCTCGAGGATCTCGCCGACCCGAAGTACCGCAACCTGCTCGTGGTCGAGAACCCGGCCACGTCGTCGCCCGGCCTCGCGTTCGTCGCGGCGACCGTCGCGCACTTCGGTGACAAATGGCTGGACTACTGGGACCGGCTGCGGGCCAACGGCGTGAAGGTCGTCGACGGTTGGGAGCAGGCCTACAACGGTGAGTTCTCCGGCGCGGCGGGGAGCAAGGGCACCCGACCCTTCGTGGTGAGCTACGCGTCGAGTCCTCCGGCCGAGGTCTACTTCGCCGACCCGCAGCCCAGCGTCGCGCCGACCGTCTCCCTCGATGCCACCTGCTTCCGACAGGTCGAGTTCGCCGGCGTCCTCCGCGGCGCGGCCCACCCCGAAGGCGCACGCAAGCTGATCGACTTCATGCTCACGCAGCGGTTCCAGCGCGACATGCCGCTCACGATGTTCGTGGACCCCGCGATCCCGAACACCCCGCTCCCCGCCGTGTTCCAGAAGTTCGCGACCGTGCCGGCCGACCCGTTCACCCTGTCGCCGTCCGAGATCGGCCGCCACCGAGCGAGCTGGATCAAGGACTGGACGGCGCACGTCCTGCGATGAGCGCCGGTCTCCGGCGGGGCGCCGGCGGCGCGGTGCTCGTCGCGCTCCCGTTGGCCTTCCTCGGCCTGTTCTTCGTGTGGCCGGTGGTTGCGATCATGGCGCGCGGGCTCTTCTCCCACGGCTCCCTCGACCTCGGACCGGTCGGCGACGCCTTCCGCGATCCGGCCCTTCGCCACGTCGCATGGTTCACCGTGTGGCAGGCGACCCTCTCGACGATCGCGACGCTCGCCGTCGCACTCCCGGCGACCGCGGTCCTCAGCCGGTTCCGGTTCGCGGGCCGCGGGCTCGTGATCGCCGGGCTGACGATGCCGTTCGTCCTCCCGACCGTGGTGGTCGCGACTGCGTTCCGCGGGCTGGGCATCGACGGGTCGTTGACCGCGATCCTGCTCGCCCATGCGTTCTTCAACGTGGCCGTGGTCGTGCGCGTGGTGGGTGCGGCGTGGGTCGGACTCGACCCGCGGGCCGAGGACGCGGCGCGCACCCTCGGCGCGGGGCCGGTCCGCACCTTCACCGCCGTCACGCTGCCGGCGCTGCGTCCCGCGATCGCGGCGGCGGCGTCGATCGTGTTCCTGTTCTGCTTCACGTCGTTCGGCGTGATCCTCATCCTCGGCGGCCCGCGCTTCGCCACCCTCGAGACCGAGATCTACCGCGCCACCGCACAACTCCTCGACCTGCGCACCGCCGCCGCGTTGTCCGTGATCCAACTGCTCGCCGTCGCAATCGTGCTCCTGGTGGCAGGTCGCGCCGCCGGACGATCACGCCGGGTGAGCCGACACGGCGACACCGGCCGCACGATCGCCGGTGTGCGGGAGTGGGCCGTCGCGGTGCTCGCAATGGCACCGGCGGCCGCCCTCGTCGGATGGCCACTCCTGGGCCTCGTGCGGCGCTCGTTCGCGCACGGCGCGGCCGGGTACTCGAACCTCACGACCACCCCGGTCGGCGCATCGGGTTCGGGGCTGCACGCGCTCGGGACCAGCGTGGAGATCGCGATCGTTGCGGCCACCCTCGCCACCGGTCTCGGCCTCGCGCTCGCCACCGCGATCACGCGCCCGACGCGCACGCGCGGGCGGCCACGCTTCTTCACCCGACTCACGGAGTCGCTGGCGGTCCTCCCGCTCGGGGTTTCGGCCGTGACGGTCGGCTTCGGCTTCCTCATCGTGTTCGACACGCCGCCGTTCGACCTGCGGACCTCCTGGTGGATCATCCCGATCGCTCACGCCCTGGTGGCGCTCCCGTTCGTGGTGCGGGCGACGGTCCCGACCCTGCGGTCGGTCGACCCGCACCAGCGCGAGGCGGCCGCACTGCTCGGCGCGCCCCCCGCCCGCGTCTGGCGCGAGATCGACGCGCGGGTCGCGGCCCGGGCCGCGGTGGTCGCAGCCGGGTTCGCGTTCGCGATCTCGCTCGGCGAGTTCGGCGCGACGCTCTTCATCGTGCGCCCCGAGACCACGACCGCACCGGTCGCGATCTTCCGGTTCCTCAGCCGCCCGGGAGCAACCAACGTCGACCAGGCCATGGCGTTGGCCACGCTGCTGGCGTGCGTCACCGGGATCGTCGCCCTCGCCGGCGAACGACTCATGCCGCGCCGGCGGACCGTCTGATGCTGACGGTCACGGGCGTCTCGGTCCACTACGGACCGGTGATCGCCGCCGACCACGTCGATCTCACGGTCGCCGACGGCGAGATCACCGCGGTGCTCGGGCCGAGCGGGAGCGGCAAGACCAGCCTGTTGCGCGCCATCGCCGGGCTGGAGTCGATCGCGTCGGGCACGGTCGCATGGGATGGCGCGGACATCACCGCGGTGCCGCCGCACCGGCGGGACTTCGGCCTGATGTTCCAGGACCACGCGCTGTTCGACCATCGCGACGTCGTCGGCAACGTGGCGTTCGGCCTGCGGATGCACGGAGTTGCGCCAGGAGTTCGGGCCGCCCGGGCGCGTGCGATGTTGGACCTCGTCGGGCTCACCGGGTACGAACACCGACGGATCGACGAACTCTCGGGCGGCGAACAGCAGCGGGTGGCCCTGGCCCGTGCGCTCGCGCCCCGACCCCGACTCCTGATGCTCGACGAACCCCTCGCCGCGGTCGACCGGGAGCGCCGGGACGACCTCGCGTCCGAACTGCACGCGATCATCCGGACGAGTGGCACCGCCACCCTGCTCGTGACCCACGACCTGGACGAGGCGTTCACCCTCGCGGACTCCGTCGTGATCCTCGACCACGGACGCGTCGAACGGGCCGGACCGGCCCGCGACGTGTGGCGTGCGCCCGGCTCGGTGCGGGCCGCCCGGTTCCTCGGGGTCACGACCGAGCTGACGCTGCCCGTGGCGGACGGAACCGTCGCCACCCCCTGGGGACCGGCAGCGGCACCCGAGGGCACGCCCTCCGTGGCCTGGGTCGGGTTCCGGGCCGCGGACCTCCGGTACCAACCCCCGAGCGAGATCGGAGCCGAGACGGCCACGGTCAGCGGCACGGTCCGGGCGACGGCATTCCGCGGCGATCATTCGGTCGGTCACATCGACACGACGGTCGGCCCGCTCGTGGCGGTCGGACGCGAGCAGCCGCCGATCGGCACGAGCGTCGCGGTCACGGCCGACCTCGAAGCTGCGGTGATCCTCGGCGCGTAAGGTCCCCGGCCATGCCCGACCTCCGGTTCGACCACCTCTACAAGTACGACGAGTTGGTGGCCGCGCTCGAGTCGCTGGCCACGAGCGCGCCGGGCCTGATGAGGCTCGAGTCGGTCGGGACCTCGCACGAAGGCCGCACGATCTGGCTCGCCACCGTGACGGATTCCGCCACCGGTCCGGCCGCCGAGAAGCCGGCGATCTTCGTCGAGGCGAACATCCACGCGACCGAGGTCACCGCCTCGACCGCCGCGCTCCACCTCCTGCACCACCTCGTCACGCGTCATGGTAACGACCCCACGGTGACCCGCGCCCTCGCCACCCGCGCGTTCTACGTGATGCCGCGCGTGAACCCCGACGGGGTGGAACTCGCGCTCGCCGACGACCCCACCTACCTGCGATCGTCCACGCGTGTCTACCCGCGCCCCGACCAGACCCCCGGGCTCGTGGAACGCGACGTCGACGGTGACGGACGGATCCTCACGATGCGGATCGCCGATCCCGACGGCGCGTGGATAGTGCACCCCGAAGACGCGCGGCTCATGGTCGCGCGCCCGTTCGACGACGTGAGCGACGGGCCCTGCTACCGACTGCTGCCCGAGGGCACCGTGCACGAGTTCGATCCCGACCGCGTCCCGCTCGCGCGCGACCTGCAGGGCCTCGACCTCAACCGCAACTTCCCGCACGACTGGAAGCCCGAAGGGGACCAGGCGGGTTCGGGCCCGTTCCCGACCTCGGAGCCGGAGGTGCGGGCGGTCGTCGAGGCGGTCACTGCCCGCCCCAACGTCGGCGCGTACTTCGCCCACCACACCTACGCGGGCGTGATCCTGCGTCCGTTCGGTGGCCACCCCGACGAGCACTTCCCGACCGCCGACCTCGCGATGTACCAGGTACTCGCCCAACGCGCGACCGAGATCACCGGGTACCCCACCGCATCGGTCTTCCACGAGTTCAAGTACGACCCGAAGACGTTCATCACCGGTTGCGGCGACGAGTGGGCCTACGACTACCTCGGCATCTTCGGGTGGACCACCGAGTTCTGGAGTCCACTGCGCGCCGCGGGCATCGAGCACAAGTACATCGACTGGTACCTCGAGCATCCGGTCGAGGACGACCTCACGCTGCTGCGCTGGAACGACGACGTGCTGGGCGGGGCCGGCTTCGTCGACTGGTACCCGTTCGAGCATCCACAACTCGGCCCGGTGGAGATCGGGGGCTGGGACTTCTTCCGCACCTGGACCAACGCACCGGGTGCGCTGATGGAGGCCGAGATCGCGCCCCACTCCGAGTTCGCGGTCGCCCACGCACTGGCCCTGCCCGAACTCGCGATCCACGAGGTGCGCGTCACCGCACTCGGCGACGGCACGTGGCACGTCCGCGCCGTGGTCAAGAACCGCGGTTGGATGGCCACCAACGTGAGCAAGCGGGCCTTGGAACGCAAAGCGGTCCGCGACGTCGAGATCACCATCGACCTGCCCGACGACACCGAACTCGTCACCGGCCGTCACACCGTCGAGGTCGGTCAGCTGCGCGGCCGTTCACGCGCCCGCACGATGCTCGCGATGTCCGACGGCGGGTACGACCCGAGCACCGAGCGCGCGGTCGTCGACTGGGTGGTGCGCGGACCGCAGGGCGCCGGTGTCACGATCGTCGCCGCGCACGCCCGGGCGGGCGTGGTGCGCGCCGCGGCGGAACTCGCATGACGGCACCGGTTCGCGTCGGCCTCGCCGGGGCCGGGCCCTGGGCGCGCATCGTCCACGCGCCGATGCTCGCGGCCGGACCGGAGACCGAACTCGTCGGGGTCTGGTCCCGCACTCCCGAACACGCGGCCGCGCTGGCGGCCGCGCACGGCGTCATCCGCTTCGCCTCGTACGACGAAATGCTCGAGGCCGTCGATGCCGTGGCGCTGGCCGTGGTCCCCGCCGCCCAGCCGGACCTCGCGGTGCGGGCCGCCAACGCGGGGAAGGCACTGCTGCTCGAGAAGCCCCTCGCGCTCGACGTCGCCGGCGCGCAGCGCATCGCCGACGCGGTCGCCGCGAACCGCGTGGGGTCCATCGTCGTATTGACCTACCGCTTCGCGGACGTCGTGCGGGACTTCCTTGCCGAGGCCCGGACCTTCGACGCCCACGGCGGCCGGGCCTGTTTCGTGTCCGGCGCGTTCCTGAGTGGCGCGTTCGCCGGTGGGTGGCGCCTCGAACTCGGCGCGCTGCTCGACGTCGGTCCCCATATCCTCGATCTGGTCGAAGCCGCGCTCGGCCCGGTCGTCGAAGTCCGCGCCGCCGGCGATCCGCAGCAATGGGTGAGCCTGCTCCTCACGCACGAGAGCGGCGCGGTCAGCGACGTTTCCCTGTCGTGCGCGAGCGCGATCGAACCGAGCCGCACCGAGATCGAGATCTACGGCCGTACCCGGTCGATCGCGGTCGACGGGCGGGCCGGTGCGCGGGCGGAGTCCTTCGCACGATTGCGGGCCGAGTTCGCGCACGTCGCGCGCACCGGAGCACCGCACGAGTGCGACGCGGCACGCGGGCTGGTGCTCCAGCACCTCATCGAGCGCGCCTCCCGCGCCCTCGACGGGTAGCCACCGATGGGGACGCTCGTCGTGGTGCTCCTGGGTGCGGCCGCGGTTGCGGGGTTCGTGATCGGCACCCGTCACCTCTATCTCCGGCTCTCCCGCCCCCGGGGATTCGAGTGCTCCCTGCGGCTCGTGCGCGGCGAGATGCCCGGGCTGGCGACGAAGTTCCGGGCAGGCCACGCGGGTCCCGAGATGCAGGTGCTCCGGTGGCGTCGGATCGCGTGGCCCGGACCGAGCGTCGCGTTCCCCGCGACCGCGGTACGGGTGGACCGCGCCCGGCGCCCGCACGCGGGCGAACGGCTCGCGATCCCCGCGACGTTCACCGTGGTCCCGGTCGAACTCGACTCCGGCACCCTCCTCGAACTCGCGCTCCCCGCCCGCCGGCTTCCCCGCCTCGTGGCGCTCCTCTCGTAGCCTGCGCGCGATGGTGAGCCAGTCGTTCGACGTGGTCGTGATCGGGGCGGGTCACAACGGCCTCGTCGCGGCGGGACTGCTCGCCAAGCGCGGTGCGCGTGTGACGGTCCTCGAACGGCGGGACGTGGTCGGTGGCGCCGCGGTCACCGAGCAGCCCTGGGGCCCCGACTTCAAGATGACCGCGCTCTCGTACGTCGTGAGCCTCATGCCGCCGACGATCCAACGCGAGCTGGAACTCGAGAAGCACGGCTACCGGATCTACCCGCAGGGTCCGTACTTCGCACCCCGTCCCGACGGCCGGGCGCTCCGGCTGCCCGACGACCCGGCGGCCCGACGCGCGGCCATCGGCGAGTTCTCGACACGCGACGCGGCCGCCTACGAAGCATGGGAGGAGTGGCTCTCGGGGTTGGCCGACGTGCTCGCGCCGCTCCTCACCGAGACGCCCCCACGCCTCGGATCACACCACCCGGCCGACCTCCTCGCCCAGGGCAAGCTCGGGTGGCTCGCCCGCCGGTGGGACCAACGCGCGATAGCGGACATCACGCGACTCTTCACCATGAGCATCGCCGATCTCGTGGAGGACCGGTTCGAGTCCGACGCCATGCGCGGCGTGCTCTCGGTGAGCGGTGTCATCGGCACGTGGGCCGGCCCCCGTTCGGCCGGGACCGCCTACGTGATGGCCCACCACAAGATCGGTGAGGTCGGCGACGGCAAACTCGGCGCCTGGGGATTCCCCGAAGGCGGGATGGGCGGCGTCACCCGCGCGCTCCGCGACGCGGCGGTGAGCTTCGGAGCGACCGTGCGCACGGAGTGTCCGGTCGACCGCATCCTCATCCGCGACGGCCGGACGACGGGCGTGGTCCTCGAATCCGGCGAGGAGATCCGCGCCGACCACGTGATCGCCACCACCCACCCGCAGATCACCTTCCTACGCCAGATCGACCCCCGCGATCTCCCCGCCGAGTTCGTCGCCGACCTCCGGGCCTGGAAGACGCGCAGCGGGACGGTGAAGGTCAACCTCGCGCTCGACCGGCTGCCCGAGTTCCGCGCCGCGCCGGGGTTCGATCCCGACGTGCACGGCGGCACGATCGTGCTGGCCCCGAGCCTCGATCATGTGGAGAACGCCTTCCAGGACGCGGTCGTCGGCCGGCCCGCCGCCGCTCCGTTCGCCGACATCTGCATCCCGTCGGTCTTCGACCCCACCCTCGCGCCCGAGGGTCAGCACGTGATGTCGATGTTCACGCAGTGGGTCCCCCATACCTGGTCCGAGTCCGCCTCGATGAGCACGATCGGCGCATCGACCGGAGGTTCTCCCGATCGGGCGCCGATCGCCGCAGACCCACACCGCGACGACCTCGACGCGTACGCGGATCGCGTCGTCGCCCAGATGGAAACCGTCGCGCCCGGGTTCACCGACTCGATCCTGCACCGGCAGGTGATCGGCCCGCACGCGATGGAGCACACCTACGGTCTGATCGGCGGCAACATCTTCCACGGCGAACTCTCACCCGCGCAGCTGTTCCACATGCGCCCGGCCCCGGGCTACGCCGACTACCGCACGCCGATCCGTGACCTGTACCAGGCGTCGAGCGCGACCCACGGCGGCGGCGGCGTGACCGGCATCCCCGCGCTCAAGGTCGTCGAGCAGATCACGCAAGACCGGAAGTTCAGGCGGTCGCGGCGAGGGCGGCGCCGAACGCGGTGAGGGCCTGGTCGATCTCGGCCTCGTTGACCACGAGTGGCGGCATCCAGCGCAGGACGTTGCCCGCGGTGCCCGCGTTCATCAGCAGCAGGTGACCCTCGTCGAGGCAGTGGGCGGCGATCGCGGCCACGCGGGCGGGATCGGGAACGCCGGCCGTCATCAGTTCACAACCGACCATGAGGCCCGGTCCCCGCACGTCGGCGATCACCGGGTGGTCGGCCGCGAGCGCTCGTAACCCGGCTCGCAGTTGTTCACCACGCGCTTCGACGTTCTCCATGAAGCCCGGCGCGGTCAGCACCTCGATGGTGGCCAGTGCAGCCGCGCAGCCGATCGGGTTGCCGCCGTAGGTCCCACCGTGCGCCCCCGTCGGCCAGCGACTCATGATCTCGCTCGACGCACCGATCGCCGAGATGGGGAACCCGGACGCGATGCCCTTGGCCATCACCACGATGTCGGGGACGACCCCGAGTGCGTCGATCGCGAACATCGACCCGGTCCGGCCGAACCCCGACTGCACCTCGTCGGCCACGTACAGGATCCCGTGGGCGG
This sequence comes from Acidimicrobiia bacterium, assembly GCA_038250905.1. Lineage (GTDB taxonomy): Bacteria > Actinomycetota > Acidimicrobiia > IMCC26256 > JAENVU01 > JAENVU01. The sequence goes on from JBBSBV010000019.1 coordinate 42,164, forward strand.
CACACCGGGCCTTGATCCCCTGGACGAACTCGGCCGGCGCGGGCAGATAGCCACCTTCGCCGAGCACCGGTTCCATCACGATGGCCGCGGTCTCGAACGGCGACGTCTGCGACACCAGCAGCAGATCGAACGCGTCGAGCGCGCGCGCCACTGCCTCGGCCTCCGACAGGCCGTCGCGGAACGCGTACGGGAAGGGCGCCACGAACACGCCGCTCGGCAGCGGCTGGTAGCCGGCGCGGTACCCGGTCTTCGACGTCGTCATCGCCATCGTCAGGTGCGACCGACCGTGGAAGGAACCCTGGAACACGACGACGTTCGGACGCCCGGTGGCGTACTTCGCCAACTTCACCGCCGCCTCGGTGGCTTCGGCGCCGGAGTTGGCGTAGAAGAAGGTGTCGATCCCGGGCGACGTGATCTCGGCAAGACGGCCCGCGAGCTGTTCGAGCAGCGGGTGCCGGTAGCAGTTGACCTGCGCGTGGATGAAGCGGGACGCCTGCTCCTGGATCGCGGCGACGACGTGCGGGTGACAGTGCCCGGTGCTCGTCACCGCGATGCCGCTCGTGAAGTCGAGGTACTCGGTGCCGTCGGCGGTGGTGACGATGCACCCCGAACCGGACACCACTGGGAGATCGGTGACCTGGAACCAGACGTCGGCAAGATGTGAGCCCATGACGGGAGGCTACGCGCCGTGCGTCACACCATCGGAGGGTCGGCCCGTGCTGTGGGTACCGTCGTCGTATGACTTCTCCACGCGGCATCCTCCCGGCTCCGGTCGAGGACCTGCTGGACGTGGCCCTGGTGGGCGAACTCACCGTGGTGGACGCGTCCGGTCGGCCCGTGACCTATCCCCTCATCCCGCTGTACGACGGTCGGCACATCTTCATGACCTCGGCGGTGCTGTTCTCGAAGAAGCTCCGCCACATCAAGGCGAACCCGAAGGTGTCGGTCTCGCTGACCGACCCGGTGGGCGTCCCGGCGACGCCCTTCGCCCGCGCCACGATCCAGGGTGACGCGCGGGTGGTGGAGGACGACCTCCACTCCGGTTGGGAAGCACTCCTGCCGTTGTGGCGGGCGAAGGAACCGGTGATCGACACGTTCGTCAAGAAGCGCTTCGGCATCCCGCTGTTCTTCGAGCGTTCGATCATCGACATCACGCCCCGCCGGGTTCTCTACTGGGCCGCCGGTGAAACCACCGCACCGCCGCAGGTGTTCGAACTCGCGGAGGCCGGCCGATGACCACCCTGACCCCCACCGACGCGGTCCGACGCGCGGCCGGGTTCCCGCATGTGATCATGTCGTTCGTCGACGCGGCCGGCTATCCCACCAGCGTCGCGGCCGACTTCACCACCGACCCCACCGCGGCCACCATCACCGTCGGTCCGGTCGACCCCAGCATGCTGCCCGAGACCCCGACCGATCTCTGCCTCACCGTCAGCCACATCCGGCCCCAACCGGGCATCGGCTACGACGAGCGCCGGTACGTGAACCTCTGGGGTGACGGCCGTATCGACGGCGACCGCCTCACCGTGACGGTCGAACAGGCGAGCGGCTGGGACGAGGCCGACGTGCCGTTCTTCGAGTACGCGGAGCGCGGCGTCCCGCTCGCCCACGAGTACTTCGACGCGGTGGGCGGCAAGCCGCGCCTCTCGGGTTGGTGGAAGTTCTTCCTCGCCACCCGGCTCCCGTTCCTGACCGCCACCATCGTCCCGATCGCGCTCGGCGGTGCGGTCGCCGCCTACGACGGCGCGTTCTCGTGGGGTTGGTGGCTCCTCGCCCTGGTCGCCGGATGCGCGGTGCACCTCGGGTTGAACATCGCCAACGACCTGTTCGACGACGCATCGGGCGCGGACGCCGCCAACACCACCCCGACCCCGTTCAGCGGGGGTTCCCGCGTCATGCAGTACGGCTTGGTGAGTCGGCGGGCCATGGTGGGCGCCTGCGTCGGGTTCTACGGACTGGCCATCGTGCTCGGTCTGGTCCTCGCCGCCGCACGCGGGTGGGATCTCCTCGCCATCGGTGCCGTCGGGGTCGCGCTGAGCCTTGCCTATACCGCGCCACCGTTCCGACTCGTCCACCGCGGGCTCGGCGAACCGGTCACCGCGCTCGGATTCGGGCCGGTGATGGCACTCGGCACCTACTTCGTGTGCGCGCAGTCGTGGAGTTGGGACGCGGTCTACGCCTCACTCCCGGTCGCGATCCTGATCGCGCTCGTCCTCTACGTGAACCAGATCCCCGACCGGCTCGGAGACGAGGCGTCGGGCAAGCGGACCCTCATCGTGCGCTGGTCGGCTGAGCGCGTCGAGCACGCCTACGCGGCGGCGACCATTTCGGCGTTCCTGCTGATCGCGCTCGGCCCGGTCCTCGGGATCACGCCGTGGTGGACGCTCGTCGGTCTCCTCACCGCGCCGATGGCGCGTTCGGTGTACCGCGGTATCCGGGCCAACTACGAGCAGCCCTACGCGCTGATGCCCGCGATGCAGACGAACATCGGACTGCACCTCTTCACCGGCTTGCTGCTCGTGGCCGGGTACGTGACCGCCACGATCTGATTGCTCGACGTCCTGATTGCTCGTGCGCTCGCCCGTTGATGGCTCGTCCGCTCGCACTCCTGCCGGTCATGCCCTCCGTGGGGCTCGCTACCTCGCGGCTCGCTCCGCTCGGAGGCTCTGACGGGCGTCGTCAGTTTGCAGTCTCCGCGTTCCACGCGGCGTTGGCGGCGGCGAACCGGCGCATGGTGCCCTCGACGTCGCGCGGCCGCTCATCGAACGTGTCCTCGTCCCATTCCGAACGCACGGCGTCGAAGAAGTCGCCGCCGTACACGTGGAGCGCGACCGCGAACTCGCGTCGCCTGTTGGCGACGGCGTGGATTGCGTCGTGACCCATCACGAGTACGTCGCCGCCGGTGAGTTCCCGGCCGCCCGTCGGTTCCAACCCGTGGTCCGACCGCCGGAAGAACCGGTTGTCCTCCTGGCCCCCATACATGCCGACCACCGCGAACATCGCATGCTCGTGCGGGTTGAGCACCATGCCCGGGGTCCACGCGATGTGGAGCACCGTGAGATCGTCGGCGCGGTGCAGGACCTTGATACCGCCCTCGGTGATCGGTCCGATGGCCGACCCGAGGGCGCCCGGATCGCGGATCAGTTCCTCGACGACGTCCCGGACCGCGAGCGGTGGGGTGGGATCGGCGATCGCGGTCTGGCACCGCTCGACGATCTCGGCGACTTCGAGCATGCGTTCAGACTAGGACCGTCACCGGTTGGGGCGCACCCGTACGAACGGGCTCCCGTGGGTCCACGCCGTCGGGTCACCCGGCTCCCAACGCCCGGTCCCGAACGGCTGGCGTTCGATGCGCTCCTCGGCGATCCGGATCGCGGCATGCCCCGGGGCGCAGCCCCACTCCTTGGCCATCGCGAACACATGAGAGGTGGTGCCCTCGATGCGCGCCGCCGAGGAGATCGCGTGGTCCCTCGAGTAGCCGACGAACTCCTCGGCGATGTTGAGGATGCCGCCCGCGTTCACGATGAAGTCCGGCGCGTAGAGGATCCCGCGCCGCGCCAGCGCATCGTCCATCTCGATGGTGGCGAGTTGGTTGTTGGCGCCGCCGCAGACGATCTCGCAGCGGAGGTGCTCCACGTGCTCGGCGTCGATGGTGCCACCCATCGCGCACGGGGCCAGGACGTCGCAGGCCGCGGTCACCGCCGCGTCCGGCGCGATCGCCTCGATCTTCAGTTCCTTCACCAGCGCGGCGACGCGCGCGTCGTCGACGTCGCTCACGACCACCTTCGCACCGTCCGCGCGCAGTGACCGCGCCAGGCTCGAACCGACCTTTCCCGCACCCTGGATCACGACCCGCCGGTCGGTCAGCGTGGTGCTGCCCCAGCGTTCGTTGGCTGCGGCGCGCATCGCCGCCCAGACTCCGAAGGCAGTGATCGGGGACGGATCGCCTGACCCACCCTCCGACTCGCTGACTCCCGTGACCCACGGTGTGACTGCGGCGATGCCGTCCATGTCGGCGGTCGTCGCGCCGACATCCTCGGCCGCGAGGTAGCGGCCACCGAGCCCGTCGATCGCGGCACCGATCACCGCGAGCTGCTCCGCGGCGCGGGGACCGGCCCCGGTCGCCCACCGCACCACCGCTTTGCCCCCGCCCTGGAACAGGCCGGCGGCCGACGCCTTGAGCGACATCGCCTTCGAGAGCGCCAACGCGTCGGCGAGCATCGCCTCGTCGGAGTCGTAATGCCAGAACCGGACTCCCCCGAGGGCAGGCCCCAGGGCGGTCGAGTGGATCGCGATGATCGCATCGATGCCGAGGTCGCGGTCGACGACCCGCACCACCTGTTCGTGGGTCGGCACGCGCATCTCCGTGATGTCCATTGCGTCCGACCTTAGAGGAGTGGTTCCGAAAGGGTCCTACGATCGCGGCGATGACCGCTCCGCCCCGACTCGACGTCGCGATCACGCTGCCCGCGCTCGCCTATCACGACGAGGAATGGTTCCGCCGCGAACGGGAAGCGATCTTCGCCACGACGTGGCAACTCGTCGGGTTCCGGGCCCAGCTCGTCGCACCCGGCGACTACGTCAGCCACGACGTCGCGGGGCGGCCGGTCGTCGTACTGGTCGACGACTCCGGCGACCTGCGCGCGTTCCACAACGTGTGCCGCCATCGCGCCGGACCGCTCGTCACGGACGATCAAGGTCACTGCTCGGTGATCGTGTGCGGCTACCACGGGTGGAGCTACGGCCTCGACGGCGCGCTGCACCGCGCCCGCGACTTCGGCGACGCGACCGACTTCGACCCGGCCGAGTTCGGGCTGTGGCCGGTGGCGGTGGCCGAGTGGCGGGGCCTCGTCTTCGTGCGGATCGCCGCGGAGGGCCCGGGCCTGCACGAGGCGCTCGGGAATCTCGTCGACCGCTGCGCCGACCAGCCGATCGAACAGCTGACGTACAGCCACCGGCTCACCCACGACGTCGACGCCAACTGGAAGACGTACACGGACAACTACGGCGAGGGGTACCACGTGCCGTTCGTCCACCCGGAGCTGAACCGCCAGATCGACGCCCGCAACTACCGGGTCGAGGTCCACGACCACTGGGTGGAACACACCGCGCCGACACGCGACGGCGCGGTCACGGCCGGGCTCTGGCTCTGGGCATTCCCGAACCTCGGACTCAACGTCTATCCCGAGGGCATGAACGTGGAACGGTGGTTCCCACTCGGTCCGCGACGGACCCGGATCGTCTACGACTTCTTCTTCGCCGACCCGTCACCGGCCGCCGCGACCGCCAATGCCGACATCGAACGACTCGGCGTCGAGGTGCTCGCCGAGGACCAGCGGATCTGCGAGGCCGTGCAACGCAACCTCGAAACCGGGATCTACACCACCGGTCGGCTCAGCCCCCGCCACGAGAACGGGGTGTTCGCGTTCCAGGGCTGGGTGCGCGACGCGCTGGCGACCTACGACGCTTCGGTCGGGTCGAGTTCGAGCGACAACGAGTTCACGCAATAGCGCTGGCCGGTCGGCTGCGGCCCGTCGGGGAACACGTGCCCGAGGTGGCCACCACAGCGGGCGCACACGATCTCGGTCCGGGTCATCCCGTGCGTCCGGTCGGTGTGCTCCTCGATCGCGCCCTCCTTGGCCGCGGCCCAGAACGAAGGCCAGCCGCTCCCGGAATGGAACTTGGTGTCGGAGGAGAAGAGTTCGGCCCCGCACCCGGCGCACCGGTACAGGCCCGGGTCCTCGGTGTCGGTGTACTTGCCGGAGAACGCGCGCTCGGTGCCGGCCTGGCGCAGCACGGTGTACTGGTCTGGGCTCAGGCGGGCCTTCCAGTCCTCGTCACTCAGCGTCGTCGGATCGATCTGCTCGCTCACGATGGGCCTTTCTGCTCGACGGGTCGGTATCGGGGGGTCGGTATCTGGGGGGGGGTCGACCGACGCCACGGACTCCACTGTCTCGGCCGGACGCCCGACGTTACGGGCCTGGCGTCCCGATCGCACCCTCATCTCCACACAATCTCCACAGGTGGAACGGAACTCTCTCACCGGCACGTCCGTATCCTTGGCGGGTGCCTTCTCCGACCTCGTTCGCGCCCGCGGCGCGCACCATTCTCGTGGTCGAGGACGAAGCCCCTATCGCGGACGCCATCGCGGCGCGCCTGCGGTCCGAGGGCTACGCAGTGGAGATCGCGTCCGACGGCCCGACCGGCGTCGAGCGGTGCAATGCACTCCAGCCCGACCTGGTCGTACTCGACCTGATGCTCCCCGGCATCGACGGCCTCGAGGTGTGCGAGCGCATCCAGACCGAGCGTGCCGTCCCGGTACTCATGCTGACCGCACGCGATTCCGAGCACGACCTGCTGGTCGGGCTCGGAGTCGGAGCTGACGACTACATGACCAAGCCGTTCAGCAGCCGTGAACTCGTCGCCCGCATCCACGCGCTGCTGCGCCGCGTCGAGCGCTCGCGCAACGACGGTGTGAGCACGGAGGTCGTCGGGGCGATCCACGTCGACGACCTCGAGATCGACCGGGTATCCCGGCGCGTGCTCCGCGGCGGGCAACCGGTACACCTCACCCCGACCGAGTTCGACCTCGTGTTGTTCCTCGCCGAGACACCGGGCGCGGTCTACACCCGGGAGGATCTCCTCGTGGAGGTGTGGGGCTACGACGTCGCGTCCGGGCTCCGGACCGTCGACTCGCACGTGCGCGCGGTGCGCCGCAAACTCGGCAACGACGTCATCCGAACCGTGCACGGGGTCGGATACGCCTTGGCGGACGTGGCATGAAGCGACTCCCACCGCGCCCCCACGTGCCCGACCGTCCCCTCGACGCGGTCACCTCGATCAAGGTCAAACTCGCGACCCTCATCGTCGGTGCGGTCAGCGTCACGGTCTTCGTGTTCTGGTTCGGGATCCGCATTCTCCACCTGTGGCCGAGCCTCGCCGGGATCTTCGCGGCCGCGGTCGCGCTCCTGCTCGTAAGTCGCCTCGCGCGCGGTATGACCTCGCCACTCCGCGAGATGGCCGTTGCCACCCAGGAGATGGCGAAGGGCCATTACGACCGGCGGGTCACCGCGACGTCCCACGACGAGGTCGGCCGGCTCGCCGTCGCGTTCAACCAGATGGCCGCCGAACTCGCGGAGACCGACCGGGTGCGGCGTGACCTGGTCGCCAACGTGAGCCACGAACTGCGCACCCCGCTCACTGCGCTACAGGCGACGCTCGAGAACCTCGTGGACGGCGTCGCCGCCGCCGATCCGACCACCCTGGCCACGATGCTCGCCCAGGTGGAGCGGCTCGGCCGCCTCGTCACCCAACTCCTCGACCTGTCCCGACTCGAAGCCGGCACGGTGCCGCTCGACCGGCACGCCTTCGCGGTGCAACCGGTGCTGGCCCATGCCGTCCGGGAGCAGGAACTGAGCGATCCTGGGATCGCGATCGAGATGAGCGTGGACGACCAGGACCTCGCCGCCGACGGCGACCCCGAGCGCGTCCACCAGGTGGTCGCCAACCTGCTCGAGAACGCGGTCCGCCACTCGCCCCGGGGTGGCTCGGTCCAGGTCCGGGCCCGCCGCACCGCCGACACCGTCACCATCGAGGTCCTCGACGACGGGCCAGGCATCGCGGCGGCCGATGCGGAACGCGTCTTCGAACGCTTCTACCGGGCCGACACCGCTCGCGCGTCGTCCGATGGCGGCGCCGGTCTCGGGCTCGCGATCGCCCGGTGGATCGTCGATCTGCACGGCGGGGAGATCCATCCCGAACCCCGTGAACCCCACGGCTGCCGCATGGTCGTGACCCTGCCCGGCGCGGCACCGCTTTCCCGTCCTATCCAGGAGGTCTCCCGATGAAGTTCGCAACGCTCGACGACGCGCTGCGTCGTATCCGCCGCGGCGAGATGGTGTTGGTCGCCGACGACGAGGACCGGGAGAACGAAGGCGACCTCACGATGGCCGCCGAGTGGGTCACCCCCGAGGCGATCAACTTCATGCTCCGCTGGGCCCGGGGCCTGGTGTGCATGCCGACCCACCCGTCGTACCTCGACCGGTTGGAGATCCCGCCGATGGTCCCACCGGACTCGGCCGGCAACGACACCCCGTTCAGCATCTCGATCGACCATGTCGACTCGGGCAGCGGCATCGGCGCGGCCGACCGTGCCAACACCGTGCGCCGGTTCCTCGACCCGACCGCGACTGCGACCGAGTTCCTGCGTCCTGGCCACGTGTTCCCGCTCCGCGCCCGCACCCGTGGCGTCCTCGAACGCCGGGGCCACACCGAGGCGGCCGTCGATCTCGCCCGCCTCGCCGGCCTCGCACCGGTCGCGGTGATCTGCGAGGTCCTCCACGACGACGGTTCGCCGGCGCGGATGCCGTTCCTCCAACTCTTCGCCGAGGAGCACCGCATCGCGATCATCACGGTCGACCAGATCGTGGAGCACATCGGAACGCTCCCCGCCTCGACCCGTGACGCCGACGCGACCACCGGTCGCGCCCCACTGCTGCTGTAGTCGGGCTACGCGCCGGGGTCCTCGCCCACCTCACGGAGGGCCGCCGCGATCGTGCCGCGCATCCGCCGCGCGGTAGAAGGCGCCAGGTGCGCGACCAGTCCGAAGCCCGCGCCGCCGCGTTCCTCGAGCGTCACGCTCACCCGCGGTTCGCCGTCGTCCGACGCGTTGGGATCGTCGGTGAGCCCGACCATCCACGAGATCGGTGGGAACTCCTCGTCCGCCGGATGGTCGTCGAGTGCGTCATCGATCGAGCGCCGCATGGCGCCGACGCTACGCCGCGACGGGTCGGCGGCCGAGGAACGCCACGACCTGGGTCATCACGCTCGCATCGGCCGGCACCGGCACCGCCGGATCGAACCCGGCGAACCCCCGGACCTCGTCCGTCACCACCATGCGACAGGCCTCCATCACCCGGTCCGCCACTTCGGGGTCGAGGTCACCCGGCTGACCCGTGGCGTCGGCGATGTCCCACGAGTGTGTCGCGGTGTCGAGCAGGTTGATGCTCATCGCGACCATGGCGGGCATGGGTCCGGCCCCGACGTCGACCGAGGCGTCGGGGCCCAGGGCCCGCCACCCGGCCATGGTCGCGGCGGCGGTGGCGGCGAACTGCGCGCCGAGGTCGGACTCGAGCGCCATCGCGCTCACGTCATCGAGGAGGGGCTCGCCCCGCGCGCCCCGACCCATGTTGGTGACCACCCCGAGCGTGTGGGCCAGCAGCGCCCGCACGTCCCACTCGGCGCACGGCGTGGGCGCGTCGAGTTGGTCGGGCCGGATCGCGGCGATGACCGCCGTCGTGTGGCCGAAGGTGGCGTCGAGGGCGTCGAGCAGTTCCATGCGGAGTTCTCCCATCGCGTGGCGGGCGACTTGCCCGGCGCTGATCTATGTAAGATGATCCTTACATGGCCCCGGCGAGCGCGCAACTGTCACCGCTCGACCGGGCCGCCCATGCGGTCGCCGACCCCACCCGGCGCCGGATTCTCCACCTCGTGCGCGACCACGAGATCCCGGCCGGCGAACTCGCCGCGCACTTCACGAACCTGAGCCGGCCCGCGGTGTCGCAGCACCTGCGCGTCCTCGCCGACGCGGCGCTGGTGTCGGTCCGGGTCGAGGGGAACCGCCGGCTCTACCGTGCCCAACCGGAGGGACTCGCCGAAGTGCGCGCGTTCGTCGACTCCATGTGGACCGACAGCCTCGCCCGGCTCAAGGTCGCGGCCGAGCAGGCCGAGCAGTGATGGCGAAGTCCCTGGACGTCGGCGCCGAGCGCACGGTGGCGGCCCCGCCCGATCGAGTCGCCGCCGTGATGTTCGACCCGCACCAGGACCCCCGGTGGATGAAGGCCCTGACCGGCAGCGAACTGCTCGACGCGCCGCTCGCCTGCGGGTCACGGGTTCGGCGTACCGCCCGCTTCCTCGGTCGGTCGATCGGCTGGACCACGACCGTCACGGAATACACGCCCCCCGATCGCCTCGTGCTCGACATCAGCGACGGGCCGTTCGTGGGGGTCGTCACCTACGAGATCGAACCGGCGGGCACCGGTTCACTCGTCCGTATCCGCAACGTGGGGCAACCGGGGAAGTTCGCCTGGTTGCCGTCCGGGCTGATGCAGCGCGTCATGGCGGCATCACTCGCCAAGGACTTGGCGAACCTGGAGGCCGCGCTCACGTCGTGAGCGACACCACCAGCAGCGCCTGGGCGAGGTGGTACGTGACCATGATCGCCACCGGTTGCCAGCTGCGTTCGCGAACGAAGCGGTGCTCGCCGATGAGTGCGTCGGAGATCATGAAGAGGACGGCGCCGACCGCCATGACGGCATTGCCACTCGCGACCGCGCTGCTCACCATCACCAGGATCGTGACGACGTAGGCGACGACGGGCGGCACCAGTTCGGGGTGGCCGTGGCTCCGGATCCCCCGGACCAGCCGCGTGCCCAACCCGGCCGCGATCACGACGACCGGTATCGCGAGCAGCCAGTTGCCGGCCGACGACTGGTTGATCCCGACGACGTAGGCCACGTGTCCGAGGAGGAAGGCGGAGAGGCCCGCGACGAACGCGTCCGTCGGCAACATGAGGAACACGTCACCCGCGAGCGACAACACCAGGGCCACGACGAACCACGCCCGCGCGCTCGAAGACCGCGGATCCAGCGTGATGGCCGCGCCGATCATCAGGACGAGCGTCAGTGGCTTGCAGACGTAGATCCCGCGCGGGTGTTCGCGGGCCACCGCGATCCAGTTCCCCAGCCCGACCACGCCGGCGCCGATCAACAGGGCGACGGTGATCGGGTTCATCGACTTCCCGGATCCAGCACCGTGGCACGATAGGCCACGTGCAGATCGCCACCCGGTTCGACCGCGCGCGCCACGACGTGGGGGAGGTCCAGCGTCGATTCACGGCGATCCGGGGCGGGAACCTCGCGGCTGCGATCAGCATGCGCGCCTTCCTCGCGTTGTTCCCCATCGTCCTCCTGGCCATTGCCGCGGTGGGCTTCGCCGGTGGGGACGCGCATCGCGTCGCTCACGACATCGCAAACGCGCTCGGCCTCGGGTCGGACCTGGGGAAGTCGCTGACCCACGTGGTCCAGAGCGCCCAGAAGCGGCGCGTCGAGTCCAGCATCGTCGGACTCGTCGGCCTGATCTGGACCGGCACCGGGCTCACGCTCTCGGTGAACGCAGCGTGGGACGAGGCCTGGTCCATCCGCGGTGGTACGTGGCGGGGCCGGACCGCGGGCGCGATCTGGCTCCTCGGCGGACTCGCATTCCTCGCCGTCATCGTCGGCACCGCGGTCCTGCTCCGCCAGGCGGGGATCCTCCTGCAGCTCGGGATCGTCGGCGGCGTCGCGGCCGACGCATTGTTCTTCTACTGGACCGCGATCGTGCTCCCGGCGCGCAAGATCCCGCGCCGCGCCATGCGGTTCCCGGCAGTGATGGCCGGGATCGGACTGGAGATCCTCAAGGTCGTCGGGTCGCTCGTCGTGCCGGCCCTGGTGCTGCGCTCGTCGGCGCTCTACGGCGCGCTGGGAGCGGTCTTCGCGGTGTTGATCTGGCTCCTCGTACTCGGCCGCCTGATCGTCTACACCGCACTGCTCGAGCGGGTGCGGTGGGACGCGGCACAGGTCACGGGCTGAGGCGTCGGATCGACCACGTGCCGTCGTCACGGCGGTACTGCACGCGATCGTGGACGCGGTCGGCGCCGGCCTTCCAGAACTCGATGACCGCCGGGGTGATCCGGTACCCACCCCAATACGGCGGCAAGGAAACCGCATCGGGGAACTTCGCCTCCGCCTCGTGCACCTGCCGTTCGAGCGTGGCTCGGTCGGCGATCGGGGCACTCTGGTGCGAGGCCCACGCACCGATCTGGTGGCCGCGGGGCCGCTGGGCGAAGTAGGCCTCGGACTCTGCCGCGTCGACCCGCGCCGCCGTGCCCTCGACGCGCACCTGCGCGTCGAGTTCGGACCAGTAGACGACCGCGGCAACGGCGTCGTTGGCGGCGATCTCCCCGCCCTTGCGGCTCTCGTAGTTGGTGTAGAAGACGAAGCCGCGGGCGTCGAAACCACGCAGCAGGACGATCCGCGCCGACGGGCGGCCGTCAGGGGTCGCGGTCGCGACGGTCATCGCCGCGGCCCGGTCGCCGGTCGCGTCCACCGCCGCCGAATACCAGGCGGCGAACTGGACCATCGGGTCCGGATCGACCGTGTGCTCGTCGGGGGGTGCGATCGGCATGGAGCGACCATAGGTCGGGTGCGTCACTACGCTCGGCGCCCGATGTCGTCCGGTGACCAGCCCGCGTCGTTCGCGACGCGGGTCCTTGCGATCTACCGTGATTCGTGGGCGTTGTTCCGGACCCACTTCGGTTTCATCGTCGGCAGCGCGGCGTGCATCCTGCTGCCGTTCGCGATCCTCGACGGCCTGGGACTCCTCACCATCGACGTCACCGGGGAGTCCTGGCCCGTCGGTCTGTTCCTCGTGTTCGCCACCGCGGCGACGGCCGGCCTGAGTGGGCTGGCGGCGATCTTCTATGCCGGACTCCTCGACCACACCGCGGCCGCCTGGGTGGACGACGCCGCTGCGCCCACCCGCTGGTCGGTCGCGGCCCGGCTGCCGTGGTCACAACTCGTCCTCGCGAGCGTGCTCGGCTTCGCGTTCGAGGTGGCCGGGTTCGTGCTGTTCGTCGTCCCGGGCCTCGTGGTGACGACGCTCCTGATCCTCACCGGACCCGTGCTCGTGGGTGAGCAACTGCGGGCGCTGCCCGCAATGCGGCGGAGTGCGGCCCTCGTCCGGCGGGCTCCGGTGTTGGTGGTGGTGGCCGTCGCCATCCCCATGATGATCGAGGCGAGCCTCGCCGACCTCGGCGGGCTGCTGTTCGGGCACGAGATCGTGGCGGAACTCGCGATCGAGACCGTCGTGACCCTGTTCGCGGCGTCGTTCGTCGGCGTCCTGGAGGTGGCCACCGCCCACCACCTGCGCCATGCCCATCCGCCGGCGCCGGCCGCCGCGGTGCGGACCCCCGAGATTTTGTAGAAGAATCTCGGGATGGGATTCCATCACCTCGCCATCGCGACCCGCGACCCCGAAGCCAACCACGACTTCTACACCGAGTCGATGGGGTTCACCCTGGCCCGCACGGTCGTGGCCCCCACCGACAGCGGCGGATGGGCGCGCCACCTGTTCTACGAGACCGGCAACGGCGAGATGATCGCGTTCTGGGATCTCCACGACGACACCATCGGCGACTTCGAGCCCTCCATCTCGACCGGTCTGGGGCTCCCACAGTGGACGAACCACATCGCGTTCGACGCCGCGACGCTCGATGACCTCGCCGCGGCGCGTCGGCGGTGGCAGGACCATGGTCACTACGTGTACGAGATCGACCACGGCTGGTGCGTCTCGATCTACACCACCGACCCGAACGGGATCATGGTGGAGTTCTGCACGACGACCGTCGAAGTCACCGACGAAGACCGGGCCGAGGCGCTGCGTCTGCTCCACGAGCAGGCACCCGCGTTGGAGCCGGCGCCGACGGGCACGCTGTACTCGCCCACGACCGCGGCGGTCTGAGCCCCACGCCGGCCGCGCCACCGTTGGGTGGCTGCGGTCAGGCGATGACGCCCTGCGATCGCAGGGCGGCGACGGTGCCCGGGTCGAGTCCGAGCAGCTCGGTGAGGACCCGATCGGTGTGTTCACCGAGTGACGGGCCCACCCGGCTGATCGCGCCGGGCGTGCGTGAGAACTTCGGGACGACGCCGGTCATCGGCAGCGCACGTTCGAAACCCGCGGCCAACCGGACGATCATGTCCCGCGCCGCGATGTGCGAATCGGCCGCGATGTCCGGGGCGGTGTTGATGAGCCCGGCGGGAATCGAGTGGGCCTCGAGGTGGGCGAGGACGTCGTCGGCGCTTCGGGTCGTCGTCCAGGCAGTGACCTCGGCGTCGAGGGCCTGCTGGTGTTCGGCGCGCGCGGCGTGGGTCGCGTACGGCGCGGCGAGATCGGCACGATCCATCGCGACCGTGAGGCGGGCGAACACCGCGTCGGCGTTGGCGGCGATGACGACGTCACGACCGTCGGCCGTGCGGTAGGCGTTCGACGGCGCGACACCCGGGAGGAACCCACCGCTGCGGCCGCGGACCACACCGCCGAGTTCGAAGTCGGCCACGGTCGACTCCATGAGGGCCATGACCGCCTCGTAGATGGCGACGTCGACTTCCTGACCGAGCCCGGACCGGTGGCGTTCGTTGACCGCCGCCAGGGTACCGATGACTGCGAACAACGCGGCCAGCGCGTCGCCGAGGGAGATCCCGGCCCGGGCCGGCGGGCGGTCGGGGTCACCCGTGGTGTGACGGATCCCGCCCATCGCCTCGCCGATCGCACCGAAACCGGGTTCGTGGGCGCGCGGTCCGTCCTGACCGAAGCCCGAGACGTGGGTGAGGACCAGGCCCGGGTTGGCGGCGGCAAGCACCGGATACGACAGGCCCCAACGCGCCAGGGTGCCCGGCTTGAAGTTCTCGACGATCACGTCACAGTGCGCGGCGAGGTCACGCACCAGATCCCGGCCCGCGTCGGTGCGGAGGTCGATCGCGATCGACTGCTTGTTGCGCGCGATCGCCGGCCACCAGAGTGACCGCCCCTCGACGGTGACACCCCAGCCGCGCATCGGGTCGCCGGCGCCGGGTGCCTCGACCTTGACGATCTCGGCCCCCAGGTCGCCGAGGAGTTGGCCGGCGAACGGACCGGCGATGAACGAACCGAGTTCGAGAACGCGTAGCCCGGACAGCGGGGACGAGGACGGTTCGGCGGCAGTCACAGCCGCCTAGCCTGCCACCTCATGCCTGCAGATCGTCCTACCCGGATCGGTCGGTACGACAACGCGTACCGGGTGGCCGAGTGGCATCGCGACCCGCCCCCGGGCACCAACTGCACGCCCCTGGTGCTCGACACCCAGGACCGCGCGGTTGCCCACGGATGGCTCTACGCCCGGGGCGGCGAGTCGACCGTCGCCGTCCTCATGCACCCGCGCGCCAACTTCTCGCACCACTACGCGACCCCGGCGTTGCTCGAGGCCGGGATCGCGGTGCTCAACGTCACGAGCCGGTGGCTCAACAACGACGCGACACTCATCCACGAGCAGGTCCTGCTCGACACGGCCGCCGCGCTGGCAGTGGCCCGCGCGCGTTACGACCGCGTCGTACTCATCGGCAACAGCGGTGGTGCGTCGTTGTTCACGTTCTACCTGCACCAGGCCCATGCCCCGGCCGGCGGGCGCCTCACCCACACTGCGGCCGGTGATCGGTTCGACCTCAACGAGTACGACCTTCCGGGTGCCGACGCGATGGTGTACCTGGCCGGTCATGCGGGCGAAGGCCACTACCTCCTGCACGCAATCGATCCCTCGGTCACCGACGAATCGGATCCGGTGGCGTGCGACCCGACCCTCGATCTCTACGACCCGCGCAACGGATTCGTCGAACCGCCCGGTGCACCGGAATACGACCCCGAGTTCCTGGCCCGGTACCGCGCGGCGCAGCGGGCGCGTGTGGCCCGGATCGACGAGCGCGCACGAACGTTGGTCGCCGCGAAGCGGGCCGCTCGCGCCGCGTGGTCGGGGGGCGGCACCACCGCCGATCGCCGAGCCGCGATCGCCACCCATTTCCTCCACGTCTACCGGACCGACGCCGACCCGCGCGCGGTCGACCTCACCCTCGATCCGTCGGCGCGCGACTACGGATCACTCTGGGGCCGCCGGCCCGACTGGATCAACTACGGCGCGGTGGGATTCGGGCGGGTCGTGGCCCCCGAGGCCTGGCTCTCCACGTGGTCCGGGCTCTCCTCGCAGGCCGAGATCGCGGTCACGGGCAGCCGCATGACGCTCCCGGCCCTGCAGCTCGTCTATGCCGGCGACAACTGCATCTACCCCTCCGACGACGAACTCATCGCTTCGTCACTCGCGACGACGACCCTCGAACGCGTCACCGTCCCCGGGGACCACTACGGATTCCCGGCGGAGATCGGACGTGATCCGGCGACCCGCGTGGTGGCCGACTGGATCACCGCGACATCGTGACGCGGGAGAGGACGACCACCCCATGAAGGTACGAGTCGGATACGGATTCGGCACCCAGCGCGGCTTCACCGCGGCCCACTTCGGCGCCATGGTGGACACCCTGGACGCGCTGCAGTTCGACTCGCTGTGGCTCTCCGAACGGATCACCGCCGACGCGCCGGACCCGATCGTCGGGCTGGCCGTGGCGGCCGGTCGCTCCGCCCGGTTGAAGCTCGGCACCAGCGTGCAGGTGCTCCCGGGCCGCAACCCCGCGTTGCTCGCCAAGGAACTCGCGACGCTCGACGTGCTGAGCGACGGGCGCTTCCTGCCCGCATTCGGGTTGGGCATCGCCCACCCGGCCGAGCAGCAGGCGTTCGGGATCGACCGCTTGGCCCGGGCCGCGTACTTCGAGGAAGCCCTCCCGTTGCTCCGGCGGTTCTGGACCGAGGACGCCGTCGACCATGACGGCGAGCGGTTCCACTACGAGGGGCTCAGGGTCCGCCCGCATCCCGTCCAACAACCGCCCGACATCTGGCTCGGCGGCCGCGCGCCGGTGGAGCTGCGCCGGGTCGGTCGCCTCGCCGACGGTTGGCTTGCGTCGTTCTCGATGCCAGCCGTTTGCGCGGCCGGGCGGACTGCGATCGAGGCGACGGCAGCCGAACACGGCCGGACGATCGATCCCGAACACTTCGGCGCGATGATCCTGTACTCGCCCGGTCCCCTCCCCGAATCGGTGCGGCAACTCATCGCCACCCGTTCACCCGAGGTGGACCCGACCGATCTCGTTCCCGGCAGCCTCGACGCACTCGAGCGTCGCATCGGCGAGTACGTCGCGGTCGGCTTCTCCAAGTTGGTGCTCGTGCCGTTGCACGAACCCTCCGACTGGCACGCCGAACTCGAGCCGATCGCCCGCCGCGTCCAGCCGCTCCAGACCTGACCGGCGCGGGGATCAGGGCGCCGCGGGTGTGACCGGCGGGTGGCCCGGGGTCTCGTCTTCACCGGTGACGAACGGTGATTGGGCGAGCCGGATGACCCCCAGCAGCATCACCACGACCGCGCCCACGACGACGGCGTACTGCAGGACACCGTGGGCCTTCAGATGCTCCTCGAAGATGTACACACCGAGGATCGACGACAGGATCGGGTTGGTCACCGCCAGCGCCGGGAGCGACGCCGCGAGGTGCCCGGCGTTGAAGGCGCTCTGGTTGAGGATCAGGCCGGCGATCGAGAACACCGCGAGTGCGTACACCGGCCACCGCATGAAGAGCCCCGCGAAGCTGTGGTGGGCCAGGATGTCGACCACCTGCTTGGTGAGGGCCGCGGTGCACGCGTAACACGCGCCGGTCGCGACCGCGAGGCCGAGCGCACGGTTGTGAGGTTGTGCTCCGCGCGTCACGATCACCGCGAATGTACTGATCGACACGCAGAACCCGAAGCCGACGATCCATTCGAACCCGGTCGCGGTCCCCGACTTCCCGATGGGTTCACCCACGCCGAGGAAGACTGCGATCCCGGCCGCAACCGCGGCCGCGGCGAGCCACTCCGAACGTCCGGGCCGGGTCGTTCGACCGATCGCCGAGAGCGGCAGGGCGAAGAGCAGGCCGCTCACGAGCAGCGTCTGCACCATCACGATCGAACCGACCGACAGCGCAGCGGCCTCGAGGAAATACGCGCCGATGTCGAGCGCGATGCCGAAGAGCCACATCGGATGGCGGGTCAACTCGATGATCAGGCTCGGGCGCAGCGCCATGTGGTCGGGCGCATTGGCCGCGACCTTGTGCTGGAACACCGACGCGACGGCATAACACAGGCCCGCGCTCAGCGCGAAGATGAACGCCACGGGCTACGCAGCGCTGCGTTCGGGAATCACGATCCCGTGCTCTCCGACCGGGCCGACCTGGAGCGTTCGCGACCGCCAAACGCCGTCCAGTCGGGGCAACGCTCCCAGTGCGGAGTGCCAACAGTCGGGGGCCGACGTGCAGTCGGAATCGTGCAGGAGCACCGTGCCGCCGTCGTCGTACCCCTGGAGCACGTCGGCGACGACCGAGTCGGCCGTCGCCTCCGCCCGCCAGTCCCGGCCCCACGCGGTCCACAACACGGGCCGGAGCCCGGCTCGGCGCGCGCCCCGTACCCCACCGAGGGACAGCGTCCCGTAGGGCGGGCGGAACCATTCGGGCACGACACCGGTGGCATCGGCCACTGCATCCCGGGCTCGGGCGATGTCGTCGGCCACGGTACGGGGCGCGAGCCGCAGCTGCGAGCGGTGGGTGTCGCCGTGGACGCCGATCTCGTGACCGGCCGCCGCCACCTCGGCCGCCAGACCCGGCGCGCGCCGCGCCATCTCACCGAGCATGAAGAACGTGGCGTGCAGGCCGAGCCCGTCGAGCACCTCGAGGAACTCCGGGGTGGAACCGGGATCGGGACCGTCGTCGAAGGTGAGCGCGACGTGACCGGGACGACCCACTCCCGCGAGGCCGGGCGAGATCCGCCGACCCACCGCCGAGAGCGCGATCAGCGACGGCGCCGAATGGGCGGCGACGCCCACTGCGGCGGTCGCCCCGATGGCCGCGCCCGCGACGAGTGCGACGTGGGTGTTCATCGCAGCGCCGACAGCGGCGAGGAGTGGAAGTTCTCCACCGCGATCTGGTGCTCGAGGTTGAGCAACGCGAGGCGGGTGTCGTTGGCCGTGCTGCCGCGCCCGTCGAGCACGTAGACCGCCCGGTCCCTCAGGTCCCGCGGCAGGTCGGTGGGACGGATGAGGTAATCGGGCCGCACCAGGCGCTGGCCGCGCCGGTGGGCGAAGATCTGGTCGAACGCGTCGAATCTCCGACCGGGCACGAACTCGCTGATCTTCGCGCCGGACACGGTCTGGGTGATGGCGTCGGTCGAGGCGACGACATCGGTCTCGGCGCGGAGCAGCCGGAACGGCCGCCCCTGGCCCCATCCACCGTTGCCGACGTCGATGTTGCGGTCGACGAGCGACTGCAGCGCGGCGCCGCTCGTGGAGTGCACCATCTCGCCGTCGATGATCGCGGTGGCGTGCATGCGGTCGAGCATGGACTGGATCGCAGGTTGCTCGACTTCGTCCTTCGTGAGCCGGACCCCGAGGAATACCCGGTTGTGCGCCGAGCGCGGCGCTTCCGCCACCCCCACACCGAACGCGCCGATGCCCTGCGCGCCCAACGTGAGCAACCCGTACATCGCCAACATCGAGAAGGTGAGCACGCGCATGCGATGGGGGAACTTCGGCATCTGGACCGGCTGGTCGACCCCGTCACGCCCGCGCCGGGTCGCCTCGGAGAGCACGTCGACCGTGGCGTCACCGGCGAAGAGGTCGTGGGCGCGTGCGATCTGTTCCTGCCGCTCGCGACTCGGTCGGCTGAGGACCGTGAGCGCGTCCCGGAGTTCGTCGATGTCGCGGGCGTACCGCGTGACGCCGAGTTCGGACATGCCCTCGGCGTTGTCCCGCCCGTGCCCCGCGATGGGGAGGAACGTGACGACGGGCAGACCCACCGCGAACGCCTCGTTGGCGGTGAGGCCGCCGGCGTTCTCGACCATCACGTCGCTCGCCGCCATGAGGCCCGGCATGTCGTTCGTCCATCCGAGGATCGAGCCGCGCCCGCGGGACTCGAGTTCCGCCTTCAGCTTCTCGTCCCTCGCGCACACCACGATCGGATGGAAGTCGCCGGCCACGCAGATCGCGTCGTAGGTGCCGATGATGTCGCCGACGCCCCACGAACCCGCGACGACGAGCACCGCGCGCTGGTCCTCGGTGAGGCCGAGAGCCGCCCGGGTGGCGGCGCGATCCGACTGCGGGATCTCCCGGAACCGCTCCGCGACGAGCGGACCGGGTGCGCGGGCATCCTCACCCCCGCGTTCACGAGCGGTGGCGGCCGCGAACTCGCTGGTCGCGAGGTGGACGTCGACATGGGGGTGCACCCAGAGGGGGTGGACCGCGAAGTCGGTGAGGTAGGTCATCACCGGGATCTTCAGCCAGCGCTTCTTGCGCATGTTGCCGAGGACGAGTGACGACAGTGGATACGTGGAGACGACGACGTCGGCATCCATCTCGGTGATGGCCCGCCGGATGCGTTTGCCGGCGACGAACGTGTCGAGCCGGACGATGAAACTCCAGGTGGACGGCATCTTGTACCAGAACCGGTAGGTGAGTTCGTAGCTCCAGGGCGCGACCCGCAGCTGGACCAGATAGCTCCACTTGATGAACCACCCGATGCCGAACGGGCAGCAGTGGAGGAAGTCGATGACGCGTACCGTGTGCCCCTGCGCCTCGAGCCGCTTCCGCAGCTCGTGCGCGGCCCCGTCGTGGCCCGCGCCCATGGACGCCGAAATGATCAGAATCCGCCGAGGCATGCGGGATCGAGCGTACTGCCGGGTGGCCACGGGCGCCGGGTATTCAGGGTCAGGAGTACGCCCGTAGGGGAAGTGTTGACCGTCCGGCTACCAACCGAGGGCGGCGCCGGCGATCATCCCGAGGATCAACAGCCCGCCGGCCCTCCGGGTCAACAGGAACGAATGGGGCGCGAACCAGAGCGGCCAGACCGGGTTCGGCATCGGTGACTCGGCCGGCTTCGGCTCGCCGTACACCTTCCACACCCGACCGAGCAGGGGGATCGAGGCGAACACCAGCAGCGTGGCGACCGGCAGGATCCGCGCGATCACCAGGCCGGCGACCAACGCGTAGAACGCGACGAACATCCCTCTTGTCACCTGCCGGGCCGGGCCGTCACCGAGAATGACGGGCAACGTGTGGGTCCCTGCCGGACCGTCCCACGGTGCCTTGTCGATGTGCTTGCCCATGAGGACCGTCGTGCAGAGCACCGCGTACGGGAGCGACGCGAGGAGCACCGCGCCCGGGATGGTCCCGGTGGCCGCGTAGTACACGCCGCCGACCATGAGCGGTCCCCACACCGCGACGACCGTCGGCTCGCCGAGGCCGTGCTTCTTCAAGCGGATCGGCGGCGCGGTGTACGCGGCCGAGAGGAGGAACCCGCCGAGCGCGAACCCGATGATCGCGGGACCGCGTTCGGCGGTCAGGTAGATCATGATCGCGAGGCACATCACGTTGACGACGAGTGCGTAGACCGCGAGGCGGCCGCGGCTGACCACACCCGAGATCACCGGGTGCGGCGAGTACAGGTTGCGGGGATAGTCCACGGTGTCGGTCCCGACCTCGAGGTCGAAGAGGTCGTTCATGATGTTGTTCGCCATGTGGGCGAGCACGATGCCGACCGCCGCGAACGCGAAGAGGGTCCAGTCGACGTTCGCGTCGCGGAAGACCGCGAGCAGACCACCGAGGCCCGCGGCGACGAGGGTCATCGGCAGGACGCCGGCTCGGGTCAGCCACAACCACTTCGAGACGGGGTCGAGGGTGCCCTTCGGCGGGTTGGTGGTGGCCAGTACGTACAGCCACTTCTTCGGCAGGCTCTGCTGCCGGCCAATCACGGCGTCAGTCATGGTCGGAGGCTATCCGTCACCCCGCCGACCGACCCACTTCCGACCACTCACCCGCCGTAGTTCATGCGGGTGTCCTCCATCCTCAAGACGGGGGTGTCCTCGTCCCGGAGGAAGCCGGAGTCGACCACCTCGCCGGCGAAGAAGGTGTGGTTGCCCACCTCCATCCGATCACGGACCGCACAGTCGAGGAAGGCGACCGACTGGGTGAGGATCGGTGCCCCCGTCGTGCCCTCGTGGAACGCGAAGCCGTTGAGGGTGCACGCCGCCAGGTCCACCTCGACCGGCTTGGTGAACTTCCGCACGATCGCCCGGTCCTCGCGGTCGATCAGGCACACGCTGAAGACCCCGCCGGCCTCGATCAACTCGTGGGTGAGGGCACCGCGTTCGATCCCCACGCCCAACCACTTCGGGTCGAAGCTCATCTGGGTGACCCAGTTGGTGGTCATCCCGTTTCGGCGCTCGGCGCCGTCGGTGCTCCCCACCACGTACAGGCCGTACGGCAACTTCCACAGGACGCGCCGACGGAGCTTGTCGTACTCGATCTGCTGCTCGTCGGTCTGCACCGAATCCGGATAGGGCCCGACCGGTCCGTCGCTCGTCGCCATGCGGCCGAGGGTAGGCGGGTCGGGGCTCGGCCGCCCGCGCCGTGCCGGGCGGAGCACGGGAACAGGTGCAACGATCACGGCCGATCGGAGACAACAGGCCGCCCGCCCGATCCCCGCCGAGGAGCAACTCATGGAAATGGTCAAGATCGCGACGTGGAGTGAGATCCCCGACCGCGAGCCCGTCGGCGTGATGGTCGAGGGCATCGATCTCGTCATCGTCCGTCAGGGTGACGAGCACTCGGTGCTCTACGGGCGCTGCCTCCACCGCGGCGCGCGCCTCGCCGACGGCCACGTGCAGGGCGAGGACCTCATCTGCGGCGTGCACGGCTGGGACTACCGCATCGGCTCGGGCGTGAGCGCGTACAACAACGCCGAGGCGCTGGAGAAGTTCACCAGCCTCGTCGAGGACGACGACCTGCTCGTCGACCGGACCGAGATCCTCCGCTTCTCGATGCGGCACCCGCAGCCCTACACGCCGGACGTGTACCAGGGCTACTACCAGGACCCCCACATGGTCCCCGAGGAACCCTTCGTCGCGTACATCCACGAACTCGCCGCCAACGGCCTCACCAAGACCGGCCACCACGGTCCGCTCGGCGCGATGGGCGTGCCACGCGACGACCTCCCGAAGTGGGATCACATCCAGTTCGTCACCGCGCAGCTGGCTCGCCTGCCGAAGCTCGACGAGGAACCGGTCGGGACCGACGTGTGCATCGGACCGAACGCCGACAAGCCGCTGTGGCTCGACATCCCCCTCTTCGTC
This sequence comes from Acidimicrobiia bacterium, assembly GCA_038250905.1. GTDB lineage: Bacteria > Actinomycetota > Acidimicrobiia > IMCC26256 > JAENVU01 > JAENVU01. Next base: position 65,043 of record JBBSBV010000019.1, read on the forward strand.
TCCGACATGAGCTTCGGCGCGCTCTCCCAGGAGGCCAAGACCGCGCTGGCGCGTGGCGCCGAACTCGCCGGGACCGGGATCTGCTCCGGTGAGGGCGGCATGCTCCCCGAAGAGCAGGCCGAGAACAGCCGATACTTCTACGAACTCGCCTCGGCCCGGTTCGGGTGGAACTTCGACGTCCTGAAGAAGGTGCAGGCGTTCCACTTCAAGGGCGGGCAGGGCGCGAAGACCGGGACCGGTGGCCACCTGCCCGGCGACAAGGTCGTCGGCAAGATCGCAGCGGTGCGGAACCTGCCCGAGGGCACCGCGGCGATCTCGCCCGCGCGCTTCCCGGACTGGACGTCGATCGACGACTTCCGGCACTTCGCCGATCGGGTGCGCGAGGAATCGGGCGGTATCCCCATCGGGTTCAAACTGTCGGCCCAGCACATCGAGGAGGATCTCGACGCCGCGCTCGCGGTCGGCGTCGACTACGTGATCCTCGACGGGCGCGGTGGCGGCACGGGCGCGGCACCACTGCTGTTCCGGGACAACATCAGTGTGCCGACGATCCCCGCGCTCGCACGCGCTCGGCGTCATCTCGACCGGCGCAACCGGCGCGACATCACGCTCGTGGCCACCGGCGGGCTGCGCCACGCCCCCGATTTCGCCAAGGCGTTGGCCCTCGGCGCCGACGCGGTCGCGGTGGCGAACTCCGCCATCCAGGCCATCGGCTGTCTCGGGATGCGCGCCTGTGACACCAACAACTGTCCCGTCGGCATCGCCACCCAGCAGCCGCACCTGCGTGCACGGTTGCCGGTGGACGAGGCATCCGAACGCCTGAACCGCTTTCTGCGGGCGACGGTGGAGATGATGCAGATCCTCGCCCGGGCGTGCGGCCACGGCCACGTCCGCGAGTTCTCGGCCGACGACCTCACCACCTTCGACCGTGAGATGGCTCATCTCACCGGCATCGCGTACGGCGGGGTCTCGATCTGATGGTCGCTCGCCTCTGCTCGTTCCTCGCTCCGGCTCGGGGGTAACCGACATGACCCAGGACGCCGAAGGCACTCTCGCATGGATCAAGGTCGCCGAGGTCGACGACCTGCCCGACGGGCGGGTCCGCACCGTGGTCGCCGGGAAGCATTCACTCGCGCTGACCCGGGTCGGCGACCGGTACGGCGCGCTTGACAACCACTGCCCCCATCAGGGCGGGCCGCTCGGTGAGGGCTCGATCGAAAAGGGCATGTTGCGCTGCCCGTGGCACGGGTACGACTACGACCCGCTCACCGGGACTCCCCCGGCGGGCTTCGCCGACGCCCCGGCCTGTTTCCCGCTCGAGGTGCGCGCCGACGGCATCTACGTCGCGGTCGCGATGGACACCCCACACGAACGAACCGTCTCCGACGTGATGGTCGAGACGATGGTCGCGTGGGGGGTCACCCATGTCTTCGGCATGGTCGGCCACTCCAACCTCGGATTCGCGGACGCGATGCGCCGCCAGGAACTCGCGGGCAACCTCACGTTCATCGGGATCCGCCACGAGGGCGCGGCCGCGTTCGCGGCGTCGGCGTTCGGCAAGCTCACCGGCCGACCCGCGGCCTGTTTCGCGATCGCCGGACCGGGATCCACGAATCTGCTGACCGGCCTCTACGACGCGAAGGTCGACCGCGCGCCGGTCCTGGCCATCTCCGGCCAGGTGCCGTCGAAGGTGTTGGGGCGAGGCGCCTTCCAGGACGTGGATCTGAACGGTGCGTTCGCGGCGGTCTCGACCTACTCGAAGACGGTGCTGCCCGATTCCGATCACGCGGAGCTGATGACGCTCGCGCTCAAGCACGCAACCGTTTCGCGCGACGTCGCGCATCTCGTGTTCCCCGACGAGGTCCAGGTGAAGGTCGTCGGCGACGACGTGCCCGCGTCCTCTCCCGTCGGGCGGTTCGGTGACGATCGCATCGCGCCACCCGCCGGCGCGTTGCGCGCGGCCCTCAGCCTGATCGAGGGCGCGCGCCGTCCGGTCATCGTGGTGGGACACGGAGTCCGCTTCGAGATGGACGCCGTCATGGATCTTGCGGAGGCACTGCACGCACCGGTGCTCACCACGTTCAAGGGCAAGGGTCTGGTCTCGGACCACCACCCGCTCGGTGCCGGCGTGCTCGGCCGCAGCGGCACCCCGGTGGCGAGCTGGCTGATGAACGAGTCGGATCTCCTCATCGTCCTGGGCGCGTCGTTCTCGAACCACACCGGGATCGCGCCGTACAAGCCGATCGTGCAGGTCGACTTCGACCCGATGGCCCTCGGCCGTTTCCATCCGGTGACCGTGCCCGTGCAGGGCCACGCCGGGGTGACGGCGCGGCTGCTGGTCGACCAACTCGCGCCCGGCGGTGACCGGGTCGACCAGCGCCCCGACATCGCAGCCCGCTGGTCGATCTGGCGGGCCGAGAAGGCGCGACGCGTCGAGGACGACCGCGGGCTCGGCGTGTCCTCGGCCGCGGTCTTCGAGGCCATGAACCGCCAGGTCCCCTCCGACGCGGTCATCACCGTCGACGTCGGGAACCAGGCCTACTCCTTCGGCCGGTACTTCGAGTCTCGCAACCAGTCGATCCTGATGTCGGGGTATCTCGGTTCGATCGGCTTCGGGTTTCCCGCCGCGATGGGCGCGTGGGCGGCGGTCGGTGACACCCGCAAGATCGTCGCGGTCACCGGCGACGGCGGCTTCGGCCAGTACCTCGCCGAACTCACGACCGCGGTCAAGTACCACATGCCCATCACCCACGTGGTCATCGACAACGCCGTGCTCGGAAAGATCAGCAAGGAGCAGCGATCGGCCGAGTACGAGGTTTGGCAGACGTCGTTGCACAACCCCGACTTCGCGGCCTACGCGGAACTCTGTGGGGCGCTCGGGATTCGCGTCGACACCGCGGGGGAACTCGACGACGCATTGGCGCGGGCGATCGCGCACGACGGCCCCGCCCTCGTCGCCGTGACCGCCGACGCCGAGTTGGTGTGAGACGCGCGGTTCAGTCCGGTTCGTTGGACGCGCGCCAGGTGTCGACGGCCTCACGACAACATGCCGCCGCGATGAGGAGCGCGGCGGCCGGGTCGGCCCACCACCAACCGGCGGCCATGTTCAGGGCGAGCGCGACGAGGATGCCGGTCGCGAGGCACCCGTCGAGGAAGGTCATCGACGCCTCCGCGAGCAGCGGCGGACTGTTCGACTGTCGGGCCGTGACCCGCTTCAGCTGCGCGAGCCCGAACATCACGAACGCGGTCACCGCGAGGTACGCGATTCCGAACGGTGAGGATTCGGCGCGGCCCTCGGATGCGAGCGAGTACGTGGTGGCGATCACCAGGTAGACGGCGAGGACCACGAAGGAGACCGCGACCAACCGGAGCGCCCGCACGGAACGATGGCTGGTGTCGTGATCCGCGATGTACCAGATGACCACCACGGATGCGAAGACCTCGACAATGGAGTCGAGCCCGAATGCGACCAGCGCGAGGGACCCGGCCGCGATCCCGAGCCCGATCGTGACGAAGACCTCCATGAGGTTCCACGCGATCGTCCACAGCTGGAGTCGGCGACCGCGGGCGAGGAGGCGATCGTGGTCGGCACTCAGCCCGGTCATCGTTCGACGCCTGCGAAGGCTCGTCCCGCAACGAGAGCGGGTGGCAGGATTCCCGAGTGGTCGAGCATGAGCGTTCCTGAGGCGGCGGATTCCTTGCTGGAGCCACGCGACGCGCTGCAGCGCGGAGAGATCACCGCCATGGTGACAGTGTCGATGCAATGCGAACGACTCCGAGCGGTCGCCGCCCGTACGAACTGCGTCGCCGCGTGGAACGAGGGTGCTGCACTGGCGCGGGCCGAGTCGCTGGATCGGCGGTACCGGGTGGAGGGGCCCGTCGGGCCTCTCCACGGCATCCCCATCACGGTCAAGGACTGGATCGACGTCGCGGACCTCCCGTGCACCGGTGGCATCATCTCGCAACGCGACCGGGTGCCCGCACGCAATGCACCGGTGGTCGAGCGACTCCATGCCGCCGGCGCCGTCGTCGTCGCCAAGACGACCGTGCAGGTGGACAGCGAACTCTTCGGCGCGGTGCTCCATCCCGCTGATCCGTCCCGATCACCCGGCGGTTCGAGCAGCGGCGAGGCCGCGGCGGTCGGGGGCGGAGGATCGATCCTCGGGATCGCGAGCGATTCCGGCGGCAGCATCCGGGTGCCCGCCGCGTGGTGCGGTGTCGCCGCCATGAAACCGTCGGCCGGACTCGTGCCGACCACCGGCCACTTCCCACGCGTCGGTGAACGCGCCGACGGCCGGACCCAGATCGGCGCCATGGCCGGGTCGGTGGCCGCGCTCGCCGCGGTACTGCCGGTCATCGCCGGGCCCGACGGCGTGGACGGCGGGGTCGCGCCGGTGCCGCCCGGCGATCCCTCGAGCGTGAGGATCGAAGGACTCCGGATCGGTTGGTGGGCCGACCGCGGTCGCTGGCAGCCGCAGTCGGCGATCGATCGGGGCGTGCAGGAGGTCGTCGCGGCACTCGTCGGACTCGGAGCCGTCCCGGTCGGTGCGGTCGATCAACACCTCGACGAAGCACTCGACGTGACCGAGCGGTACTGGCGCCGGTCGGCCGGGGTGCTACCGGGAACCGAGACCGAACGGCACCTGGCGGACTGGGACCGCTACCGATCACGCATGCTCCGCGCGACCGCGGCAGTCGACCTGGTCGTCATGCCCGCGGCGCCGATCGTCGCACCGACCCACCGACCGATGGAGCCGTCCGACTACATCTACACATTGCCGGCGAGCCTGACGGGCGCGCCTGCCGTCGTCGTCCCGTACGGCTCGGACGAGGCGGGACTCCCGGTCGCGGTGCAGATCGTCGCCGCCCGGTGGCGCGATGACCTCGCGCTCGCGGCCGGCATCGCGCTCGAGCGCGCGTCTACCCGCGGCTGAAGCGGTCGCGAACCTCGCCGAGCCACGCGCGTGACCGTGCGAGCCGCGCCGGCGCGACAACCGGCGCCGCCACAGTTGCATCTGCGGTGTCGGCCTGATCACCGAGGACCCCGACGAGGAACGTCGCCAAGCGGGTGACGTCGGGGCCGGCGAGTCGGAAGGTCGAGGCGCACACACCCTCGTGCCAGTGGCTCAGCACCACGACGCGGTCGCTCGGGTGCCAGGTGGCCCGGAGGCAGGTGTCGCGCGCGTCGACGAGCACGGTGGACTGCTGGGGCACGAGTTCCGTGACGGTCATGGCACGGAGTATGCGCCCGCGAACCGACCCCGACAAGCGCCGATCGGCCCCACCCGGTCGGGTCAGCCGAGCGGCGCGACGTGACCCGGTTCGACGCAGGCAGCCTCCACGATCCCGTAGACCAGGCCCAGGCGATCGTCGGGCGCCAGGGCCGAGGCCCCGACCATCCGGGCCGCGAATTGGTGCAGGGAAGCCAACGTGGCCGCGTCGGTGAAACGGCCCTCGGCGTCGGCCTTCGTCCGCGGCGCGTCGATCCCGAGACTGGCGACGACGTGCGCGCCCTGCCAGGTGAGCGTCTGCACCAACGCCGCACGCGCGTGGTAGCCACCCGACGTGCCGGCGCTGATGAGCCCGACCGGTTTCGTGTACAGCTCCCCCGAGCCGACGATCCAGTCGAGCGCGTTCTTCACCAGACCGGCGAGTGAGCCTGCGTACTCCGGTGAGGCGATCACGATCGCGTCGGCTCGTGCGATGCGCGCCCGCCAGTCGTCGACGACGGGACCGGGGTCGTCACCGGCATCCGGATTCAGCGGTGGGATCGCGGTGAGCGCGTCGTAGTCGTCGATCTCCGCCCCGGAACGATGGGCATCGGCGTGGACGACGTCGAGCGCGGCACGATTCGAGGACCGCGTCTGCAGACTGCCGCAGATCGTGAGAAGGCGCACCGACGTCGTCAGTGGTTCGTGTAGTCGATCGGCGGCGCATTCTTGACGCCGACGGCGAAGCAGAAGCAGTGGACGGGCTGGTCGCCCGTCGTCCGCAGGCTGTGCACGGTGTCGGGCGGGATGTAGACGAGGTCCCCGACGGTCACGTCGCGCGACTCGTCGCCGACGATCATGACGCCGCCACCGCTCATGACGAAATAGAACTCGTGGGTGGGATGGGTGTGCGGGAACACCTCGCCACCGACCGCGACCTCGAACTCGTTGGCGAGTTCGAGGTAGCCACCGTCGGTGATGTCCTTCAACTCGCGAGGATGGATGAGCCACCACACCGGAACGGTGCCGTTGTGCTCGACCTCGGGGGTGACCGTCGCGACGTTACGGACGTCCATGAGTCTCCTCGGGCTGGGGTTCGGGCTGGGGTTCGGGCTGATGCGGGTCGGGTGTCGGTCCGGAGACAGCGTGGCCCGACCCGACCCGTCGCACAAGCCATGTCCCGAGTGACGGCGTGCGAGTAGCCCGATCCATGGCTCGGTCAGGCCGCGAGGCCCCGATCGACCCAGGCGTCGCGGTTGTCGGCGTGGATCACACCGAGTGAACCGAGGAAGTCGGTGAGCTTGGCCAGGTCGCCGACGATGCGGGCGCGGTGCACGGGGTTGGTGCGGGCGGCTTCGGCGCCGCCGTCGATGCCGAGGGTCTCGTAGACCTCGTCGTTGACCATCAAGGCCGCGACGTAGTCGACCGCGAACGGCGCGACCGCCGCGGCTTCGGCGCGCTCGGCTTCCGTGAGTGTCGGCCACACCTCGGTGAGGTACGTCTTGGCGAAGCTCACGTGGCGCGCCTCCTCGAGCACGTGCAACTTGGCGATCTGGCGGGAGACCGGGTGCACCTCGGGGTCCCGCATGGTGGCGCGGTTGGTGGTGTCGAGGAGTTCCTCCACCGCGAGGATGAGGAGGTATCCCATCGCACGGCGACCGGGAAGTTCGTCGACGGCGTCCAAGCCGCTCCCACCGCTCTCCGGCGCATAGGCGGGAGTCCCGGCGCGCCGGATGTACTCGCCGAACATCGTCGAGTGCCGGCATTCGTCGGCTACCTCGACGAGGAGGTACCGGTGGGCGGGGTCGGTCACGGGCAGGGTTGCCAGGTGACGCAACACGATCTGCATGAGCTTGTTCTCGAACCAGATGCCCGCGGCGCACACTGCCGCGCACTCGTGACGGCTGTAGATCCGCCGCTGCGCTTCGCTCATCGCGTCCCAGATCGACGTGCCGAAGAGCGGGAGCTTTTCCGGTGGCAGGTGGTACCGGCCGTCGTCGGCGATCTCGATCGACCAGTCGACGTCACGGAACGGATCCAGGGTCATGCGCTCGGAGGCGGCGACGAGCTGCGCGGCCTTCGCCGCGGTAGGGCTGGTGGATTCAGGCGGGATGGTGGGAACGGTTGCATTGGGGTTCTGCATGACTCCACCATGATCCTGCCAGTGTTCACTGTCAAGGTTTAGTTACAGTGAACACTGTCACAGTGTGTAGAGTGTCAGTCATGAGCACGCGCCGCAGTACTCGCTCGTCGTCCCACGACCCCGCCCCCGGCACCGCCGACCCCACTGGGAAGCCCGAAGGGCCGACCGCCGAGATCGGGCTGGAGCAGCTCGCCGCGCGATCCGGCGTGAGTGCCCGCACGATCCGCTACTACCAGTCGGAGGGCGTACTGCCTCGCCCCCGCAAGGAGGGACGCGACGCGCGCTACAGCGCCGCGCACGTCGAGCGGCTCGAACTCATCTCGGAGTTGCAGGCGCGCGGACTGAAGCTCGAGGCAATCAAAGAGCTCGTCGGTCGTGATCGCCAACACCGGTCGGTGTCCGATTGGCTCGGCGTCGACGAAGTGCTGCGGGCGAGTTGGGCCGACGACGAGACCACGACGATGACGCTCGCGGAGATCCACACGCGCCTCGGGAAACATCCGCGCCGGCTCGTGGGCGAAATGGTCGACAGCGGACTCCTGACCCGCAACGACGACGGCACGTTCGTGGTGCCGAGCTGCGCCATGCTCGATCTCACCGTGCAGATGCTCGACGCGGGGGTGAGCATCGACATCGGCACCGAGGCGGCAACCATCCTGCGCCGCCGGTTGAGCAAGGCGGCCGACGACCTGGTGCGGCTGTTCGAATCCGAGACGGGCAAGTCATTCGCAGGCAAGGGCCGCCCGGCCGAGATCGCGACGGCACTCGATGCGCTGCGGCCGATCGCGCAGGACGCGGCCCAACTGATCCTTTCCCAGGAGCTGGAGCGCGCGTTGCGCAAGCTCGCCACGAAGGGCAGCAGCGGCAAGCGGAGCTGAGCCCCCGCGGCAATTCGTCCGCTTCGCGGGCAGCTGTTCCACCCGAGCCGGTGGGCGACGGGCAAACCGCCCTCAACTTCGGCGCCGGATCGGGCGAGAACCCAGGGGTGAGTTCGGAACCGGCCGGTCGGCATTTCTCGGGAACGCCCACGCGGATGCTCGTGGAGTACCTGCGCGACCGGGCGCCGGAGGGCACCCTCGACCGCGTCCTGGCCGAAGCCGACGAGCACCGCCCGATGTCCGAGTTGCTCGACGACGGCGCGTGGAGCACGTACGACGTGTTCCGACGTCTTCTCGAGGTGGCAGGACGCGTGCTCGGTGGTGCGGACCGACTCGCCGAGGTCGGCCGACTTGCGCCGCTGGTCCCGCCGACGAGCGCCCAGCGCACGGAGATGCTCCAGGCCCTCGGCTCACCGGCCGCCCTCCTCCAGTCGGTCGACGCGAGTGGAAAGGGACTCACCGCGATCGTCGACGCGTGGCCCGAGGAGGTCGACGACACCTGTTGGATCGTGCACCAGCGCATGCATCCCGGCTTCGAGCCGTTCCCCGAGTACTGCGCCCTCGTGAACGGACTCATCGCGATGACCCCCATGCTGTTCGGGTTCCCGGCCGGCGAGGTCGTCGAGACCGAGTGTGAGTGTCACGGTGCCGCCCAGTGCTCGTTGCGGATTCGATGGGAGCCGGTGGCCGACGAAACCCGGCGAGCCGAATACTTCGAGAAGCGGACGGAGCTTCTCGGCGCCCGGCTCGAGGCACTGCACGGGACCGTCAATGATCTGGTGTCGGCCGACTCGGTGGAGGCCGTCCTGCACCGCATCGTCACCGAAGTCGCGCGCGCCGTCCCGGCCCCGGGCCATGTGCTCGCCCTCAGCGGATCGTGGTCGAACCAGCTCGAGTACTACGCCGCCGGGCTCCCCGACCATGCCGCCCGCCTCATCGCGACCGAACTGCTCGCGGGCGATCCCGCAGGAGTGGTCGACACGGCGGCGGGTCGCCTCGTCGTACCGATCAGCTCGACCCGGGCGCACTACGGGTTCCTCGCCGCCGTCGATCCCCGTCCGAACCGGTTCTTCGAGCAGGAGATCGAGATCCTCGATGCCTACGCGAGCATGGCGGCCGCGGCCCTCGATTCCGCGAGTGCGCTCGCCGAGGCCCGCCGCGACGCCACCGCGACCCGGGTGATGCTGCAACTCTCGACCGCGATGGCGGAGGTGACCAGCGTCGAGCAGATGGCGAACCGGCTCGCCCCCGCGGTCCCGGACGTCGTCGACTGCGACCGAGTGCTCATCGCGCTCGCCGATCCGGGGACCGGGCGGACGCGGATCGTCGCGACCTTCGGATACGACGACGCAGTGCGCGACGAGATCGGAGACCTCTCGTTCCCGACCCCGATCACGGGTGTGCTCACCAACTCGTTCCTGTACGCCGATGCGGATGCCGCGCCCGGCGCGGCTCGCCTCATGATGCAGCGCACCGGAACCATGGCGATGGCAATGGCGCCGATCACGGTGGACACCGACTTCGTCGGGTCTGTGATCGTCGGGGTCACCGACGGCGCCCACCGGCTCCGCGACGACACGACGGTGCCCGACCGTCTGCGCGGTCTCGCGGCCCAGGCGGCGAGCGCGGTACGCAACGCCCGGCTCCTCGACCAGATCCGTCACCAGGCGCTCCACGACACGCTGACCGGGCTGCCCAACCGTGCCCTGGTACTCGACCGGGTCGACAACATGCTCGCCCGGGCGCGTCGCCGAAACGAACCTGCGTCGCTCCTCTTCCTGGACCTCGACGGGTTCAAGGGCGTGAACGACTCGCTCGGACACGAGGCCGGCGACCGGTTGCTCCAGGCCGTCGCCGCCCGGCTCGTGCTCGCCGTGCGCGACGGTGACACGGTCGGACGGCTCGGCGGCGACGAGTTCGTAGTGCTGATCGAGGCCGCCTCCGACGGCGAGGACGCCGAAACCGTCGCGGGGCGGATCCTGGCCGACTTGCGTGAGCCGTTCGAGATCACCGACACCCACCATCCGCTCGTCGTCACGGCCAGCGTCGGGATCGCGTGTGGCGACCGCCTCACGGCGAGCGAACTCCTGCGCGACGCCGATGTCGCCCTCTACCGGGCGAAGGAGGCGGGCAAGGACCAGGCGGTGAGCTTCGAGCCGGAGATGCACACGGCCATCCGCGATCAGGCCCGGCTCCTGGCCGACCTGCGGCGCGCGCTCGAGCGCGAAGAGTTCTTCCTCGTCTACCAACCGATCTTCGACCTCCGCAGCCGTACCGTCACCGGCGCCGAGGCGCTGTTGCGCTGGCGGCACCCGGAGCGTGGGATCGTCCAGCCGGCCGGGTTCATCCCGACACTGGAGGACACCGGTCTGATCGTCGATGTCGGTCGCTGGGTGATCTTCGAGGCCTGCCGGCAGGCGGCCGAGCTCAGGAGTCACGGTCACGACCTGGTGATCTCGGTCAACGTCTCGGCCCGGCAACTGGAATCCGATCGCGTCGTCACCGACCTCCGTGCCGCGCTGGCGCGCTACGAGATCGATCCGCACCGCCTGGTGATCGAGATCACCGAGACGACGTTGATGCGGGACCCGGACGCCACCGCACGCCGGCTCGCCGCGATCCGTGAGATCGGGACCCGCGTGGCAATCGACGACTTCGGCACGGGCTACTCGTCGCTCGCGTACATCCGTCAGTTCCCCCTCGACGTCCTGAAGATCGACCGCTCCTTCGTGAACGCGATGGCCGGCTCCGACCAGGCCGATGCGCTCGTGCACGCGCTGGTCCAACTCGGCAAGAGCCTCGGGCTCGAGACGTTGGCCGAGGGCATCGAGGAGGCCGATCAGTTCGACGCGCTCCAGCGCCAGGAATGCGACAGCGGACAGGGCTTTCTGCTCGCCCGGCCGCTCGATCCGGTCGACCTTGAGTCGTTCCTGCTGACGAACGAGGTCACCGCTCCGGTCGGGTGACCTCCGCGGTTCGAGCGGGGACTCGGCTGCAACCACCACCAACACGCTGGGCAGCAACACCCAGCCCGAAGATGAATCCCGTCGGACGGTCGCGAGCGGTACGAAATTGCAGACCCCGGCGGATCGTTCCAAGATGCCGTTCCATGGAGCAGGGCCACGCGACGACAGACGACGAGTTGGTCGCCCGGCTCAAAGCGGGCGACGAACTCGCGTTCCGGGCACTGGTCGACGAGTACACGGCTCCCCTTCGACGGGTCGCGCGGAGCTACGTCGCCACCGACGCGGCGGCCGACGAGGTGGTCCAGGACACCTGGGTCGGCGTGCTGCGCGGCATCGACCGGTTCGAACAGCGATCGTCGTTGAAGACCTGGATCTACCGGATCCTGCTGAACATCGCCCGCACCCGGGGGGTGCGGGACAAACGCAGCATCCCGTTCGCGAGCCTCGGCTCCGACGACGAGGACGGTCCGACGTTCTCGCCCGAACGGTTCCAGACCGAAGCCGGCCCGTACCCCGGCCACTGGGCAGCGTTCCCGACCCGCTGGCACGACCAGCCCGAGGTCCGCGCGGTCGGCCACGAGACCCTCGCGGTCGTGCGCGACGCGCTCGACCGGCTCCCGCCGAACCAGCGCGAGGTGGTGCGACTCCGCGATGTCGAGGGTTGGTCGAGTTTCGAAGTCTGTAATGCCTTGCGCCTCTCGGAGACCAACCAACGGGTCCTGCTCCACCGCGGCCGGGCGAAGCTTCGCGCGGCCTTGGAGATGTACTTCGAAGAATCGATGAGCGCATGACGACGATCCACGAGATGGCGTGCCAGGAGTTGGTGGAGCGCGTCACCGAATACCTCGACGCCTCGCTCACCGACATCGACCGGACACGGTTCGAAGACCACATCGGCGAATGCCCGGGATGCCTCGAGATCCTCGAACAGTTCCGGGCCGTAGTGCAGCTGACCGGCGCGCTCGCCCCCGAGCTCGTGGCCGAGATCGACCCCCCGACGCGAGACGCGCTGGTGAGCGCCTTTCGCGCTTGGCACAACCAGCAGAGGTAGTCGCGCGTAGCGTTCGCGCATGGCTCCCAAGATCGTCACCCCCGCCGAGGCGACCGCGTGGGTTCGCGCCGAGGACACCCTCGGGATCCCGCTCGGTCCCGGCCAGCCGTCGGGGTTCCTGCACGCCTTGGGCGACCGGGACGACTGGACCGACCTGACTGTCTTCGGGGCGTTGCTGGTAGATCTGTACGCGGTCTTCACCAAGCCCGGGGTGCGGTACCTCTCGGGGTTCTTCGGACCCGCCGAGCGATTCCTCGTCGACAGCGGCGCGCGGGTCGAGTTCGTCCCCGCCGACTTCCGGCGGTTCACCCGCATCGCGGAGCAACTCGCGCCGCGGGTCGTGGCCACGGTGGCCACGCCACCCGACGCCGACGGGTTCCTCTCCCTCTCGCTCCACGCCGGCGCGACGATCGAGGCGATCAAGCGCGCCGCCGCCGATCCCGAGCGGGTGCTGGTGGTCGAGGCCAACCCGAAGTTCCCCCGCACGCGGGGTCTCCTCCCCGCCTTCCCGCACCGGGTCCACCTCGACGACATCGACGTGCTCGTCGAGTCGGACCGCGACCCGTTCGTGCTCGCGGAGGTGGAACCGGGCCCGATCGACCGCGCCATCGCGTCCCACGTGGCCCCGCTCATCCCCGACGGTGCCACCCTGCAAACCGGCATCGGCGGAATCCCGTCGACCGTCGTCGGTCTGCTCGCCGACGGCGACGGCGGCGACTACGGCGTGCACTCGGAGATGTTCACCAGCGGGCTGATGTCACTCCACCGCGCGGGCAAGGTCTCGAACCAACACAAGGGACAGTTCGAAGGCGTGTCGATCACGACGTTCGCGGCAGGCACGCTCGACCTCTACGAATGGCTCGACGACAACGACGAGGTCGCGTTCCTCCCGGTCGACATCGTCAACTCGCCCGAGGTGATCGCCCGGAACCGGACGATGGTCACGGTGAACGGCGCACTGACCGTCGATCTCCACGGACAAGTCGTCGCCGACTCGGTCGGGAGCAAGCAGTTCTCGGGCATCGGCGGCCACGAGGACTTCATCGCCCAGTCGGGCCTCTCGCTCGACGACCGGTCACTCGTCTGCCTTCCGTCCACCGCGACGGTCGACGGCGCCCGCGTCTCGCGCATCGTCCCGGCCCTGCCGACCGGCTGGATCGTCACCACACCCCGCCACCAACTCGACCTCGTGGTCACCGAACACGGCGTCGCCCACCTGCGAGGGCGGACGGTGCGGGAGCGGGCCCGGGCGCTCGCCGAGATCGCCGATCCCGTGTTCCGGGACGAACTCCGGGAACAGGCGGGACGCCTCGGCTGATGCCGAGCGTCCGCCTGTTCGCTCGTTGCCGCCACCGGCGACCGGCCTACCGGCAGTGGATCGTCACGTAGTTCGCGAGGTTGGCCGTGGTGGTGAAGAACCCCGTGAACGGCGCCATCCCCACCCCGACGCTGCCGTACTGGCCTGGACCGACGGCTCCGAACGGCAACCGCTTCCAACTCCCCGGCGTGCCGTAGGCGAGCAGCACCGTCGACGGCGTGTTGTTGAACAGGAGCACGTTGCATCCCACCGGGTTGACCGAGCTGAGCGTGAACGTGCGCGGGCTGAACACCGGGAGTCCGCGCGCATTGAGCGAGATCGTCGACACCGGCGCAGTGGAGATCCCGACCAACGTCTGGGTGATCGGTGCGGCCGCCGACGGATCGTGGGTGGCGTCACCCGAGTACGACGCCGTCACCTGGTGCGGGCCCGGGAAGTACGCCGGGTAGATGTCGGCGAGCGGGAGGCGAGCCTTGCCGACCGCGTCGAGCGTGGCGGTCTGGTACCAGCCGCCGTCGATCGAGAAGTCGACCGTACCGGTCGGGACGCCGGCCCCGGTGGTGAGCGATTTGACCGTCGCGGTGATGGCACCCGCGTTCCCATAGTTGGCGAGTGGTTTCGACGACACGAGCTTGGTGCTCGTTGCCACCGGCGTCGTCACTGCGGTCGTGAGCGTGGCGCCCGCCGGTGCGGCCAGCACACCGACCGCGAGCAGCGCGGCCACCAATGCCGTGAGGCCGAATCGACTCCCGCGTTTCGTGATTGCCATGATGCACCTTTCCTCGTCGCGAATGCGTGAGGTCAGTGTCATGGCGGCTCGGTCAACGTTCGGTTCGCGACCCGCCTCGGGAAGGCCAGGGTTCGCGCGTTTGTGACCTTCGGACGTCCAGTTCGGGACCTTCGGCCCCACCGTGCGTGCTCAGGTCACCCGATCCGCGAACGCGTGCAGTCGATCCAGCCACTCGGCGCGCGTCGTGCAGCCGTCGAACTGGACCGCGAGCCATTCGACGCCGAGCTCCGCGAACGGCTCGTGATCGTCGTCGCGGTGGAACGGCGCGAAGCAGACGGTGAGCGGTGCGGTGCGGCCGATCTCGTGTGCGTAGGCGCGGGCCGCGGCGAGCCGGACCGCGAGTTCGTCGAGGTTGGTGATCGCCGGGGTCTTCACGGCGCGGGATGCTGACGGCGGGTTGGGGAAGGGGGACCAGCCGTCGCCGATCTCCACCGCACGCCGCATCGCCTGGGTGCTGTTGCCACCGATCCAGATCGGCACCGGCGCGGGTTGGGGCAACTGCGTGACCGCGCGGGCCGAGAGCCGGTCGGTCGTCGCTTCCACCCCCGTCTCGGTCCAGGCCCGGCGCATGAGCCCGATCGTCTCCGCGAGGAGGTCGTTGCGCGCCGTGAAATCGACCCCCATGGCCGCGAACTCGGGCTTGAGGTACCCCGCCGCCACCCCCAGGAGCACGCGCCCGCCCGACATCGTCTGGAGCGTCGCAACCCCCTTGGCGGCCAGGAACGGATTCCGGTATGCCGCGACGTAGACGTGGGTGTGGAGCATCACTCGCCGGGTCGCGGCCGCCGCGAACGCGAGGGCGACGAGTGGTTCCTGCGCGTGGTGCCCGCCACCCGCGAGCCAACGATCGTCGGGCGCCGGGTGGTCGGTGACGAACACCGCGTCGAGCCCCGCGGCCTCGACCGCGGCAGCCATCTCGGCCACCGCGTCGCCGGTGACGAATTCCTCGACGTGGCGGACGTGATCGACGGGCAGACCGACCGAGTAGCGCATGAGGCGCGCACGCTACCGTCGCGCCACCTACTCCGAGGAGACCCACCGATGCCGATCGTCGACGACGTACCCCTGAGCGAGACCGACTTCTGGATTGCGCCGGATGCAGATCGTGAAGCCGGCTTCCGACGGCTGCGCGACGAGGCGCCCATCTCGTTCTTCCCGGAGCCCGAGTACCCCGACTTCCCCCAGGGCCCGGGCTACTGGTCGCTGACCCGCTACGACGACGTGATGTACGCGAGCCGGCATCCCGAGTTGTTCTGCTCCGGACACGGGGGCACCAACATCGGTGACATCCCCCAGGAGATCGGCGACTTCATCGGATCGATCATCAACATGGACGATCCGCGGCACAAGAAACTGCGCAGCCTCGTCAACCACGGATTCACCCCGAAGGCCCTCGGCCGGCTGCTCGAATCCGTGCGCGACCGGACCAACGAGGTCATCGACGCGGTCGCCGAGAAGGGCTCGTGCGATTTCGTGGCCGAGATCGCGGCGCCCATGCCGCTCGCGATCGTCTGCGACATGGTCGGCGTCGCGCCGGCCGATCGCCAGACCGTCTTCGAGTGCAGCAACGTGATCCTCGGCGTCGGCGACCCCGAGTACGTGCAGTCGATGGAAGAGCTCATGGCGGCGTTCATGCAGCTGCACCAGATCGCGATGGCACTGGGTGAGCACCGGCTCGCCAACCCCGCCGACGACATCACGAGCACGCTCATGCACGCCGAGGTCGACGGCGAACGCCTCACCGTCGCCGAGTTCGCGTCGTTCTTCATCCTGCTGGTGGTCGCCGGGAACGAGACCACCCGCACCGCGATCTCACACGGCATGTGGGCGATGCACCAGTTCCCCGACCAGCGTGCACTCTGGTCCGGCGACTTCGACACCCACGCGGTGAACGCGGTCGAGGAGATCGTCCGCTGGGCGACGCCGGTGATCCACTTCCGCCGCACCGCCACCCAGGACACCGCGATCGCGGGCCAGCCCATCGCCGAGGGCGAGAAGGTCGTGATGTGGTTCAACTCCGCCAACCGCGACGAGCGCCAGTTCCCGGATCCATACCGGTTCGACATCACGCGCTCGCCGAATCCCCACTTCGGCTACGGCGGCGGCGGTCCCCATTTCTGCCTCGGCGCCAACCTGGCCCGACGCGAGATCCGCGTGATGTTCGAGCAGTTGTTCCAGCGCCTGCCCGACCTCCGCATCACCGCGGAACCGGAGATCCTCCAGTCGGCGTTCATCCACGGCATCAAGCGCATGCCGTGTGAGTTCACACCCGCGAAGTAGCCGAACCCATGACCACCGTCGAGCCGTTCGATCCCGGCTTCGGCCCCCTTGTCGACACCACGATGCGGGTGGCGGCGTGGAACATCTGGGCCCGGTACGCGGCATGGGAGGTGCGGGAGCCGATCATCACCGCGCAACTGCGCGCCGCCGCGCCCGATCTCTGCCTCCTCGTCGAGGTGTGGGACGAGCCCGACGGCCGATCGCAGGCCGCGGAGTTGGCGGCTGCGCTCGGTGGCTTCCACCACGTGCACGAGTCCAACCTCACCTTCCCCGACGGCGTGCGCGCGGGAAACGCGATCCTCAGCCGGTGGCCGATCACGCGCCACGACGTCCGGACCCTGCCGCGCACCGCACCGAACGGGTCCGCCGACGACGACGGCGAGGAGCGGCTGTGCGTCTTCGCCGAGATCGACGGGCCGCGGGGACCGATCCAGGCGTTCTGCGCGCACCTCTCGTGGCGCGAGGACCACGGCGCGATCCGCCAGGAGCAGGTGCGGGCGATCGCGGAGTTCGCCCGTTCCACCCGGCCGCGTTCGTTCCCCGCGATCCTCGGTGGCGACCTCAACGCCGCGCCCGACACCGACGAGATCCGCATGCTGACCGGCCACGCCGGCGTACCGGTACCCGGCATCTGGTTCCGCGACGCGTGGGTGCATGGCGGCGACGGCCCGGGGTTCACCTGGTCGAACACGAATCCCTGGGCTGCGACGAGCCTCGACGTCGACCGTCGCATCGACTACGTGCTCGTCGGCCATCCGAAGCTCGGTGGTGTCGGCCAGGTGGTGCACGCTGCGTTACTGGGCGACACACCGGTCGACGGTGTCTACGGCTCGGACCACTTCGGTCTCGTGGCCGACCTCCGCTACTGACGGGTGGAACCCCGGAACCACGCCCGCGCCACCGCGTCGAACTCCTGTTGGTAGACGCGGTACGCGTCCCGCAACGCGTCGCCGGGCCACGGCGTGGGGAGCAGGGCCACCGGGAGGAGCGGGTCGGCCCGGATGTGACGAAGCGCCGCCGCGCCCGCGAGGAACGCGTCGGTCATCGCGGCCTCGGGATCCGCGGCCATCGTCGCCGCCGCTCGTTGCAGCCGGGTCACGAGCCCATCCGCGCCGCGGCGCCATCGTCCGGGGGCGAACAACCGGTCGGCGAGCGCGGTCGAATCGAGGTCGGGCCGTGCGTCGACCCACGCGCACCGCGGGTCCTCCACCAGGCCCGGCAGGTTGGCCGGCCGCATCCAAACGCCTTCGCGCCACTCGGCCAGGCGCGCGCGCTGGAGCGCGATCCGCAGATCCGAACGGACCCGGGCGGGCCGCGCTTCCGCGACCACCACCGCCATCCGCCACGACCCGTCCCATCGTGTCGGCCGTGCGGTGAGGCTCGATTCCTGTTCGACGCGACGTCGCGCCAGGTTCCCGACCAGCTCGTACCCGCGATCGGTGCGTATCAGTTCGCCCGCCTGGGTCATGCGGTGGAGCGCCACCCGTGCGGTTCCGGCCGGGATGTCGAACCGCGCACACCAGCGCACGAGGTCGCCGGGGGACGCGCGTGCGGACCGGCGCCCGAGCAGGAGGCTCGCCATGACCGACCGGGCCGACAGGGGCCGATCGGCCACCGCCGCCCCCACCGATCCCGGCGCACGCGGAATGTTACGTGATTGCGTCATATGTTGTAATCATCGTAACGTGATCGGCATGGCCGCCACCGTGATCCCGGAACCCACGCTCCTGGTCGCGCCGGACCCCGACGGTCCGATCGGCCCGACCGGTAAACCCCGCCCCGAGCTGCGCGAGGCACTCCGCAAGATCCCGTCGGTCCGCAACGTCGCCAACGTGATCGTGTTGTACGCGATCACCGTCGGCATCTTCGCCACGGTCGCCTGGGCCGACAACGGGTTCGTCTGGGTCGCCGCCTTCCTCGTCATGGGACCGATCCACGCCCGCTTCGCGATCCTCATGCACGAGGCCGCGCACCGCCTGTTGTTCTCGAACCGCAAGGCGAACGACTTCGTCGGCAAGTGGTTCATCGCGTTTCCCGCGTTCGTCCCCATCAACCTCTACCGCCGCGGCCACATGGCCCACCACCGCGAGGAGTTCGGGCCGAACGAACCCGACATCCCGCTCTACCGCGGCTACCCGATCCCGCGCGACTCGATGCTGCGCAAGCTGCGTCGAGACGCGCTCGGCATTACCGGGTGGAAACTCACCAAGGGACTGTTCCGTGGGGTCACCGCGTCCGACGCCAAGGTCCGCGGCCAGGCGCGCGGCATCGTGGCCGTCCAACTCGTGATGCTGGCCATGTTCACCGTCGCCGGGCATCCCTGGATGTACCTCATCCTCTGGTTCGTCCCCCACCTGACCGTCTGGCGGGTGATGAACCGTCTCCGCAGCATCGCCGAACACGGCGGGATGAAGCACTCCCCCGACCGGCGCGAGACCACACACTCGGTCCGCCAACACTGGCCGGCGCGGCTCACGATCGTCCCGTACTTCACCGGCTTTCACCTCGCACACCACGTCGACTCCGGCATCCCGATGCGCAACCTGTCGCGCCTCCACGCGGAGTTGGTCCGCAGTAGCTACGTCCAGCCCGGGCTCGAGTACCCGAGTTATCCGGCCCTCTGGCGCGCGCTGGCCTCCGGGTGACCCATCTCCGTCGCGGGTCGGTGGAGAAAACCTAGGGTCACCGGGTGGGCCGACTGGGAGTGATCGCGGGGAGCGCGTTGCGCGAGAGCGAGTTCGCGCAACGCGGCCGCCGCGTCGAGCACGCGGGAGTCGCGATGACCGACGTCGACGGCACGATCGTGCTCCAGCGTCACGGGCTCGACGCATGGTCACCACCTCACCGGATCGACCACCGCGCCCATCTCCGCGCGCTGCTCGAGGCCGAGGTCGACCGGGTCGTCGCGCTCTCCTCGGTCGGAAGCCTCCGCACCGACTGGCCCGTCGGCACCTGCGTCAACGTCGACGACTGTTACGCACCAACGACCACGCTCGCGTTCTATGACGATCCCCGCAGTCACACGGTGCCGCGCTTCGACGCGGCGTGGCGCGACGTCGTGGGGGCGGCCTGGGCGGCCGGGACCACCACACCGCTGGTCGACGGCGGCGTCTACGCACAGACGAGCGGGCCGCGCTTCGAGACCGCGGCCGAAGTCCGGGCGCTCGCGACCGTCGCCGACCTCGTGGGGATGACAGTCGCGTCGGAATGCATGCTCGCCACCGAGGTGGGGCTGCCGTACGCCGCGATCGCGGTCGTCGACAACCTGGCCAACGGCCTCGGCGCGACCCCGCTCACCATGGAGGAGTTCGCACGCGGCGTCACTGCGAACCGGGACCGGCTGCTCACCGACCTGAACGCGCTCCTCGCCACGCTCGCCACCGGTTCGCGATGAGCCTCTGGGTCGGCAACGTCGTGCACGACGGCGTCCCGGTCAACGTGCTGGTCGACGCCGGCACCATCGTCGCGATCGGCCCCGACGCCCAGCACCGACCCGGCGACGAGATCCTCGACGGCGGTGGTCGGGCGCTGACGCCCGGTCTCGTCAACGGGCACGGGCACGCGGCGATGACGCTCTTCCGTGGGTACGGCGACGATCTGCCGCTCAGGGAGTGGCTCGAGCGGCGCATCTGGCCGGCCGAGGGTCGGCTCACGCGGGAGGACGTCTACTGGGGGACGCGGCTCGCGTGCCTCGAGATGATCCGCAGCGGCACGACGCGCTTCTGGGACATGTACTGGTTCCAGTTCGAGGTGGCCCGCGCGGTGGTCGACAGCGGGATCCGCGGCGCGGTGAGCCAGGTCTACCTCGCCTTCGAGGGCGCGCCCGACGAAGCGCGCCCCGAAGCGGCGGCCGAGGGCGTGGCGCGGCTCGGCGAGTTCGGCGACCGGGTGACGCCGTGTCTCGGTCCCCACGCGATCTACACCGTCGAGGAATCCGTGCTCCTCGACATCGGCGAGTTGTCGGCCGCCGGTTCGATCCCGATCCAGATCCACCTCTCCGAGACCGAGGCCGAGGTCCGCGACTGCATCGCCGAGCACCGGTGCCGGCCGGCCGAGTACCTCGACCGCGTCGGGATGCTGACTCCCCACACGATCCTCAGCCACGGTGTCTGGCTCGACTCCGCCGAGCTCGACCTGATCGCGACGCGCGGCGCCACCATCGTGACCAACCCGGTGTCGAACATGAAGCTGACCGTGGGTCGCGCGTTCCCGTACCCCGCGGCCCGGGCCGCGGGGGTCCCGGTCGGCCTCGGCACCGACGGCGCGGCGTCCAACAACAGCCTCGACCTGCTCGCGGACCTGAAGATCCTGGCGCTGCTGCAGAAGCACAGCCACGACGACCCGAAGGTCCTGCCCGCCGCCGAGGCGTGGGCCGTCGCGACCGGCGCCCTCGCGCCGCGACTCGGGGGCACCCCGATCGCCGTGGGGCAACCCGCCGATTTCCTGCTCGTCGACGAAGCCGCCGTCGAGATGGCACCGGCACCGCTGGTCGACGCGCTCGTCTATTCGGCATCCGGCACCGTCGTCGATTCGGTCGTGATCGACGGCCGGGTCGTGATGCGCCATCGGCACGTGGACGGCGAGGAGGAAGTGCGCATCCGGGCGCTCGAGTGCGCCCAGCGCGTGCGGACCGGAACATGAGCGAGCCGTTGCGCGCCGCCTCGTCGATCTGCACACCCGACCACGACGAACCACTCTCCGACCGAATGCACCGAACGAACCCGACCGAGGGGACCACATGACGACCGAACCCACCCTGCCCGACCACAGCGCCGCATACCGCGGGGTCCGCGAACGGATCATCGAACTCGTCCGCGGCGCCCCGTCGGCCCGGCAGACGATGGTCGCCCCCGCCACGCCGGAATGGCGGGTCCACGACGTGGTCGCGCACCTCGCCGGCGCGACCGCGGACGTCTTGGCCGGGCGACTCGACGGCGTGGGGAGTGACCCCTGGACCGCGAAGCAGGTGGAAGACCGGCGCGACGTTCCCACCGACGCGGTGCTCGACGAGTGGGACACCAACTCGGTCCAGATCGATCCGATGGTCCCGGCGTTCGGGCCTGCGTCCGGTCAGATCGTGCTCGACGCGGTGACCCACGAACACGACATCCGTGACGCGTTCGGCGCACCGGGCGCGCGCGACACCGACGCTGTCCACATCGGGAGCGCGTGGGCGGCCGAGCGGGTCGCGGACGCGCACACCGCGGCCGGGTTCGGCGCGCTGCGCGTCGAGACGAACCTCTGGTCCCGGACCTTCGGCGAGGGCGCCGGCGAGCCCGACGCCACCGTGCGGGTCGACGCGTTCGAACTGCTGCGCGGTTCCACCGGCCGGCGCAGCCTCGCCCAGATCACCGCATGGGACTGGAGCGGCAACTCGCACCCCGAGGTCGTGGTGCTCGAGATCTTCACCCCCCGCACCGAGGACTTCACCGGTTGACCGAACTTGCGTCGGGGACACCCGCCAAAAGAGGGGGTGGTGACCCACTGTTTAAATAGGGGGAGGGGGGGTCCAAATGTGGGGGGGGGGGGAGGGGGTGGAAAACCCACACCCGCAGCCCGCGACAC
>JBBSBV010000020.1:0-83561 GCA_038250905.1 Acidimicrobiia bacterium
AGACCCGCGACTATCGCGGGTCTGCGACGCATTGTCGGGTGTTCAGGCCGGCGTGAGCATTGCGCGCACTAGCTCGCGGAGTTCCGGCTCGACCTTGTCGGGCGCGCCGGCGTCGAACGGTGGCTGCGGGTCGTACTCGATCGCGAGTTGGGTAGCCCGGGCCATGTCGTCGCCGAACATCCGCGCCACGAGCGTGAGACCCATGTCGATCCCGGCCGACACCCCGGCCGCGGTGATGACCTTGCCGCGCTCGACGACGCGAGCACCGGTCGGACACGCACCCAGCGCGGCGAGCAGATCCATCGCAGCCCAGTGACCCGTCGCGTCCACACCGTCGAGCACCCCGGCCGCGGCGAGGAACAACGAACCGGTACACACGCTCGTGGTCCACGTGGTCGTGGGGTGTACGGCCCGGATCCAGCGCACGGCCGGGTCGGCGTCGGTCGGGTCCATGCGCATCCCGCCCGGGACGACGATCACCTCGGGCGCGGTGACCTCGGCGAACGAGTGGGTCGCCGCCAACGCGAGCCGGCCGGTGTGGTCGGGCACCGGTCCGGCCGCCTCGGCGACGAAGCATGCGTCCACCCCGGGCACGTCGACCATGGTCTGGAACGGTCCGACGATGTCGAGCGCGGTGAACTGCGGGTACAGGACAAAGGCGATCTGCATCCCGGCATCGTGACGGTCGGCGGCCCCGGCGGCAAGGACACGGTCCCCACCCTGCCTGCCAACCCGGGCCGCCACCGCGCGATCGCGACGCAGCCGCGCCACCGGTGATACAAGGTGGCATGCGCTTCGGACTCGACATCGCCCAACAACGGATGACCTGGAACGAGAACGCCGACCGCGCCCGGTTCGCGGACACGCTCGGGTTCGACGGCATCTGGGGGTTCGACCACTTCCAACCGATGTACGGCGACGGGCCGGGTGAGTGCTTCGAGGCGATGACCACGCTGGCGGCGTGGAGCGGGATCACCACCAACGTCCGACTCGGGGTGCTCGTCACGGGCATGACGTACCGGCATCCTTCGGTGTTCGCGGCCGAGGCCCTGACCATCGACCACGCGTCGGGTGGTCGCCTCGAACTCTCGTACGGTGCGGCCTGGTTCGAGGAGGAGCACCGCGCGCTCGGCATCCCGTTCCCGGCGCTGAAGCAGCGCGTCGACGCGTTCGAGGAGGCGGTCCAGATCGTCCGCGGCCTCCTCACGACCGACGGCTTCACGTTCGAGGGCGAGCACTACCAGACCCACGACGCCACGATCCGTCCCCTCCCCCTCCAGTCCACGCACCCGCCGCTCTGGATCTGCGCGTCCTGCTAGCAGCGCATGAAGCAGATCGCTGCGCGCTACGCCGACGTCTGGCACTGCTTCGGTCCGCCGAGCGTGCTCGCCGAAAAGTCCGAGCGGATCAGTGCCCACGCCGAAGCGGCGGGCCGCGACCCTTCGACGATCATGCGGGCGGCATCCATCTCGCTCGAGAACGACACCGACACCATCGCGCGGCACATCGAGAAGTGGACCGAGGCCGGATTCGGGTACCTCGTCTGCGGCTGGCCGGCCGGCGGGAAGAAACCGGTCGAGGCGTTCGCCGAACGGTTCCTCCAGCCGTGACGAGCCGCTGACGCGTCAGATCCGGCGACCGCCCGCGGCCGGTTCCTCCCGGGTTCGGTGAGTCGGACGGTCTTCGCCACCGATGCGGGTCGGGATCACTCGAGGACGTGAAGTTGACGCGTCGCCTCGGCGGCCGCGGCGCGGGCCGCCCGGGTGGCATCCCGACCCAGACGGAGGAGCTGGGGAATCCGCCCCGGATGCGTGGCCATGAAGCGCGCCGCGGCGCTCAGGTTCGGTGTTCCGTCGGCGTTGGCCAGCCCGAGCACCGAGGCATCCGGATGGTCGGTCACGAGGTCACTGACGACCCGGACCGCCGACCACGCGCACCCGCGGGCGGCACAGACCGCGGCCACGGCCGACGTCTCCATGTCGACCGCGAGCACGCCGCGTGCGACGAGCTTCGCGACCAGATCGGGTCCGATCACGAACTCGTCGGACGACGAGATCTCGCCCGCCGCGGCGGTCAGGGGCGTGGCGCGGTAGGCGGCGTCGGACGCGCGGTCCGTGACGACCTCCGGACAGACCAATGCGCCGACGCGCGTCCGACCCAGTCCACCCGCGATGCCGACGACCATCACGTGGTCGACGGCGGCGGTGTCGAGCATCCGCGTCACCGCCGCCGTGGCCAGGGCCAGCCCCATGCCCGTCTTCGCCGCGATCACGTCGACCTGACCCACCCGGCCGACGTGCGCACCGTCGGCATCCTTGGTGAGCCGCATGGCCTTGACCACCGGCCCGAGCTCGCTGGGCATCGGTGCGAGGATTCCGATTCGGGCCGGTCGGTTCGCCATCGGCCCAGCTTGCCGGATATCACCCGATCGCACCCGCGGACCGCCCGTTTGGCTCCGGACCGGCACAGACGCGAGCATGGCACTCCCATGACCGAACCGATCATGAACCGCGGCTCACGCTCGGCACACCGGAAGGACGGAACCGCATGGATCTGACCGTCGCCGCGACCCCCGGCTACTTCGCGACCATGGGACTCGAATACCGCGTCCTCAAGCGGCGGGCCGAAACTCAGGGGCCGTCCGCCGCCGACTACGAACCGCGTGACACCCGCGCCAGCCTCGCCATGGGCGTGCTCAGCCTGGTGGCGGGCCTCGCCGGTCCCAAGCTGGTGGCACCGTTCGTGCCGGGCAAGGGGAAGTACGGCAAGGCGCTCGTCTTCACGGCGCTCGGTGCGGCCGCCGTGACCACCGTCGCCGACGCGGTCGCCCGGGTCATGGAACGGGAGGGCGCCACTCCGGCCGCGGCTCCGTCGGACTCGTCGATCCGCGGTCGCGCCCGGCGTCGGCGCGTGGCGCGCCTGGCCCGGCGCACGGCCGACGTCGGGGGGATGACCGCGGTCGCCACCGGCGGGCTCGCGATCACGTCGAAGTGGGCGTCGATCGTGAACATGCACACGCTGTGGGACCGGCGGATCGTGCGCGATCTCGGGTCCGGCCCCGTGGCGGTCGGCGCCGCGATCCTCGGCTGGGACTTCATCTATTACTGGAACCACCGGTTCATGCACACAAGCCGGTACATGTGGGCGATCCACGTGGTGCACCACAGCAGCGAGCGGTACAACCTGTCGACCGCGTTGCGTCAACCCGTGGCCGACGCGCTCGGGACGTTCGTGCCCTACGGCGTGCTGGCGTTCTTCGGTGTCCGCCCCGACCTCATCCTCCAGGCCCGGGCCATCAATCTCATCTACCAGTACTGGATCCACACCGACACCATCAAGACGCTCGGCCCGTTCGAAGCCGTGTTCAATACCGCGTCGCACCACCGGGTGCACCACGGCAGCAACCGTCAGTACCTCGACCGGAACCACGGCAGCATCCTCATCGTCTGGGACCGCTGGTTCGGCACGTTCGAACGCGAGGACGACACCGTCGTCTACGGCCTCACGAAGAACATCGACACGTTCAACCCGGCGCGCATCGCGGCGCGCGAACACGCGGTGATGCTCCGCGACGTCGGGCGGTCGACGAACTGGAGCGACCGGCTGAACTTCGTGTTACGCGGCCCGGGCTGGGCCTACGCGCGTCACGCCGAAGCCGGCGCGATCCCTCCCGGCGCCGAGGGCGCACCGCTGGCGGCCGCCGCCGGGGCGTGACCCTCAGACGGTCTCGAAGGCCGCCGGATCGGGTGCGGCCATCACCTCGCGGAAGCGCGTGAACGTCCACGGCCAGGTCGCCGGGATGCCGCGGTCGTCGAGATACCAGCTCCGACAGCCCGTGACCCAGATCGAGTTCTGCGCCGCCGCGACCCGCTCCGCCTCGTGGGCCTCCATCGCCGCCCGCGTGGGGCTGATCTCCCGCACGTCGGCGGCGGCCAGCTGGTCCACGAGCTGCTGGATGTACGCGAACTGGATCTCGGACACCTCGATCAGCGAGAAGTTGCCAACGGGCCCATTCGGTCCGTTGAGCATGAAGAAGTTGGGGAAGCCCGGCACCGCGACCGACAAGTATGCGTTGGGGCGAGCCGCCCACTCGTCGGCGAGGTCCACGCCGTCGCGACCGACCACGCCCATCGGCCGGACGAAGGCGTCGGCGCGGAATCCGGTGGCGAGGACGAGGACGTCGAGTTCGTGGAGCACACCGTCGACGGTGCGGACTCCGGCGGGCTCGACCCGGGCGATGTCGGAGGTAACCAGGTCCACGTTCGGACGCTGCATCGCGTCGTAGAAGTCGGGCGACACGACGAGTCGCTTGCACGCGGCGCGGTAGGAGGGGCGGAGGCGCTCGCGCAGGTCGGGGTCACGCACGGTCTCGAGGTTGTCGAGGCACATTTGCTCGATCATCGCCATCCCGGCCGAGTCGGCGTCGATCACCGCGCTCGCGAACCCACCGAAGGCCTCGGCGAGGTTGTCGTGGATCTGCACGAGGAGCGCGTCGCTCGACCGGAACGTCTCGCGCTCCGCATCGCTGTACCGGGGGTTGGCCTGCGGGAGCACCCACTGCGCCGTCCGCTGGAACAGGGAGTACCGCCCGACCCGCGGCGCGAGCGCGGCCGTGATCTGCACCGCCGTGGACCCGGTCCCGACGACGCCGACCCGAGCACCGTCGAGCGCCACCGCATGGTCCCACCGGGCGCTGTGGAACGCGGCACCCGCGAACGAGTCGAGGCCCTCGAGGTCGGGCACGTTGGGGTGGTGGAGCACGCCGGTGGCTGCGATGACGACGTCGACGACGTCATGGATGCCCGACGCGGTGTGCAGGTGCCACCGACCGTCGACGAACTCGCACCGTTCCACCGTCTCACCGAAGTGCACCCGCTCGACCACTCCGTGCTCCTGTGCGACCCGTTCGAAGTATGCGTGGATCTCGGGACCGGGCGAGAACGTGTGACTCCACTCCGGGTTCGGTGCGAAGGAGTACGAGTACAGGTGGGAAGGCACGTCGCAGGCGATGCCCGGATAGGTGTTGTCCCGCCAGGTCCCCCCGACCCGATCGCCCTTCTCGTAGACCACAACGTCGTCGTAGCCGGCCTCGGTGAGCTTGACGGTGGCGAGGATGCCGGACATCCCGGCGCCGATCACCGCGAATCGCAGGGGCCGCCGATGCGAAGTTTCGGTCATGGCGTCACGCTACGCGGCGCGACCGATTCGCGTCAGAATGGCCGGACCCCCATCACGCGATCGAGGAGCACCGAGATGGCTACGACCTTCACCCGCATGGACGAGTCGACCGCCGAGCAGTGGGCGGTGATCGGCGCGGAGACGATGAAGCACCAGCCGCGCGTCGCCGAGGAAGTGCTCACGATGCTCGAGCGCCTCGAGGGGATCACGGACGGGTTCTCGACCAATCAGTTGGTGCACTCGCTCCAGACTGCGACCCTGGCCGAGCAGGCCGGCGCCGACGAGCAGATGATCGTGGCCAGCCTCTGCCACGACATCGGCAAGTTGATCTCGGTGTTCGGGCACCCCGACATCGCGGCGGCGATCCTGCACCCCTACGTCCGCGACGACGTGTACCAGGTGATCCGCGTCCACCAGGACTTCCAGGGCCGGCACTACTACCAACACTTCGGCGGGGACACGAACCTCCGCGAGCGGCATCGCGACCAGCCGTGGTTCGCCCTCGCCGAGCAGTTCGCCGACGAGTGGGACCAGGTGGCCTTCGATCCCGACGCGCACTACGAGTCCCTCGACCACTTCGCACCGATGGTCCGCGCGGTCTTCGCCAAGCCCATCAACTGACACCATCCACACGTCGGCGTCGCCGACTCGCGCAGAAGACGCGTGGGTGACGCCAGAGTGGGAACGTCAGTGGCGGTGGAGGCCGAGGACCTCGTGGGGCAGGATCCGGTGGGGCCCGTCGAGCCACTCGCCGCTGGTCACCCGCGCCCGCTCGATCAACTCCTCGGTGTGGGAGAAGTCGACCGGGGAGACCTCGAGCGGACACAGCGGCGGCAGCACCATGAGTGCGACATCACCCTCGAAGCGTTCCACGTCGCGCGCGAGTCCCTGCGCGAGGAGCAGCGTGAGTGACTGCAGGGCCACCCCGAGTGCACTGCGCGGCGCCTGGCTCAACGCGCACGCGTACCCCGTGGGCAGCACGTAGATCTGGTGCGCGCCGGCGGCGACCGCGTGGCTGATCGGCACGTTGTTCGCCACCGCACCGTCGACCAGCGGACGCCCATCGACCATCACGGGCGGGAAGACGCCCGGGATCGCCGCGCTCGCGGTGATGGCATCGACCGCGTCCCCCCGGACGAGGACCTGTTCCTCCCCCGTCGTGATGTCGGTGGCCACCACCTGCAGCGGGATCGTCGCGTCCTCGATCCGGCCGAAGGTGAGATGGCGCTTCAGCACCGAGCGCAGTCCCCGCGCACTCACGAGATGGTCACTCCGTCCGAGGAAGCCGAGGAGTCCACCGCGCAGGTCGGTCGGGAACACGTCCTCCCGGCGGATCGAGCGCCAGACGTCCGCGAGCATCGCGGCGCCGTCGGGACCCGGATGACCCGCCAGCCAGCCGGCATTCACCGCACCGACGGAGGTCCCGACGAGCAGGTCGGGATAGATCCCGCGCTCGGTGAGGGCCAGCACCATGCCGGCCTGGACCGAACCCAGGCTCCCGCCGCCGGAGAGCACGAAGGCCGTCGTCATCGTGATGCCCACCCGATCCGGATGCCGGACCGGCTCAGTACGGCCGGTCGCCGACGACCGTCACCCGCTCCATCACGCGTCGCGCCGGGAGAAAGTCGTTGCTCACGATGTGTTGGGTCGCACGGTTATCCCAGAACGCCACACTCCCGGGCGCCCACCGGAAACGGCACTGCACGTCGGGCACGCTCGCCTGCCGCTCCAGCCGCGCCAACAAGCGCCCCGCGTCGGGTTGGTCCATCCCCTTGATACCGCAGGTGAAACTCGCGTTCACGTAGAGCGTCTTGCGACCCGTCTCGGGGTGGGTGCGGACCACGGGATGCTCGACCGTCGGATACTTCGTCCGCATCCGCGCCTGCACGGCTTCGGGTTGCCCGATACCGAACGCGCGCGTGAAGTCGTGGAGCGCGACGAGTGGATCGATCCTCGCCTTGGTGTCGTCGTCGAGCAGGTCGTACGCCGCACCCATGTCGGCCCACAGCGTGTCGCCCCCGATCGGCGGCAACTCGACCGCGCGCAGAATCGATCCGAGCGACGGTTCGGGGCGCCAGGTCACATCGCTGTGCCACTGGCCGGGTGCCTTGTGCGATCCGCCGGCGGGCAGCACGAAGATCTCGGGCTGCTGCTGGTCCTTCGGCGTCAGCGGATGCACCTCGAGGTCGCCGAACGCGCGTCCGAACGCCACGTGACGTTCCCGGTCGAGCGCGTGCTGATCGCGAAAGAAGATCACCTTCCACTCGAGGAGCGCGGCCCGGATCGCTGCAACCGTCTCCGTGTCGAGGTCGGCGGCCAGGTCGACGCCGCGTACCTCGGCACCGATCGTGGCGGTCATGGGTTCCACCGTGAGCGACATCCCGCGGAGCGTAGAGCGTCGGCGCGGCCCGAGTCCCGGGGTGCCTATCGGATGATCGGTTCTGAACCGGACATTCCTCCTAGGCAGAACGCACCAATGCGGGCGGAGGTCCTTGTCGCGCACCATTTGGTCCGGTAGGAAGCGGACATATCCGGTGGCGGACCGGATCTGGGCGAAGTGGGATCTATGGCGGAGTCACGGCGACGCACGCGCGCGCCGATCCTCGGAGTGCTGGGCGCGCTGGCATTCATCGCGACGTTCGGCGCGGTGTTGAGCAGTTCGGCGCGCGCGGTCGGGACCAACCCGACCACGACCGCCCTCGCGTCGAACGCGAACCCGGCGGTCTACGGCCAACCGGTCACCCTCACCGCCGTCGTCAGCCCCGTCGCGCCGGCCACGGCGACGCCCACGGGCACGGTCACCTTCGTGAACGGCGTGAACACTCTCGGAACCCGCTCCGTCGTGAACGGCACGGCCACGTACACCACCACCTACTCCGTCGGGACCAAGAGCATCACCGCCAACTACAACGGCGACGCGACCTACGCCGTGAGCACGGCGCCGGTCCTCAGTCAGGTGATCAACGTGACGCCGACGGCCACGACGATCGTGGCCAGCGCCAACCCCACGAACCTGGGCAGCGCGCTCACGTTCACCGCGACCGCGCAGGCGGTCGCGCCCGGCGCCGGCGCGCCATCGTCGGGTTCGATCAAGTTCTACGACGGCACCACGTTGCTCGCGAGCAAGACGCCCGCGGTCGGCGTCGCCACGTTCACGACGTCGACCCTCGCGATGGGGTCGCACTCGATCACCGCCGCGTTCTTCGGCAGCGCGAGCTACGCGGCCAGCACGAGCGCAGTCACGAACGAGTCGGTGCTCGCAACCCTGACCACCACGACGGTGTCGAGCGTCGCCAATCCGTCGCCATTCGGATCCGCGGTCTCGGCGACCGCGACCGTGACCGCGACGGCCGGGACCCCGACCGGCAGCGTGACCTTCTCCGAGGGCCCAACCGTCCTCGCGACCGGGCCGCTCACCGCGGGCCAGGCGACGGTCTCCCTGCCGGCACTCCCCGTGGGGCCCCACGACATCACCGCCACCTACTCGGGGGCGCCGACCTTCCTCGCGAGCACGAGCGCGCCCCTCACCCAGACCGTCGACGCCGCGGCCACCGCCACCGCGCTCGGGTCCGACCTCGATCCGGCACCACGGGGCGCCGCCGTGACGCTCACCGCCACGGTCTCGGCAGCGAGCGGGACACCCACGGGCACCGTCACCTTCACCGAGGGTCCGACCGACCTGGGCAGTGCGCCGTTGAGTGCCGGAACCGGGACCCTCGTGGTCTCGTCACTCCCGGGTGGCGACCACGACATCACCGCGACCTACGTCGGGAGCGGGTCGTACGCGTCCAGCACGAGTACCCCGCTGCACCAGGTGATCCTGGCCACGCCGACGACCACGGGCGTCGTGGCGGCACCGAACCTGGCGCCGTACGGGAGTGCGGTGACCATCACCGCGACGGTGAGCGCGCCGACCGAGACACCGACCGGGAGTGTCACCTTCTTCGCCGACGGAACCGCGATCGGTTCCGGTCCGGTGGGCAACGGCATCGCGACCATCACCACCTCGAGCCTCGGGGTCGGCGATCGCGTGGTGACCGCGACGTTCACCGGTTCCACCGACTTCGCCACCAGCACCAGCGCACCGGTGACCGAGACCGTCGTTGTCGCCCCGACGACCACCACGATCGAGAGCAGCGTGAGCACTGCGGGTCTCGGCGACCCGGTCGTCCTCACCGCGACGATCACCTCGACCACCTCGGGGGCCAGCGGCACCGTGACGTTCGCGGCCGACGGCACGCCGATCGGCTCGGGACCGTTGACCGGGGACACCGCCACGATCACGACGTCGACGCTCGCCGTGGGCAGTCACGTCCTCACCGCCACGTACGCGGGTGACACCCGCTTCGCCGGCAGCACCGGCGCGCCGATCGGCGTCTCGGTGGTCGGGGCGCGAGCCGTCACCCTGATTTCGAGCAGCAATCCTTCGGCCTTCGGGGCCGCGGTCACCTTCACCGCCACGGTCTCGGGGAACGCAACCCCGACCGGGACGATCACGTTCCGCGACAACGCCACGCCGATCGGCATCGTCGGCCTCGTGAACGGGCAGGCTGCGACGACCGTCGGCTCACTCGGCGTCGGCAGCCATATGGTCACGGCCGACTACTCGGGCGACGGATCGAATGCACCCGACTCCAGCGCGCCGCTGGGTCAGGTCGTCACTCGCGCCGCGACCGCCGCGTCGGTGGCGGCCGCGCCCGGGCCGTCGAGCTTCGGGCAGACCGTGACCTTCACGGCCACGGTGACCAGCACCGCAGGAACGCCATCGGGGTCGGTCACGGTCTCCGCCGACGGGACGCCCGTCGGGACTACGACCCTGGCCAACGGGACCGGCACCGTCACCACCGCGACCCTGGGGACCGGGACGCACACGATCGACCTCGTCTACGCGGGCGACACGAACTTCTCGCCGAGCGCGGCCGCGTCGATCGGCCAGACCGTGAATCCCGTTGCGACCGTGACCTCGAGCAGCCCGAGTGCGAACCCTGTCGCGTTCGGGGCCCCGGTGACGATCACCGCCACGGTGACCAGCGCCGTCGGCACGCCGGACGGATCGGTGACCCTCACCGACGGCGCGGCGACACTCGGGACCGTTCCCCTCACCGCCGGCACCGGCAGCTTCAACCTCTCGAACCTGGTCGTCGGACCGCACGCACTCGTGGTCACCTACTCCGGGAGTGCGGACTACGCGCCGAGTGTCGCCACCACCATCGCCGAGGCGGTGCTCGCATCGAGCACGACAAGCCTGGCGTCGAGCGCGAACCCGGCGCCGTTCGGCCAGTCGATCGACCTCACCGCCACCGTGGCGAGTGACGCGGGCCCACCGACCGGTGCGGTGCACTTCTTCGACGGGACCACCGACATCGGAGCTGCCACCATCGCGGCCGGTCGCGCCGTCCTCACGACCGGCACGCTCGCCGCCGGCACCCACTCCCTGAGCGCCACGTACCTCGGCGACTCGACATTCGCGCCGAGTGCCAGCGCGATCCTGAACCAGGCCGTCAGCAGCCTCGCGACCGTCACGACCGCGGTTGCCGCGCCGGCCCGCACCGTCGCGGGTCAGGTGGTCACGACCACCGCGACCGTGACCGCCGCGGCCGGCACCCCGACCGGTGCGGTGACCTTCCGCGACGGCACCACCGTCCTCGGCACCGTCCCGCTCACCAACGGTCAGGCGAGCCTCAGCACCTCCACGCTCGGGGTCGGCGTCCACACCATCGGGGTCACGTACGCGGGGGACGGGAGCTACGCGTCGAGTGTCGCCAACGCGACGGTGACCATCCTCGACCCGACACTCTTCGTGAACCGGGCGAGTGCGTCGTGCACCAATACCGGCGCCACCGCGGGAACCGCGGCGACGCCGTTCTGCGCGATCAACTCCGCTGCGGCCAAGGTGAGTCCAGGCCAGACCGTGCAGGTCGCAGCGGGAACCTACGCCGAGAAGGTGACCGTCGCGGTCGGGGGCACCAGCGCGCTTCCGGTCACCTTCACGCCGGCTCCGGGCGCGGCCGTCTCGTTAACTGGAGCGCAGAACGGCTTCACCATGACCAACAAGAGCTGGGTCACCATCCATGGCTTCTCGGTCGACCACACCACGGCCGCCGGGATCGTCGTGTCCGGATCCTCGAACATCTCGATCGACGCCAACCACGTGACCTCCGCGGGTCAGCCCGTGAACGGCGCCACGGCCCAGGGGATCAAGATCGCCAACTCCACCGATTCCATCGTCACCAACAACGTGACCGACCACAACTCCGATGCCGGCATCCTCGTCACGACCAACGCCGACAACAACGTCATCGCCCACAACGAGTCGTTCGCCAACGCGCGCGGCTACGTCCGGGCGGCCGCCGGCATCGATCTGCGCAGCAGCACCGGCGAACTGGTCTTCGGGAACCGGACCCACGACAACGAGGACTCCGGCATCAACGTCTGGACCGGGCTCACCGACGGCAGCAGCACCGTCTACGACAACGTCTCGTATTCCAACGGCGACCACGGCATCGACGTGCACAACGCGGTCGGCGCACACATCGTGGCCAACACGGTGGTGAACAACTCCGATTCGGGCATCGAGATGACCACCTCGCAGGCCGTCACCCTGAACAACAACATCACGATCGACAACGGCATCAACAGTCCCCGGACCGCCGGACAGATCCGCGCCGACAAGGGCGCGGTCGCGGGCGGATGCGTCGTCAACGACGACCTCGTCTTCCTGCGGACCGCGGGGGTCATGATCGACTGGAACGGTGTGAAGTACTCCAGCCTGGCGGCGTTCCGGACCGCGACCGGCATGGAGTCCCGGGGTATCCAGGCCGACCCACAGTTCGTGTCGGTGGCCGGCGCCGATTTCCACCTCCAGGGCGGATCCCCCGCGATCGACAGTGCCAACAGCGGTGCCGCCGGTCAGCCCGCCCTCGACGACGACGGCTCCCCGCGCGTCGACATCCCGACGGTGGTGGACACCGGTATCGGACCGATCACGTTCGCCGACCGCGGCGCGTACGAGTACCAGCCCTGACCAACCGTCCCGGCAGTGCGCCGGGCAGCACGGCCCTCCCGGGTACCGTGCTGCCATCGGACCGCGCACCCTCCTTCGCATCCCTGCCTTCGTCGCGAGCGTCCTGATCCTGGTCGTGACCCTCGCCGGGCGACTGGCATGGAACGCGTACCCGTTCGAGTTGGTGACCAACTTCCCGGTGCAACTCCTGATCGTCGGCACCATCACGTTGATCGCGGCCGCGATCCTGCGGGCCCGGATCACGATCCTGCTGGCGGTCGCGGGCGTCGCGCTGAACGGCCTGGTCGTCTTCGCGACGATCACGACCGACGCGCGGGACGCGCGGGTCGGCGCGCCGACCTTGACGATCGGTCACCTCAACGCCCAGAGCCGCACGGTCGACGTCGACCGCATCGGCCGCTACCTGCGGACCGAGCATCTCGACGTGTTCGTCGTGCTCGACCCGAAGCAGACCGATGTCCCCCGCCTCACCCGGGCCGCGCCGGGGTATCGGGTCTACATGAACGGTTCCACCCCCGGCTCCGATCCCCAGTACGTGCGCACGGTCGTGCTCGCGCGCATCCCGGTTCGCGATGTCGGCCACCCCGGAGACGTGGGATTCGGCGCGTCCGCGGTCGAACTGACCACCGAGGGAACCGAGGCCACCGCCATCGTGGCGTTCGGAACGGATTCGCCGACGACGCCGACGCGCGCGCAACACCGCGACCGGGTGCTCGACGCCGCGGCACGCTGGAGCCGGGCCCACCCCGCGCGCCGCATCGTGATGGGTGACTTCAATGCCACTCCGTGGTCGCCTTCGTTCCAGCATCTGCTCCACCACGGTCGGTTGTTCAACTCGCTCGACGGCTTCGGGCTCCAGGTCTCGTGGCCGGAATCGAACGTGCTCCTCCGGATCCCGATCGACCACGCGCTGCTCGGTCCCGCGCTCGCGGCGACCGACCGCGGGACCGGACCGGCGTTCGGCTCCCAGCACCGCAGCCTCCACCTCACCGTCGCGAGGAGTCGCCCATGAGTCAACTGATCGAGGACTACGCGCTCATCGGCGACACCCAGACCGCGGCCCTGGTCGGCCGCGACGGGTCGATCGACTGGTGGTGCGTGCCCCGCTTCGACTCCGGCGCGGTCTTCGCGTCGCTGCTCGGCGAACCCGACAACGGCCGCTGGCAGCTCGCGCCCGCCGGTGGGTTGCAACACGTTGAGCGACGGTACGTCCCCGACACCCTGGTGCTCGAGACCACGTTCCACACCGACGAAGGCTCGGTGAAGGTCACCGACTGCATGCCGATCCGGGGCCAGACCGTCGACATCGTCCGCATCGTGGAAGGACTGTCGGGCCGGGTCCCGATGCACATGGACCTCGCGATCCGGTTCGACTACGGCTCGATCATGCCGTGGGTCTCGCGCACCAACGACGGCCTACAGGCGGTGGCCGGTCCCGACGCCATGCTCCTGCGGACCCCGATCCACACCCACGGCACCGGTCGCAGCACCGTGGCCGACTTCGTCGTGGAAGCCGGGCAAACGGTGCCGTTCGTGCTTGCGTACTACGCGTCGCACGAGGCCGTGCCGAAGCGCCTCGACCCACACCGCGCCGTCAAGGAAACGGTGCGGTGGTGGCACCGGTGGGTCGCGAAGTGCACCTACACCGGGCGATGGCGCGACAGCGTGGTCCGGTCACTGATCACGCTCAAGGCGCTCACCTATGCCCCGACCGGTGGCATCGTTGCCGCGGCCACCACATCGCTGCCCGAACGGATCGGTGGCGTGCGGAACTGGGACTACCGCTACTGCTGGCTCCGGGATTCGACCCTCACGCTCGTGTCGATGGCCATCGGCGGGTACCACGACGAGGCCCTCGCATGGCGCGACTGGCTCCTCCGCGCGGTCGCGGGAGATCCCGAAGCGCTCCAGATCATGTACGGCGCGGCCGGTGAGCGCCGGCTCAGCGAGTACACCGTCGACTGGCTCGGTGGTTACGAGGAGTCGCTCCCGGTGCGGGTCGGTAACGCGGCGAGTGAACAGTTCCAACTCGATGTGTACGGCGAGGTCCTCGACACGCTGCACCGGACGCGCTCGCTCATGCCCGACCCGCACGCTCACCACGACTCATGGGACCTCGAACGCGAACTCCTCGCCAGCCTCGAGCAGTTGTGGCGCAGCCCGGACGAGGGCATCTGGGAGGTGCGCGGACCCCGCGCCCATTTCACCCACTCGAAGGGAATGGCGTGGCTCGCGTTCGACCGCGCGGTGCGCAACGTGAACGAGTTCGGCCTCGCTGGCCCCGCCCAACACTGGGCCACGCTCCGCGACGAGATCCACAACCAGATCTGCGACGAGGGCTTCGACCGCGACCTCAACGCGTTCACCCAGTCGTACGGGTCCAAGCAACTCGATGCGGCCGTACTGCAACTCCCGCTCGTGGGCTTCCTCCCGCCGTCGGATCCGCGCGTCGCCGGCACGGTGCAGGCGATCGAACGGACCCTGCTGCACGACGGGTTCGTCGCGCGGTACGAGACCAGTCCGACCGGCGCCGTCGACGGTCTCCCCCCGGGCGAAGGTGCCTTTCTGCCGTGCTCGCTCTGGCTCGCCCAGAACTACGCCCTCCTCGGACGCAACGACGAGGCGGTCGAACTATTCGAACGGTTGCTCGCGCTGAGCAACGACGTCGGCCTCATCGCCGAGGAATACGACCCGGTGGCCGGGCGCCAACTCGGCAACTTCCCCCAGGCCTTCACCCACGTCTCGCTCGTGACCGCGGCCGCCCACCTGTCGAACATCGGCGAGGCGCAGTCGGGGCCTGGGGACCCGACCGGCATGATCCGCCACGCCCGCCGGGGCCGACCAGCCACGAAATTTTCCTGAAAAGCCCGGAAAGGTCCACCCGCGCGGCCGTCCGAGTTCCTACTCTGGCCGGTGGGTGGAGCCCCGCCGGCCACACGGGCCGTCGGCCTGGTGATGCCCACGAGACCGCGGAGGCTTCATGCGCACACCTTCCAGCATCGCCCGAATCAGCGGCGCGGCCGCCGTCGTCGCCCTCGGCGTCGTGATCCCGATGGGGGTGGCGAACGCGGCCGGGACCTACCCGTCGGGTGGGAATCCGCCCGCAGTGAGCCCGACCGGGGTCGGCCAGCAGCCCACCGTCGTCGCCGGCAAGCAGCAGGCGCGCTCGACCCTGCCCTTCACCGGGACCGACGTCGTCGAACTCACCGCCATCGCGGGTGCCTCGGCCGGCATCGGCTTCGTGATGGTCCGGCGCTCCCGGCGCGCGTCCACTGCCTGATCCCGGGCCCGCCGACGCCGGTGCCGTCCGGCAGGCGCTGGCCACCCTGCGGTCGGTCCTGCAGTTCCGACCCATCGAGACCGACCCGACCACTCGCCGACTCGCGCGCGCGGCGAACGTCGACGACCTCCGCCGGATCGCGAAGCGGCGATTGCCTCGCGGGGTGTTCGACTACATCGACGGCGGCGCGGAGGACGAACACACCCTGGCCGAGAACTCGGCTGCCTTCGCGCGCACCCGGTTCCGGCCGCGCGTGCTGCGCAATGTCGGGACCGTCGATCCCGCCACGATGATCCTCGGCGTCGCCGCGCCGATCCCACTGGTACTCGCACCGACGGGCTTCACCCGGATCGCCGATCCCGAGGGCGAACTCGCGGTGGCCCGGGCCGCGTTCCGCGCCGGGATCCCGTACACGCTGTCGACGCTCGGCACCCGGTCCATCGAGGCGGTCCGCGCGGTCAACGCGGGTCGCCTGTGGTTCCAGGTCTACGCCTGGCGCGACCGAGCGCGCGTCCGCGAGATGGTGGAGCGCTGCACCACTGCAGGGTACGAGGCCCTCGTGCTCACCGTCGACACTGCGGTGCTCGGCCGGCGCGAGCGAGATATCCGGCGCGGGTTCTCGCTCCCGCCGAAGATCGGTCCGGGGACATTGGTCGACGGTGCGCTCCATCCCGCCTGGACCTGGCAGTTCGTCCGCAGCGAACCCATCCGGTTCGCGAATGTCAGCGGGACCGGCGCCGCCGCGACCGATCCGGGTGACGGCACCGACGCGGTCTCACTGGCCGACTACATCAACACCCAGTTCGACCCGAGCCTCTCGTGGGACGACGTGACCTGGCTGCGCTCCATCTGGTCCGGACCCATCGTGGTCAAGGGGATCCAGACCGTCGCCGACGCGGTGCTCGCCGCCGACGCGGGTGTCGACGCGATCGCGCTCTCCAACCACGGTGGCCGCCAGCTCGATTCCGCCCCGGCGTCCTTCGATCTCGTCGCCCCCGTTGCCGATGCGGTCGGTGGTCGGGTCGAGATCATCTGCGACGGCGGGGTCCGACGCGGCAGCGACATCGTGAAGGCCACCGCGGCCGGGGCCACCGCGTGCATGGCCGGGCGCGCCTACCTCTCCGGGCTCGGCGCGGCCGGCGAGGCGGGGGTCGACCACGTCCTCGGCCTGTTCGACGCCGACGTGCGCCGGACGATGGCGCTCGTCGGGGCCCGGACCGTCGCCGACCTCACGCCCGAACTCCTCGGTGCTCCGTAACCGTCCCACCCACCTGGAACAATCCCCTCATGGCAATCGGTCAACCCACCGGACCCCCGGCCAGCTACCGGCAGGTCCAACAGCTCACCGATCTCATCCACGCGGCCGGCCACGTCGACTTCCGTGACGCGCGGGGTCCGCTCGGCCTCAACCAACGCCAGGCCGGGGGCAAGTTCACGCGCG
This sequence comes from Acidimicrobiia bacterium, assembly GCA_038250905.1. Classification (GTDB taxonomy): domain Bacteria; phylum Actinomycetota; class Acidimicrobiia; order IMCC26256; family JAENVU01; genus JAENVU01. Next base: position 16,924 of record JBBSBV010000020.1, read on the forward strand.
ACGAGGCCGAGAGCCTGATCGAGCGTCTCGAAGCCGACGCGGAGGCGCTCGCACTCGACCCCACCGCCGTACCTGCACCACCGGTGAGCCGCCAGGAAGCCGAGCGGATCGCCTTGCTCCGTCGGGTGCCCGACGACGTCCTGGCCGCCGAACTCCAACGGCGGGGCTGGGTCGTCATGGAGCCGTGAACCCGATCCGGGCCTGCCTCGCGACCGCGAACGATTCGCGAAACTTCCGCCGCGGCGGGAGACGGCCGGGCATCGCATCGGTAGCGTTACCCGCGACCGAGGAGGCCGGACCGTGATCGACGACACCAGCAGCACCACATTCGCGGAGGACCAGTTCACCGACGACGAACTCGCCGCGTTCGCACTCGAGGCCGATCCGGATCCGTCGCTCACCGACGCCCGCCCGATCCACGAGATCCTCGGCGTCAGCGGCGAGTCGACGCTGCCCGAGTGGTACATGCCGCCGGTGATGCGCGGCCTGCCCCGGGTCCACGGCTGGCGGCGCGGTGTGATCTTCACGTTCGTGCTCACGCTCGTCGTCATCGAGGCGTTCGGGCTCTGCAGCACGTACGGCCAGATCATCTGACGCGCCGGGGTTTTCCTGCCGCGGAGAGTGGCCTCTAACCTCCCCCGATGACTTCGGGAGGGACCACCACCGCGGGACCGGCGGCCGACCCCAACATCTCCACCACCGCGGGCTCGCGGCGCGCCGACATCCAGGGCCTGCGGGCCGTTGCGGTGCTCATGGTCGTCGCGTTCCACGCCGGCCTCGACATCTCCGGCGGCTTCACCGGCGTCGACGTCTTCTTCGTGATCTCGGGTTTCGTGATCACCGCGATGCTCCTACGCGAGATGGGCTCGGAGGGGCGCCTGTCCTTCGCCGGGTTCTACGCCCGCCGGGTCCGGCGCATCCTGCCCGCGTCCGCGTTGGTCATCTCGTTCGTGGCCATCGCGTCGATCGGCGCCATCAATCCGGCGGCCCAGAAGGGGACGGCCCGGACCGGTCTCGCCGGGTCGGTGTTCGTCGCCAACATCCTGCTGGGGCGGGCCAAGACCGGCTACTTCGACATCTCCCCCACCAGCAACCCCCTGCTCCACATCTGGTCGCTGTCGGTCGAGGAGCAGTTCTACCTCGCGTTCCCGGCCCTGCTCGTCGCGGCGTTCTTCCTGGCGCGCCGTCGCCCACCGGGCGACGTCCGGCGCATCGTCGGTGGCGTCGTCGGCGCGGTGGCCGTCGCGTCGTTCGCGGTGTCGTGGTACGCCACGTACCACTCGACCGCGCTGGCCGGGTTCCGGCTCGATTCCCAGTCGGCCTTCTACCTCGCGCCGACGCGCGCATGGGAGTTCGCGGTCGGCGCGCTCCTCGCGCTCGCGGTTCCCGCGCTCGCGCGTCTGCCGCGCGCGCTGGCGGCTGCCCTCGGACTCATCGGCGCCGCGCTCGTCGTCGGCGGCGCGTTCGGCATCTCGGGCACCACCCCGTTCCCGGGCGGCGCCGCATTGCTGCCGGTGGTGGGGGCAGGCCTCCTCGTCGTGGCGGGCACGATCGGTGCGAACCCCTTCTCGACCGGGCTCTCGGTACGCCCCCTGACGCGGATCGGCGACCTCTCGTACAGCTGGTACCTCTGGCACTGGCCCTTCGTCGTGTTCGCCGCGGCACTGTTCCCGAGCGAAGGCAACGCGGCGCTCATCGGCGCGGTGATCTCGATCGTGCCGGCGTGGCTGTCGTTCCGGCTCCTCGAGACGCCGATCCGCAACAACCGCCGGATCCGCGGCCGGCGTGCGGTCCTCGTCGCCGGGGTGTGCATCGTCATCCCCGCGATGGCGTCGTTCGCGCTCCTCCACGCACCGAAGCCGTCCGCGAGCAGCGCAACCCGCGCGCTGCTGCAGGCAAGCCGACTGCGTCACGCCGACCAGGTACGCGGGTGCAACCGCGGCATCCCGGTAGGAAAGCTCCCCGACCGTTGTACCTGGCGGACGCCGGATGCGAAGGGCACCGTCGTGCTGCTCGGCGATTCCAACGCCGGCCAGTTCAGCGAGCCGGCGGCCGCCGCCGCGAACCAAGCCGGGTTCGACCTCACCGTCGCCACCTTCGCCGACTGTCCCTTCGTGGACCTGGCCATCCGGAACGCGCTCGGTCCGGCGGCCAGCCAGCGGTGCCGGCGCTTCGTGACCACGTCGACCGACGATCTCGTCGCGCACCCGCCGAGCCTGGTCCTGCTCGCCGCCTCGGGCCCGTTGTACCTGAGCAACGCGACCACGTTCCGCGATCCACAGTCGGGCGCGGGTCCGACGGCGGTGCCGGCCGAGAAGGCGCGCCTCTGGACCGCCGGCCTGACCCGCACGCTGGCTCGGTTCCACGACGCGGGTATCCCGGTCGTGGTCATCCACACGGTCCCGCAGTGGCGGACGTGGGACACGCGATCGTGTGCCGAGGTCCGCGTGTATCTCTCGCCGCGGTCGTGCGGCGCGGACCAGACCCGTGCCGAGGTCGCCGACTACTCCCGCGCCGCGGTCACGGCCGAGGACCGGGCGCTCGCGCAGTCGCCGGGTGCCCATGGAGTCGATTTCGTCGGCGACCTCTGTCGCGCCGGATCGTGTCTCACCAACCGCGGTGACTTCTGGGTCTACAAGGACGGACGCCATCTCAGCGTCGTCGGTTCCCGGCGCCTGACCGATCGCTTCCGGTCCATCATCGAGTCTCGCGTGCCGCTGATCACGGCGGCTTCGGTACCGTGACCCGATGAGCACGAGACCCGGTCCGCAGGACCACGAGGACAAGGGATGAGCGTCCCCGTCGATCTCGCCGCCCTCGAGACCCTCGTGGGTGCGCTCGGGCCCGAGACGCTGCTCGCCACCGTGTCCGACGACGGCCGACCGCACATCGTCTCGGTCGTCGCGACCTGGAACGACGGTGCCATCGCGTGCGGTGGGGGTGGCCGCACCCGGGCCAACGCCACCGTCAATCCGACCGTCACGTTCATCTGGCCGACGGTCCACGAGGATGCGTACCGGCTGATCGTGGACGGCACCGCCGCGGTGGACGACGCCGGAGCACGCATCGTCGTCACCCCGACGTTCGCGGTCCTGCACCGGATCAGTACCGCACCCGACACCGGGCCGACCTGCGTGCCGGTCGAAGCCTGACGACTACTCGTCGCCGCCGGCCGCCGCGCGCGCGATCGCGCCGGCCTGGAACCGCCGCCAGGTGATGGCCTGGGTGATCCCGAGCACGATCCCGACCGCGGCCACGACGAGGAACCCCGGGATCGACGACGCCAACGGGATCAACCCCGCGACCACGACGATCGCGACCACCCGTTCCGGCGCGAGCCGCCGCGTCACCCGGTACTGGATCGAGAGGTAGCCGCCGAGCAGCAGGGCCACCGAGGCCACGAGCAGCACCCGGTGCGCGAGATCGATGTCGTCGGTCGGGGACGCGACCATCGAGCGGACCACCACTGCATACGCGACGATGCCCGCGATGAGCGGGAAGTGGCCGAAGGTGAAGAGGTCCCGCGCCTGGCGGGCCCGGGCCGAACCTTGGGCGGATCGGAGTGCGAACTCACCCACGTCGGGGATGAACGCGAAGTAGGTCCACCAGTACACGCACGCGGTGCCGACCGCGGCGAGCACGCCGAGCGCGACGGTGCCGTCGAGCCCGTGTTCGGATGCGGTGGCCCCCGCTGTCACCAGCACCTCACCGAGGGCGATGATGACGAACAGTGCATGCCGCTCCGCGAAGTGCACCGGGTTGAGCGCCCAGACGCCACGCGCGCCCCGCCACGCGCCGACGATGGGAATCACCGCGGCCGCGATCCACCAGGCCGTACGCGCGTCCCCGTGGCAGTACCCACCGATCACCACCACCGCCGGCGACAGGATCGCCACCGCCGCGAACCGCACGTACGCGGGGCGCAGGGTCGAGATGCGGACCGCGTTCCAACCCTGCATCGACAGGACCAGGGTCTGCACCAGGAAGTACGAGACGCCGAACCACGGACCACCCGCACCGAAGGCCGTCGGGATGGCGACCGCCACGACCAACTCGGCCGGGATCGTCATGAGCACGAGCACGCGCGTGCCGGCGCGGGCCTGGAGGTCGACGGCGGTCCCGGCCCAGGTGAACTGCGACCACTGCCACCACACCAGCCAGGCCAGCAGCACCCCTTCGCCGATCGACCGGGCGTCGAGACCGTGCGCGAGCGTGCTCGCGATCGCGGTGACCGCGAACACGAAGACGAGATCGAGGAAGAGTTCGAGGTTGCTCGCGTGACGTTCGCGCCGTTCGCCGGGCGAACTGAGTCCGTCCAACGTCTCGTCAACCACGGGCGGTACCGATCACCAATACCCCGCCATGAGGTCGGTCGCCCACGCCGGTTCGCTGGTCTCGCCGCGCGGCGCGAACCCGCGGAGGTAGGGCTTCACGTCGAGCACCGGCGTACCGTCGATCGCGTCGAGGCCGGCCACGTCGATCCAGCCGTCGCCGATCGCGACGAGCCGGCAGACCGTGCTGCCGATGCGGTTCGGGCGGTCCTTGGCGCGCTGCGCCAGGATCCCGACGAGCGGCCAGTCGGCCCGGCCCCGCGGATGGCGCGCGCCCCGGCACACCGACTCCGCGTCGACCCGGTCGAACACGAACGTGACCTCGATGTGGGAGAACGAGTCCAGACCGAGGATCGCGCTCGGTTCGACCACGGAGGTGTCGAGTTCGATTCGGGCGCGCACCGCATCCCACTCGTCGTCGATCGGCTCGGCGCGGCCGCCGACGACGGTACCGACCGCCACCACGGTGAAGCTGCTCACGGAGTCCTCTCGCCGGCTCGGAACCGAATCGCAGCACCGTACCGGGCGGGACCTTCACGAGCGGCCGATTCAGCCAGGCGGATCAGGCCCGGCCGAGGATCAGACCGCTCGTCGGGACGCCGGTGCCGGCGGTGACGAGGACGTGCTCCACGGCGGCGACCTGGTTGCACGACGTGCCGCGGACCTGCCGGACGGCCTCGGTGATGCCGTTCATACCGTGGATGTAGGCCTCGCCCAGGAGACCTCCACTCGTGTTGATCGGCAGCGTCCCACCGACCGAGAGGTTCTCGACCGTCGCGAAGTCCTTGGCCTCGCCCCGCCCACAGAACCCCAACTCCTCGAGCTGCATCAGCACGAAGGGGGTGAAGTGGTCGTAGAGGAACGCGGTCGAGATGTCGTCCGGGCCGAGGCCGGAATCGGCCCACAACTTGCCGGCCACCGCGCCCATCTCCGGCAGCCCGGTGAGGTCGTCGCGGTAGTAGCTCGTCATCATCTCGCCGTCGAACGTGGCGCCCTGCGCGGCCGCGGTGACGAGGGCCGGCGGTTGGCGAAGGTCGCGCGCCTGCTCGGCCGAGGTGACCACCAGCGCCACCCCCCCGTCGCTTTCCTGGCAGCAGTCGAGCAACCGCAGGACGGGTTCGACGATCCACCGTGAGGCCTGGTGGTCGGCGATCGTGATCGGTCGCTCGTAGAACCACGCGTCCGGATTGGTGGCGGCGTGCTTGCGGTCGACCACCGCGATCGGCGCGAAGTCGGCGTTGGTCACGCCGTACGCGTGCATGTACCGCCGCGCGTGGAGCGCCACCCACGACGCGGGGGTGAGGAGTCCGTACGGCGCGTACCACGACAACCATGGCGGCATCGCGGTGATCGAGCGACCCATGTCGCCGAATCGCATCCCCGACCGCTCGTTGAACGCGCGATAACAGACCACGACCTTCGCCGCGCCCGACGCGACCGCGCTCACCGCGAGCGCGACGGTGCCGGCTGCCGCACCGCCGCCGTACGGCACGCGGGTGAACATCGAGAGCTGCGGGATGCCGAGGTTCCGGGCGACCTCCATCTCCTCGCTCGTGTCGAGCGTGAAGGTGACGAGACCGTCCACGTCGGCCGGGGTGAGCCCGGCGTCGTCGAGCGCGGCCTTGATCGCCTCGCACGCAAGTTGCAGTTCGCTCCGGCCCGACTCCTTGGAGAACTCGGTCTGCCCGATGCCCGCGATCGCGGTCCGGTCCTTCAGCCATCCCGTCACGCGGGCCTCCGCACCGGGAGCGAGAGCCGGGCCGTACCCGAGACGTGGTCACCGAGGTCGTTCGTCGCCTGCAGCGCGACCTCGACGATGCCCTCGTCCCCTTCCATGGCCGTGCCCACGACCGATCCGGTGAAGGTGAGGACCGAGCCGGGGAACACGGGCACGCCGAGCCGGATCGCCAGGGCCTTGACCATGGCTTCGGGCCCGGCCCAGTCGGTGAGGAACCGGGTGCAGTAGCCGGTGTCCGAGAGGATGTTCATGAAGATGTCGGGCGCGCCCTGGGCGTTCGCGTACTCACGGTCGTGGTGCACGGGCATGAAGTCGCGGGTGGCGATCGCACCGGCCACGATGCGGGTGGCGGTCATCTCGAGGACGAGCGGCGGCAGTTCGTCGCCCACGTGCACGTCGGCCCAGATGAGCGACGCGCTCACGCTGCGGCCACCGGGCGGAACTGCGGGAGCACGAGGCTATCGTCGAAGGTCTCGAAGAAGACCTCGACCGGCATCCCGATCGTGACGTCGTCCGGCGCGATCTCACACAGGTTCGACACCAGTCGAATGCCTTCCTCCAGTTCCACCAGCACGACGATGTAGGGGTACTCGAACCACGGGTACGGCGGGTGCTGGGGCATCACGAAACTGAAGACCTCACCGCGCCCCGACGACTCGATCGTGTCCCACTCCACCGAGTTGCACGCAGGACACATCGGCCGGGGCGGGTGACGGAGCGTGCCGCAGCCGGCACAGCGTTGGATCAGGAGGTGCCCGGCCGCGAATCCCTCCCAGAAGAAGCGGGTGTCGTGGGTGACCGACGGCGCCAGACGCGAGCTCACGCGGCGAATCCTTCCGGCTTGAACTTGAGGATGCGGAACAGTTGACGCCCGACGGACTCGCCCGCGCCATCGGTGTAGTCGGTGACCCAGGTGACGAAGTACCCCGGGCCGAGCCGGGTGCGCTTCTCGTCCGACACCGATTCCAACACGGTGGTCGCGGAGACGACGTCGCCGAGCCGGAGGTACCGATGGATCTCGAACTCGGAGTTGGCCGCGAGCGTGCCGACGAACCCGGCGTCATCGAGCAGCGTGAGTACCTCGGCGCCACCGGATTCCACCGGCGATCCCCCGCGCTCGCGCATGCCGGTGATCCGGGGCGTGGCCATGGTCCAGGTCTGGAGCATCAGCGGCGGAGCCACGACCCCACCGAAGTGCGTGCCGGCCGCGAACTCGGGATCGGTGTAGACCGGGTTGGCGTCCTCGAACGCCGCCGCCCAGTGCCGGATCATCGGCTGGTTGACCGGATCCGGACCGATCGACGGTCCCCGGGTTCCGATCGGCTCGCCGATCAGCGCATCGAACCGGGCCCGCAATCGCGCCCGTTCTGCGTCCGGCCCGCGGTCTGGCCCGTCGGTCATCGGGTTTTCATAGTGCGAGCACGCCGACCGGCGAAAGTTGGGTGTTGCTACCATACCGACTAGTTGGTACGGTAGACCGGCCCGGCCCCCGGACCCCACCACCGCCGATCGGAGAACCGACCATGCCCCGGATCACCCCGAACCTCTGGTTCGACATGAACGGCGTGGACGCCGCCGAGTTCTACGTCTCGATCTTCCCGAACTCGGAAATTACGAGCATCGTGGCCTACTCCGAGGTCGGACCCGGGCCTGCTGGGACGCCGATGCTCGTGGAGTTCACCCTCGACGGTCAGCCCTACACCGCCATCAACGGCGGCCCACAGTTCCACTTCGACGAGGCGATCTCGTTGCTCATCAACTGCGCCGACCAGGCCGAGGTGGATCACTACTGGACCAGGCTGAGCGACGGCGGCGAGGAAGGGCCGTGCGGTTGGTTGAAGGACAAGTTCGGGCTCTCGTGGCAGGTCTTCCCCGTCGGCGCGACCGAGGTGCTCGGAGATCCGGACCCTGCCCGGGCGATGCGCGCGATCAAGGCGATGTACGGGATGAAGAAGATCGATCTCGCCGAGCTGCAGCGTGCCGCATCCGAGGACTGATCCTGGACCCGACCCCGACCGCCACAGGAGGAGACCACGATGACCGCGACCACGACCCTCGACAAGCAGTTCACCGCCACCATGCAGCAGAGCCCCGCCCGAGGGGGTTGGACCTACGTGGTCATGCCGGGCTCGGCCGAGTTCTTCGGCACCCGCGGTCTCGTGAAGGTGGAAGGTACCGTCGACGACCAACCGTTCCGGAGTTCGTTCATGGCGCTCGGCGACGGTACCCACAAGTTGCCGATCGCCGCGCCGCTCCGGCGCGTGATCGGCAAGGCCGCCGGGGACACGGTCACCGTGAAACTCCTCCGCCGCCTCGGACGCTGACCCGGCCGCCTCTCACATCTTGCGTCAAAAAACCACGCCGGGCGTGGGGTTTTGTCGCACGGGGTGAGGGGCACGATGATCACCACCCGTTCCCGAACGCGAGTGCTGAGCATGATCATCGAGGTCAACCGGTCGGAACTCTCCGACCTCCGCACGGTCCCGACACCGGCCACCCCACTCGGCGCCGATCAGGCCCGCCTGCGTATCGACGCGTTCGCCCTGACCGCCAACAACGTCACCTACGCGGTGTTCGGCGACGCGATGCAGTATTGGAACTTCTTCCCGAGCGACGACGTGGGGCAGTGGGGTCGGGTTCCGGTCTGGGGGTTCGCCACCGTCGTCGAGAGCACTGCGAACGGCCTGGTCGAAGGTGAGCGCCTCTACGGCTACTTCCCGATGGCCGACGAACTCGTCATCGACGCGGGGCGGCCCGACGATCGCGGCGTGACCGATCTCGCGGCCCATCGTGCGCCGATGGCGAGCGCATACAACCGGTACGTGCGCTGCGCCGCCGACCCGATCTTCCGCGCCGGGCGTGAGGCCCAGCAGATGTTGCTGTACCCGCTCTTCTTCACGTCGTTCCTCATCGACGACTTCCTCGCGGACGCATCCGACTTCGGCGCCGAGCAGGTCATCGTCTCGAGCGCGTCGAGCAAGACTGCGATCGGTGTCGGGTTCCTCACCCACCAGCGCGGCCGGCGCGTCGTCGGACTGACGTCGGCGCGGAACCGAGCGTTCGTCGAGGGACTCGGGATCTACGACGAAGTGGTCGACTACGACGCGCTCGGGAAGATCACACGGGCCCCGAGCGTGTACGTCGACATCGCCGGCAACCCCGACGTGCGCCACGCGGTGCACGCCGACGCCCCCGGCGACCTGCGGTACTCGATGGTCGTCGGCGGCACCCACTGGGCCCACCAGGCCGAGATCACCGACGGTGTCCTCGCGCCACCCGCCCCGCAGTTCTTCTTCGCGCCCGACCAGATCAAGAAGCGCACCGACGAGTGGGGAGCCGCCGAACTCGAGCGGCGGGTCGCGGGCGCCTGGGACGAGTTCTCGCCGTGGACCGACTCGTGGATGGAGATCGAAGCGGTGCGCGGTGCACCCGCGGTGGCCACGGCGTTCGCGGCCCTGGTCGGCGGGAGCCCCGATCCGCGTAGCGGCTTGGCCTGCTCCATGACCGACGAGTCGGCGGCGGACTGATGGCCGGTACCGCCAAGCCCTCCTACGGAACCCCGAACTGGGAGATGATCCAGCGCTGGTTCGCGTTGGCACCCGAGGACGACGGACCGTTCTGGGCGCTGAACCTCATGAAGTACCGCACCGTCGCGGCGTACGCCGATTCCGACGCCCCGGCGGTCTCGGGCCAGGCGGCCGACGACGCCTACTCGCCGCTCGGTCCGCTCGCCGCAGTCGGCGCGATGGTCGCGTTCCACGGCGACGTGACCGACCAGCGGTTGGGCTCGCCGGCCTGGGACCGCATCGGCATCGTCCGCTACCCGAGCCGGGCCGCATTCTTCGCGATGCAGCAGCGCGACGACTTCAAGGACCAGCATGTCCACAAGGAAGCGGGCATGGAGTTCACCATCGTGATGGCGTGCCATCCCGAGACGGTCCCAGCCGCCGGAGCCGCCGAGTCGGGCGAGTTGGTGCTGAGTGTCGAGCGCGGCCCGAGCGCCGACCCGCTCCCCGCGGGCGTGAGCCTCGTGGCCGACTTCTCGGTCGAGGGCGTGATCGTCGGTGACGAGCGGAGCTTCGACCGGGCGCGTTTCGTCCGCACCGCCGATGCCGACGCGACCGCCGCGTTCGTCGCCCTGGCTGCGGCCGCCACCGAGGCGCAGGTGATGGTCGTCGACCGCGGGATCGACCACCTGGTCGGCTCGATCACCGACGTCGCTTCGTAACCGGACGGGTCGACCGAATCGGGACTTGTTCCTCTGTCGCGAAGTCCCGCCGATCGGTACCGTCGAGGGCGAGAGCACGACCACTCGGAGGACCATCATGATCGGTACGGCATTGTTGAACGCGTTGCCCATGGACTGGAACGACGGTCACATGGGCGGCGGCAACGGTCGAGGGATCGTGGTGTTCCTCTGCCTGGTGCTCGCGGTGGCGGTGATCGCGGTCGTGGTTTGGTTGGTCGTGCGCCGCGGACACGACCAGCCTCGATCGGGACTGGAGGGCGCCCGCAGCATCCTCGCCGAGCGACTGGCCCGCGGGGAGATCGAACCCGACGAATACCGCGAGCGCCTGCAACACCTGCAGTGACGCCGGCGCGGTCCTCCCGAAGCTGGCCCCCGCCGACCCAGCTTGGTGTGAGGCCCGCGTCGCGGAGGTAGAACAAGGCAATGTCGGAACCCGACGAACGCCACATCCCTCACAGCGATGCATCCGCCTCGGAACTCGACGACGAGGACGATCGTGACGAGCTCCGCACTCGGTACTACGGACTGCTCCAGGAACTCCGCGTGCTGCTCCCCGGAGTGCAGGTCCTCGTGGCCTTCATGTTGGCGGTGCCGTTCGCGAAGCGGTTTTCCGACCTCGACGCCGGGGCCACCGCCGTGTTCGGGAGCGCGCTGGTGACCTCGATGTTGTCGGTCGTGAGCTTCATGACCCCGATCTCGCTCCACCGGTTCGGCATGCGAACCGCCCGCAGCAATCGACTCCAGCTGAGCATCGTGTGCACCCAGGTCGGGATCCTCCTCCTCGGTGTCTCGATGCTGCTCTCCCTGATCCTCGTGTTGAGTTTCCTGTTCAACTGGATCGTCACCGTCGTCCTCGTCGGCCTGATGGGCTCGGCCATGATCGGCCTCTGGATCCTGCTCCCAGCGCACCTGCACGCGCACGACGAGCGCTGACGGAGCCGGGCACCGCCCGGGGCACCGTCGTCAGCGATCGGCGACGCGCAGGACGGCCGCGCCGGTGACGCGGTCGGCGGCAAGATCAGCCAGCGCCGCATCGGCCGCGGCGAGTGGGTACTCGGTGACCTCGATCCGCAGCGGCGTCCGGCTCGCCAACGTGAAGAAGTCGGCGCCGTCCCGGCGGGTGTTGGCCGTGGTGCTCGTGACCGTGCGCTCCTGGAACAGGTGGCGGTCGTAATCGAGCGGGGGGATCTCGCTCAGGTGGATCCCCGCGATGGCCAGCGTGCCACCCCGATCCAGCGCCTCGAGCGCGGTCGGCACGAGCGTTCCGACCGGCGCGAAGAGCACCGCACTGTCGAGCGGTTCCGGCGGTGAGTCGCCCGCGTCGCCCGCCGAGTGGCAACCGAGTGAGAGCGCCAGCGCACGCGCGTCCGGAGACCGCGTCATCACGTGCACGCGTGCACCCTCGGCCAACGCGATCTGCGCGGCCAGGTGCGCCGACGCGCCGAAGCCGTAGATCCCGAGCCGGCCGCCCGCCGGCAGTTCGGCCCGGCGCAGCGCGCGGTAGCCGATGATCCCCGAACAGAGCAGCGGTGCCGCGTGCGCGTCGTCGTACGCATCGGGCAACGCGTAGACGTAGTCCTCGTGGGCGGTCTCGTACTCGGCGTAGCCGCCGTAGCGGTCCCAACCGGTGAACCGCGGGTACAGACACAGGTTCTCGTCGCCGCGCCGACAGTACCGGCAGGTCCCGCAGGTGTGGGCGAGCCACGCGATACCGATCCGGTCCCCAATCGCGAATCGCCGGGCGCCGGGCCCGAGTGCATCGACGACCCCCACCACCTCGTGACCCGGCACCGTGCGGTGATGTGCCGGTAACAGGTCACCCTCGGCGAGGTGGAGATCGGTGCGACACACCCCGGTGACCGTGATCCGCACCCGCACCTCGTGGTCGGCAGGCTCGGGAACCGGTCGGGTCGTCAGGAGCAGCGGCCCGGACCCGATCGGACCCGGCTGATCGACCACCCACGCACGCATCACCCGAGCTTCGCGCAGGTATCCCGGCATCCGGAACCGCCTCAAGGTAGGCCCCGAAATGCCGATGATCCATGGATACGAGCCGCCCGACGGTTCGAGCGGTGATTGCAGGGCACTGAATGGTGAAGCCTCGGATCCACGGCGACGAGTCGGTCGACCCATGACCGAGCTCTCCACCCCGACCGCCACGGCGCGGGTCGCATCGTCGCCCGCCCGCCGAGCAAGCGCGTTCGACGCCATCGCCGCGCCCGCCGCGGTGCTCGACCGACTCGGCACCATCGTGGAGACCAACGCGGCGTGGCGATTGTTCGAGAAACTGAACGACGCGCAGCCCGACACCACCGGGGTCGGCGTCGGTTACCTCGACGTCTGCGACCGGGCCCGGGCCTCGGATCCCGGCGCGGGCGTCGTGGCCGACGCGCTCCGGGCGATTCTCGAGGGCGACCGCCTCCAGGCCGAGGTCGAGTACCCGTGCCACTCCCCCGTCGGCGACCGCTGGTTCGTGATGCAAGCTGCGGCCGCGCCGGTCGACGACGGCGGCGGTGCGGTCGTGATCCACTACGACATCACGGCCCGCAAGGTGCTCGAGCAGGGACTCCTGGCCCAGACCGACATCGACCTCCACACGGGTCTCCCCAACGAAGTCGCCGCACTCCGTTTCGTCGAAGGCCATCTCGTCGCTCGGGAAGACCCACCGGCGTTGAGCGTGGTGGTGGTCCACCTCGACGGTCTCGAAGCCGTCGCCGATCGCCACGGCCGGCCCGGGGTCGAGGAAACGATTGCCCACGCGGTCTCCCGCGCTCGTCGATCACTCCGCGCCGGCGACGCGCTCTTCCGCCTGGGTCCGGACGAGATCGCCCTCGTGTTCCCGGGCCTGGACCGGGATTCGGTCGCGGGCGTCGTCGCGCGCCTCCTCGCGGCGTTCCTCGCGCCGTTCCAACTCGGCGCGAGCGAGTTGCACCTCACCGTCACCTGTGGTGTGGCGGTCCGAGACCGTGGTTCGACCGCGAGCGCGTTGCTCGATGCCGCACGGGTCGATACCTGGACTCCCGACACCGGCGACACCGGCCCGGGCCCGACCATGCTCGCGTCGAGCCCGGCACGTCAGTTCGAGGCGGTACGCGCCGCGATCGAGCGCTCGTCCCCGATCGTCACTGACGCCGCCACGGCAGGCACGTCCGACACGAGCGCGGACCGACGGCTGCAGCTGCTCCTGCACCGCGCGTCCGACATCGTGTTCGTCATGACCCGCGACAGCCGGATCACGTACGTGAGCCCGTCGGTCGAATCGGTGCTCGGCTACCAACCGGACACCCTCCTCGGGCTCCCGGGCCAGCTCCTGATCCATCCCGAAGACGGACCGGCCTTCCGAGCGACCTGCGCTCAGGTTCTCGCCCATCCGGAATGGGAACCGGCACCGCTCGTCGTCCGCGCGGTCGGTGCCGACGGGTCGTGGCACTGGGGTGAAGTCGCGATCGCCAACCGGCTGGGCGACCCCGCCGTGGCCGGGATCGTGCTCAACGTGCGCGACGTCACGGAACGCTTCGAGGCGCTGAGTGAGATCGCCAGGGAGCGGGCGACCCGTGAGGCCATCGTCGCCCACTCGAACGAACTGGTCATCTTCTTCGCACCGGACGGGACCATCCGCTGGGCGAGCCCGCCGGCGTGGCGGCTGTTCGGTCTCGACCTGGACGCGCTCGTCGGGCGCAACGGGCTGGACCTGGTCCACCCCGACGATCGCGACCGCGTCCTCGCCGACCTCGCCACCATCCCGAACCTCGGCGATTCGGTGCGCACCGAGTTCCGGGTGATCCAGCCCGACGGCGTCGTCCGCTGGATGGAGGAGGTGGCGACGAACCTCGTCGACGAACCGAGCGTCGGGGTCGTGGTCGGGAACCTCCGGGACACCACCGACCGCAGGCAGATCGAGGACGCGGCCCGCTTCCAGTCGAACTTGCTCGCCGCGACGGGCCAGCCCATCGTCGCGGTGGACAATCGCGGCCGGGTCACCTATTGGAACGAGGCCGCGCACGCCGCCTACGGGTGGTCCGCCGAAGAAGCGCTCGGCCGGCGAATCCTCGATCTGCTTCCCCCCACCGCCGAATGGGTTCCCGAGGCCCGCGAAGCCCGCGAGCGGCGCGTCGCGGGCGAGTCCTGGAGCGGGGAGATCAGCGTGACGCGCAAGGACGGCTCGACCATCCCCCTCCTCGTGACCGACACGCCGGTGTTCGACGACGACGGGGCGCGCCTCGGCAGCATCGCAGTCGCGTCGGACCTGACCGAACGCAAGCGCAGTGAAGCAAGTGCCGCCCTGCTGGCCGCGATCGTCGGCTCCTCGAACGACGCGATCTTCTCGAAGACGCTCGACGGCGCGATCACGAGCTGGAACCCCGGCGCGGAGCAGCTGTACGGGTACACGGCCGCGGAGATCGTGGGCCGGCCGGTCGGAGCCCTGATGAGCCCCGAGTACTGGCACGAAGGTGACGAGATCCTCGACCAGATCCGGCAGGGTGAGACTGTGAACGACTTCGACACCATGCGCCTGGGCGCGGACGGCGGAGCGATTCACGTGTCGATCTCGGTCTCACCGATTCGCGACGGTGCCGGCACCATCATCGGGGCGTCGACCATCGCGCGCGACATCACCGAGCGCGCCGAGTTCGCGCGCCGCATCGACGACGACCATCGGCGGCTCACCGAGGCCCAGCGATCGGCGCATCTCGGCTCCTTCGAGCGCGATGTCGATGCCGAGACGCTCGTGTTCAGCGAGGAGCTGTACGCGATCCTCGGTATCCCTCTGGGGGCGGCGCTGACGACCACGAGCTACCGCGAACGCGTCCATCCGGAGGACGGCGCCGAAGTCATCGCGCGCTTCGGTGCGACGCTTCAGTCCGGACAGCGGGGATCGATCACGCACCGCATCGTGCGCGGCGACGGTGAGGTGCGCTGGGTCCACACACGCTTCGGGCCGGTGCCGGGTCGCCCGCACCTCATCGCCGGAACCGTCTTCGACATCACCGATCACCGCAAGGCGGAACTCGCGCTCGAGCAGCTCGCTTATCACGACCCGGTCACCGGTCTCCCCAACCGCATCAAGCTGTGGAAGGAGTTCGCCGCCGCGCTCGACGAGACCCAGCGCCGGCAGCAGACCCTGCTCGTCGCGCTCTTCGACGTCGAGCAGTTCAAGACGCTCAACGACAGCCTCGGTCACATGGCGGGGGACGAGTTGCTCGTCGCGGTCGCGGACCGTCTCCGAGCCGCCGTTGCGCCCGGCGAGATCCTGGCCCGGTTCGGCAGTGAGGAGTTCGCGATCGTCAGCCCCGGTCCGGTCCGGCCGGAGCGAGCGTCGGAGCTCGGCGATCGCATCCTGGGGTCGTTCGGCGCCCCGGTCCGCCTCCGCGGCCGGGAGTTCTCCGTATCGACCAGCGTCGGTGTGGTGCTCTGCCGGCCCACCGACACCGCCGACACCGTCCTGCGGGATGCCGGCGCCGCCATGCACGACGCCAAGAAGAGCGGGCCGGTCCGGTTCGCCTTCTTCGACGAACCCCGACGCGATCGGACCCGTCGTCGTCTCGACCTCGAGATCGGACTCGCTTCCGCCATCGACCGGGACCAGCTCTCGGTCGTGTTCCAGCCCATCGTCGAGCTGGCGGAAGGCACCACCGTCGGCTTCGAGGCGCTGTTGCGGTGGAACCACCCCGACCTCGGCACGGTCAGCCCGGAGGAGTTCATCCCCATCGCCGAGCACAGCGGGTTGATCCTCCCCATCGGCGACTTCGTGCTGCGCCAGTCCCTCGCGCGCCTGGCCGAATGGCGGCGCCGCAGCCCGGCCGCGGCATCCACCTGGGTGGCGGTGAACCTCTCCGCCCACCAACTCGAGCAGTCCGACCTCGTCGCCGACATCACGCGTGCGCTGGCCGAGGCCGGGCTCCCGCCGGACGCCCTCCACCTCGAGATCACGGAGACCGTGATGATGGACGACGTCGACGCCTCGCTCGCCAAGTTGGCCCAGCTGCGGGCCCTCGGAACCAAGACGAGCATCGACGACTTCGGCACCGGGTATTCCTCCCTCAGCTACCTCAAACGGCTCCCGATCGACACCCTGAAGGTCGACCGCGCGTTCATCAGCGGGCTCGGCACGGACCGCGACGACACGTCGATCGTCGAGGCCGTGCTCACGCTCTCGAGGACGCTCAAGCTCACCGTGCTGGCCGAGGGCGTGGAGACCGAGACCCAACGCGCTGCGCTGGTGGCGCTCGGCTGTACCTACGGCCAGGGGTTCCTGTGGAGCCCCGGCCTCCCAGCCGACGACGCGTTCGCCTGGCTCACCACGGGACATCACGAGGCCCCGTTTCGGGTACCGGTGGTGCGCCACCCCGCGTGATCGGGCACAGTGGCTTCACAATCCCCTGATGTCGGCCCTATCCGACCATCACATCGCAAGAGTGGTCTCGGGGCAGGAGGTGGCGAGATGCGGCTGACGAAGACGGTTCGGGTGCTGGCAATGGTGGGAGCGGCCGCGATGGCCACGGCGTGTGTGCCGTTGGCCACCCCGGGTTCGACCTCGTCGGTCGTGTTCCTCAGCAGCACCACCGCCAACGGGTGGCGCTACGACGCCTACCGCAACGACGCCTACCCCTGCGCGATCAGCGGGTCCCAGACCTTCGTGATCGGGACCAGGATCACCCAGTCCGCCACGGAACCCGCACCGCTGTTCGCGCTCATGCACGGCGGCGGTGCCGGCTACTTCGACGTGAACGGCAACCCGATTCCGAGCGCGGGCCAGAAGACCGAGGAGAGTGCGGCGTCGCTCATCACCCGCCTGAAGAACGACGGTGGCCTCCTCGCCGACATCCGCAACGATGCGGCCGGCTTCCGCACCCTCGCGGTGTCGTACTGCAGCCACGACGTCTACGCGGGGTCGATGACCCCGGACCCGCACAACCCCAACACGACCGCCACCGGCGCGATGCGCCTCACCAGCGGTCTGCCCTCCACCAAGGCCGCCATCCAGTACGCCGCGGCGAAGTACCCCACCACGAAGACGATCATCCAGGGCGGGAGCGCCGGTTCGGCCGGGACGTTCGGGGTGGCGTGGGCGATGCAACAGCAGGGCATCCCGCCCGCGGGCCTCATCGCCGACGCCAGCATCATCAACGCCGAGGCCTTCGCAGTCGGGAACGCGGCCGGCATCTGCACCGATCGCAACAGCCCGGAGCGGGTGGCCGGGATCTCCGCCCGCATCCACCCCGACCTGGCCAACCCGGACAACGAGGCCGACAAGCTCGTCACGTCGGGCCGGCTCACGGTCCCGATCCTGCACATCTGGAACCACGGTGACCAGAACACGTGCGGCGCCCCGCCGGTGACGTGCCCGCTCCGCGATGGGAGTTCCGTGACGCTGGGTTACACCGACTGCATCCACGAACCGATGCGGCTCGCGATCGCCGCGGAGGGCCCGAACAGCATGTCGAAGAACCTTCCCGTGTGCGTGGATCTCGACGCGGTACCCGACTGCTCCACCCACGTGGTCACCAACAAGGCGGGGGTCAACACCGACCCGCAGAGTCCGGCCGACTACCTGGGCGCGGTCATGGATTGGATCCACGCCCGGCTCGCCGACGCGACGGCGGCTACTTCGCGAACGTGAGCAGGAACTCGACCTCGCCGGCGTCGCCGACACTCGCGGGACCGAAGCTCGGGTTGGAGATCCCGTAATCGGCGAACGTGATCGGGATGGTTCCGTTCAACTCGATCTTGGCGCCGTTCCGGCGGGCCTTGAGGTCGAACGTCACCGGCTGGGTCGTGCCGTGCATGGTCAGTTCACCCGTCGCCGGCACCGTCACCTCGACGAGGTCCGCGGGCAACGAGGTGAGGTCGACCGGCTTGGTGAGCTTGAACGTCGCGTCGGGGAAGGACGCGGTGTTCATGATCCGACCCTGGAACTGGTTGTCCCGGTTCCCCCGGTCGCTCGTCACCTTCGTGAGGTCGACGGTGAAGTTCGCGTCGCCAACCGTCGTCCCCGCGATCGTGAACGCTCCGGTGATCGCCGTGGTTCGCCCCACTGCTTCGGCACTCTGGCCGAACAGCTCCTCCTTCACGCGGTAGCCCACCTGTGATCCGGTGCTGACCTTCCACGTACCGTCGACCGTCGCCGGTGCATTCGTCGCCGCTCCGGGTCTGCTCGACGAGGTCGACTTCTGGCTGAAGTGCAACTTGGCCGGCGGATCGCCCTCGATGAAGTTGATGTAGACGAACGGTCCGCCGACGAGTGCGAGCACCAGGAGGACGGGCACACCGACGAGATAGGTGCTCTTGCGTCGGAAGAATCCGGGCGGCGTCGTCGTACCGGTCGGAGCGGGGTTCTGGTCGGCCATGCCGTCACCCTTGCAGAACCAACCCGGCGATGACGGTGCGGCGTTAGCGTTTTCCCATGACGCGAGCCGAAGAATCTCGGTACGACGTGAAGCTCACCAACCTCGACGCGCCGCTGTTCGATGAGGCCGAAACCACCAAGCGCGGCCTCGTCGACTATCTCGACGCGGTCGCAGATCGCATCCTGCCCGGCCTCGCCGACCGCGCACTCTCGGTCATCCGCGTCCACCGCGGTCAGGAAGCATTCATGCAGAAGAACGTGCCGAGGTACACGCCGGACTGGGTGGCGACCACGCGGGTGTGGGCCGGCTCGGCCCACCGCGAAGTGGCCTACGCCCTCTGCAACGACCGCCGCACGCTCATCTGGTTCGCGAACCAGCGGGCAGTCGAGTACCACCCGTCACTGGTCCTGGCCGACGCGCCGGACCACATGACGCATCTGATCCTCGACCTCGACCCGCCGGACGGCGAGTCGTTCACCGCCGCGGTGCGCGCGACGCGTGCTGTGGGCAATGCCCTCGACGCGGTCGGCCTCACGGGTGCGGTCAAGACCAGTGGCTCCAAGGGACTGCACGTGTTCGTCCCGATCACCGCGATGCCGATCGAGGACGCCGCCGCCGCGACGCGCGCCATCGCCGTCGCGGCCGAACGCACCGACCCCGAGATCGCGACCACCGCGTTCATCAAGGCCGACCGCGCCGGCAAGGTGTTCGTCGACGCGACGCGCGTCGGTGCGGGCGCCACCGTCGTCGCGGCCTACAGCCCACGGGTGCGGCCCGGGGTGCCGGTGTCGTTCCCGGTCGCGTGGGACGACCTCGACTCCGTCCACCCGTCCGACTTCACGGTGCGGACCGCGCCCGCACTGCTCGGCGATCGCAACCCGTGGTCCGAGGCCATGCCCGCGCCCCAAGCGGTACCGGGCGCGCTCGTCGAGGCCGGGCGCGCCATTCCCGGCGGTCGGGTCGAGGCGATGCACGAGGGAAAACGCCGCGCCCGCGCCCGGCGCGCCTGAGGCCGCGTCGCCGTCAGTCGGCGCGGAGCATCGCAAAGCGGTTGACTCAGGACCTCGCGGCGTACCACGGTGGGCAATGCGCGAAGCCCTCCGCGATCCCGAGATCGTCTACCAACGCCGCTGGCTCACCCTCCTGGTGCTCTGCATCAGCCTGATCGTGATCACGCTGGACAACACGATCCTCAACGTCGCGCTGCCCACGTTGGCCCGTTCCACACGGACGGGCGGACTCGGCGCCACCGCCAGCCAACTCCAGTGGACGGTCGACGCCTACACCCTCGTCTTCGCCGGTCTCCTGCTCACCGCCGGCAGCCTCGGCGACCGGTTCGGCCGGTACCGGTTCCTCGCGACCGGACTCGCGATCTTCGGCATCGGCTCCGCACTGTCGGCGTTCGCGCCGTCGGCCAACGCGCTGATCGCGACGCGGGCGCTCATGGGGATCGGCGGCGCCTTCATCATGCCTTCGACGCTGTCGATCATCACCAACGTCTTCACCAATCCGGCCGAACGCGGGAAGGCGATCGGCGTCTGGGCCGGGGTCTCGGCCCTCGGCATCGGACTCGGCCCGATTACCGGTGGCGTCCTGCTCGAGCACTTCTGGTGGGGATCGATCTTCATCGTCAACGTGCCGATCGTGATCGCGGGGCTCGTGCTCGGGTTCAAGCTCGTGCCCGAGTCACGCGATCCCCAACATGCCGCGCTCGACCCGGTGGGCGCGCTGCTGTCGATCGCGGCGCTCGGCAGCATCCTGTGGGCGGTGATCGAGGCGCCGAACCACGGCTGGGGCGCGCCCGAGATCCTCGCCGCGTTCGGCGCCGGCATCGTGATCCTCGGCGCCTTCTTCGCGTGGGAACTGCACTCGCGTCATCCGATGCTCGACATGCACTTCTTCGAGAACCCGCGCTTCAGTGCCGCGAGCGGCGCGATCACCCTGGTGTTCCTCTCCCTGTTCGGCACGCTGTTCCTCCTCACGCAGTACCTGCAGTCGGTGCTCGGCTACTCGACCGTGAAGGCCGGCGCGGTGCTGCTCCCGCAGGCCGCGGTGCTCATGGTCTTCGCGCCACTCTCCAATGTCTGGGTCCAGCGCTGGGGTAACAAGATCGTGGTGGCCACCGGCCTGCTCCTGGTCACCTCGTCGCTCGCGCTCTTCACCGTGTTCCGGCCCGACAGCAGTGTGTTGGTGATCATCGGGATCACGATGCTGCTCGGTGTCGGCATGGCCAACGTCCTGGCACCGTGCACCGACTCGATCATGGGCTCGCTCCCCCGCGCCAAGGCCGGAGTCGGCTCGGCGGTGAACGACACGACGCGACAGATGGGCGGCGCGGTGGGTGTCGCGGTGTTCGGCTCGATGATGGCCAGCCATTTCCACAGCACCATCGCCGGCAAGCTCGGAACGATCGTCCCGCCCGGTCTCGTGCAGCGCGTCCGCGACAACGTCGGCCAAGCCGTCGGCGTCGCCGCCCAGACCGCGAACCGTTCGGTCTCTGCCCGCATCGCCGCGGCGGCGAAGGACAGTTTCGTCGGCGGTCTGCATCTCATCGGTCTGGTGGCCGCGGCCATCACCCTCGCCGCGGCGATCGGCGTCGCACTGTTCCTTCCCGCGCGGGCACGACCCGAGGACGGTGGGCCGCTCCTGACCCCGGCCGAAGGCGCGCGCAGCACAGTGCCCCAGCCGAGTGAACTCGGCTAACGACCCAACCGCGCCGGCGTGTTGATCTTGTCGACCGCGATCTTCAGGATGATCCGCCCGTCGGGGCCGATGGGGTTCGCGTAGTCCGTTCCCAGGTACTTGCGCGAGCGCGCGTCGATGTGGGCGCGCGCTTCGCCACCGACGGCCGGGTCTACCACATGGCCCCGCACCTCGGCCCGGTTCCACCGAGCGCCCGCCGAAAACTCCCGGCTCCCCCCACTACGGTCACACCCGTGAGCGACCAAGCGTCCGGCGCGGAGCCGGCCGGGCTGCCGGCACCGGATTTCGACGATGCGCGTCGCGCGGCCCTCGACGCACTCCTCGCCGACAACCCACAACGACGATTCGCCGCCGGCGAGGCGATCATGAGCGAGGGTGCCACCGCCGACTGGTTCGCGTTCGTGCGGTCGGGCACCGCCGAGGTCTCGCGCGACTCCCCCGCCGGGCCGGTACCGATCGGTGTGGCACGTACCGGTTCGATCGTCGGCGAGTTGGCGCTCATCACCGGCGGGCCACGCCGCGCCACGGTGACTGCGACATCCGACGTCGTGATCGCATGCGGCGATATCGACGACCTCCACCGGGTGCTGAGCCACCACGAGGTGGCCGAATCGGTCGCGCGGATCGTGGCCGATCGGCTCGCCCGCCTCGCCGAACCGGTCGAGGTCACCCTTCCGGACGGACACCTCGTCAAACTCCGGCCCGGCCTCTCGTCCGATGGATCGGCGCTGGCGGCGGGCCTCGCGGCGATGTCACGGGAGTCGTTGCGCCGCCGGTTCTTCTCGTCCGGGACGCCGCCGGAGACGGTCGTGCGTTACCTCCTCGACGTGAACTACGTCGATCATTTCGCGTGGGTCGCGATCGAAGCCGACGGCCCCGATCAGTCGATGATCGGCTCGGCTCGGTTCGTACGGTCGAAGACCGACCACACGTACGCCGACCTCGGCATCGGACTCATCGACCGCGTGCAGGGGCGTGGGATCGGGACGATGCTCATCGAGGCGCTCGGCGTGGCCGCCGCGGCGGCCGGGGTCGAGTACTTCACCGCCGACGTCCTCCGCGAGAACGCCGCCATGCGCGCGTTGCTGCGACGCCCGAGCACCCACTGGACGAGCAGGGAGCCCGGCGTGGTCCACGCAGTCACCGCGGTCGCGGAGTACGGCGCCACCCTGGCACCCGAGGTCCAGAGCCGCCTCTCGATGGTGGCATCCTCGATCATCTGGAACTCGGCTGCCGTCCTGCTCTGACGGCTGTCCGGTGCCGAGTAGGCCGATCAGGCGGCGGGCCGGCGCGACGACGTCGAGTGCAGCGCCGCACCGATCGCCAAGGTGGCGACGAGCCGGCTGACCAGCAGCTCGAGTGGTTCCCCGTCCGTGCGGTGATCCGCATCCGCTGCGCGTTCGCGAGGATCACCGCCCCCAGCCGCGGATCGGGCCTCTCCATCGGGCGCTCAACTCCCCGGGGGTCCGGATCGTTGACTCCATACCAACTGGTCGGTATGCTGTCGCGCCATGCCGTCGACCTCTGCACCCGCACCCCCGGCCGGCGGCCGCGAGCGGATCCTGGCCGCCGCGGTGGATGTCATCCGCGAACGGGGCCTGCATGCCACCACCGTCGACGACCTCTGCGCCGCCGCCGGCGTCTCCAAGGGGGCGTTCTTCCACCACTTCGAGAACAAGGAGGCCCTCGCGGTCGCCGCGGCCGGCTACTGGAGCGAGACCACCGCCGCCGCGTTCGCCGGCGCGCCGTACCACGACCACGCCGATCCGGCCGACCGGGTCCTCGGCTATCTCGACTTCCGCGACTCGCTCGTCGGCGCCGACATCGAGTTGTACAGCTGTCTCGTCGGCACGATGGTGCAGGAGGCGTACGCGACGAACCCGGCGGTGCGCGACGCGTGCGGGCGCAGCATCCTCGGCCACGCCGCGACGCTGGAGGCCGACATCGCCGCCGCACTCGCCACGGCACCGGACGCGCCATCAGGCGCCGAACTCACCGCCGAGGCCGCGAGCCTCGCCCGGTACACCCAGATCGTCCTCCAGGGTGCGTTCGTCGTGAGCAAGGCCGCGAACGATCCAGTCCTGGTCCACGAGAGCATCGAGCACCTCCGCCGGTACTTCGCGTCGAAGTTCGGACGGACCGCGCTGGTGTGACGCGGTGCCCCGCCCGATCGTCCGCCGCTCGCGCCGGCTCGACGGGGTGATCCGGATCCCGATTACTCCCCAGCCCGGCCCTCACGAATCCCTCACAATTCGTTGGCGGCCCACTGATCGGGGTGATCGAAGATCAACGGGACATTCGGCCCCCCGGTCGGACGCGATTTCGAAAGCGAGCACTCGATGATGCGACTCGGTCGAACCGCACTCGTCGCCGGCGCAATGGTCGTCGTCGCGGGAGCCTGCGTCCCACCCCCGGCACCACCGGCGCCCGCCCCGTATCTCGACCAGGTGTACACGAACGTCGTGGTCACCCCGAAGACCGCCGGCATCGCGTTCGGTGCCGCGCCACCGGTGGACCCGAAGGTCGGCACCGTCAACGACACGCACGCCCGCCAGGTCGACGCGAACGGCAACGAGATCCTGCACCTGTGGGCAGCCGACCCCGTCGACAACGCGGCCAAGAACCGGCCCGCGATCATCTGGGTCCACGGCGGCGGATTCGTCGGCGGCATCGGCTCGGAGTGGGGACTCGCGGCCGGCGCCGGCACCGAATACGCCAAACGGGGATACGTCGGGTTCTCGATCGAGTATCGCATCGACACCACGAGCCAGTGCCAGTACGTGCAGGACCACCAGCACGACGTTCCACTGCCGCCCAACTTCGACGCGCTGCGCGCCCAGTGCGCTCGTGGGATCACCGCCGCCGTCCAGGACTCCCAGGCCGCGGTCCGGTGGATACGCCGCCACGCGGCGGAATACCGGATCGACCCGAACAAGGTCGCGATCGGCGGCTTCTCCGCGGGCGCAGTCACCGCCGACATGGTCGCGTTCAACTCGGACCTCGCGGGGAGTTGGCAGTACAGCGCCGACGACGATCCGGCCGCGAGTTCGCGGGTCCAGGCCGCCTTCGGTGCTTCGGGCTGCAACTACGACCCAACGACGATCGGCGCCGGTGACTCACCCACGTCGTTCATCCACTCGGAGTTCGACCGGGCCGTCGACTACCGCGACTGCGTGGTGCCGACCTTCACCGCGGCCCGCGCCGCGGGTCTGGTCGCCGAGTTGACCTCGTACTGCGGGGCGAACGGCCACGCGGCGTCGCTCTACCAGCAGCACCTCGCGGCGACGGACGCCCAGTGGACGACATTCCTCGCTCGCGAACTGCGTATCTACTCGAAGCTGCCCCCGGCCAGCGCCGACCCGCTCTGCCCCTAGTCCTCCGAAGCGGTGCGACCGTCCGGCTACGCGGGCGCGACCGCCGCGTAGTCGTCGCGCGACACCGGGGTCGAGACGAGTGATCCGTTCGCGAGGGGCACCTCGGTCGACTCTCCCCGCAGCGTGAACCGCACCTGGCCGATCCCGGGACGGGCGGTCAGCGTGAACACCAGTTGGGCGAGCGCGAGCAGCTGCTCGGTGCTCGGAAGCGTGGAGAAGGCGCGCGCCAGATCGACGCTCGCGGTCCCGGCGGTGTCCGAGATCCGGTTGACCGCGTTCGGTTCGGGCAGCGCGGAATGGAGTCCGGCATCGACCTCGTCCTTGGTCGGGCCCCGCAACAACTCGCGGAGCACCGTGCGTAGGCGCGGGTCCGGATCGATACGCCGGACGACCGACGCGAGGCGGCCGTTCTTCACGAAGTAGAGCAGCGTGTCGGCACCGGTGGTGGCCGTCGGCGACGCGCCACTGTGTTGGTTGAGGAGTCCGAAGGGAACGTGATCGCGCGGGACCTTGGTGGCCGAGTCCTCGCTCGACACCCCGCACGCGCCCAGTGCGACCACTGCCACGATCAGCGACGCGAGCATGCGGCGCCCGGTCACCGAGACCACCGCGGGACCTCGATGACGAATCGGGCACCTCCCTCGGGCGAGTCCTCCACCCATACCCGGCCGTCGTGCAGCCGCAGATGCTCGACGGCGAGGGCCAGGCCCAGCCCGGTACCGGGAGTCGAGTCGGACCAGCTGCCGCGCGCGAACCGCTCGAACATCCGCTCCCGCTCTTCCGGTGGGATGCCCGGACCGGCGTCGTCCACCGCGAGCAGGAGCGACGTCTCGGTCCCGGCGACGATCACGGCCGTCGCCCCGTTCCCGTAGGCGTCGGCATTGTTCAAGAGGTTCGTGAGTACCTGGCCGATGCGGCGCTTGTCGAGATCGACCAGGGCCGGCGCCGAAGGGTCGACCTCCAACCGGACGCCTTCCCGATGGGTCGACGCCAGCAACTCCTGCACCAATTGTGCGGGCGATTCGTTGGTGCGGTTGGCCGCTTCCACCCCGGCGTCGAGCCGGGAGATCTCCAGAAGGTCTTGCACCAGGACGGTGAACCGGTCGAGTTCCTGGCCCAGCACGTCGAGTGCCGCGTCGGTGGCCTGCGGCGAATCGCTCGCACGGTGCCGGCGCGCCACGTTGAGCGCCGATCCCATGGTCGCGAGCGGCGTCCGCAACTCATGGCTCACGTCGGACGCGAAGCGGGCCTCGCGTTCGATCCGGGTCCGGAGTGCTGCGACCATCGCGTTGAAGGAATCCACCAGTGGCTCGAGGTCGCTGTCGCCCTCGGCATCCAGTTGCTCCTCCAGCGCGCCCTCACCGATCCCCGCCGCCGTCACCGCCATCCGGCGCACCGGCCGGAGCACGCGCCCGGCCGCGTACCAACCCAACACTGCGCCCACCACCGTGACCACGCCGGCGGCGACCGCGAGCGCCTGCGCCAGGAGGACGAGGGTCTGGTCGAGGTCGCGGGTGGGGTCGAGTTCGAAGTACGCGGCCTTCACCGCGGGCAGCGGCAACCCGACCGCAATCGTGGGTTCCGACGCGAGGGTCGTGAACTGCGTACCCGCGGACCCCCCAGCCACGAGGTGACGGAGCGACACCGGCACCTCGTCGCGCCCGACACCGACCGAGGTGCCGAACCAACCCGTTCCGGACTGCACGACGACACTGCCCGACCCCGTCTGCGCCTGGGCCAGCGCGCCGCTCACGTCGGTCGGGTCGACCCGCAGCGCGTCCCGCACCGCACGGGCGTTGGCGAACGCCTCGCTCCGAGCGCCGGAGACGCGTCGATCAAGCAGGTAGGTGCGGGTCAACTCGTAGGAAAAGACCGCAACTCCGGCCGAGACCAGCAGCGCCAGTCCGGCGAACACCACACTGACCCGCCAACGCAGCCCGAGCCGATGTCCGGCCGACAGCACCCCGGTCGGCGTCCCAGTCATCGTGGTCGGACCCTCATCGTTTGCTCCCGACGTCTCCATACAGGCTCGCGACCCGCGCCCGTTGCCCCGAGCGTTTCCTGGCCGAGCACGCTACAACCGCGGCGGACACCGGTCGGTGCGCGGTGCGCTCCGCGTGCTCCGCCGGCCGGGCAACTCCGCGACCAACTCGGAGCGGAACGCGTTCCGCCGAGCGCGCATCGGATGCGCGGACGATCGGTCCGGACCCATGAGGGACACGCGCCGTAGCGTGGCTCCGTGGTTCCTGGAGTAGGACTCGTCAGCGAACCGGTCGCTCACGATGCCTCGGCGCACTATCGCCCGCAACTCGATGGGTTACGCGCGGTTGCGGTGTATCTCGTGGTGGCCTTCCACGCCGGGCTCCCCCGCTTCGACGGCGGCTTCATCGGCGTCGACGTGTTCTTCGTGCTTTCCGGCTACCTCGTGACCCAGCTCCTCCTGCGAGACGTCCGGAGTCGGGGTCGCATCGGATTCGCCCGCTTCTACTCGAGACGCGTCCGACGCCTCCTTCCGGCGTCCATGGTCGTCCTCCTGGTCACCACCGCGGCCTTCGCCGCCGTCGCCGCGCCGGCCGACGTGATCGACGGACTGCGCTCCATCAAAGCTGCGTTTCTCTACGTCGCGAACTGGTTCTTCATCCGAGAGTCGAACGACTACTTCGGTCGCGACATCAACTCGAGCCCGGTCGTGCACTTCTGGTCGCTCGCCGTCGAGGAACAGTTCTACGCGGTCTGGCCCGTGCTCCTCGCCAGCCTCGTCTTCGTGACGAAGCGTGCGGGCCGCGCCCAGTGGCACGCCGTCCGCATCGTCGTGGCGATAGCCGGGGCGTGCTCACTCGTCGCCGCGCTCCGCCTCGCCAACACCGACTTCAGCCGCGCGTATTACGGAACCGACACCCGCGCCTACCAGTTGCTCGCCGGTGCCTTCCTCGCCGTGACACCGCAGATCTTCTCGTTCGCCCAACGACACCGGCGTGAGCTGGGAGGTGTCGCAATCGTCGCCGGAGTCACGCTGATCCTGCTCGGAACCTCGTTGGTCGAGGTAGGACCGATCACGCGAGGGGCAATCGTCACCGTCGTGACCGGCACGCTGATCGTCGCACTCGAAGGGTCGCGCGGTGGTGCCGTGCGCATCCTGTCGACGGGTCCATTCGTGTATCTCGGTCGGATCTCCTACGGCACCTACCTGTGGCACTGGCCGGTCATCGTCATCACGGCACGCCTGATCGACATCAGCCCCGCGCCGCGCTTCTTCGTCGCCGCCGGGATCGCGACCGGCCTCGCGTCCTTGAGCTATCAGCTCCTCGAACGACCGGTCCGAGCGTCAAGATCTCTGGATCGCTACCGCGTGCCCGTGATTGCGCTCGGCCTGACCCTCGGCGTCGTCGGCGCGCTC
The DNA here is from genome assembly GCA_038250905.1 of Acidimicrobiia bacterium. Classification (GTDB taxonomy): domain Bacteria; phylum Actinomycetota; class Acidimicrobiia; order IMCC26256; family JAENVU01; genus JAENVU01. Next base: position 45,064 of record JBBSBV010000020.1, read on the forward strand.
CTGCTCGCACCGGCGATCGCCGGCGATCAGGCAACGAAGGGAGTGGCCCTGCGAACGGCCCACCGCGCATCGACCGTGGGTGCGGTCGACCCGAGCACACTCGGCTGGCAGGCGGCGATCGACGACTGGGAGGTTCAACCGCACTGCCTCGACCGACCGGTTTCGCACTGCATCGGAGTCACCGGCCGACGGCCGCGCGTGCTGTTGGTCGGCGACAGCAATGCAGTCATGCTCTATCCGGCCCTCGAGGCGATGGCCAAGCGGCGCGGCGTGACGCTCGCCGTTGCCGCCCGCGACAGCTGCCCGTGGCAGCGAGGCCTCCTGTTCGCGACCCTCCGCCATCAAGACCTGTGCGCCAGGAACCAGACTGATGCCTACGACCGTATCGTCCCGCAATTCGATCCGGATGTCGTTGTGCTCATGGACCGGACGTTCGAAGATCCCAACGGCCTCGAGGCGGTCCGGACCACGGCCGGACGGTTCGAGCCGGGAGCGCCCGGGTTCGTCCCCGCGATCCGCCGCGTCACCGAGCGGTCGCTCGACGCGCTGCGGCGGCCCGGACGCAAGATCGCCCTGATCGAGCCCACTCCGTACGCACCGAAGCAGCTCTCGCCCAACGTCTGCCTCTCGACCGCGAAATCGGTCGACGAGTGCCGCTACGTCACCGCGCCGGGACCGACCGGCGTCGAGCGCATGTATCGGGCGATCGCCGCCGTCCGCGCCGACGTGTGGACGCTCGACCTGGACCGGCTCGTGTGCCCGTACCTGCCGATCTGTGATCCGGTGGTCGACGGCGTGATCGTGAAAGTCGACCAGGGCCACATCACCGCGACCTACTCGCGCAAGATCAGCCGCAACATCGAGAAGTTCCTCGAGGACAACGCGATCATCGCAACCAGAACCGCGACCCGAGGCTGACGGGAATGGCTGACGTGCGGATCGCAGGCCCCGCTCCGGACCATGCCCCTCGACAGATACTTTCGCTCTTGCTATATTGTTGACGGATTCTACAACTAGTATTCCGACCTCAGGAGCACCCATGGACGACATCACCTTCGTGCCGGCGCTTTCGTACCGTGACCCCAAAGCCGCGCTCGACTGGTTGGCGGACGCGTTCGGTTTCGAACTCACGATGGCCATCGACGGACCCGACGGCGACGCCACCCAGGGCCACTACGAGATGGGTCTCGGAGGACGCGGTCGCATCATGGTCGGCGCGGAATGGAACGAGTGGATGCGCAGCCCTGCATCGTGCGACGGCCACACCACCGCCAGTGTCCACGTCGACGTCGGCCACGACATCGACGGGCACTGCGAGCGCGCCCGCGCCGCCGGTGCCACCATCGTGGCTGAGCCGTCGGACCAGTTCTACGGCGACCGCACCTACCGCTGCACCGATCTCGAGGGTCACCACTGGACGTTCTCGATGCACGTGCGCGACGTGAGCCGTGAAGCGGCCGAGGCCGCCATCAACACGCCGATCTTCGCCACCACCTGGCAGTGAGTGCCCGCTCGGGTGCGGCCGCAGTCGACCGGACCTTCGCCGCCCTCGCCGACCCGGTGCGGCGGCGCAGTGTGGAACTCCTCGCCGAGCGACCGCACCGGGCGGGCGAACTCGCCCGCGCGGTCGGAGTGTCGCCGGCGGTCATGAGCCGGCACCTGCGCGTGCTGCGCGACGCGAACCTCGTCGACGAGGAGCACCCGAAGTTCGACGCGCGCGTCCGCATCTTCTCGCTGCGATCCCAGCCGATGGCCGGGTTGAAGGTCTGGCTCGCCGACACGGAAGCGGGTTGGAGCGGACAGCTCGCGGCATTCAAGGCCCATGTGGAGCGCGCGTGACCGGCTCGCGCGTGCTGGTGGCGCTCCGCGTCGGCGCGCCACCGGAGCGGACGTTCGCCGCGTTCACGACCGAGATCGGCGAGTGGTGGCGGCCCAACCAGTTGTTCCGCTTCACCGATCGCACCGACGGTCGGTTGGCCTTCGAGCCCGAGCCACCGGAGCGGCTGGTGGAGATCGCCCCCGATGGCGAGCGGTTCGAGATCGGCACCGTGCGAGTGTGGGATCCCCCGCGCCGAGTCGTGTTCGGTTGGCGCCAGGCGACGTTCGCGCCGGACCAGTCCACCGAGGTCGCGGTGCGATTCGAGCCCGTGGACACCGGGACCCTCGTGACCGTCGAGCACTTCGGCTGGGACGCGATACCCCAGGAGCACGCGGCACGGCACGGGTTCCCCCTGGACGCGTTCCAGCACCGCCACGCCGAATGGTGGCAGGAACTCCTGCGCTCGTTGCACACGTACGTCGCCGAGTGAGCGCCGACGCGTCGTGCGACTGCACCACGTAGCGTGCTCGGCATCAAACCTCGCCCCCGTGAGCATCAACTCCCCGATTCCGGACCTGCGTCGGGCACCGCGGCTTCGCCACCGCCGGCACGCGAGCCGACCCACGCGGAGCGCGTCCGATCTCTGGTGCACGGCGCGCGGCGCGGGGCGCTCTCGACGCTGGCTGCTGATCCCGCCGGATACCCGTTCGGATCCGTGGTGAGCTTCGGCCTCACCGATGACGGCGATCCGCTCTTCTTCGTCAGCCTCATGGCCGAGCACACACAGAACGCGCAGCACGATCCGCGTGCGAGTCTCCTGGTGACCGAGCCGGTACCCGAGGGCGCAGATCCGTTGGCCAGCGGACGGGTCACGCTGCTCGGGCTGCTCACGCCGATCGAGGGCGACGGCCCTCGCGACATCGCCCGGACCCGCTACCTCGAGGCCAACCCGGCGGCGTCGTACTACATCGACTTCGGCGACTTCACGTTCCTGCAACTGACCGTCGACCATGTTCGCTACGTCGGGGGTTACGGCCGCATGAGCTGGGTCGACGTGGCCGATTACCGCAACGCGACGCCCGATCCCCTGCTCGAAGCGGCCGCCGGGATCATCGAGCACATGAACGCCGACCATGCCGATGCGCAGGTGTTGTTCTGCCGGCACTTCGCCGGCCTCGCCGACACCGAGTCGGCCACGATGTCGGCGGTCGACCGGTACGGCTTCGACTTGGTGGCCGTGAGCGACACGCACCGGACCGCCGTCCGCCTGGCCTTCCCCGAGGAATGCGCCACCGGCGAGGAAGTGCGGCGCGCCATGGTCACCCTGGTCGCCGAGGCTCGAGCCTCCGCGCGCTGACCCGTTGCCCGAGTCGGCTCGGGCTGGTAGCTCTCGCCGGTTCGTCGATCACGTTCGTCACGTGTGACTGAAGATCGACCCGCCGGTCGCGCCCGGCGCGCCGGCCGCGAGCGCGTCGATCGACTTCCGGAGACTGATCATGAACAGATCGGCAAGATCCGCGGTGAAGCCCTCACGAATCACGAACCGCAGCACCGCGACGTCCTCCGCGCCCTCGGGCATCGTGTACGCCGGAACCTGCCAACCGTCGCGTCGGAGATGATCCGAGACGTCGAAGACCGTGAACGGCGTGTCCGCCTTGCACTGCACGGCGAAGACCGGAATCTCCGAGCCGTCGGTGATGAGTTCGAACGGTCCGAGCGCGGCGACCTGCGCCGCTAATCCCATCGCGACGTCACGGAGGGTCTCCATGATCGACGTGTAGCCCGCGTGCCCGAGTCGGATGAAGTTGAAGTACTGGCCCACCACCTGGTTCCCCGGCCGGGAGAAGTTGAGCGTGAACGTGGGCATGTCACCGCCCAGATAATTCACGTGGAAGACGAGCCCCTCGGGCAGATCGGCCGAGTCGCGCCAGATCGCGAACCCGATGCCGGGATACGTCAGGCCGTACTTGTGGCCGGAGACGTTGATCGACTTCACCCATGGGAGCCGGAAGTCCCATTCCAGGTGGGGCGCCAGGAACGGCGCGACGAATCCGCCGCTCGCGGCGTCGATGTGCAGCGGGATCTCGGCGCCCGTCGACGCGTTGTGCGCCGCGATCGCATCGTGGATCGCGCCGATCGGCTCGTACTCACCGGTGAACGTCGTGCCCAGGATCGCCACGACCCCGATGGTGTTCTCGTCGACGTTCTCGATCACCTGTTCCGGCGTGATCGAGTAGCGACCGGGTGCCATCGGCAGGTACCGCGGTTCGACATCCCAGTACTTGCAGAACTTCTCCCACACGACCTGCACGTTGGAGCCCAGCACGAGGTTCGGACGCTGCGCGTCCCCCGCGCCCACCCCGCGCCGATCGCGCCACCGCCATTTCATCGCGAGCCCGGCGAGCATGACGGCCTCACTCGAACCGATCGTCGAAGCACCGACCGCCGGACCCGGAGCATGGAAGAGGTTGCTCACCATGCTGATGCAGCGGCGCTCCAACTCCGCCGTCTGCGGGTACTCGTCCTTGTCGATCATGTTCTTGTCGAACGACTCCGCCATGAGCCGGTCCGCCTGCGGCTCCATCCACGTGGTGACGAAGGTCGCGAGGTTCAGCCGACTGCTGCCGTCGAGCAGCAACTCGTCGTGGATCAGCCGGTAGGCCGTGTCGGCATCGAGCCCCTCGGGGGGAAGCTCGTCCTTCGGTAAGGGATCGACACTCGGGCGCCCGCTGTATGCGACGTGGGTATCGGTCGTGAACTTCGCCGGTTCCTCGGCCATGGCGGCCTCCTGTCCTCATGGCACAACGGTCACCGCCGCGGCCGCGGAAGTCCGTCATGCGCGCCGAACGGTATCAATGTGTCGAGGCGACGCAACGGGGCCGAGCCCGGTTCCGGTGACCTTCGAGGTGACCGACGGACAGCGGTCCCAAACTCCGCCCCCGAAGGGCGTACCGTGCCCACGCGGACAAACCCGGCGGCCAGCCCGAGGCGGCCACGCAAGGGAGAGATGGGGTCATGAAGCACATCAACCTGGGAACCCTGGATGTCGGGCGCATCGGTCTCGGCGCCATGGGCATGTCCGCGGCCTACACCGGCGCGGGTACCGACGACGCCGAGTCCATTCGCACGATCCATCGCGCGCTCGACCTCGGCGTCACGCTGATCGACACCGCCGAGATCTACGGCCCGTTCACGAACGAAGAGCTCGTCGGCCGAGCGATCAATGACCGCCGCGACCGCGTCGTGCTCGCGACGAAGTTCGGCATGGTCTCGCACGCCGGCGGGGGCCCCGGCACCCTCGACAGCAGCCCGGCCAACATCCGCACTGCGGCCGAGGGCTCGCTGCGCCGGCTCGGTACCGATCACATCGACCTGTACTACCAACACCGGGTCGACCCGAGAACGCCCATCGAGGAGACCGTCGGTGCCCTCGCCGAACTGGTGGCCGAAGGCAAGGTCCGCCACATCGGGTTGTCCGAGGCCGGTCCCGACACCATCCGCCGAGCCCACGCGGTGCATCCCGTCACCGCCCTGCAGTCCGAGTACTCCTTGTGGACCCGGGACCCGGAGCCGAAGGTCCTGCCCGTGCTGCGCGAGCTCGGCATCGGCCTCGTCGCGTACTCCCCACTCGGCCGCGGATTCCTCACCGGAGAGATCCGATCCACGGACGACCTCGCGGACGACGACTTGCGCAAGACCAACCCCCGCTTCACGGGCGACAACTTCCAACGCAACCTCCGCGCCGTCGAGGAAGTCGAAGCCATCGCCACCGAGGTCGGCGCGACACCCGCCCAGGTCGCCCTGGCATGGGTCCTCGCCCAGGGTGACGACGTCGCCCCGATCCCCGGCACCAAGCGCGCGGCCCGGGTCGAGGAGAACTGTGCAGCCGACACCATCACGTTGAGTCCGGAGCAGATCGACAAGCTCACGAACGTCACCCCTGCCGCCGGCGATCACCACAGCGAACAACAGATGAAGATGATCGAACGCTGATGCCCGTCCACCGCGGAGATCTGTGCCTTCAGCGCGGTGGACGCTCGGCGATCGCGTCGAGCGCATCAAAATCCCGGACCGCGGCCACCATCCGCATCGTGTTCGCGGCGGTGACCTCGGGGCCGTAGTTCTCCGGCGGGGTGATCAGCCAGCCGATGACCAACCCCCACAACACCGCCCGCCGGCACCACTCCCACGCCTCGGCCGGGCTCGGCGCGTCATCCACGCCGCGCGACGCCAGTGCATCGAGGTAGCGACCGAGTAGATCGGTCCCCTCGGCACGCCGGACGTCCGGATCGAGGGCAGTCGAGAGGAGGTAGACGACGTCGTGCGCCCAGCACCCCCGCACCTGGAGCTGCCAGTCGAGCAGGCCACCCGTTCCGTCCGGCAGGAGATAGGTGTTCCCGATGTGCGCGTCACCGTGCAGCAGCGTGACTGGCGCGGCCTCGAGCGACTGTTCGGCGACGGCCAGCGCCGCCCAGAGTTCGTCGACGCTGAGCCCGAGCGGCGCGATCAGCTCCTGTTTGAAGGGGTGGCGCCGGACCTGATCGGAGATGATCGCGAGTCCATGGTGCTCGAAGATGGCCGACATCCCGCCCTTCCTCGACGTCGCGACCCACGCCAGATCGGTGGCGAATCTCGACGACTGCCAGAACTGGGCGTGCAACGAGGCGAGTTGGTCGAGCAGGGCGCCGACCTCGTCGACCGAAACCGGCAGCGTGGCGTTCGGGAACCGCGCACCACGCTCGGTCAGGTCCTCGAGCAGCAGACCGAACTGACCGGTGGCCGCGTCGAAGGATGCCGCGTAGCAGCGGGGCGTCTCGAGCGATAGCGACGGGCGCAGCTCGTTGTAGAAGCGGACCTCGGTCTCGTACATCTCCGACGGTGCGTGCGGCGAGACCAGCATCGTCTTCAGGACGAGACGCTCGGGAAGGTCGCCGGCCGAGCCCTCGGCGTAGGTCAGGTCGAGCACCATACGGTCGGCGGTCGACGCGATGCCCTCACCGCAGCGCTTGGTCGCGACGATCTCGACCGCGTCCACCTGCACGCCCGGGGAGTCGGCCGCGAGGACGTCGGTAAGGACGTCGGCGGTGAGATCCTCCTCGCGCCGACCGAACCCGCCGGTGCTCACCCCGTGAGACTCCGGCTGACGAGCTCGGCGAACCGCCCGCCGGCGATGTGCAGGGTGTCCTCACGGCGAGAGGCGAAGCGCCAGCCGTCGTCGGTCCGGACGTACTCGTCGCGGTAGATCACGTTGACGTCCATGAGCTCGTCGACGCCCTTCCACGTGAGGCCGTGCCGGGCGAACGCGTGGAGCGATCCGGTTGCCTCCCGCTCGCCGGTGAACGCCAGGCGGTGCGTGGAGATCGAGTGCATCGACCAGGTGAACATCTGCATCGCGTCGGGCATCCACGCCGCGACCTCGGGCGGGGTCCCAGCGATGCCGCCAGACGAGCGGTAGTCGATGGATGCGTCCGGAGTGAACAGAGACTCGAACGCGGACCAGTCGCTCTCGTCGACCGCGTAGGCGTACGCGACGACGAGGTCGGCGATGAGGGCCCGGTCATCGAGTCGCTCGTCCACGTGCGGCATCCTTTCAGATCCGTCCGGCTACTGGTGCCGGAGGATGCGGGCGAGTTCGACGTCGAGATCGAATGGCGGCGCCGGACCGACGTTGATCTCGATGTCGAGCAGGCTCGCGGGCGCGCTCGCCGGAGGTTCGTAGTCCTCGCTGACCGGGAACGGCCGGCCGTACCCGACGGTGAGGAACGCTCCGTCCGGTGACCAGGCGAGCGGGATAGACACGCCGAGATCCGCGGCGCCGATCTCGGCGCCGTCCGCGGTGAGCGAAACGACGACGCGGCCGTCGGTAATGGTCCCCTGCGCCCCGAGCACCCGCGCGCCCGCGGGGACGCGAGCGGTCGCCACCCGGGCGCCATCGCCTCCGGCGATGCACCAGCGGACCTCGCCGTCGACGAGGTACCAGGCCCAACCGGAGAGCCAGTCTCCCTGCTCGCACAGGACCGCGCGCCCATCGCCGGGAACGGGGCCGGTGAACGCGGCGAGCATGCGGAACCCGCCGGCGAGGTTCGGTCCGGCGACCTCGTGAACCTTGTCGCCGGGCCGCAGACGGAAACTCGGCCGGTAGGCGGTCCAGGGAACGTGCAGGTGGGTGATCCGGTTCACCGCGCCGTCGTCGAGTGGGAACACGCCGTTGCGCTCCGCCGCCGCGAACCACTGCTCCACCAGCTCCTGCAGCTTCTCGGGCTCCTGCGCCGCGAGGTCGACCTGCTCGGTCGGATCGACGCGGGTGTCGAACAGCGCCCACTCGTCGGTATCGAAGTCGTGGCTGCCGACGAGCAGGTCGCGTTCGGCTGCGGTCAGCTGGTTCACGTGGTTGGTGACGGCCTTCCATCCGTCCGCGTACATCGCACGGCTCCCCCAGCACTCGAAGTACTGACTCGTCCGCGGACCCGCGGCCTCCACGTCGTCCACCACCTCGCGCAGGCTCGCGCCGTCGAAGGACATCTGCGCGATGCCGTCGAGCTCCTCGGGAAGCGGGATCCCGCACAGATCAAGCACCGTCGGCAGCACGTCGATCGCGTGGCAGTACTGGTCGCGTAGCAACCCGCCATGCTCGCCGACGCCCGGCCCCGCGAGGACCATCGGACTGCGCACGCCACCCTCATACGTGTAGCGCTTCCATCGCCGGAACGGCGTGTTCGCCGCGAGCGCCCATCCCCACGGGTAGTGACCGCTCGAGTGGAAGCCGCCGAGGTCGTCGAGATGGGCCAGGCTGTCCGCGACGTCGTCAGCCGCGTCCGAGATGTAGTGGCCGAGCTGGTTGAACGCGCCGTGAGGCCCGCCCTCGGCCGAGGCGCCGTTGTCCGAGACCACGACGACGACGGTGTCGTCGAGCTCCCCGGACGCCTCGAGGTGATCGAGCACACGTCCGAGCTGATGGTCCGCGTGGGCGATGAACGCCGCGCAGACCTCCATCATCCGCGCGTAGAGCCGGCGCCTCTCGGGGTCGATCTGCGACCACGGCTCGACCCACTCCGGCCGCTCCGAAAGCTCGGTGTCGGGCGGGACGATCCCGAGCGCCTTCTGGCGGTCCAGCGTGGCCTCGCGCCACGCGTCCCACCCGTCGTCGAACCGGCCACGGAACCGATCGATCCACTCCGGCGGCGCCTGATGCGGCGCGTGGGGCGCACCCGACGCGTACCAGAGCAGGAACGGCCGGTCGGGATGCGACAGCCGCAACTCGCGCAAGTACTCGATGGCCTGGTCGGCCAGGTCCGCGTCGAGGTGATACCCCTCGGCGGGCGTGCACGGCGGCTCGACGTGGTTCGTGTCCCGCACCAGGTTCGGCGTCCACTGGTTCGTCTCGCCGTTGAGGAAGCCGTAGTACCGGTCGAACCCGAGGCCGGTCGGCCACATGGCGTACGGGCCGGTCACCCGCTGGTCGCGAGGCACCAGATGCCACTTTCCGACACAGAACGTTGCGTAGCCGGAGCCGCGGAGGATCTGCGCGAGCGTCCCTGCCGACCGCGGGAACGTCCCCGAGTACCCCGGGAAGTTCGTCGACATGTCCGGCAGCATCCCCATGCCGACGCGGTGGTGGTTGCGTCCGGTCAGCAGGCATGCCCGCGTCGGCGAACAGACCGCGGTCGTATGGAAGTTCGTGAAGCGCACCCCGCGCGCCGCGAGCGCGTCCACGTTCGGCGTCGTGAGGTCGGATCCGTAGCCTCCGAGGTGACCGAACCCGAGGTCGTCGAACACGACCACGACCACGTTGGGCGCGCCGCGCGGGAATGGCGGCTCATGGCGCGTTCGCGGGAGCGAGGCCATCGTCGGCGGCGGCATCGGATCGCGCATCCCTGCATCATGCGACATTCCCGCCGACCCGAGCCAGAAGACCTCGGTGACCAGTACTCGAGCCGGGGCTCCCTCGTCAGGGCCGGATCTCGTAGAACGCGTTGACCGGATGGTCGATGTCGAGTCGACGGAAGCGACTGAACCCTGCGGCCCGGGCCATCGCTTCGGCCTTCGCCGCAGACAGACCGAGGGTTCCGAGACCGGCACCGTCGGGCGCCGACATCGCCGATGACATGCACGACAGGACGCTGATGCCGTACATCAACGACGCCATCGGGTTCTCGGATGCGTTCAGCGCGAACGTGTCGTGGGCCTTGATGTCGACGAGCAGCCAGGTCCCGTCTGGGGTGATCGCGCGCCGGAGTGTCTTCATGATCTCGAACGGATGGGTCATGTCGTGGATGCAGTCGAAGGTGGAGATGAACCCGACCGATCCGTCGGTCGGCAGCGGCTCGATCCGCGGGTCGTGGAACGACACGTTGGACACGTCGGACTCCAGGCGCTTCTCCTCGGCGCGAGCGAGCGCGAACTGGCTGATGTCGTACCCGAGGAACCGGCTGTCCGGGAACGCGCCGGCCATCAGCAACAGGGCTCCGCCGGCGCCGCAACCCACATCGGCCACGGTCGTCCCTGCGACGAGCCGTTCGGTGACGCCCTCGAGTGCAGGGAGGACGACCGGCAACAGATTCGTTCGGTTCCACGGCTCGAACGCGCGCTCGATACCGACCGCGGCTTCCGGACCGTGGCTGTCGTAATCGTGTCCGAGTCCGGTACGGAAGCTCTCCGGCATCGCTCGAAGGCTGTCCATCGTGTTCGGGAACCGATGGAACATCCCCATCCCGTACGCCGGATGGTCGGGGGTCGCAAGGACAGCGGCGGCCTCCTCCGAGAGGGAGAAGCGTTCGTCGTCGTCGCAGCTGATGATGCGCGCGGCAGCCTGGTTGTAGGCCCACTCACGGACCCAGCGTTCGTGGAGGCCGGTGAGCCGGGCGAGCTCGTCGGCGTCGAGTGGCTGGTCGGCTGCCCGCATCGCCGCGTAGAGACCGAGCTTGTCGCCGAGGTGGATCATCCCGGTGGTCACCGCGCCCTCGAGCTTGGTGAAGACGAGAAACGAGAACATCTTGAGCTTCTGCTGATCCACGTCCCTGCTCTCCCCTCGGGCGGCGAGGGCCGACCGCTTGCGAACGTTATCGAGGTCTCGCAACGGTCGATGTCAGGCGCTCGGGTGCTTCGCCGGTTGTCGCCGGCGTCGCCAGCCCCTCGCTGCGGAGACCGAGTCGTCGGCGCCGCATTGGCAGCGTTCGGAACGCGGCACGTGGCCGAGGACCTGTTCCACGTGGGCACCGCAGCCCGCCCAGCCCGGCCGACCGCACTTCGAACATTTCGTCTGTCTGCACATACCCCCCAGGGTATCAGGTGGGCCTCGGTGCGGGCCACTCACCGCGGGACCTCCTCCCGGTCGTCGCACACCGCGTCCCGGATGAAGGACGTCACCGCCGGAGCAGCAAGGAGGAAGGCATCGAGGGACGCATGGTCCGCCTCGGGCACGATGACCCGTTGGGCGCGACCGTCGGACGCCTGCTCGAGGCGCGTCGCGTCGGTGGGTGGAACCACGTCGTCGCGTCCGCCGTGGACGAGGAGCACAGGAGCGCGGACACGCGAGATCGTCGAGATCGGAGCGAACACGTCGAACTGCAGGCCGATGGCGCGCTCGATCTCGCGCAGAATGACGGTGATCACCGGGCCGGGAATGCCGCGGGCGCGCAGGTTGGCCCGCATGAGGGTTCCCGGATGGGCCATCGAGGCGATGCTGACCACCGCCGCGACCCCGGGGTCGCGGCTCGCGGCGAGCAAGCTCGCACCGGCACCCACCGAGTGCCCGAGCAGCACGACGCGGGCCGGCTCGACCCGTGGGTCATCCCGGAGCCACCGCAGGGCCGCTTCGACGTCCTCCGCGAAGCGCGGCATCGAGGCGAACCCGTCCTCGTCGCTACGTCCGTGACAACGGGCGTCGAGGAAGAGGGCGTGCGCGCCCGCATCGTGGACCAGCGATGCGACGGGGAGCATCAGACTGGCGGCACTGTTCCAGCCGTGGATGACGAGAACGGTCGGCCGAGTCCGGTCGGTGCCGGGAGCCGCGACGAACCATGCCTTGAGCGTGCGGTGGTTGGGCCCCTCGATCGTGATGTCTTCCGCGTCCAGCCCGAGGTCCGACGGTCCGCGCTCGAGACCGACCCGCCGGACCCGGAAGAACCGGGCGAGTACCCGAGGGACGGCCCGGCGCACGGCGGTGACGACGACGGCGAGCAGCGCGACCCTCGCGAGGAGGCGAACGGTGCGGTTCACGGCCGTCGTTGCTCGGCTCGGGCGATCGTCTCGATCACCGCGGGGTGCGGGATCTGAACACGATCGTCGTGCAGATTCAGGGCGTTGCGCGGTGGGCGCGCACGAGGCAGTCGATGGCCATCACGGTGCCGGCCTCGGTCTCGACCGGCCGCTCGACCCGCTCCGCACGCTCGACGACGAGATCCCTGACCCCAGATCCGTCGAGATCGCGGCGGACGTGGTCCGGCGTGTAGAGCACGCCGGGATCCCGGGGGCCGCCGATGCCGTCGGTCAGGTTGGTGAGGTCGTGTGCGACGACGAGGAGCGTCCCGCCCGGAGCGAGTGCACGCGCGGCCGCCCCCATGGCGGCGCTCCGTTGCACCTCGGGAAGCTGGAGGTAGAAGACCACGACGAGGTCGAATGGCGCGGTCGATTCCCAGTTCGTGACGTCGGCGCAGATCCATTCGACGGCGACGTTGTTCGTCTCGGCGAGCCGCGCCGCTTTTCCCAGCCCGGTCGTGGAGAAGTCGACGCCGGTCGCCTCCCATCCCTGGGTGGCGAGCCACACTGCGTTGCGTCCTTCTCCGCAGGCGAGGTCGAGCGCCCGGCCGGCGGTCAGCCCCTCGACCTCGGGCGGGAGGAACCGGTTGGGTTGCGTCGACCACACGAACTCGGCGGCGCGATATCGCTCGTCCCACGACGCCGCGTCGCTCATGGTCGTGCGCCGGTCTCGCGGGTGTCGCCGGATGCGTTCATCGTTGCCTCCGTGGGTCAAGGGCGTAGCAATCGGTCGGGGTGTTCTCGTTCACCCGAGTTGGCGAACGAGGAAGAAGATCGAGAACACGATCAGCATGACCCCGAACGCGGCCCGCAAGCGCTCGGCCGAGATTCGTTGCGCGATCCGGGCGCCGACGGCGGCGCCGGGGATCAACCCGGCCGCGAAGCCCCCCGCGACGGTCCAGTCGATGTGGCCGAGTGCCCAATGGGTGGCAAGGGTGGGGATGGTGAGGAGTCCCACCACGACCATCGATGTACCGGCCGCCTCGACGGCCGTGAGGCCGAGGACCAGCACGAACACGGGAACGAGCAGGAACCCTCCCCCATTCGCGAGCAGCCCGGTCAACAGCCCGACCCCGAAGGATGCTCCGACGACGATCGCGGTGCTGTCGCGCCGGCCCGCGGCGCGGTGCGCCGCACCGGCGCGGTCGGGCAGGACGAACCGCACCCCGATGCCCAGGAGCAAGAGGCCCGAGACCACGAGCAGGTTCGCGCCGCCGACGAAGTTCGATGCCAACGCGCCGATCAGAACGCCGGGGACGCCACCGAACACCGCGAGCTTGGCGATCCGGCGGTCGAGGTGGCCCGAGCGGAGGTAGCGACGGGCACCGACGATGGACGCCGGGATCATCGCCGGAAGCGGCGACGCGACCGCGAGCAGCCCCGGAACGCCGATGAGCGCCAGCACTGGGGTCGCGAACGCGGAGCCGCCGGCACCGAACATCCCGAAGACGACCCCGACGCCCAGCCCGGCGAACACGTACTGCAGCACTTCCACACCTACCACCATATACCCCCGGGGGTACTGCTAGGCTGTTGGTCGTGAAGATGTCTTCCCGTTGGCCCGAGCGATCGGCCCGGCCCGAGCACCGAGGAGGTGCCGCATGATCTTCAAGCAGTACGAGTTGGGTTGCCTGTCGCTGTTCAGCTACCTGATCGGCGACGAGTCCACCGGGCGAGCCGTCGTCGTCGACCCGCAACGTGATGTGTCGCAGTACCTGGCCGACGCGGACGCCTCGGGTCTGCGCATCGAGCGGGTCATCGAGACCCACTTCCATGCCGACTTCCTCTCCGGTCACCTCGAGATCGCCGCCGCGACCGGCGCCGTCATCTCGTACGGCGACGAAGCCCGCGCCGACTTCCCCATCGACGGACTCGCCCACGGCCAACGCCTCTCGCTCGGCGACGTCACCCTCGAGATCCGTCACACACCGGGACACACCCCCGAATCGATCTCGATCGTCGTCTGGGAACACGCCGACGACCCGGAACCGTGGGCCGTTCTGACGGGCGACACCCTGTTCATCGGCGACGTTGGCCGGCCCGACCTGCTCACCTCGATCGGATGGACCGCCGACGACCTCGCCCGCCGCCTGTTCCGGTCGGTCCACGACCAGCTTCTCAGCCTCCCCGACCGGACCCGTGTGTTTCCGGCGCACGGCGCGGGCTCGGCGTGTGGCAAGAACCTCTCGACCGCCGTCGAGTCGACGATCGGAGAGCAGCGGCGCACCAACTACGCCCTCGCGCCGATGACCGAAGACCAGTTCGTCGAGGCCGTCACCCAGGGCCAATCCGTCGCCCCGCTGTACTTCGCCTTCGCCGCCAACGCGAACCGCCATGAGCGTGAACTCCTCGACGACGCGCGGGACACTCCCTCGCTCGACGTCGACGACGTGCTCAGTCACCAGGCCGAAGGAGCGGTCGTGATCGACGGGCGGCCCACGGAACTCTTCGCGTCCGGCCATCTGCGCGGTTCGATCAACGTCGGTCTCGACGGACGCTTTGCCGAATACGCCGGGGACGTACTGCGGCCCGGACAAGCAGTCGTCGTCGTCACCGACCCCGGCCGCGAGAACGAAGCGAGAATCCGACTCGCCCGCATCGGATTCGACCACGTCATCGGCGCGCTCCGCGACATCGAACAAGTCCTCACCGCACGGCCCGAACTCGCCGCCCAGGCCCCTCGGGTCACCGCCGCCGAACTCGATCGGTGGCAGCGAGAGGAACCGTCGCTCCAGGTCATCGACGTCCGCAACCCCGCCGAGTGCGCCGACGGAATCATCGAGGGAACGCAGAACCTGCCGCTCCCGACCCTCCTCGACCGGGTCGACGATCTCGACCCGAGCCGACCGACGGTCGTGTACTGCGCCGGCGGCTATCGCTCCGCCACCGCGGCATCCCTACTGCGATCGATCGGATTCGGAACCGTCGCCGACCTGCTGGGCGGCTACGCGGCGACCACTGGTCCACAACTCGCGACGGTCACCGAAGGTCCGTGACCCAACCTGCGCCGACGGGTCGATCAGACCGCAGCACCGTGCCGGGCGTTCGTGTGGAGGTGGAACGGCGCGTAGAGCGGACAGAAGCCGACCGCGGCAGTTGCGACCATGACGACCGCGCCCGCGGTGGCGAGTACACCGACGATGCTGCCGAACCCGACCACGTACGCGAGCACCAAGAGCGCCGGCGCGACGGCCAGGGGCCGGATCAGTCGGTCGGCTGTTCCCATGTTCTGCCTCATCGCAATTCTCCTCGTCGGGATCTGTTCTGTACGTCCGATGCTGACCGTTCGCCGACTCGGCCGGTAGGGCCGAAGGTCCATACCCCTCGGGGTATCGCATCTTCCGGTACGAACCGCCCACGGGTCGCCGCTGCAGCCGGGTGCGGCATGCCGGTCATCGAACGCGGATGACGCCCATCATTCCCTGGTCCTCGTGGTCGAGGATGTGACAGTGGTACACGGTGCGGCCGGTGATGTCGGTGATCGGCACTCGGATCGTGACGGTCGACCCGGCCGGGACATTGACGGTGTCCTTCCATCCCGGCACGTCCGGAGCCCCGGAAGACCGGTCGATCACCCGGAACGGCCAAACGTGGAGGTGGAACGGGTGATCCATGTTCGAGGTGTTGGTGATCACCCAGTCCTCGGTCGTGTCGAGATCGGTGGTGATGTTGGTGCGGGCGGCATCGAACGACTGACCGTTGATCGTGAACGACATCATCCCGCCACCACCCGCACCTCCACCCATGCCGCCGCTGCCGCGGCCGGCCCCCATGGCGAGCACGACCGCGCGTTCGGATTGAGCAGGCCCCGGGGCGAGGTCGGATTCCGCGGCGATCTGCGCGGGGAGCGCGGCCGCGGCCTTGGACCCCGTGACGACCATCGTGGCCAGCACCTGCTGATCGGCGCTCGCGGTGGTGGCCGCTCCGCCCATGCCACCACCACCCATGCCCGCCGACCCGCGGTCGTAGCCGCGGGTCCGGAACCGGTAGGCGCCGGTCTTGGCCGGCGTGACGAGCAGCTCGGTGCGCTCGCCGGGCGCAAGGAGGATCTCCTCGACCGGGTGGGGTGCGGCGAGTCGTCCGCCGTCGGTCGCGATGACGTGCAGCCGGTGGCCGTCGAGTGCGAGCTCGTAGTAGCGAGAGGCGCTGGCATTGAGAATCCGCCAGCGTTCCAGGCTTCCGGCGGCGGCATCGATCGTCGGGATCGTCAGACCGTTGACCAAGGCCGCGTCACCCTCGCGGCCCTGCATGACCTCCATGGTCGAGACGCCGAGCACCGCGCGGCTGTCGCCGATGCGCGGGTCGCTGAGGATCAGAAGCCGTTCCGTGCTGGCACTGATCTCCGCGCCCTGATCGAGCGCGTCCTCGACGATGATGCCACCGAACAGACCGCCCGACAGCTGGGGCGCGACCATGCCGTGATGGTGCGGGTGATACCAGCACAATGACGACCGGTGATCGCTGGGGAGCACGTATGTGTACGTGTGGGACTGTCCCGGATCGACTTGCACGAAGATGTTGTCGCTGTCGCCCTCGGGCGACACATGGAGCCCGTGGGTATGCAGATTGGTCGGCTCGTCGAGACGGTTCTCCAAGGTGATGACGAGCGTGTCACCGGGTCGAACCCGCAGTGTCGGACCTGGGGTCGTGCCGTTATAGGTGTACGCGAAACGCCGACCGGTGCCATAGGGCACCGTGCGTGCCTCGGCTCGCAGGGTCACCTCGAGTCGCCGGTTCGAGCTGGTGAGCACCTTCGGTTGCCGGAACGCCGACCCGGGAGGCGCAGAAGCGCTTCTGCTCGACGAGCTGCCGCACGCCGCGAGCACGAACGCCGCCACGCCCGCCCCACCCGCTTGCAGGACCAGACGGCGCGTCACCGCGTTCGGAGCTACCGGCGAACGGTCAGTCATCGCGTCGCGCCCACCACGGGACCAGCGGCGGAAACCGTTCGGTCCTTCGTGCGGTCTCGGTGATCGGGGTCGAGGATCCGGTACGCGATCAGCTTCACGCGGTCGTTCACGAGGAACCACACCAGCGCATAACCCCAGACGAACAGCGCCCAGCCCCAGCCGAGCGGGGTCATGAACAGCCCGAACACGGCGATGAGCGTCGCGACTATCTGTGTCCCGAGCACGGCGAACCACAGCACTCGGGCGGGGCGTATGGACCAGAACGGCCCGCGCGTGCGGGTGAGGAAGATCGTCAGGTGTCCGGCGATGGAGAGCTTCAAGTACATGAGCGTCTGGACGTGGGAACGGTCGAGGTGGAAGACGCGTTCGCCGAGGTAGAAGAGGAGGAACGCGGAGATCACGCCCGCGATGCCGAGCACGGTCGAGATCCCGAGCACGAGGCGCATGTTCCAGGCTTCGGGCTGATCGTTGTAACGGACGTTGTCGTAGGCGATGGACAGGATCGCGGCATCGTTGAGGAGCGCGATCATCACGATCATCACCGCGGTCACGGGATAGAAGTTGAAAACGAGGATCGAGAGTGTCATGAACAGCAGGACGCGCAGCGTCTCCGCGATGCGGTACATGGCGTAGCTGTTCATCCGCTGGAAGATCTTCCGGCTTTCTTTGATGGCGTCGATGATCACCGACAGGCCGGCCGTCGTCAGCACGATGTCGGCCGCCGCGCGCGCGGCGTCGGTGGCGCCCGAGACGGCGATGCCACAATCCGCCTTCTTCAGCGCGGGGGCGTCGTTCACGCCGTCGCCGGTCATCCCGACGATGTGGCCACGCTGTTGCAACACGTCGACGATGTGGAACTTGTGCTCGGGAAACACCTGGGCGAACCCGTCGGCATTCTCGATCGATGCGGCGACCGCCGCGGTCTCGGCGTGGTCGACGTCGCCGAGGCCGGCCGCGTCGACGACGTCGGTGCCCAGCCCTACCGTCTCGGCGGTCTCCTTCGCGATGGCCAGCGCGTCGCCGGTGACCATCTTCACGGTCACGCCCATCTGGCGAGCGGTGGCGATGGTTGCCTTGGCGTCGTCGCGTGGCGGGTCGAACAACGGCAGCACGCCGAGGAACTGCCAGTCGCCGTCGCCCTCGGCGCGTGCCACGCCCAAGGATCGGAAACCGCGGGCGGCGAAGTCGTTGACTGCGGTGTCGACTGATGCCTTCACCTGGTCGGAGGGTGCAGCCAGCGCCAGGATCACTTGCGGTGCGCCTTTGCTGACTTTGAACGTGGTTCCGTCGGGAGCCTTGACGGTGGCCTCGGTGCGTTTGTGCACCGGGTCGAAGGGCTGGAAGTGGACGACCTGAAAGCGCTGCAGCGCTCGGTCGTCGCGAAGACCGCCGAGGACCGCGCGGTCGATGGGATCGTCATTGTCCGCTCGTGACGCGAGCGCGGCTTGCAAGATCACGTCGGCGGCGGTCGCATCGTCGACGCCGAACGGATCACCCAGCGTGAGCTTGTTCTGGGTCAGGGTGCCCGTCTTGTCCGCGCACAGCACGTCCACCCCCGCCAGTTCCTCGATCGCGACCAGCCGGCTCACGATCGCCTTGCGCTTCGCGAGCAGGCGCGCTCCGACCGCCATCGTCACCGACAGCACCGTCGGCATCGCGACCGGGATCGCGGCGACGGTCAGCACCAATGTGAACTGCAACGTGGTGAGGATCGGATCACCGCGGGCGACCGAGGCGACAATGATCACGGCGACCAACGCCACCGCGAGGATGATGAGATAGTTGCCGATCTTCAACACCGCGCGCTGGAAATGACTGACGGTGTGCGCCTCCTGCACCAGTTCGGCAGTCTTTCCGAAGTACGTGCTCACGCCGGTGGCATAGACCAGCGCGCCCGCTTCACCCTGACGGAGAATCGATCCCGAGAACACCGCTTCGCCGGACTTCCGGGTCACCGGCAACGACTCCCCGGTCAGCGCGGACTGATCCACATGCACCGGGTCGCCGGCGAGGAGACGCGCGTCGGCCGGCACGATGTCGCCCGACCGGAGGCGGATGACGTCACCGGGGACCAACTCGCGTGCCGGCCGCGTGATCCACTCCCCGTCACGTCGCACCCGGGCGTTGATCGCCAACTCGGCCTTCAGGGCCTCAATGGCATTCCCCGCCTGGTGTTCTTCCCAGAATCCCACCAGGGCATTGGAGAACAGGAGCACCAGAATGATGAAGAAGTCGGGCCAGTGCCGCGCCGCGGCCGACAGGAGCACCGCCCCTTCGATCATCCAGGGGATCGGACCCCAGAAGTAGGTGAGGAGCTTCAACAGCGGGTTGGGCTTGCGCGCTTCGATCTCGTTCGGGCCGTAGTGCACCAACCGCGTCTGCGCCTCGGCCTCACGCAAGCCGTCGGGAGACGACCCCAGACGCTTCTCGACCTCGGCCATCGGAAGCGATTGCAAGTCGACGTCCGCGACGGGCGGATTCGAGGCGGCGGCGCTCACCGGAGACCTTCCCATCTCCAGTCTTCGATTTCGGGCATATCCCGACCGTGTTGGTCGATGTACCGGTTGTGCTCGACGAGCTTGTCTTGCATCGACTGTTTCAGGGAGCCGCCGCGCTCACCCAGCTGCGGGAGCCGGTCGATCACGTCCTGGACCAGGTGGAACCGATCGAGACGGTTCTGCACCCGCATGTCGAACGGTGTCGTGATCGTTCCCTCTTCGTTGTAGCCACGGACATGCAGGTTCGGGTTCGTGCGCCGGTAGGTCAGCCGGTGGATCAGCCACGGGTATCCGTGGAAGGCGAAGATGATGTGCTTGTCCTTCGTGAACAGCGAGTCGTAGTCCTCGTCGCTCAGCCCATGGGGATGCTCGCTGCTGGGCTCGAGCTTCATGAGGTCGACGACATTCACCACCCGGATCCTCAGCTCGGGGAGCTGCTCGCGAAGGATCGACGTCGCGGCCAAGACTTCGAGGGTCGGGGTGTCGCCGCAGCAGGCCATGACGACGTCGGGCTCGGCGCCCTGGTCGTTGCTCGCCCATTGCCAGATGCCGACCCCTTCGGTGCAGTGCACGACGGCTGCGTCCATCGTCAGCCATTGCGGGAGCGCGTGCTTGCCGGCGACGACGACGTTCACATAGTCACGGCTGCGCAAGCAGTGATCCATCACCGACAGCAGGCAGTTGGCGTCGGGCGGAAGGTAGACGCGCACGATGCCGGCCTTCTTGTTGACGACATGGTCGAGGAAGCCGGGGTCCTGGTGGGTGAAGCCGTTGTGGTCTTGCTGCCAGACATGAGACGCGAGGAGATAGTTCAACGAGGCGATCGAGCGTCGCCACGGCAGCGTGGTCGTGACCTTCAACCACTTGGCGTGCTGGTTGAACATCGAGTCGACGATGTGAACGAACGCCTCGTAGCAGTTGAACACTCCGTGGCGACCGGTGAGCAGGTAGCCCTCGAGCCAGCCCTGGCACTGGTGTTCGCTCAGCATCGAGTCGAGGACACGTCCGGTGGGCGCGAGGAACTCGTCGTTCGCCTCGGTTCCGGCGTCCCACTGACGGTTGGTCGCTTCGAAGATCGCACCCAACAGGTTGGAGAGCGTCTCGTCGGGACCGAAGACCCGGAAGTGGTGCTGGGTTTCGTTTTCGACGACCACGTCACGCAGGAACTTGCCCAGCACCCGCGTGTCCTCGGCGGTGACCCCGCCGGGAGACGGCACCGACACCGCATGCGCCCGGAAGTCGGGCATGCGGAGGTCGCGCAGGAGAGCGCCGCCGTTGGCGTGGGGATTGGCACCCATACGCCGGTCACCCCGGGGGGCCAACTCGCCCAGCGCCTCGACGAGCCGGCCGGCGGCGTCGAAGAGCTCGTCGGGCCGGTAACTGCGCATCCAGCGTTCCAGCTGACCGAGGTGGTCGGGATGCTCGGCATCCACGACGAGCGGCACCTGATGCGCCCGGAACGTGCCTTCAACCTCCAGACCATCGACGATCTTCGGTCCGGTCCAGCCTTTCGGCGATCGTAAGACGATCATGGGCCAACGCGGCCGGGTGGTGTCGCCCTGGCCTCGCGCGTTGCCCTGAATGTCACGGATCCGTGCGAGGGTCGCGTCGAGCGCGCCCGCCATGAGCTGATGCATCGTCTCGGGATCGTCGCCCTCCACGAAGTGCGGCTCCCACCCGCAGCCACGGAGGAACTGGTCGAGCTCCTCGGGCCCGATGCGGGCGAGGACGGTCGGGTTGCTGATCTTGTACCCGTTCAAGTGCAGGATCGGGAGCACCGCACCGTCACTGATCGGGTCGAGGAATTTATTCGAGTGCCACGCCGTCGCCAACGGACCCGTCTCCGCTTCGCCGTCGCCGATCACGCACGCGACGATCAGCTCAGGGTTGTCGAACGCGGCCCCGAACGCATGACTGAGCGAGTACCCCAACTCGCCGCCTTCGTGGATCGAGCCGGGCGTCGTGGGCGCCACATGGCTGGAGATCCCTCCGGGAAACGAGAACTGCGTGAAGAGCCGCTTGAGGCCCGCCTCGTCCTGGCCGACGTCGGGATAGATCTCGCTATAGGTACCTTCGAGATACGTGTTTCCCACGAGCGCGGCACCGCCGTGGCCGGGACCGGCGACGTAGAGCATGTCCAGGTCGTGCTCCCGGATGATCCGGTTCAGATGGACGTAGATGAAGTTCTGGCCCGGCGCGGTGCCCCAATGCCCGACGACCAGCGGCTTCACGTGCGACAGCTTCAGCGGCTCTCGCAACAGGGGGTTGTCGTACAGGTAGATCTGGCCGACCGAGAGATAGTTCGCGGCGCGCCAGTAGGCATCCATCGTCTGGAGCAGACCGGGGGAGAGCGGGTTCTGTTTCATGAGGGCAGGCCTCGCGGGTACGGACCCGTCACGGAACCGGTGTCATGGTTCGACATCGCCGTTTCGTGTGTGACTGGCGGTGATGGTGGTGCCGGCGGTGCCGGCGATGACGGCGACCGCGTCGGACAGGGCTCCGATGGCGGCGGGACGGCCGGTGGCAGCGACGAACTGCCGGCAGCCGGCGATCTTGGGGCCCATCGACCCGGCGGGGAACTCCATGGCGGCCAGCTCGTCGAGGTCGACGTTGCGCAGCGGCTCGGCCTGCGGTGTTCCGAAGTGGCTCATCACCGCGGCCACGTCGGTGAGCACCAGCAGCCGATCGGCGTCGACGGTGATCGCGAGCAGGGCTGCGGTGAGGTCCTTGTCGACCACGGCTTCCACCCCATGCAGTTCCCCGGTCTCGTCGGCGACCACGGGAGCCCCACCGCCACCGCCGCAGATCACCACCGTCTGCGTGTCGATGAGCCGCACAATGGAGTCCGCTTCGACGATCCGCTGTGGTGCCGGGGAGGGAACGACTCGTCGCCACTGTTCACCGTCGGCGGCGATGGCCCAACCGTGCCGGTCGGCAAGCTCCTGGGCGCGCCCGCGGCTGTAGACGGGGCCGACGAACTTCGTCGGATCGGTGAACGCCGGATCGCGCGGATCCACGACCGTCTGCGTGACGACGCACAGGGCGGGTTTCTTCACTCCCGCGTTGTGAAGGCATTGCGTGAGCCAGTAGCCGACCTCGCCTTGGGTCTGCGCGCCGAGAACGTCGAG
Organism: Acidimicrobiia bacterium; assembly: GCA_038250905.1. GTDB lineage: Bacteria > Actinomycetota > Acidimicrobiia > IMCC26256 > JAENVU01 > JAENVU01. The sequence continues at coordinate 67,676 of JBBSBV010000020.1, forward strand.
CGGGTAGGGCCGCGTGAGCGACGGGTCGTCGGCACTCTCGAGCGCGAGCAAGCCGATCTGGGGGCCGTTGCCGTGGCAGACGATCAGGTCGTGCTTCGCCGCGAGCGGGGCGAGCGCCTGGGCCGCGACGCGCACGTGTCCGAGCTGGATCCGGGCATCGGGCTTCTCGTCCCTTCGGATCAGAGCGTTGCCGCCCAGCGCGACCACGATGCGCACGTCAGCCGCCCAGCGCGTTGACGAGGACCGCCTTGATGGTGTGGAGTCGGTTCTCGGCTTCGTCGAAGACGATCGAACGCGACGATTCGAAGACGTCGTCGGTGACTTCGGCTCCGTCGAGGCCGTACTGATCGAAGAGGCGCTGGCCGAGTTCGGTACTGCGGTTGTGGACGGACGGCAGGCAGTGCATGAACTTCGTATCGGGCTTGCCGGACCCCCGCATGACGTCCTCGGTGACGCGGTATGGGCGTAGCAGCGGGACCCGGGTGTCCCATTGCTCTGCCGGCTCTCCCATGCTGACCCACACGTCGGCATAGACGAAATCGGTGCCCGCCACGCCCTCATCGACGTCATCGGTCACCAGGACACGCGCCCCGCTCGTGGACGCGAGCGCGTGCGCCGAGGCGACGACATCGTCGGCCGGCCACAGCTCCCGGGGGGCGACGATCCGCACATCCATGCCGAGCAGTGCGCCGGTGACGAGCAACGAGCAGGCGACGTTGTCGTGGCCATCGCCGAGGAAGCAGTACGCGATCTCCTCGACGGGACTGGCGTGGTGTTCAGTCATCGTGAGGATGTCCGCCAGCATCTGGGTGGGGTGCCATGAGTCGGTGAGCCCGTTCCAGACCGGTACGCCCGCATGGTCGGCCAGCGTTTCGACGCTGTGTTGTGCGAAGCCGCGGAACTCGATGCCGTCGAACATGCGTCCCAACACGCGTGCGGTGTCGGCGATCGACTCCCCGCGGCCGATGTGCGAACCCTCCGGGCCGAGGTAGGTGGTATGTGCTCCTTGGTCGGCGGCCGCGACCTCGAACCCGCAGCGGGTGCGGGTGGAGCTCTTCTCGAAGATCAGGGCAATGTTCTTGCCGGTCAGCCGAGGTCGCTCCGTGCCGTCGGCCTTGGCCGCCTTGAGATCGGCCGCGAGCTTGGTCAACGCGAGGAACTGTTCCTTGTCGAGGTCGAGCGTCTTGAGGAGCGAACCGGGATGGCGTTGCGGGGTCGCCAAGGTGGTCACGAAACAGTCCTCGGCTCAGAGGCCATCGCGTTGGATGGGACACGTCATACATCGGGATCCGCCGCGTCCACGGCCGAGTTCGCTGCCGGCGATGCTGATCACTTCGATGCCGTGGTCGCGCAGCATGCCGTTGGTCACGGTGTTGCGCTCGTACCCGACGACGACGCCGGGCGCGACGGTGAGGAAGTTGTTGGCGTCGTCCCATTGCTCGCGTTCGGCGGCGCGGGCGTCCTCGTCGGCCGACAGCACGCGGACCTTCTCGATGCCGAGCGCGTCGGCGATCGCGCCGAACAGGTCATCACGCCGTTCGACGTGCATGCCGCCGGTGTCGTGTTCGACCATCTCCTCCGGGTCGGCCGGCGTCACGACCCAGGTCCGCATCCCTGCTGGATCGAGGTATGGGTAGCGGACGAAGGTATCGACGTCGATCATCGTGAGGACCGTGTCGAGGTGCATGAACGCGTGGGACTTCGGTAGCTCGACCGCGATGACCGTGGTTGCCTGGTTCGTACGGAACAGCTCGCGGGCCACGATCTCGACCCCCATCGGGGTCGTGCGCTCCCCCATTCCGATCAAGACGACTCCCCGGCCGAGGACATGGATGTCGCCGCCCTCGAGGGTCGCCGGCTGATGGTTGGCGTCGTCGTTGCCGTAGTAGATCGGGAACGTCGAGTCGGCAAAGATCGGATGGAACCCGTACACCGCGCGGCTGTGCAAGGACTCGCGCTGGCGGGCCGCCATGGCCATGGGGTTGATCGTGACGCCGTCGTAGATCCACGCGGAGTTGTCCCGCTGGAACAACGTGTTCGGCAGCGGCGCCAACACGAAGTCGTCGAGCGTGAGGGTCTGCCAGCGAAGGCTCCGAGCGCGGAGTGGTGACAGGTCGGAGCGGGTGACCCCGCCGATGAGCAACTCGGCCAAGGTCGGCCCATCGGCATCGTCGGCGAGAGCCCGCAACGGTCCGGCGAGCATGGGCCCCACCAGCTCCGGCGTACAGAGGCGGTCGAGCACGAATGCCCGCGCCGCCGGCACGGCGAGCGTTTCCGCGAGCAGCACGTCGAAGTGATGGACGGTGACGCCGCGATCGTGCAGCGACTCCGCGAACGCGTTGTGTTCTTCCCGGGCTTTCGATGCCCACAGCACGTCGTCGAACAGCAGCGCCTCGCAGTTGCTCGGAGTCAGCCTGCTCAGCTCGAGCCCGGGGCGATGCACGATGGCCTGGCGGAGCTGACCGACTTCGGAATGCACTCCCAGGGTGGCGGTCATGACGTCTCCGTTCAGGCCGGGCCGGACAGGCTGGGCACGGGTACTTCGGGGGGATTGTCGATCGGTTCCGCGGCTTCGCCCAGGCGTTGCCGGCGGGCGTTCAGGAACGCGTAGATCACGAGCCCGGCGAGGATCACCACGAGCGCCTGGTACACGACCTGGTAGCCGGAGGCGAACGTCACCCACATCGAGAACAGGACGCTCACACCCGCCACGAACAGGTCACGGGCCAGCAGCCAACGCTGCACGCGCCGACGGCGCGAAACGAGGAAGGTGAGCTGCGCGATGGCCGAGAAGAAGTACGGGATCGCGACCGTGACCACCGTGAGATCCACCAGGTACGTGAACACCGTGAGCCCCGAGCTCGACGTGTAGCGCCAGAGCATGAGCAACGACGGGAGCGCGGTTCCGACCACGATGCCGAACCAGGCCGTGTCGCGGCGGTCCGTCCAGCCGAACGGCCGGGGGAAGAGGTCGTCGTTCGCCATGGCCCGCGACGTCTCCGTCACGATCAGCGTCCAACCGTTCAGGGCACCGATCCCGGACACGACGGCCACGCCGGCGATGAACTTCCCGGCCCAGGCGTTGTGGGAGAAGATGCTCTGGAAGGCGTTGACGAACGGCGATCCCGTGTTCACCAGCGTGTGGTGGGGCACCAACCCCATCACGGCCGCGGTCACCAACACGTACAGCAACGCACTCAGTGCCGTGCCGATGAGCGACGCGCGACCCACGTTGGTGCGAGGGTTTCGCACCCGCTTGGCGGTCATCGCGGCGGCTTCGACACCGATGAAGGAGAAGAGCGCCACGCCCGCCGCGATTCCGATGCCGCTGTAGAGGCTGCCCCCCGAAGCGTTGAACGCACCGAAATTGCCGGCGTCGATGAAGAACCACCCGACCAGACCGACGAACAGCAACGGAACGAACTTCAGGACCACGGTCAGGTTCTGGAACCAGGCCATCTGCCGAACACCGGCCAGGTTGACCGCCGCGGGCACCCACAACCCGACCAGGGCGATACCCCAGTTGACCATGCCACTCGGGTGGTCGAGGGCGAACAATGCGTCGACGTAGAACACCCATGAGGCGACGATCGCCGCGTTACCGGCCCAGGACTGGATCCAGTAGCACCAGCCGACGAGGTAGCCGGCGAAGTCGCCGAACTCGTGACGGGAATACGCGTACAGACCGCCGTCGGTGTTCGGAACCCGCCTACTCAGCTGACCGAACAGCACCGCCAGGAGCATCGCACCTCCGGCGATGACTCCCAACACGAGGATCCCCATCGTGCCGGCACCCGCCAGCACGGCGGGCAGGGTGAACACCCCGGTTCCGACGATGCTGCCCACGACCATGCCCGTCGCCGAGGTGAGACCCAGCGTATGGGCCTTCGCCTCGTCGCGTCCCGAGCGGGGCTCGTCGGGCGGAGCTACGTGGTCGGGCGGCTGCGTGGTGGTCGTTGCCATCGTGAATCCCTCCCGGACGAGCCACGAAACATGGCGTCGCAAATACCATTACGGAGGGCCCAACCCTCAGCCAGAGGCCAAGGTCCCGAACCCTTCCGAACCGAGTGCCGGCCCAGCGGGGCTGCCGGCGTCCCTGGGCTCGGGAATCGTGGCGTGAGACCGCAGCCGCCCGCGACGCGCCAGTCACCGAGCGGACGGGTCGCGCGGACGCGGAGAGAATGGGCGCCGTGGCGAACTCTTCAGTGCTCGCGAGAACGTTCGGGCGCCTCGGTGCCCGGGTGCTCCGGGTTCGTACGATCGTGCGCGTTCCTATCTGGATGTACCGCGCGCATCTCGGGTCGGTATTCGGGTCGCGGCTTCTCCTGCTGGAGCACCGTGGCCGACGCTCGGGTCTTCCCCGCCTCGTGGTCCTGGAGGTCGTCGATCACCCGGCGGAGAATCGCTACGTCGTGGCCTCGGGATTCGGAGAGCAGAGCCAATGGCTGCGCAACGTCGCCGCGGACCCTCACGTGCGGGTCTCGGTCGGACGCCGTCGGCTCGTGCCGGCGACAGCCCACCGACTGAGCCCGGATGCCGGCGCGGCCGCGCTTGCGGCGTACGCGCGTCGCCACCGCTTTGCCTGGGCCGCATTGCGGCCCGTCTTCGAGGAGACGCTGGGTGCTCCGGTCGGTCAGCTTCCACTTGTCTCGCTCGGTCTTGCATCAGACGAGGAGCGCTGAACTCCCTACGCGGCCGGCTTCGAACCGCCCGAGCATCCCATGAGCGCGACCGAGACGATCGCACCTCGCGGCGATCGATCATCCGCGCATCCTCACGCCGAGAATCGCCAACGGTTCTCCCGCGACGACATCGGAACGACCGTCCCGCGAGTTTTGGACAAGCCTTTGCCAATGCGTCGCGCCCAACTGTGATAACCCTCGGTGTGCGTCGGTGGCTTCCGGGTTCGGCGCCCCCATCGTCGACACCCGAGGAGCACCATGACGTCGAACCGTCTGCCCACCCGATTCCGCATTCGTGCCATCGTCCCTGCGCTTGCACTGGTAGTCAGCGTCGCCGCCTGCTCGAGCGGAAGCAGCGGGACCAAGACCTCGAGTAACACCGACACAACGGGTTCGACGAGCAGTCCCACGTCGATCACCGGTGGTACGAAGACGAAGCCATGGACCGGCGACCCGTGCTCGCTGCTCACCGCGGCGGACCTCTCCGCATTGAGCGTCACCTGGGATCTCGCCTCGGCTGATTCGATCGGGACCGCCGGATTCAGCCCCAAGTGCGAGTTCCAGCTCCAGGGCAGCGGTGCCAACAACGGGACCCAAGCGGCGGTCCACGTCAGCGTCGACGCGCGAGACGACTACGAGATGAGCAAGAGCCTGTTCAAAGGCACGAAGGTTTCCGGGATCGGGTCGGCGGCGTGGCGCGGCAATCGCGATGGACAGGCCAACGACACGATCGGCGTCCAGCTCGCCAGTGTGAGCTTCACCGTCGATGCAACGTCCGAGCTCGGCAATAACCAGGGCGACCTCGTCGCGCTGGCCAAGGCGGTCGCGACCCACTTGGGCTGAGCGCGCGAGCCCTCGTCACAACGCATCGCGTCGAGTACCCGACAACCCACCGTCGGCTTGCGGTTTCCCCGAGCGACTCATGCCGATTCCCAGCGGGCGAGTTCGGTACGGAGCCATCCGTGCTCCCAGAAGCTCTCGTCGCCGCCGTGGTCGAGCAGGTGACGGTGTGCACCGGCCATCACCGCAGCCAGACGCGGGTCGGCCGGGGTCACCGCGGCGACCGCTTCGCCGAGCTTGATCGCCAGTGGCGCGTCACCACGGTGAAGCGCGGCCTCGGCCCGGTCGAGTGCCGACGGGGTCCCGGCGACCTCCACGAGCTCCGCGAGTGCGGCCGCCGTGCTGTCCGGGTACAGCTCGGTCGTCGAGTGCAGGCGGAACCAGCCGACGTACTCCTCCCAGAACGTGCGAACCGCCCAGCTGACCTTGCCGTAGCCCTGGCCGACGCGTAGCTCGGGCGGCAACGTGATCTCGCGCATGAGCGTCCACACGTCGGTGCCGGCGTTGAAGCCCTCGAGCGCGCGGTCGTGCACGTAGGTCACCGCATCGTGGAGGCGCTCCAGCGACCCTTCGATGAGATCGGCGCCGACGATCGGATCGTGCCGGCCAGTGACGAGCACCTCGGGTCGGAGATCACGTACCATTTGGTTGGTCGCGAGCTGCGGCCCGACGAAGCGGTACTTGTCGCCGCGGATCGTGTTGACGTTCGGGAAATGCGGGAACAGGGGACCGAACAGGTTGCTCACCAGCGCGACCCGATGCTCGGGTAGCCACACGACACAACAGTCGGTCGTCTCCCCCACGGCGGCGAGCAACTCGACGCGCAGCCCGTTGACGGTCATCGCAAGGCGCGTGTCGAAGGTGACGTCGGGCGTCGGCTCGGCCTGGGCCATCGAGACGCCGGGGTTCTGTCGGTGGATGCGTTTCGCGTCGGTGCCCAGCATGTCGAACCAGATGCCGGCGGTGCGCATGCGCAGACCCTGGATGCGCTTGTCGTCGGCCTGGCACGCGGGGTTGTTCGCCTGGGCGACGTACCGGGTGCCGGGCGCCTTGAACAGGTCGACGCCACCCACGTGGTCGACATGCGCCTGCGTCGTGACGATCAGGTGGGTCGGGCCGGGCCGCACTGCGTCGAACAGGCGCTTGTGGTGGGGCGCCTCGAACCCCATCCCGGTGTTCACGATGATGCGACCGGAGTCGGTGAGCACGAGGTACGCGGCGGTCGTCCCACCCGAGCGGTACACGAGCCCGTCGACGATGGGATGCGCCGCGTCGTCGTAGGTGGGCGTGAGCAGCTCACGGCCGGGACGGGTGTCGATCAGTTCGTCGACCTGTTGCCGGATGTTCACGTGACCTCGATTCGGACGGGAAAACGGTCGAGGTACGCGCCAAAGCGGGCGCGCACCTCCTCGGGGGTGACGTCGAAGTCGCGACGCAGGTCGTAGACCACCTGGCCGCCGCGACTGCGCGGGTGCGCCTCCTGGTACGCCGCAACCTCCGCACGCGCGGCGTCGGTCAGCTCCATCCCCGCGACCTCGTAGACGCGTGCGAGCGTGCCGAGCTCGTCGGCCATGTACTCGTGGAAGACGACGTCGGTGGTGCGCTCGGCCGGGAGCAGGCCGCGGTCGCGCAACGACGCGTCGAGCAGGAGGCCCACGCGCTCGGTCCAGTAGTCGCGGTACCAGTCGGGACGGGGGGTGCGGTACGCGGTGCGCGCGCCGTAGGTGAGCATCGTGATCGTCGACTGCACCACCGCGACCGGGTCGCGGTGGGTCACGACGATCGTCGCGTCGGGGAACGTCGTGAGGAGCGGACCGATCTGCTCCAGGTGCTGGGGCGATTTGAGCACCCATCGATCGCGGCCGTCGTCGTTGCGGTACCACTGCAGCATCTGCAGTACTTGTTTCATGTAGGCATAGTGCGGCGTCTGGTCGTGGGCGAGGTAGTGGTCGCGCCACCGAGGCGCGCGGTTCACCCACTCGGGGTTGTAGCTCGAGAAGTCGGCGTTCTGGAGCTCGATCTCCTCGTGCACGTGGTCGGGTTCCATCGGGTGCATCGCGGCGACCAACGGTGCGCCCGACTGCATCGCCTCCCACGCCTGCTGGCAGCGGGTCCACCGCGGGTCGACGCCGTCGACCGGCTCCTCGCGCGGGTCGGGCACCGGCTCGTAGGACTCCCACAAGGGCATGGAGCGCAGGCGCGTGTCGGCCGCGAGCAGGTTGACGAGATGCGTCGTCCCCGACCGGGGCAGGCCGATGACGATGAGTGGCGCCACGATCTCGACGTCGAGGATCTCGGGGTGTCGCGTGAGCAGGTCGTGGATCCGCAGCCGGTTCGCCGCGTACCGCAGGCAGTCGTTGAACATCAGCAGGCGGCCGAGACCGGTGCGCTCCGGATCGGCGTCCATCTCGTCGAGCTGCACACCGAGACGTTCGCGGAAGTCGTCCGGGCCGAAGTCGGTGAGGCCGGTGCGGGCCACCGCCGCGTCACACACGGCGGCGACGGTGAGTTCGGTGTGCTTGCGCTCGCCGTACTCCAGCCCCATCCGCTGGAGGCCGTTGAGGACCGGCGCCGCAAGGTCGTCGATGCGGATCTCGTCGCTCATCGGGTTCTCACCGGGCGAGGTACCCGCCGTCGACGGCGAGCACCGAGCCGGTGGTGAAGGCGGACACATCGCAGCAGAGGAACAGCACCGCGGCCGCGACCTCCGCGGGTGTGCCCATGCGCTGAATGACCGCCTTGTCGAGTTCGCCGGCGAGCATTTCGGGGAAGGACTTCATCGGCGCGGTCATGCGCGTGTCGATCACGCCCGGCGCGACCGCGTTCACGCGGATGCCGTCACCCGCCCAGTGCACCGCGAGGTTGCGGGTGAGCGCGAGCAGCGCGGCCTTCGCCGCGGAATAGCCGGGCACGATCGTCGTGGAGCGGAACGCGGTCATCGACACGAGATTCACGACGCTCGCGCCGCCGGCCATCCCGCTCGCGGCGAGTGCGGCCCGGACGCGGGTGGTGAGCCGCATGGCACCCTCGACGTTGAGCGCGAGCGCGGCCACGAAGCCGTCGGGGTCCCACTCGTCGCCGGCCGCGAACGTGGCGCCCGCGTTGTTGACGAGCACGTCGAGCCGGTCGAGCGATGCAGCAAGGGCGTCGACCGCCGCGGTGTCGCGCAGCTCGAGTTGGCGGTAGGTGAAGCCGGACAGGTCGTCGTCGTAGCCGGCCGCGGTCGCCCGGGTACCGGTGATCGTCACCGTCGCGCCGGCGGCCGCGAATGCACTCGCGACTCCGAAGCCGATTCCGCTGGTCCCGCCGGTCACGAGCACCGCGGCGTCGGTGAAGTCGTACGTGAGGGCATTGTTCACCGCGCGTCCTCCATCGTGATCATCACCTTCCCGCAGTCCTTCGAGCCTTCGAGCACTTCCAGTCCCTCACCGAACTCTTCGAGCGGCAGCGTGTGGGTGATCAGGAACGACAGGTCTCGGCGCTCGAGCAACTCGACCGCATCCTCGAACCGGTCCGGGTACTCCATCGACCCCCGGATCGTGAACTCCTTCATCAGCACGTTGACGTAGCTCGTCGGCACCGGTCGGTAGTGCAGCGCGACGATCACCAGTCGTCCCCCGAACCGTCCATGCTGCAGCACGTCGCCGATCACCCGGTCGGCCCCCGACGCCTCGATGAACACGTCGGTTGCCGGCGTCGGCCCGAACATGTTCGGCGCCGTGCCGTGGATCCGCGCCAGCTCGGCCCACACGTCGACCTCGGTCGGGTCGAGGACGTGGGCGGCACCGACCTGTTTCGCCAGGTCCCGACGGGTCGGGCTGAGGTCGATCGCAACCACGTCGTCGATACCTCGATCGGCGAGGGTCGCCAGCGCCATAAGCCCGATCGGCCCGCACCCGAACACCGCCACGCGGTCGCCCGGCTTCGCCTCGGACTGGTTCACCGACTGCATACCGACCGCGAGCGGCTCGGCCAACGCCGCCGTGGTGAGCGCCATGCCGGGGGGAACGCGGAAGAGCCGGCGGCCGCTCGCCGCTTCGGGCACGTGCAGCAGCGGGGTGAGACCACCTTGGTTGCCGCCGGTGCCCATCGTGCCGGACCCGAGATCGGACGGGCACACGATCACGCGGTCACCAACGCCGATGCCATCGACCTCGCCGCCCACCCAATCGACGACGCCGGCCATCTCGTGGCCGAGCGGGATCGGATGCCCCGGGATCAGGCCCATGTGCACGTAGGACACGTCGGTGCCACAGATGCCACAGGCCGCGACGCGGACCACGGCATCGCGGGGCCCGGGCGCGGGGTCGGGGATCTCGTCGAGGCGCCAGTCGTTCGCGCCGTGCAGCATGATCTGCTTCATCGGTGGGTGACCTCACTCAAAATCGAATGTGTAGCCGACGCGGTCGAGGCTCGCCCGCCCGGTCCAGCCGTCCGACCACCGGCCGGCCCGGAGGGATTGCCGATCTAGGCTCACCGCCCATGCGGCGTGAAGCCATCGACGCCGACGCGGTCCACCGGTTCGCCACCGACGGCGTGGTGTGGCTCCGGGGCGCGCTCGATCCCGACGAGGTCGCAGCAATGGCCGAGCCCGTCGAGCGGGCGTTGCGCGGCCCCGAGACCGCGGACCTCGGTGCGCTGACCGGCCGCGCGGGCGCGCCGGCCTTCGCGGCCGGCGTCGACCATTGGCGCACCGACCCCGACTTCGACCGGTTCGCGCGGCATTCGAGCCTGCCCGAAATCGCGGCGGCGCTGCTGGGGAGCACGCGGGTGTGGCTCTACGAGGACAGTGTGCTCGTGAAGGAACCGGGCGCACCCTTCGCCACCGAGTTCCACACCGACGCCGGCTACTTCCACGTCGCCGGCACGCAGGCGTGCACGTTCTGGGTGTCGCTCGATCCGGCCGACGCCGAGACCGGCGCGGTGCAGTACGTGCGGGGTTCGCACCGGTGGGACGAGGACTTCCGACCCAACCTGTTCTCGGTCCCCGACCCGATCCCGGGGACCGAAGGCTCCGTCGTGCCGGACGTGCTCGGGGACCCCCGGCTCGCGGTGCGGCTCGTGACCTTCGAGGTCGAACCGGGCGATGTGGTGGTGCACCACTACCGCACGATGCACGGGGCTCCCGCGAACACGTCGGTCACCCGGCGTCGGCGCGCCATCTCGGTCCGCTACTGCGGCGACGACATCCGCTACCGCCTCCGCCCCGGCGTCCCCCGGAAGCCGCACCACGACCTGGTGCACGACGGCGATGAGCTCGGCGGCCAGGACTGCCCGCAGGTCTGGCCACCGCCGACTCCCTGACCCCGATCGCCGGGCGTCACCGAGCCGAGGCGCAGCCACCCGGTCGGATCAACCCGGGCGGACGATCTCGGCCAGGAGGTCCATGGAGCGGAGCCAGGCGTCGAGGTCCTTCTGCCACGGTGCCGCCACCATGTGCTGGACCCCCGCGGCCTCGAACGCCGCGTTCTCCTCGCCGATGAGACCCGTATCCATCCCCTGCGGATCCCAACCGGTCCGCGCCGAGATCGTGAACGAAGGCTCCGGTCGGTCGGTCCGCAGCCGCGCCACGATCGGGACCACCTCGGGCGGCTTCAGGCCGACCATGTGGAAGCCGTCGCCTTTGGCCACCGCGCGCCGGAACGACGCCTCGACCCCGCCGCCGATCCAGATCGGGATCTCACCGGCGGGCTTGGGGAGGAAGCGGATCGCCTCGAGGTGGTGCCCGGCGCCGTCGAACGTCACGGGGTCGTCCCGCCACGCGGCGCGGAACAGATCGAGGGTCTCGTCCAAGCGTCGGCCGCGGTTCTCGAACGGCTGACCGAGCGCGTCGTACTCGCGTTTGCTCCACCCCACGCCCGCACCGAGGATCAGGCGCCCGCCGCTCATCGCGTCGACGCTCGCGAGGTGGTTGGCCAGCCAGACGGGATTGTGCTGTGGGACGACGAGCACGCTCGTGCCGAGTCGGACCCGGGTAGTGACCGCCGCAGCCCAGCTCAGCGTGGCGAACGGGTCGAGGAGGTACGGCGACGGATAGGTCTGCTCGGCCGGATGCACGATGTGGTCACTCACCCAGACGTCGCGGAACCCGAGTTCCTCCGCGTGCCGGGCCGCACGAACCACTGCGTCGCCGCTCGCGACCCGTCCGTACTGGGGTAGATGGATTCCGTAGGTCATCGCCATGCCGTGATCCTGCCAGGCGGCTCGGCGACCCTTCGTTGCATACCGCCCCGAATCGCTCCGATCCACCGTGCGAGGGGACGTTCTCCTCTACGCCGCGCCACTGGGTGGCGCGAGCGTCATGAGATATCCCGGTCCCAAGCGAGCGAAGTGCGAGCAACCATGGCCAAATCGCGATCCCGATCGCTCATCGTCGGAGTCACGCTGGTGGCGCTCACGTCGCTGGGCTTCACCGCCTGCAACCCGTCGTTCGCGCCCACACCGTGTCCGACCGGCCTCTACCAACCGACATCGACCTTCGCGGACGGTCAGACCATTCTCGACGACTGTGCAATCACGATCCGCTCCGACGCGGATGTGAACACGAAGCGTGCCGCGCTCGTCAACTTCATCTGGGGTGCGACGGGATTCCCGTCCACGAAACTCCCGGTCTCGGTCGACCGCGACGTCCCGAGCCCGGTCGCAGGCCTGGCGAATCTCGAGCGCGTCGACACGCTGCACATCGCCATGGATGCGGGCCAGGTCGGTATCGCGCACCACTTCATCCCACTGCAGCGAAAGGCGAACCGGCTCGTGGTCCTGCACCAGGGTCATACCTGCACGATCAATGACAGCACTGCCCCGTTCGACGATGGCCCGGGGATGCAGCACACGATCAACGCGCTCCTCGCCGACGGCTACTCCGTGCTCGCGGTCTACATGCAACACATCGACGATCAACTCGGAGGCGTCTGCGGGCAACCGTCGCACGACGAGATGTTCCAGACCCTCCACCCGGTCGGCAGCGTCATGAAATTCTTCCTCGAACCCGTCGCCGTCAGCCTCAACTACCTCCAGACCCGAGCCGACGCCGATCACTTCCCCCGCTACCGCGACTTCAGCATGATCGGCTTGTCCGGCGGCGGGTGGACCACCGTCGTGTACTCCGCCATCGATCCGCGGATCACGCTCAGTGTCCCGGTCGCGGGATCGCTGCCGCTCTACTTGCGCTTCCCGGCATCGGAGGGTGACACCGAACAGAACCTCACCGACTTCTACCGGATCGCCGGATACCCCGACCTGCACGTGATGGGCTCGTACGGCCCGGGGCGCCACCAGGTCCAGGTGTTGAACCGCCTCGACGACTGCTGCTTCGGCGAGCAGTACCACGACGCGAACCTCTCGGGAATGTCGTTCGACCAGGCCACGCACAGCTACGAGTGGCGCGTGCGCAAGACGATCGCGACGCTCGGCTCGGGTTCGTTCCGGTTCGAGGTCGACGAGGCGTCGCCGACGCACATGATCTCGTTCAGCACGATCGCGAACGTGCTCCTGGCGGAGCTCGACGGGGACCGACGCACTGTGGGCTCCGCGTCGGCAGCCGACGCCTTCGTACGCGGGCAGAACGGCAACCTGTGGCACGTCCACGGGACGAGCTGGGAGGACACGGGACTGCCGATGCTCGGTGCGCCGGCGGTGACCGAGGGGCCCGACGGCCACGTCGACGTCTTCTTCCGCGACACCGACAACCACTTGATGCGCGTGACGCGCGAGCGCAACGTCTGGACCGCAACGAGTCTGGGTGGCGTCATCACCACCGACCCGGTCGCCGCGACCCCCGGCCCCGGCCAGTTCGACGTCGTCGCACTCGGTGCCGACTACACCCCCTACCACTGGTGGTGGAACGGTGCCGGCGTGAGCAGCGAGCAGGTGAGCACGACCCGTGGGCTCGGGCAGTCGGCTTTGATCGTCGCGCCCGGGCGGCTCGACATCTTCGTCCGCGGCTTCGACCACGCGATCCATCACGTCCGCAGGACCGCGGCCGGTGTGCTGGACGAGTCGCTCGGCGGTGTCGTCTCCGACTTCCCCACCGCGGTCGCCACCACCGATGCCGGCGGAACGACCCGGCGGGTGATCGTCGAGGGACCCGGCCGCCGCCTCTGGAGCGTGGCGTCGATCGACGATGGCGCCTGGACGTGGGAGCTGCTTGCACACGCGGGCATGACGGATCGGTTCGCCGGAAGCCCGAGCGCGTCGGCGACTCCACGCGGGGTGAGCGTCTCGGTCCGAACGAGCACCGGTAACCTCGGTCTCTTCCGGCGCACCCCCGCCGGATGGACTTACCGCAACGTCGGCGGATCGATCGTCGACTCGCCCACCGCGGTCGGCCGGGCCGCGTTCGCGCACGGCCGCAACGGCTCGCTCCGGTACTTCGACGGCACCGCGTGGCACCAGCTCGGCGGCCGCTTCGACTGAGCGAAGGGCCGGTCCCGACCTACGGTCGCCGGGCAGTGAGTCACGCTCGTGGGGCCGCTCAGCCGGTTGTGGGTGCGTACGGAGTTCGAGACCGTCGACAGTCCACGAGGCGGTCGCCCGGCTGCAGGTCGAACCGCCCGCCGCCAATGCCGCGATGTGATGGAATGCCCGACATGGCTCCCTGGATCGAAGTCTCCCGTGACATTGCCGCATCCCCCGAGGCGGTGTACGCCGCCATCTCGGACGTGACCCGCATGGGCGAGTGGTCCGAGGAGTGCCACACCTGCGAATGGCACGAGGGCATCGATGGCCCGGCCGTCGGCGCGACCTTCGACGGCCACAACCGCAACGGCGAGCACGAGTGGAGCACGCAGGGCACTGTGATCGAGGCCGATCCCGGTCGGGCCTTCGCCTTCGAATGCTCGATGTTCGACTTTCACTTCTCGTCGTGGGGCTACCGCATCGAGCCGACCGCCACGGGATGTCGGGTCACCGAATGGAGCGAGGACCTGCGACCGGAGTCCGCGATGGAGTTCAGCAAGCAGACGTCGGGCATCGACGACCGCCCGGCCCGCAACCGCCAGACCATGAGCGGCACCCTCGACCGCCTCGCCGCGGCGCTGGAGTCGTAACCGTTTGCCCGACCACCGCGCGTGGGGCATCGCATCGGGACGTCGCGGTCGAGAGCATCCGGAATGCAGGAGGCCCCGCACTCGGCGGGGCCTCTGACCTGCTGTTTTCGATGGTGGCGGGGGTAGGATTTGAACCTACGACCTTCGGGTTATGAGCCCGACGAGCCTCCGTCCTTCTGGTGACGTCGAGTGCCAACCAGACCCATTCCGTCTGGCGTTTCGATGGCCGTCGTCCCATCCCGTACCAACGAGTCCCAACCCGTACCAGGGATTCCGTTAGAAATCGCGTGAGAAGTCGCGATGCACAACGAGGGCCTCTTTGCGACACGCGCGACAGGGCTATTCCTCCCTCCAGGTCCGCTGGTCGATGACCTGGCGGGCTACCTGTTCGACGCTCTGCCGCCTGGCCGTCGCTCGACGTTCGAGTCGACCGACGGCATCCCTGATCGAGCAACCCACTACCTCAGCGACCACGCCGGTCGCTTGATGGAAGGTGTTGCTGCGGCTGCCCGGCTGGATACGGGTGCAGCCAGCTGGGTCGCCAACGCCGTGGGCGATCGAGGTCCCCCGCGCCGGTGCGCTGGCATCTCCCGTACGGCCTCTCGTACCGTGACCTCGAGAAATTGTTGGCCTAGCTCACCTAGACTTGGTGCACGGGGCTGATGGCTTGTTCGCCACCCGTGGCGACGTGCGCGGTCCATGCGCGTCCGTCCCAGTAGCGAAGCTCGTACTGACCATTGGGATCCGGGTACCAGTTCGCCGGTGCAGCCGGCGGAGCTGGAGGCTCAGGTGGGTGTGGGCCGCGGGTCTCCGCCGGTGCAGCCGGTGCAGCCGGAGGCTCAGGTGGGTGTGGGCCGGGGGTCTCCGCCGGTGCAGCCGGCGCCACGGCAGCCGCAGTCTGAGGGCTCATCGACTGAGCCAGGTTCACTCCGAAGATCATGCCGGCCCCATCGCCAAGCCCGTGGTCCTGTACGCCCTGGGCGATCTTCTGCTGAGCCGCAACACTCGACGCCTGCTGCGAGATGCCCTCGAAAGCCGAGACATTCATCTTGTTTGCCGAGTACTGCTTGACCAGCTCTCGCGATTCGGACGAGAACTCGATGCTCTCAATACCCACCTGAACCACGTCAAGCCCGAACCGGGTGATCCATGAGCCTAGAGCAGAGTTGTCGTCTGCTAAGGGCTCACGCCGGGATTGGTTGAGCGTTGATGGTGTAGTTCCATTGGCCGTGGAAGTCGTGGGGTGTGAGGGGAACGGCGGCGAGTTGCGCGTTGGTGATCTTGACGCCTTTCGGATACCACTCGGGGTCGTAGCCG
>JBBSBV010000021.1:0-77323 GCA_038250905.1 Acidimicrobiia bacterium
CCATCAGATTCAAGGCGTCGACATCAGCTCGGCGGGCGGCAAGCATGATCGTCGGTCGATGGTCGAGCCGGGCTTGGTACCAGGCGTCGACCATCTGCTCGTGCGCAGTCTCCCGGTCGGGGGCGACGGTGACCCGACCGTGGTCGGCGAGGCGACGGATCGCCGTATCGACATGCCCAGCTCGGAGTTCGGCGACGGCACGGGCTTCGACCGGGTCCTGCTGGCGACGGTTCTCGACCAGGTGATTGGCGCCGAGCCGTTCCGCCAGTGCGACGAACGCGCCGCCGGCTTCGATCTCTGCGAGTTGGCGGGGGTCGCCGACGAGGACGACTTTCGCTTCCGCGTAGTGCGCATGCTGAAGGAGCCGCGCGAGTTTGCGGGTCCCGATCATCGCGGCCTCATCCACGATCACCACGGTGGATGGGCTCAGTCCTGGGAGGTCGGTCCGATTGAGGTCGATGAGGAGCCGGTCGAGCGTCGCCGACGGGATCCCTGCGTCGGCGTTGAGTTGTTGCGCGGCCCGGGCCGCGAGTGCGGCGCCGATGACGGTGTAGCCGTCGCGTTCCCACGCGGCGCGTGCCGCGGCGAGAGCGAAAGTCTTGCCCGCGCCGGCCGCTCCGATCACAACACTCACCCCGGCACCGTCAGTGGTGATCGCTTTGATCATCCGGAGCTGCTCACGGCTGTAGCGCTTGTCGAAGTCCGTCAACGTTGTCGGATACCGGGCGATGCCGATCTCCGCGTGGCGGTCTTCGTCGGCTTGGGTGAGCAGCCGCTCCTCGATCGCAAGAAGTTCGGGTGTCGAGTAGCAAACCCCGTAGTGGCCGACACCCAGAGGGACGACCCTCTCGCTTGCGAGGAACCCGTCGGCGATCGCCTCGACCTCGCCAACGGTCGCACCCTCTCGGGCGCGTGCCGCGATCGCTTGGAGGACATGACGCCGATCGAACGACGACTGATGCAGCGTCAACTCTCGATCCAGACCTGTAGGGACTGGAACGGGCTCGGTGGACGATGGTGCAGACACGCGTGAAGGGTCGCGGTGCAGGTCGACCTCGCGTGGTCCAGACCTGCACCACGCGTCAAACTCGTCCGCCCCGAACCCCAAGCGGGCGGCTTGGGCCGCCCACTGCGCTAACAGTGCACCGGGCTCCGGTTCAGACTGTTTCGCCTCACGAGTCCGGAGCGCAGCGGTGCGGTTCTCGTTCGCCGTCGCATCCCGACCCGCCGCAGCGACGATCTGCACCCGCCGTTTCGAGAACTCGCCACACACCTCAGCCGGGATGCCAAGGAGGTCGGCGTTGCCTTTCACGACTGGCCCCCACTCGACCCCCAGACGAGCGGTGAGACCCGCCCGGAGTTCGGCCTGATACAAGAAGCCGGCGGTGCGGGCCTGCGCATACAAGTGCCGGCCATCGAGGGCCGACCACCGTCCGTCGGGGCCTTGCGCCGCGTTCGCGACGACGACATGCGTATGGAGTTGAGGGTCACCGGCCCGTGACGAACGATGACGGAACGCCGCCCCCACCAACCCGCCACCCACGAGACGTTCGACACCGTTCGTTCCCCGCCGGACGAACACCGCCTCCCGCTCCAAATAGCCGACCGCCGCCGCGATCGCATCCCGGTGCGCGGCGACGATCTCGCCCTTGACCTCCGGTCCGGAGAGTGCCCACGCCACCGACACCGACTTCGTCGCCGAAAACGTCAAATCCAAGGCCGGCACCCGACGATTCCCACGAGCAAGACTCGTCCCGTCGACCGGGTTCACACCCGACAGGAGCGCGACGAACGCCTCATCCGACACGCGGCCCTCGAGACCGAGCTGCTCAGCGGTCGCGCCGATCCAGTAGCCGGGCACTTCACCCGCGCCGAGGTAGTAGTCCTCCGCGCCATGAGCGACCGCCGCCAGGTAGTAGCCCTCCTGGCCCGCGGTGAGTTTCCCAATCGACAACACACCCTCTCTATGCGCACCGCGACCGTCTCAGCGCGACACGCCGAGCATTGAAATGCAATTGCGTGGGGAATTGACGCGGTCTGAGTGAGCAAGCGACCGGAGTGGTCGTCGCAGTATCGAGACGGACGGGGAATGTGTGAGAACGCGTGTTGTCGAAACGGACGCGGAGATCGGCTCAGGGATCTCGAATCACTACGATCCAACGTCCATGCCAGACCCGCAGCGAGGACGGCCGACGCTCAGATGCCTGACGGACGACCTTGGGCTTGAACTTCCCGATCTCGGCACGGATCTCGGACTGCTCGATCATCCGTTCGTGGCGGAGCTGCGGCGGATCGCACCGACGTCGCCAGACGGGCAGAAGCGGATCCTGTCGATCGACCGTCCACTCGTCTATCGGATTCGCGTGTCTTCGGAACGCGGCGCGACGTGGCTCGAGGACGCCAAGAGCGTCGTGTGGTTGTGCTCCGCACACCGACGCGAAGGCGGCTCCCAAGACGACGCCTACGAGTTCTTCAGCGAGCTCCACGAGGCGGGTCGGCTCCTCCCGAACGAAGACGACTCTCTCCGTGACCGTGCCGAAGCCGCAATCCGACTGCAGCGCGGGCTCACCGCAGACCTGATCGAACTTCTCGGTCTCGCGCTTGCCGAACCCGACTCCGAGCACCGCGGCGACCTGGGCGATTGGTTGCCGTGTCGAATGCTCGTCCTCCAAGGTGATGGGGTCGAAGAGATCTGGTGCGCCCTCAGCGTCCGAAGCGCCGACGGTGCGTTCGTCCGGGAGGCGGTCCGCGACCTTCTCTTCGCGACACTTGAACAACACGTGGCGCCGGCGCTGTTCGAGACGCGCAACGACTGGCCGGGCGGCGCCATCGAATGGTTCGAGGTTGTCCGCCTGGGAGTGCGTGAGCCCTCAGCGGCGACGTGACACCCGTGCCACCGCGTCGGGAGACTCGCCGAGAAGATGGGCGGCGACCGCAACATCGCCGCCGGCGAGGACTTCGCGAGCACGGTCGATGCCCTTCGCAATGTCATCTGCGTGACGAGTCGCGTACTCGGCGACCGCGCGGTCCACGATCTCGGCTTGGGTCACATCAGTGAGCGCGGCCAGGTAGCGGACGCGATCCTTGGTCCGCTCGTTGACCTTGATCGGGGCTTGGGTGCTCACGATGGACCTCCTTCTCGGTGATAAGTGTATAAGTACCTAAGTACCTTTGTCAACTCTGGAGTCGGCCGGTCACTCGACGGACTTGAGAGCCCTCGCCGCGATCAAGGGACGCGTCGTGCGATCCGTGGCCGCTCGTTGGCGGCGCGGTGTCAATTCATCGTTTTCGGTTAAGCGCGGTCAGCGATTCCACGCTCGGCGCAGACACGTGGTGCAGACAGGCGGTGCAGACGCGCGTGAAGGGTGTTGCGTGCGCTGACGGCGCCGAGGCGACTGCAACGCGCGATTGACGAGTCGTCGACCAGTCAAGATCCGGAAGAACGAGTCGCGTTTTCTCCCACGAACGCGCATAGAGGGGGTATGACCACAACGACGAACGACCACGACCAGGAGACCCGTTCTACGAACCGAGGCGGTGCGACGAGCGCGCGAAGCGCAATCGATCCGCTGCTTCTGACCATCCCGGACGCGGCGCAGGTGCTCGCGGTGGGCCGGACGACCATGTACGAACTAATCGGCGCGGGTGAGATCGGCCTTGTGCGAATCGGTCGGTCGGTGCGTGTGTCGATCGCAGCACTTGAGGACTTTGTCGCTGAGCGCGAGCACGAGGCCCGCGCTACCGTGCGCACCCCTCCCCTCGCCGCAAGTCCTCGGCGCACGCCCAGCCGGAGGTAACTCATGAGTGTCCATCGGCGGACGACGCAGGCCGGAACGCGTTACGACGTGAGACTTCGCGCACCAGATGGTCGCCAGTTCACGCGCAGCTTTCGCACACGTCGCGACGCGGACGCCTTCGGGCGCGACCAACTTTCGACCTTGCAACGCGGCACGTGGATCGACCCGAGCGGCGGAGCGATGCTGTTCGGTGACTGGGTCGACGAGTGGATGGAGCAACGCGTCGGGCTTCGCCCGAAGACCTTGCACACCGACACTGGGATCATCGAGCGATATCTCCGTCCGGCACTCGGTGCGCAACCGCTTTCGCTGATCACGCCACGCGAAGTCCAACGTCTGATCGCGACGTGGAGCCGACGACTCGCTCCGAACACGGTGCGGCGAAACTACGCGGTGGTTCGCGCTGTCTTCAATGCCGCGGTTGAGGCCGATCTCATCGCGCGCACACCCTGCCGTTCCGTCAAGCTGCCGAGACCCGAACCGACCGCGCATCGCATCCTCGACCCGGTCGAGTTGCGTCGTCTCGCCGAAGCAGTCCCGATCGACTATCGAGCGATGGTGTATCTCGCTGGCGTTCTCGGCCTGCGGTTTGGCGAATGCGCGGGACTGCGGGTCGGGCGGCTCGACTTCTTTCGGAAAACCCTGACCGTCGCTGAGAGCCTCGGCGAGGTCGGCGGCGAACTCGTCGTCGGCAACCCCAAGTCCCGGGCGTCACGCCGCACCGTAGCGGTCCCTGAGCCGCTCATGGAACTGCTCGCCGCTCACCTCGCACGTGGGAGACTCACCGCCGCGGACCGCGACACGTTTGTCTTCAGCGCCCCTCAGGGTGGTCCCGTGCGCTACGCGGCGTTCCGTTCCAGGGTCTGGCTCCCGGCCGTGAGCGAAGCGAACGTCAAGGGTGTCACGTTCCACAGCCTGCGACATCTCGCGGCGACGGCGATGGTCGTCGAGGGCGTCGACATCCGCACTGCGCAGCATCGCCTGGGACACAGCGACCCGCGGCTACTGCTCAACATCTACGCACACGTCAGCAGCGACGCAGACCGCGACGCGGCGCGCCGACTCGGCGAGAGATTTCTCGCGGACGATCGCGACGAGGCTCTGCAGAGCGACGCTCAGCGATAGCCCCGGCCGCCCCACGTCGCGGCTTGCAGGCACGTCGAGTCTCCGAAGGATTCCGCGCTCGCCGGAACCCTTCGCCGCGGGCCGATCACGGACCGGGATTGCGTGTCTGCAGCATCCATCTTGGATAGAGATGTGCGATAAATGTGCGATGAAACTGGACATTGGTCCGGACCAGATTTCGCGCCAGCTCGCTGACCTGCGCATTCAGCGGAGCCGGGAAGGAGATTCGAACTCCTGACCTGCTCATTACGAGTGAGCTGCTCTACCGACTGAGCTATCCCGGCGGGGTCCGGCAGTGTACCGAAAGGCCCTTCCGGAACCGGGGTTTTGGGCTACGCGGCGGCCGGGAGGTGGGAAACGAGCCGGAGCAGCAGCGTCGACACGTTGGGGTTGAACTCGTCGGCCTGGCGCGCCGCGCGGCACGCGTCGAGGGCCGCGTCGGCTCGGGACGGCACAATCGCGGGCGCGCCGTCGGCCGCGGCCAGAACATCGAGATACACCTGCTCGATCGCGCCGATGCCTTCGATGAGCGCGTCGGTCTTGGCGCGACGCAGCTCCTGCTTCTGGCGGTCGGCCAGACGCTTCCGGAGGGCGGACGCGGTGCGAGGCGGGTACCCGCGCTGCTCGATCTGCTCGTCGAGCCCAACGAGTTCGGTCGCCGCCGCCTGCTCCGACGCGGTGGTCGCCTCCTCCAGCGCGGCTTCCAGTTCCTCCACCAGTTCGACCGTGGTCCCGGCCCGACCGTCCACCCGGGTCACCGCGCCCGCGAACACCGCTTGGAGCGCAACCGTCGCGGGCGTCCTCGTCGGTGGCGCGTAGGCGAAGTCGACCCGCTGACACCGCGACCGGATCGTCGCGAGCAGTCCTTCCGGACGGTCGGTGAGCAGGATCACCACCGTGCGCGGCGGCGGTTCCTCGATGCTCTTCAGCAGCGCGTTGGCAACGGTCGGTTCCATCCGGTCCGCGTCCCGGAGCAACACGACTTTGCGCTGCCCTTCGACCGGCGCCTTGTGGATCTCCGGGATGACCCGGGGCAGCGACGGATCGCGACGCGCGGTCTCACCCGCGCGCGGTGAACGGATCTCGTTCGCCAACGTGTACGTCGCGGTCATGGGCTCGAACTCGACCACGTCGGGGTGCGCGCCCCGTGCGACCAACGACACCGAGCGCTCGTCGGTCTCACCGATCACCGCACACGAGAAGGCCCGCGCCGCCTCGAGCATGCCGGAACTCGTCGATCCGACGAAGAGGTATGCGTGGGACGGCCGCGCCGCGGCGGATCGGAGTGTCGCGATCGCCTGATCCTGACCGACGATGGATTCCCACATGGCCGTCGATCCTACGAGCCGGTGCGGCTCACTGCTCCAGCAGCGGCACGACGGCGTTCTTCACCCGCGCCGCGACCACTTCGGGTGACCCGGTGCCGTCGAGCACGGTCCAGCCGTGTTGCACGGCCAAGTCGCGATACGCCTGGCGCACGGCGGCATGGAAGGTGTCGCCTTCCCGCTCCATCCGATCCGCCGTCGGTGAGCGCCGCGCGGCCGCCGTGACGTCGTCGACGTCGAGGAGCACGACGAGATCGGGCACGAGCCCCGCAGTCGCAAAGTCCGACAGTGCGGCGACCGCGTCCACGCCCAGCCCGCGCACCACACCCTGGTACACCAGCGACGACGCCACGTGCCGGTCGCTCACCACCCACGCGCCCCGCCGGATCGCCGGCGCCACCACCTCGGCCACGTGTTGCGCGCGATCAGCCGCCATCATGAGCGCCTCGGCACGGACGTCGATCTCCCGCCCGTGCAAGAGCAACTCCCGCAGCGCGCCGCCGAGTTCGGTACCGCCCGGTTCCCGGGTCGCCACCACGTCGACGCCCTGCTGCCGGAGGAACGTGACCAGCGCGTCGCGCTGGGTCGACTTCCCCGAGCCGTCGCCGCCTTCGAGCACCACGAACCGGCCGGTCATGCCGGCGCGCCGCCTTCGTCAGGTTCCGGCGCGGCGGCCGGCTGGTTCGGTTCGGCCCCGACCCCGAAAGCAGGATGGTTCGGCGACTGTTTCGAGAGCGCGCGCTTCGCGTAGACCCCCGACATGATCGTCAGCGCTCCGCCGGCCCACAGCGCGATACGCACCCCGGGGAAGCCGTAGGAAAACCCGCCGACCTGCACGTGCTGGGACGCGCCCACGAGCGACAACAACCAGTCCGAGAGATCCGCCAGCAGTGGCGACACCGTCAACGACAGCAACAGGCACAGGCGGACCACCGCATAGAGCGTGGCGAAGGTCCGGCCCCGCATCTCGTCCGAGACGGTCTCCTGGATCATGGTGAATCCGGTGACGTAGGCACTCGCGGCGCACGCACCCACGGCGGCGATGAGCAGCGCGGTGATCCCGCTCACATTGAAGGCCACGGCCGCGATCAGGAACCCACCACAGCCGATGACCGCGGAGGAGAACACCGTCTCCCGCGGCAACCGCTTCTGGAAGGCGAGGATGCCGAACAAGCCGATCGCCGCACCGGTACCGAGCGCGAAGAGCATCACGCCGAACTGGGCGCTCGAACCCAGCACCTGCTTGGCGAAGATCGCGCCGAGTGGGACCATCGCGCCCGCCCCGATGATGCCGCCACCGAGCCCCGTGATCACCGCGCGACTGAACGGCTCGGAGCGCATGAACTTCACGCCATCCTTGATCTCCCGCATGCTCGAGGCGAAGTCGAGTTTCTGGGTGCCCTCGCGCGTCGGGCGCGGGATCGGCAGTCGTAGGACGATGAGCGCGGACGCCACGTAGGTGAGCCCGTCGAACCACAGCGACACGATGTCCTTGTCGACCCGGAGCGACTTGAGCGCGTCGAAGCCGCCCAACCACGTCGCCACGACGGCCAGCGCAGCCGCGATCGCCGCACCCAGAGGCATCGTTCCGTAGGACGCGACGAGCGACAACGTGTTGGCCGAGGCGAGCTTGTCCTCGGGAACGAAATGCGGCACCGACGCGTCCTTCGCCGGCCCCCACAGCAAGGTCATGATCTCGATGAAGAACGACGCGACGACCAGGAGCCACAAGCGGTTCACGAAGGGCAGCGTGCAGATCAGTGCGGCGCGCCCGAGGTCGCACAACACCATGATCTTCCGGCGGTCGAACCGGTCGACCATCACGCCACCGAGCGTCGCGAGGAAGAAGCCCGGGAGCATGCGCGCGCCCATCACCAGGCTGATCGCGGCGGCGGAGTCGTGCGAGAGCTGCGCAGTGATGCCGAGGATCGCGAACAGCCCGACCCAGTCGCCCAGGCTCGAGAAGACCTGCGCCAACCAGAGCCTCAGAAACGCCCGCGACCCGAAGAGCCGGAACGATTCGGGTGGGACCGGCGTCTCCTCACCGGCGCCCGGGATGAACGGTGCGGGGTCGGCGCCAGGTCGGCGACCCGGGAAGACCGACGGGTCGTCAGAAGCCGGTGTCACTGCCACCGAGTGCATCGACCGCTGCGGCCTTCTTGGCCGCGGCCTTCTTCGCGACCGCGCTCGTTCCCTTCTTCACCACACGCGTGGTCCCCACGGTGGGCTGCTTCGCCGTCTTCTTGGCCGCCTTCTTCTTGGCCGGCTTCTTCGTCGACTTCTTGGCGGTCTTCTTCGCCTTGGTGGACGGACCCTTGGCCGCGCGCTCCCGGAGGAGGTCGAGCGCGTCCTCGAACGTGAGCGTCTCGGGATCCAACCCGCGCCGAATGGTCGCGTTGGTCGCGCCGTCGGTCACGTAGGGCCCGAACCGACCGTCGAGCACGCGGATCGGCTTCCCGGTGTCGGGACTCTCGCCGAGTTCCGCCAGCGGCGGCTTCGCCTGTTGTCCCCGCCCGCGCTTGGGTTGGGCGAAGATCACCTCGGCCTGCTCCAGGGTGCAGGTGAAGATCTGATCCTCGGCTTCGAGGCTGCGGCTGTCGGTGCCCTTCTTGAGGTACGGCCCGTACCGGCCGTTCTGGGCGGTGATCTCGTTGCCCTCGGCGTCGGCCCCCACCACACGTGGGAGCGACAACAACTTCAGCGCGGTCTCGAGGTCGACGGTGTCGGGGTCCATGCTCTTGAACAGCGAGGCCCGCGGCGGCTTGACCTTCGA
Source organism: Acidimicrobiia bacterium (assembly GCA_038250905.1). Taxonomy (GTDB): domain Bacteria; phylum Actinomycetota; class Acidimicrobiia; order IMCC26256; family JAENVU01; genus JAENVU01. Next base: position 9,021 of record JBBSBV010000021.1, read on the forward strand.
CTTTTCCTCGAGCACCCCGAGTTGGACGAACGGACCGAAGCGGCCGGTCAGCGCGAGGACCATCAATCCCGACGTCGGATCCACGCCGAGTTCCCGGGGACCGGCCGAGCCCTTGGCAATGAGTTCCTCACACCGCTCAACCGTCAGTTCGTCCGGCGGAAGATCGGCCGGGAGCGGACACTTCTCGTCGCCGTGATGGAGCGACTCCCCCGTGTTCCAGACCCGCACCACGTACTCGCCGCCGGACTCGTCCGCGCCGATCCAGATCTTGTTGACCTCGGCCATGTCGATCTTGGTGAGGTTCTCCTCCGACACCAGTTGGCGAAGTCCGGCGGTGCCATTGCCGAAGTAGAAGGAATGGAGCCACTTCTCGGATTCGCCCTCACCGCGCGCGACGGCGTCGAGGGCCTCCTCCATCGTGGCGGTGAAGCTGTAGTCGACGAGGTGGGCAAAATAGCGCTCGAGCAGCTGTGTCTTCGCGAACGCGGTCCACGACGGGACCAGTGCATTGCCCTTCTTCCACACGTACCCGCGCTCGCTCGTGATCGTGTTGATGATCGACGCATACGTGGACGGTCGCCCGATCCCCGAATCCTCGAGCACCTTCACCAGCGTGGCTTCGGTGTACCGGGCCGGCGGCTGGGTCGTGTGTCCGTTCGCATCCAGGGACCGACACTCGACGCCTTCGCCCTCCCCCATGGCCGGGAGCACCGCTTCGTCCTCGTCGGCCGCCGCCGGATCGTCGCTCACGTCGATGTACGCCATCCGGAACCCGAGGAACTCGTACGACTTGCCCGAGGCACGGAAGACCGCGTCCTCGCCGGCATTCGAGGTCGCGCCGAGCCGGATCGTGACCCGCCGACCGCGGGCGTCGGTCATCTGACTCGCGACCGTCCGCATCCAGATCAACTCGTACAGCTGCTGCTCGTCGCGCGACAACTCGCCGCGTACGTCCTCGGGCGTGCGGAACCGCGCGCCGGCCGGCCGGATCGCCTCGTGGGCTTCCTGCGCGTTCTTGGTCGTGTTCGCGTACGAGCGCGGCGCCGGCGGTAGGTACGCCTGACCGAACCGCTCGACGATCTGCGCGCGAGCCGCGTCGACCGCCTGGTTGGACAGGCTGATCGAGTCGGTCCGCATATAGGTGATGTACCCGCGCTCGTAGAGACCCTGCGCGACCGACATCGTGCGGCCCGCACTGAAGCGGAGCTTGTTGCCCGCCTCCTGCTGCATCGTGGTCGTCTTGAACGGTGGCTTCGGACGCTCGGTGAAGTCCTTGGCGTCGACGTTGCGCACGTTGAACTGTGAATCGGCGAGCCGGCTCGCGAGCGCGCGGGCATCGGTTTCGAGCAGGTGCGCGACCGTGGCGTCGGCCGCCAGCGCGCCGGTCGCGGGATCGAAATCGCGCCCGTTCGCCACCTTCCGGCCGTCGAGTTCCACCAGCCGCGCGCCGAACTCGGTCCCACGCGCCGCGAACCGCCCGTCGAGATCCCAGAACTCGGCGGTCCGGAACGCCATGCGCTCGCGTTCCCGCTCCACCACCAGGCGGACCGCGACGCTCTGGACCCGACCCGCCGAGCGCGCGCCACCGACGCGGCGCCACAGCACCGGCGAGACCTCGTACCCGACCAGGCGGTCGAGGGTGCGCCGCCCCTCCTGGGCCTCGACGAGCTTCATGTCGAGGTCGCGCGGGTTGGCGATGGCGGAGTCGATGGCCTCGCGGGTGATCTCGTGGAACACCATTCGCTTGACCGCGGTCTTGGGCTTCAGCACCTCGATGAGGTGCCACGCGATGGCCTCGCCCTCGCGATCCTCATCGGTGGCGAGATAGAGCTCGTCCGTGCCCTTCATCGCCTGGCGCAGTTTGGAGACCACGTCCTTGGCCCGACCTTCGGGCGGGGCGTACTCCAGCCGGAAGTGGTCGTCGACATCCACACCGAGCCCCTTCCGGGGCAGGTCCCGCACGTGCCCGAAGCTCGCGAGCACAGTGAAATCGTCGCCGAGGAAGCGACCGATCGTGTCGGCTTTGGTCTTCGATTCGACGATCACCAGCGACTTGGCCACGGCACGCGTTTCTCGAGTTTCGGGATGGGGACGGAGGCGAACGTAGCCTTCAAGGCCCCCCACATGCCCGGATGGACCGGGAATCGGCCCCTAGTGTTCTCCGATGCTCGCTGGAATTACCAACTCGATCGATCCGAAGCACCTCATCCAATCCTTCGGGACGATCGGGCTGATTCTGATCATTTTTGCGGAGTCCGGCCTGCTTGTCGGCTTCTTCCTCCCCGGCGACTCGCTGCTCGTCACGGCAGGTCTCCTGGCCTCGGCCGGGAAGCTCAATCTTGCGGTGGTGCTCATCGGGTGCTTTGCCGCCGCGGTCATCGGTGACCAGGTCGGGTACGCGTTCGGGAACCGGGTCGGACCGGCGCTCTTCAAGCGACCGAACTCGAGGCTGTTCAAGCAGGAACACATCGCCCGCGCCAACAAGTTCTTCGAGCAGTACGGGGCCAAGACCATCGTGATGGCCCGCTTCGTCCCCGTTGTCCGCACCTTCGCGCCGATCGTGGCCGGCGTCGGCGACATGCCGTACCGAACCTTTCTCGGCTTCAACATCCTCGGCGGTTTCCTCTGGGCCGTGGGCGTGACGTTGATCGGCTACTTCCTCGGCGATGCCATCGGTCCCGACAAGATCGACACCTACCTCCTGCCGATCATCGGCGTCGTCATCGTCCTCTCCCTCATCCCGCCGCTGCTCGAGTACCGGAAACACAAACGCGAGCAGAACGGGAGCGGGCCGACGGCCTGACTCAGATCTTCTGCTCGAAGCGGTATCCCATACCCGGCTCGGTGATGAAGTAGCGGGGCTGCGAGGGGTTCGGCTCGAGCTTGGCGCGCACCTGCGCCATGAACACCCTGAGGTAGTTGATCTCCTTCTCGTACGTCGGGCCCCAGACGTCCTGGAGGAGCTGTTTCTGCGAGACCAGCTTCCCGGCGTGGCGTACGAGCACCTCGACCATCTGCCATTCGGTCGGCGTCAGCCGGATCTCCTCACCCCCGACCGTGAGGACGCGTTTGGCCGCGAGGTCGATCGAGAAATCGTCGGTCACGACGACCGCCTGCTCGTCCGACGGCGCCGCGCGCCGTAACGCGGCGCGCAGGCGAGCGAGTAACTCGTCCATGCCGAACGGCTTCGTCACGTAGTCGTCGGCACCGGCGTCGAGCGCAGCAACCTTGTCGGACTCGGACTCTCGGACCGACAGGACGATGACCGGTACCCGGGTCCATCCCCGCAGTCCCTGGATCACCTCGACTCCGCTGATGCCCGGCAGACCGAGATCGAGCACGACGACGTCCGGATGATGACGCGCCGCGAGGTCGAGTGCCGCCTCGCCGGTCTCCGCGAGGTCGACGTCGTAGCCGCGTGCGCGTAGGTTGATCCCGAGCGCGCGCCGAATTTGTGGTTCGTCGTCGACGACGAGGACTCGGGGCGCGGTCATGACGTCCCCAACGGCAGGCTGAGCACCATCGTGACGCCACCGCCCGGCGTGTCCTCGACGGTGAGGTCACCGCCCATCGCCTCCACGAATCCGCGCGCCACCGCCAGCCCCAATCCGACCCCGGTCCCGTTACTCGGGTTGTCGCCGAGCCGCTGGAAGGGCTGGAACACCCGCTCCCGTTGATCCATCGGGATGCCGGGACCGTGGTCGATGATGCGCAGATCGACGCGGTGCGGGACGGCGCCCGCCTCCACCCGGACCGTCTGACCGGGCGCGGACCAGGCCCGGGCGTTGTCGACGAGATTGGCCACGGCCCGTTCCAGCAGGCCCGCGTCCGCGTTCACGCGCGGCAGGGTCTCCGGGAGTTCGAGCACAACCGGCACCGGCCGATCCGGGAGCCCGGCCAGCGCGCGCGGCACGACCTCTTCGAATCCGACCTCGCGCATCACCAGTTGTACCGCGCCGGTCTGGAGCCGGCTCATGTCGAGCAGATTCCCGACGAGCGCGTTGAGGCGATCGCTCTCCTCGTCGATGGTCTCGAGGAACTCGCGCGTGGCGTCGGGAGTCCACTCCATGTCGCGCTGCAGCAGGCTCGTCACCGACGCCTTGATCGAAGCGAGTGGAGTCCGGAGATCGTGCGACACCGCCGCGAGGAGGGCGGTGCGGAGCTCGTTCGCCTCGGCCAACCCGGCGGCCGCGGCGACGTCGGCCCGGAGCCGTCGCCGCTCTACCGCCACCTGCACCTGGGCCGCGAACGACCGCAACACCTCGAGGTCACCCTCCGACATCTGGGCCCCGACGACCACGAGCAGCTCGCGCGCCCCGATGGAGACGGAGTGCGCGCCATCCTCGGGTCGCGCGGGCACCGGCTCGCCCGCCACGGCCTCCACATCCCACCCGCCGTCCTCGCGGTCGCGCAACACCGCGATCGCGTCGGCCGAGAACGCGGCGCGGAGTTGCGCGACCAGCTGCGGCAACGGATCGTCCGAGCTGGCCAGCGTGCCTCCCAACGCGGCGAGGGTCTCGGCTTCGGCTCGCGCGCGCGCGGCATCCGCCGCCCGCCGGTTCGCCACACTCACCAACCAGCTCACGACCCCGGCGACGATGAGGAACACGAACAGCGCCAGGATGTTCTCGCCCTGCTCGATGGTGAACGTGTGGATCGGCGGCGTGAAATAGAAGTTCGCCAGCAACGAGCCCGACACCGCGGCGACGAGGGCCGGGAGGAGACCGCCAATCGCCGCCACCACGACGACGAGGAGCAGGAACAGCAGGAGGTCGCTCGGCAATCCGAGGGTGTCCCGTACCAACGCCAGACCCGTCGCCAAGACCAGCGGCCCGAACAGCGCAAGGAGCCAGCCGATCACGAGGCGACGCCGGGAGAGATGCCCGCTCCCGGTCGGCTGCCACATCGGGGGCGGCGACGGCTCCACGCCCACCGTCGAGATCACGTGCACATCGATGGGGCCCGACGACCGGAGTACGCCGTTGATCACCGATCCCCGCAGGAACTCGGTCCAGCGCGATTGCTGGCTCGCGCCCATCACCAGTTGGGTCGCGTTCTCGGCCTTCGCGAATCCGAGGAGCGCGTCGGCAACGTCGCCGCCGCTCACCTCGCGGTATTCGCCGCCGAGCTCCGAGAGGAGGCGGCGCAGTTCGGTCAGCCGTTCCGTCGACGGCCCGGCCAGACCATCGGCCGGGCGGACATGGACTCCGAGGAGTTCACCGCGCGTCCGCATCGCCATGCGAGCCGCGCGACGGATCACGTCGTCACCGCCCGGTGCACCCGTGATCGCGACGACCACTCGTTCCCGCGTCTCCCAGGTACCCGTGATGCCGTGCGCCTCGCGGTAGAGCTCGAGCGCTTCGTCGACCCGATCCGCCGTCCACATCAGCGCCAGCTCGCGCAGTGCGTTGAGATTGCCGACCCGGAAGTAGTTGGCGAGCGCGGCGTCGACCTTCTCGGGTTTGTAGATGTTGCCGTGGGCCATCCGCCGGCGGAGCGCCTCGGGGGTCTGGTCCACCAGCTCGACCTGCTCGGCCCGCCGCACGATCTCGTCGGGGATCTTCTCTTTCTGCTCGATCCCGGTGATCTCCTCGACGACGTCGTTCATCGACTCGAGGTGCTGGATGTTCACGGTCGAGATGACGTCGATGCCGGCGTCGAGCAGCTCCTCGACATCCTGCCAGCGCTTTTCGTTCCGGCTGCCGGGGATGTTGGAATGAGCGAGCTCGTCGACCAGGGCGACCGCGGGACGGCGGGCCAGGATCGCGTCGACGTCCATCTCCTCGAAGCTGGTGTCCCGATACGCGATGCGGCGGCGGGGGACGACCTCGAGATCCCCGATCTGCTCGGTCGTGTTCGGTCGCCCATGGGTCTCGACGAATCCGACGACGACGTCGGTACCTCGCTGTCTGCGCCGGCAGCCTTCGTTGAGCATCGCGAACGTCTTGCCGACGCCCGGCGCCGCGCCGAGATAGATACGGAGCTTGCCGCGGGCCATTGCCGCGAGCCTACGGACTCAGGCCAGCCGGTCGAGGGCGATGTTGAGCTGCAACACGTTCACACCGGCCTCACCGAGGAACCCGAGTGCGCGACCGTCGGTGTGCTCGTCGATGAGCTTGCGCACCTGCACCACCGAGAGCCCTCGCACCCTGGCGACCCGCCGGGCTTGCAGCCGGGCGTTCGCAATCGAGATGTGCGGGTCGAGCCCGGACGCCGACGCGGTGACCGCGTCGACCGGCACCTTGACCGAGGCCGCCAACCCGTTTTCCTTCCGGTAGTCGGCGACCCGCTGCTTCACCGCGGCGATCAGATCAGGGTTGGTCGGTCCCAAGTTGGATCCGGAGCTGTTGTCCTGGCTCAGGTTCTTCGGGTCGTTCGGAACCGTCTTCTTGTGATTGTTGGGATCGGTCGCGTCCGAACCGGTGGCCGCGGCACCCGCCGCGCTCGGACGTCCGTGGAAGTACTTCGCCTTCGTAAAGGTCTGACCGAGGAGCCTCGATCCCACGACATGCCCGTTCACCGACAGCTCGGAGCCGTTCGCTTTGTCGGAGAAACCGAGCTGCGCGATACCCGTGATCACGAGCGGGAATGCCACTCCGACCAGCAGGGTGAAAACGAGCAACATCAGGATCGACGGCAGGAGTTGGCGTCGCATCACTTCACCCCCAGGGCTGTGACGAGCATGTCGATGAGCTTGATCCCGATGAACGGGGCGATGATGCCGCCGACTCCGTAGATCAGGATGTTCCGGCGCAGCAGCTGCGCGGCACCGCTCGGGACGAACTTCACTCCGCGCAACGCCAGCGGAATCAACAACACGATGATGAGCGCATTGAAGATCACCGCCGAGAGAATCGCGGAGCGCGGTGTGCTGAGGTTCATGATGTTGATCCGGTCGAGCTGGGGAAACACCGTGAGGAACATTGCCGGCACGATCGCGAAGTACTTCGCGACGTCGTTCGCGATGGAGAACGTGGTCAGTGACCCACGGGTGATCAGCAGCTGCTTGCCGATCTCGACGATGTCGATGAGCTTCGTCGGGTCGGAGTCGAGGTCGACCATGTTGCCGGCCTCCTTCGCGGCCTGCGTCCCGGTGTTCATCGCGACACCCACGTCGGCCTGTGCGAGCGCCGGCGCGTCGTTCGTGCCGTCACCCGTCATGGCGACGAGCCGGCTGCCGGCCTGCTCCTTCTTGATGTAGGCCATCTTCTCCTCGGGCGTGGCCTCGGCGATGAAGTCGTCGACGCCGGCTTCGGCCGCTATCACTCGCGCGGTGATCGGGTTGTCACCGGTGACCATCACCGTCCGGATGCCCATCTTGCGGAGCTCGTCGAAGCGCTCCTTCATGCCCGGCTTGACCGTGTCCTTGAGATAGATGACCCCGAGCGCCTTTGCGGCTGCGCCGTTCCGGCTCGCCACGACGAGCGGCGTCCCGCCCAGGCCGGAGATCGCGTCGACCTCGTCCATGAGCTCGATCGGCACGGTGCCACCGTGCTCCTCGACCCACCGGCGCACCGAGTCGGCCGCCCCCTTGCGGATGCTGTGACCTTCGTAATCCAGGCCGCTCATCCGAGTCTGGGCGGTGAAGGCCACCAAATCGGCGCCCGGGACCTCGCGCGGCGCGAGTCCGTAGCGCTGCTCCGCAAGCTCGAGGATCGAACGACCCTCCGGGGTCTCGTCGGCCAAGCTCGAGAGGAGGGCCGCGTCGGCCAGGTCCTGCTCCGAGACGCCCGGTGCCGGACGGAACTCCGCCGCCTGCCGTGCACCGAAGGTGATGGTCCCGGTCTTGTCGAGCAGCAGTGTGTTCACGTCACCGGCGGCCTCGACCGCGCGTCCGCTCATCGCCAGCACGTTCCGGCGGACCAGCCGGTCCATCCCGGCGATGCCGATCGCCGAAAGCAGACCGCCGATCGTCGTGGGGATCAGGCAGACGAGCAGCGCGACCAGGACGACCACCGACTGCTCGGCGTTCGCGTAGATCGAGAACGGCTGCAGGCTCACCGTGGCGAGGAGGAAGATGATCGTCAAACCCGCGAGGAGGATGTTGAGCGCGATCTCGTTCGGGGTCTTCTGGCGCTCCGACCCCTCGACCAGGGCGATCATGCGGTCGATGAAGGTCTCACCCGGACGAGCGGTGATGCGCACGACGATCCGGTCCGAGAGCACACGCGTCCCGCCCGTGACCGCCGAGCGGTCACCGCCGGCTTCCCGGATGACCGGGGCCGACTCGCCGGTGATCGCCGATTCGTCGATGCTCGCGATCCCCTCGACGACATCGCCGTCGCTCGGAATCACCTCGCCGGCCACGACGACCACCTCGTCACCCAGATCGAGCTGAGTGCCGGGGACTTCCTCGAGGGCGCCGTCGGCGCGACGCCGGTTGGCCATCGTCTCGGACCGGGTCTTGCGGAGCGTGTCCGCCTGCGCCTTGCCGCGCCCCTCGGCGACGGCCTCGGCGAAGTTCGCGAACAACACCGTGAACCAGAGGAACGCGGCAACGAGTGCCGCGAACACGTTCTCGCTCGTGCTCGCCGATGAGAGGTCCGTGAAGAAGAGGACGGTCGTCAGCACGCTGCCGACCTCCACGACGAACATGACGGGGTTCCGCATGAGGTGGCGCGGGTTGAGCTTGACGAAGCTGTCCCCGACGGCGCGCCGCATGATCGTCGGGTCGAACATCGAGGTCGAAGCGCGGACGCGCTCGGCCTTCGTCTCGCCCGGCGGGAGGGTCGGAGTAGGAGTCATCGTCATTGGGGATCTCCTCAGATTCCGAGCTGCTCGACGATGGGACCGAGCGCGAGTGCGGGGAAGAACGTCAGGCCGGCGACGACGACGATCACGCCAAACAGCAGACCTGCGAAGAGCGGCGTGTCGGTCGGGAACGTTCCCGCCGACGCCGGAACCTTGTCCTTCCGCGCGAGCGCTCCCGCGAGCGCCAAGGTCGGGATGATCAAGAAGTACCGACCGATCAACATCGCGATTCCGAGTGCGATGTTCATGAACTGTGTGTTCGCCGTGATGCCCGCGAACGCCGAGCCGTTGTTGTTCCCGGCCGACGTGAAGGCGTACAGCACCTCGGAGAAGCCGTGCGGACCCGGATTCGACACCGACCCGTTGAGCACACTCGGCGTGACGATGGCCACCGCGGTACCGATCAGGACGGCGACCGGCATCGCGAGGATGTAGAGGACGACGAGCTTCACCTCCGTCGCCTGGATCTTCTTTCCGAGGTACTCCGGTGTGCGACCGACCATCAGGCCGGCGATGAAGACCGCGAGGAGCGCGAGCACGAGCATGCCGTTCAGCCCGACGCCGACACCGCCCGGGCTGATCTCACCGAGCTTCATGTGGATCATGCACATCATCCCGCCGAGCGGCGTGTAACTGTCGTGCATCGAGTTCACCGAGCCGTTGGAGGTCCCAGTGGTGGACGCGCACCATGCCGCCGACGCCGGCGTCCCGAACCGGACGTCCTTGCCCTCGAGGTTGCCTCCCGGCTGGCTCGTCGTGGTCGCCTGGTTGGCGCCCGCCGCCGTGAGCTTCGGGTTGCCGTTCAGCTCGAACATGGTCGTGAGACCGACAACGAGCGCCCAGATCACGACCATGACCGCGAGCAGCACCCATCCCTGGCGTTGCTCGCCGACCATCTTCCCGTAGGTGTAGGTCAGCGACACGGGGATGAGAAGGATGAAGAAGAGGCCGAACAGGTCCGAGAAGCCATTCGGGTTCGAGAGTGGGTGTGCGGAGTTCACGTTGAAGAACCCGCCGCCATTGGTCCCCAGCATCTTGATGGCTTCCTGGCTGGCGGACGGCCCGCCCGGGATCACCTGAGACCTGCCCTCGAGCGTCTTGACCACGTCGAAACCGTGAAGGTTCTGGACGACGCCGGCACAGACGTAGACGAGGGCGCCCACGAACGCGATCGGGATCAGGATGCGAAGGGTCGTCCGGGTCAGATCGACCCAGAAGTTGCCGACCGTGTCGGAACGCCGACGCGCGAGACCCCGGATCAACGCGGCCATCACCGCCATACCGGCCGCGGCCGACACGAAGTTCTGCACCGTCAAGCCGACCATCTGGGTGAAGTTGCTGAGGGTCGACTCCGGGGAGTAGCTCTGCCAGTTCGTGTTGGTCACGAAACTCGTGGCCGTGTTGAACGAGAGTGCCTCTCCCACCCGCGGTGCGTGGGTCGGGTTGAACGGCAGCACCGTCTGGAGTCGCTGCATCGCGTAGAGCAGGAGGAGCCCGACGACGCTGAAGGCCAACACCGAAAAGGCGTAGACCGTCCAGCGCTGCTCTCGCTCGGGATCGACACGACACCAGCGATAGATCGCGCGTTCTACAGGCAGGAACAGGCGATCACCCGGGGCGGACCCGTCCCCGTACACCTTGGCCATGTATCCGCCGAGCCGCGGGATGGCGATCGCGAGGAGCACGATCAGGAAGGCCAGTTGTGCCCACGCAGCTGCGCTCATCAGAACTTCTCCGGAACGATGAGCGCCGCGACGAGGTAGCCGAGCAGCGCGACGGACAGGACGAGGCCGACAAGGTCCTCGGCGCTCACGGCGTCACCTCCGTCGAGGACACTGGCTCGGGCGCGTCGTCGCCGCTGCGCACGATGCGATCGCATCCCGCGACGAACGCGGCGCACAGGGCGAAGAACCCGATGATCACCACGACAACGAAGATGACATCTGCCATGTGAAGAACTCCTCGATGACCTCTAGGACTGCACTTCGTTCGCGAGCACCGTGCCGAGTTGGTCGGCCAGAGCGAGGGCCAGCGCACGGTCCTCGGGTGGCACCGAGATCCCACCTCCACCGGACTCGAGATCGATGACGAATCGACCGAACGACCGACCTGCGCCGAACACCGGGAGCGACACCCGACCGCGCACCGGGCGAGGTACGGAATCCTCGACTCCCGGCACCCGGATGCCCTTGTGGGTGATCTCGGGAAGTTGCTCCTTCAGCGGCGCGGGCTCGAACCGGCACTCGCGTACCGGGAGCAGTGACACCAACTCCCCCTGGACGATCCCGATCAACCGACCGCGAGGCTCACCGCCGGCCGCCAGTTCCGAGAGGCGGCGCACCCGGATGACCTCGGCCCGACTCTCGGCCGCCTGGACCTGGCTGCGTCGCGAGCGGACGACCAACTCCCCGACGATCAGCCCGACAGCGACGAGCAGCAACGCCGTCTCGATGTCGTCGCGGCTGTTGATCGTGAACGAGGAGTAGGGCCGCGTGAAGAAGAAGTCGAACGATGCCATCGACACCAGCGCTGCCACGGCTCCGGTGGCACGGCCGCCGAGCACCGCCGCCGCGACCACGACGAGTACGAGCACGAGTGACGCGTTGGAGGTCCGAATGGATTCCCGCAGCGGAATCAGCGCGACCGAAACCACGACCGGCCCCACGAGCGCCACCAACCACGCCAGGGGGGACATCGGGTTGGTGGCAGCCCGCCGGGGCTCCTGGTCGTTGCTCACGTGACCGTTGTATCCCGACCGCATGCCGGCGCCTAGGGCCTTGATGCCCTCCTAGCGCGGCGCCGGGCACTCTTGACGCGTGCCTGTCACCGTCGGGTACCGCCGCCGACCGAGGGGGTGACCGTGCAGACGTTGGATCGACGCCGGCGCAACGGAGTGACGATGGCGTTCGTCGAGGCCGACGATCCCGGAACCGCCACCGCACGTGCGTATCGAATCGCGCCGCGTCGTTTCGGGTGTGCACGGGTTGCGTACGACCCGGTCGATGCGTCGGCTTCGCCCCGATGCCCGAACCCGATGCCCGAACCCGATGGCCCCTGAGCCGACGGCTCGATTACGTCAGGTTGTCGATGGCCGGTCGGGCCAACGCAGCACCCAGCTGCTGCGACAGCGCAACCGCAACCCGGCGCGTCTCCCGCGTCACGCCGACCGGGCGGCCGGGCGTCAGCCGCAGCCAGCCGACCGTCTCGCCCGCGCCGACGACCGCGAGCGCGACGCCCTCGGCGGGGAGCGCGAATCCGTCGTCGGTCAACAGGTGCGTCGACGTTTCGACCCGGCCGTCGGGGAACAGCTCGGGAAGTCCGGGCCGCTGCAGGCCGAACCGGCACGACGCGAGCGACAGGGTCTCGGCGATCTTGTTCTCGACCAGATCGATGAGTGGCAGGATCGAATCATCGGCGGCGATCCGAGCCGCAACGAACTCGAGGCGTTCGAGTTCCTGCTGGGCCCGCACCGCCTCTCGACGCCGTTCTTTCCCGGCGATCGCGATCTGACCGACAGCCAGCCCGATGATCAGGAGGATCAGCGTGGTGGTGACGTCGGACGCGGACGTGATACGGAGTGAGCCGTACGGTTTGGTCAGGAAGAAGTCGAACGAAACCGCCGCGCCGATGGCCGCGATCGCGGCCGCCACTCGATCGGCAGCCATCGCGATGACCACGACCACGAGCACGAGCATCAGCACCAGGTCGGCGCTGTCGAGTACACCCCGTACCGATACGAGGAACGCGCCGACGGCGATCGGGCCGATGCCGGCCGCCACTCGTGCTGCTGGTGACTCGTTTCCCTTCATGCCTTCTGTTGTACGGCGCGCGGCCGGCCGAAGGAAGGGGCTTGACGCGTTTCTTACGCCGTCGAGCGATCTTTTGACGCGGCCGGACAACGAAGATGCCCGCGGCCGGGGCCGCGGGGCATCTCACAGGTTCGCCGACCGTGGGTCAGACGGTGATGGTCTCCGCCGGGGCCGCCATCACCGGCTCGTCACCGATGGATGCGCCCTTGCGCTTCGAGAAGAGCACCGCACCGATCAGGATCAGTGCCGCGACACCGGCGATCACGTACCGCACGTCGTCGTTGCGCAGGGAGATGATCGCCGGGAGGATCAGCAGCGACACGAGGTTCATCACCTTGATGAGCGGGTTCAACGCCGGGCCGGCGGTGTCCTTGAACGGGTCACCGACGGTGTCACCGATCACGGCCGCCTTGTGCGCCTCGGAGCCCTTGCCACCCTCGTTGCCGTCCTCGATGTACTTCTTGGCGTTGTCCCAAGCTCCACCGGAGTTCGACAGGAAGTTGGCCATGAGCTGACCGGTGAGGATCACGCCGGCGAGGAACGCGCCGAGGGCGAAGTAGTTGATCCCGAAGCCGACGATCACCGGCGTGAGCACGGCGAGGAGTGCCGGGGTGGCCAACTCACGCAGCGACGCGGCGGTGCAGATGTCGATGACCGGGCCGTAGTCGGGCTTCTTGGTCCCGGCCATGATCCCGCCGTCGGCGAACTGGCTGCGGACCTCCTGCACGACCACACCTGCGGTGCGACCGACGGCCCGGATCGCGAGGGCCGAGAAGAGGAAGGCGACCGAGCCACCGATGAGCAGACCGATGAAGGTCTTCGGGTCGGCGACGTTCATCTGCGTGGCGAGGCTGCGGAACACCTTCGGGCCGGCCGGCAGGTTGAGTTCCTGACCGATGGTCTCGATGAAGGATGCGAACAGGGCGACGGACGCGATGACCGCCGAACCGATGGCGAAGCCCTTCGTGACCGCCTTGGTGGTGTTCCCCACCGCGTCGAGGCTCACCATGATGCGCTCGGGTTCACCGGTGAACTCGCCCGACATCTCCGCGATGCCCGCGGCATTGTCGGCGACGGGACCAAAGGTGTCCTCGGAGACGATGACGCCAGTGGTGGCGAGCATGCCCATACCGGTGAGGGCCACCAGGTAGAAGATGAACTGGATGTTGCCGTCACCCATGGCGATTGCGACACCGAGCGCGGCGCAGATGGCGATGATCGCGTAGACGCTCGACTCGAGACCGGAGCTGATGCCCGAGAGCACCACGGTCGCCGGGCCGGTCCGCGTGGCTTCGGCGATCTCGCGCACCGGAGCAGTTTCGGTGGACGTGAAGTACTCGGTCAGGCGGCTGAGGCCCTGAGCCAGGACGAGACCCGATACCACGGCACCGAAGCACTTCCACCCTGCGTTCGCGTGGTCGTTACCGACGTAGCCGAAGGCGACGATCGCGGTCCCGACGATGGTGAGCAGGCCGGCGGTGAGGAACCCGCGGTTGATCGGCGCCATCGCCGACTTGTCCTTGTCGGTGGCGCGCACGGCGAAGACACCGACGATCGATGCGAGCACACCGATCGCCCGAGCGGCGAGCGGGAACACCAGGCCCAGGGCCGGGTTCGCACCGATCGACTTGAAGGCGGCGACGCCCAGGATGATGGACGCGACCAGCGTGACCTCGTACGACTCGAAGAGGTCGGCCGCCATACCGGCGCAGTCACCCACGTTGTCGCCGACGTTGTCGGCGATGGTGGCGGGGTTGCGCGGGTCGTCCTCGGGGATCCCGGCCTCGACCTTGCCGACGAGGTCGGCGCCGACGTCGGCCGCCTTGGTGAAGATGCCACCACCCACCCGCAGGAACAGGGCGAGGAGCGAGCCACCGAATCCGAATCCGATGAGGATGGCCGAAGCGGTGTTCTGGAACACCATGATGATGATCGTGGCGCCGAGCAGGCCGAGGCCGACGGTGAACATGCCGGCAACGCCGCCGGTGCGGAACGCGACCTTGAGTGCGGCGGGGAGCGATCCGGCCTTGGCCGCCGCGGCGGTGCGGACGTTGCCGCGCACCGCGAGGCTCATGCCGATGAACCCGGTGAGGCCGGACATCACGCAACCGGCAATGAAGGCGAGGGTACGGAACAGACCCGACGCGAAGAAGCTGAGGCCGTCCGCGCCACCGGCGAACGAGCCGGGCTTCTTGATCTCGGTGGCGGTCACGAACACGACCACGGCGAGCGGTACGAGGATCACGGCGATCGTCTTGAACTGACGCTTGAGGTACGCCATGGCGCCCTCCTGGATCGCCAGCGCGATCTCGACCATGGTCGGCGTGCCGGTCTCCGCGGCCAGGACGCCCTTCATGAGGAAGAACCCGACGGCGATAGCCAACACCGCGGTGACCGCGGAGAACACCAGCCAGAACCACTCACTCGAACCCAGTGTGAAGACCTGGTAACTGCCTTCGGCGATGACGGTGCTCATGTGCTGACGTGCTCCTTGCTGGTTGAAACGAGCGACCTGACGGTCGGGGTGCCCCAAAGCCCGGCGACGCTACGGGGCGTCGAGAAGGGCGTCAATCTAGCCAAGCCGGCCGGGCAGTGATCGAAGCGGGGACCCCGGAGCGTCCGAACGGCACGGATTGGCACCGAACCGGGGAAATCAGATGTGGTACGGGACCGATGTGACGACGGTGCCCTTGCGGAACAGCAGCCGTCCCTTGAGGAACAGGGCGCTCTGGTTGTGGAGCAGCTGGCCCCACCAGGAACTCACGACGAACTCGGGGATCACCACCGTCACGATGTCCTTGTCCCGCTGCGCATCGAGTTCCTCGACGAAGCGGAGCACCGGCCGGGCCAGCTCCCGGTAGGGCGAGAAGACGATCTCGAGCGGGACCGTGATGTTGTACTGCGCCCACTGACGGGCGATCTTCTCCTGCTCCTCCTCGTCCGAGACCACGGTCACGGCCAGGAGACGGTTGGGACGCATCGACTGGGCGTAGGCGAGCGCCTCGAGCACCCCGCGGTGAACCGATCCGACGAGGACCACCACCGTGTGGTTCATCGGCCGGACCTTGTAGTCGATGTCGGCCGCTAGCCCCTTCTCGATCCCCATGTAGTGGGAGTGGATCGACTTGAACAGCATGATGATGAACGGGATCACCACGATCGGGACCCAAGCACCCTTGGAAAACTTGGTCGCGGCCACGACGATGAGCACGAGGAGGGTGGTGACGGACCCGATGCCGTTGAGCCACGCGTTGAACTTCCAGCGCGGCTCGCGTTCCTTCTGGTGGTGGCGAACCATCCCGGCCTGGCTCAGGGTGAACGACGTGAAGACCCCGACGGCATAGAGCGGGATCAGCGCGTTGGTGAGACCGCCGAACGCAACGATCAGGAGTCCCGCCGCGCCGGCCAGGACGATCACGCCGTTCGAGAACACCAGCCGGTCACCGCGGTTCGCGAGCTGGCGGGGCAGATACTTGTCGTGGGCGATGATCGACGAGAGTCGCGGGAAGTCGGCGTACGCCGTGTTCGCCGCGAGGGTCAGGATCGCCGCAGTCGCGAACTGCAAGACGACGTAGAGCGGACCGTTCCCGAATACCAGGAGCCCCAACTGTGAGAACACGGTCTGGTCGTGGCTCGGGTACGGGTGCACGCGGTGGGCCAGCACCGAGACTCCGAAGAACAGCGTGCCCAGAACGATCGCCATCCACGTGAGGGTCGTGGCCGCGTTCTTCGACTCCGGGCGACGGAAGGCGGGAACACCGTTCGAGATCGCCTCGACGCCGGTGAGGGCCACCGCACCCGACGAGAACCCCTTGAGGATCAGGAACAGACCGAGCGTGCCGCCGATCTGACGCGTGCCCTCGAACTGTTGCTTGTCGAACGGAACGTGGCCAATGTTGCCCGCGAAGCTCTGGTACAGCCCGTACACGACGAGCGTCGTGAGCATGATGATGTAGATGTAGGTGGGAACCGCGAACACGCGACCCGATTCCTTGATGCCGCGCAGGTTCGCCAGGGTGATCACCGCGATGAGGATCAACCCGATCTCGACGCGGTAGTCGATGAGGTCTCGGAACGCCGGGATCGAGATCAACGCGGCGACCCCGGCCGAGATCGACACCGCTACCGTCAGGATGTAGTCGACGAGCAGCGACGCGCCCGCGATGAGCGATGGCATCTCGCCGAGGTTCTCGCGACTCACCACATACGACCCGCCACCGCTCGGATAGGCGAAGATCGTCTGGCGATAACTGGTCACCACGATCGCGAGCACGATCGCGACCGCGATCGAGATCGGGATCAGTGTGTTGAGGCCGAGCGCGAGGCTCGATGAGCCCAGCGCGACCACGAACAGGATCTCCTCCGTCGCGTACGCGGTCGAGGAGATGGCGTCGGAAGAGAACACCGCCAACGCGATGATCTTGGAGATCCGTTGATGCTCCTGCTCGGCGGTGGCGAGCGGCCGACCCACCAGGATGCGTTTGACGACGGACACGGATCCCCTTCGACGTGACAGCTGCAATGCGGGGCCGAGTCTGGCACGGTCGAGCCCGAGCGGACCGGTTCCGGAGCACTAGGTTCCTCCCCCATGCGAGTCGCCATCGCCGGAGCCGGCAACGTCGGACAACATGTCGCCGCGTCACTGCACCAGGCGGGACACGACGTCCTCCTCATCGAGCAGAAAGATGCGGTGAAGGCCCGCGCCACCCTCGACCCCGGGATCGAATGGCACATCGGCGATGCCTGTGAGGTCTCCTCCCTGCGGGAAGCCGGGCTCGAGAAGAGCGAGGTGCTCGTCGCGGCCACCGGCGACGACGAGGACAACCTCGTCGTCTCGCTGCTCGCCAAGCAGGAGTTCGGCATCCCACGCGTCATCGCTCGTGTGAACCACCCCAAGAACGAGTGGATGTTCACCGAGAACTGGGGCGTCGACCTCTTCGTCTCCACGCCCACCCTGATCACCGCGATGGTCGAGGAGGCCGTGAGCGTCGGCAAGCTCGTGGAGATCCTCCGCTTCGAGGGAGGCCTCGCCCGGCTCGTCGAGGTCACCCTCGCCGACGATGCCGCGGTCGTGGGCCGGTCGATCGCCAGCATCGCCCTACCGCGTGAAGCCACCATCGTGGCGGTGCTGCGCGGCGACCACTTGGTGGTCCCGCGTGGTGAAACCGTCTTCGAGGCCGGCGACGAAGTCCTCGTGCTCGTGACTCCGGACTCCGAGGATCAGATCCGCGAGATCCTCACCGGTACCGCGTCGGCGCCCGACGCCGTCTGACGCCCAGCTACGCGAGCAGTTCGTACGACGGGTTGTAGACGACGTGCTCGTTACCCTCGGCCACCGCGACACCCTCGAGGATCAGCCGCCGGCCCGGCGTCATGCCGCGCACGCGCCCTCGGCCGAGGAACACCGCCACCGCCGCGCCCCGACCATCCTGGACCGTGACCTCGATCGCCGGCGCGCCCGCACGTGGGACGATGCGCAGCGAGGTCACCTGGCCGGCGAAGCGCACGGGTGTTCGCAGGGGCAGCTCGTCGAGCGGGGTGGCGTCGAGGCGGTCGCAGAACGCCACCAGCTTCTGCCGGTCGGAGTCCTCGACCGACTGGCCCATCCGCTTCACGAAGCTGCGCACACCCATGCCAT
Organism: Acidimicrobiia bacterium; assembly: GCA_038250905.1. Lineage (GTDB taxonomy): Bacteria > Actinomycetota > Acidimicrobiia > IMCC26256 > JAENVU01 > JAENVU01. The sequence goes on from JBBSBV010000021.1 coordinate 27,219, forward strand.
CTCTCCTCACGACCGCGAGCCGCGACGGTACCGCCGGTAGCATCGGCCCTGCGTCTCCGGAGCAGGAAAACAACCACAGAAGGTGAGTCTCTCGTGCACGTAGTCGTCGTCGGATGTGGCCGGGTCGGAAGTGAGCTGGCCGGCGCCTTGGAACGTCAGAGCCACACCGTCGCCATCATCGACAAGAAGAAGGAGGCCTTCCGTCGCCTGCCGAAGGGCTTCGCGGGCTACCGCATCGAGGGGTTCGGCTTCGACCGTGACACCCTCGAGGAGGCCGGCGTGCACGATGCCGGCGCGGTCGCGGCCGTCACGAGCGGCGACAACTCGAACATCATGGCGGCCCGCGTCGCGCGCGAGACCTTCGAGGTCGAGCACGTCGTCGCCCGCATCTACGACCCCCGCCGTGCGATCATCTACCAACGCCTCGGGATCCCCACGGTCGCGACGGTCGCCTGGACCACCGAACAGGTACTCCGCCGCCTGGTACCCGGCGACGCGGTCGCCGACTGGACCGACTCGTCCGGGCGCGTCGGCCTCGTCGAGCGCAACCTGCCCGCCGTCTGGGCGGGCAAGAAGCTCACCGAACTCGAGACCCCCGGTCAGTTCACGCTGGCGGCGATCACGCGACTCGGCGCCGCGCAGGTCGCCCGCCCGGACCTCATCGGCCAGGACGGCGACATCCTGCACTTCATGGCCGACCTGTCCGAGCTCGACGCACTCGAGCACCAGCTCAAGCACGGCCCCGTCCACTGACCGGTGCTCCGGGGACGCCCGTGACTTCGGCGCCGGTCGAGATTCCGCGCGTCGCGGGTTCGGCCGTGCCATCCTGAATCACTCATGTCCCACCGTATGGCTCCTCTCCGACTGGCCGCTCGCGGGCTCGCGCTCGTCTCCATCGGCGCCCTCGCCGCCTGTTCGAGCGGCAGCAAGGCGACGTCCGGGTCGTCCACCACCCAGCCACGGAAGTCGGCCGCGGTGAACGCGACCGCCGGGCTCGTCGGCGTCGTCAGCGCCGGCCAGCCGGCCCAACTCTCCGACGCGGACAAGACCGCCGTCCTGCACGCGGTCGACGGGTATGTCCGGGCCGCCACCCTGGAGCCGCTGAAGGGCAAGGCATCGAACCTCGACTCGCTGTTCGCGACCGGCGCGGCGCCCTCGGCGACGGCACCGGAACGCGACGCCTTGAGCGACGACGGCCTGCCCCCGATGACGGGCGGCGCCAAGGCCACCTTGGTCCCCGTCTCCATGTCGGGCCTGGCCGATGTGTCGGGCGCGATCGACCTCGTCGGTACCACCATCGACCTCACCGTCACCGGCACCGCCGGCAAGGGCGCCATCACGATCCACCGGTCGGGCGAGTTGATGTTCGAGCGGGACGGCAGCAACTGGAAGATCCTGAGCTTCAAGCTCGCGGTCACCCGCGACGGCGCCGGGCTCGGGACCGCATCGTCGACGACCACTGGGAGCTCCACCCCATGATCCGCCGCCACCCGATCCGCGCCGCCGTCATCGGCATCCCTCTGGTGATGGTCCTGAGCTTCGGGACCCTGATCGCACTCTGGCTGGCCGGGGTATCGGTCCCCGGTGCCTCGGCGGCGCGGTGGTTCACGCTCACCAAGACCGCGAACGCCGACTACACGCCGAGCCCGACCGGGCCGGTGTTCCTGCTCGCCATCGGGAACGACGGTCGCACCGGCGACACCGTCACCCGGGGCGACGCGATCCACCTCATCGGCGTGAACCCGCAGCTCCATCAGGCGACGATCCTCGACATCCCGCGCGACACCGGCATGAACATCCCCGGCCACGGCCTCGACAAGGTCAACGCCTCGCACACTTTCGGCGGACCGCGCCTCGAGGCCGACACGATCGGGGCGGTCGTCGGCGTGAAGATCCCCTACGTCATCGACAGCGACTTCGACGGCTTCATCGGCATGGTCGACGACCTCGGTGGCCTGAACGTCAACGTCCCCACGCGGATGCAGGACTCGTTCTCCGGGGCCGACTTCCAGCCCGGACCGCAAAAGCTCGACGGTCACCAGGCGTTGGCCTACGCCCGCAACCGCCACCAGTTCCCGACCGGTGACCTCGCCCGATCCGAGAACCAGGGCTACCTGATCCTCCAGGCGCTCGCGCAGTTCCGGGCCGAGAACACCGGTCCGATCAAGACCCTGAGCCTGCTCGCCGACCTCGGTCGCCACACCAAGATCGACGGCATCGGCCTCAAGGACCTCTACGCACTCGCACGCCTCGGACTCTCGGTCGATCCGGCCGCGGTCAAGAACGTCGTGGTCCCGGTCGCGAGTGGGACCGGCACCCGGTTGCAGCTCACCCCGGCCGCGACCGGACTGTTCCAGGACTTCGCCGACGACGGCGTGCTGCAGAGTCACTGACCGTCGCTGCGCCGCGTCGCCCGTCATCGCGGTGGTCACGCCCCCGTGTCATGCTCCGACGGTGGACGCAGTCGACACGCTCGACGCCATCGCGGCGGACCCCGAGCTCTACGAGCGCATGGTGTACCGCACGAACCTCGCGGCCCGTCCGGCCCGCACCGCCCCACTGGTCACCGAGCTTCATCCCGAGCTGATCGCCCGGCTCGCGAGCCAGGGCATCGCCGACCTGTACACGCACCAGGCGAGCGCGATCGACCTGCTGCACGCGGGGACCGACGTCGTCGTCGCGACGGGCACCGCGTCGGGCAAGTCGCTCTGCTACCAACTCCCGATCGTCGACGCCGCGATACGCAACGCCGCGGACACCGCACTGCTCATCTTCCCCACCAAGGCGCTGGCCCAGGACCAGCTCCGATCCCTGCGGAGTTGGCTCGTCCCCGGACTCCGGGCGGTCACCTACGACGGCGACACGCCCCCCGACGACCGCACCTGGGCCCGCAAGAACGCAACCGTGCTGCTCTCCAATCCGGAGATGATCCACCAGGGGATGCTCCCCTACCACCAGCGGTGGTCGACGTTCCTCATGCGTCTGAAGCTCGTGGTGATCGACGAGCTGCACGCCACCCGCGGCATTTTCGGGAGTCACGTCGCCAACGTCCTGCGCCGACTGCTTCGGGTGTGCGAGCACTACGGATCGACACCTACGTTCTGCTTCGCCAGTGCCACCATCGGCAACCCGGCCGAACTCGCGACGACGATGCTCGGGCGGCCCGTCACCCTCGTCGACGACGACGGCTCACCGCAGGCCGAGCGGGGATTCGCGTTCTGGCAGCGTCCGCTGCTGGACGCGGTCAGCGGGGCGCGCGCCTCGGCCAACGTCGAGACAGCCGATCTGCTCAGCCGGTTCGTCGCCGCCGGCCACCCGACCCTGGCGTTCACACGCAGCCGGCGGGGCGCGGAACTGGTCGCCACCCATGCTCGGCGGCTGTGTGCGACCCGCGCACCCGGCGCGGTCGATCGCATCGCCGCCTATCGGGCCGGCTATCTCGCCGACGAGCGTCGAGCGTTGGAACAACGGCTCACGAGCGGTGAACTCCTCGGCGTCGCGGCCACCAATGCGCTCGAGTTGGGCATCGACGTCGGTGGCCTCGACGCCGTCGTCCTCAACGGGTTTCCCGGGACTCTCGCATCACTCCGACAACAGGCCGGCCGCGCCGGGCGCTCCGGACAGCGCGCGGCCGCGGTGCTCGTCGCGGGTGACGACCAACTCGACCAGTGGTACGCATCCCATCCGGACGAACTCTTCACGCGCGCACCGGAAGCCGCGGTGGTGAACCCCGAGAACCCGTTCGTGCTGCGCCCGCATGTCGCCTGCGCGGCGCACGAGCTCCCACTCACCACCGACGACACGCGGTGGTTCGGCGACGGCCTCGACGACGCCGTTCGCCACCTCGTCCAGGACGACCTGCTGAAGCCGCGCGCCGGCAAGATGTACTGGGCCGGTCGCCGGCCACCGGCACCTGAGGTCGGGCTACGCAGTGGATCGAACGCCGAGTTCACGCTGGTGAGTACCGAAGCCGACCGACCGGTGATCGGTACCGTCGACGGGGCGCGTATCTACTCGGTGGCGCATCCCGGCGCGATCTATCTGCACCAAGGTCGGCAGTGGCGGGTGGAACGCCTCGACGTCGACGGCCGCGAGGCCCACCTCGCTCCGGCCGAAGACGTCGACGAATACACCCAGGCGCGCGAGAAGACCGACATCGCCGTCCTCGCGGCCGAGGCCCAACGCCCCTGCGGCGCGGGCACGGCATTCGTCGGAACCGTCGAGGTCACCAACCAGGTGGTCGGGTACCAGCGCAAGCGCGCCTCGACCAACGAGTCGATCGAGACCGTTCCGCTCGACGTCCCACCCCGATCGCTCTCCACGCAGGCGGTCTGGTACACGCTCGCGCCCGAGGTGCTGGTCGCCGCGGGTATCGCCCCGCCCCAGGTCCTCGGCGCGGTGCACGCGGCCGAGCACGCGCTGATCGGCATGCTGCCGCTCTTCGCCATCTGCGACCGGTGGGACGTGGGCGGCGTCTCGATGGCGATCCATCCGGCCACCCACCAACCGTCGATCTTCATCTACGACGGGTACCCCGGCGGCGCGGGTATCGCCCACCTCGCGTACTCGGACGTCGACGAACACGTCCGGGCCACCAGCGAACTCGTCGACGCTTGCCCGTGCGAGGCCGGCTGCCCGTCGTGTGTCCAGTCGCCCAAGTGCGGCAACTGGAACGAGTACCTCGACAAGGCCGCCGCGCAACGGCTGCTCCACACCCTCCGAGGGTGACGCCTCGGCTACCGGCCGACGTTGACGGAGAACGACTTGGTCGCGAGTGGGAGCACCGTCCCGAAGGCCTGGATCGTGAACCGGTGTCGCTGACCGTCGCAGGGGACGGGAACCCGCTTCACCCCGTGCGTCCCGGCCGCGGTCGTGGCCCGAACGTCGTCGACGAGGAACGACACCGTATTCGCGTTCCGCACCTTCCAGGCGACCTCGATCCCCTGCCCGACCGCATCGTTCAGACACGTCCCCGGTGGACTCGGAGCGAACGTGGTCACCGACGGCGGCGTGGTCTGTCCGTTCCCGCCGGCCACCTCGAGGTCCTTGCAATCCGAGACCGTGCCGTCCGGGAAGAACGTCTCGCAGTACCCGACGTTCGATCGGTTGGCACCGGTCCAGTCGGCATCCTCGAGGTGAGCCCGGAAGAGCGTCGCACCGGACAGGTCCGCACCGCGCAGATCGGCACCGGTGAGGTCGACTGCGCTCAGGTTCGTCCCGACCAACTTCGCGTCACGCAGGATCGCGTTACTGAGATCGGTGCCCGTCATGTCGGAGCCGGAGAAGTCGGCCCCGGTGAGATCGGTGGCTTGCAGGCTGAGCGCCGCCAGGTTCTGATGGGTGCACACCGCATGAGCCGCGAACGTGCAGTCGCCGAAGCGGGTGGCGAGTGACGTGTCGTTGCTCTGGCACCCGACGGCGACCAGGACCGCGGCCCCGGCCAGCAAGCTCACAACGGCCCGGCGCATCGATCGACGGTAGCAACTTCCGGACCACGCGCCCGCGCAGCCTCAGCCACACCGACGTGGCAGGTACTGACACTCCCGCCGCACCTCGGCCCGAGCCCGGGCCGTCGCACCGTCGAGTTCCACGACGACCTCGGCGTGGTCGGCCGCACAATCACAGTGCCGAAGCGTCGCTCCGTTGTCCGCAGCCGTCGTCATCGCGTCGGTCGCAGCCGCGGCTGATCCCTCGCTCCGGGCCAGCGCGGCGGCCGCCGCGAGGGCAGCCGCGTCAGCGGCGGTATCGGCGCGGGCCGCGGCACCGGCCGCATGGCCGGCGCGGGCCGCGCCGATCGCCACCAGTCCCGCGAGCACCACGACCGCGACGGTCAGCACCGTGACCGATCCCCGCTCCGCGCGATTCATCGTTCGGTCCGGATCACGGCCGTGGCGTGGAGTTCGGGATCCGGGAACAGCAGGCCGACCATCGGGAGGTCGGTGTGCGAGACGTACCGGACCTCGACCCGGATCGGGCCGCCGACCTCCGGCCGCGGCCCCACCGATACGGTGGCCCGTGTGAGCACCCGTCGCGCGGCGCGGGTCGCCGACCCGGGATCGCGATCGACGCTCACCGCGCGGGCCGCCTCGCGAGCGGCGTGGACGACCCCCACGTAGTCGCGGACGATCAACGCGGTCTGAAGGACCGCGAGGAGCATCATGACGACGAGCGGGAGGATGAGCGCGAACTCGACCGTTGCCTGCCCCCGCTCATGGGGGCAGGCAACGGTTGGAACCAACCGGGACGATCGCATGATCAGCCCGGAAGGATCTTGCCGATGAGCGTGTCGAACAACTTGCCGATCGCGTGGCTCTTGGTTGCCCAGGTGATGACCAGGGTCCCGATCGCCGCGGCGCCGAGGATCACCAACGCGTACTCGGCGGTGGTCTGACCGACCTCGGTCACGACGGCTCGGGTCCGGCCGAACGCGGCCGACAACACACTGAGGAAATGACGCAGCATCTGCTAACTCCTTGAGGAGTGGGTGTATGACTTCGGGGGAAGTGAGGGGGAGGGCGCGGTCAGAGCCGCGACATCGCCGAGATGACCGCCGGCGCCACGGTGAGCAGCCCGAAGGCGGGTAGCACCAGGAGCACGAGCGGGAACAAGAGCTTCACGGGCAGGGTGCGGGCCCGAGCCTCGCCCCGGCGTCGGAGTGCGGCGCGGGACTCGTCGCCGAGCCGAGCGAGCGTCGGCCCGGCCGGCGCGCCGAGCCGGGCACTGGCGATCAATGCGTCGGCAACCGGGGCGAGCTCGGGGATTTCGCCGGCCAGGTCGCCGAGGGCGTCGGGAAGTGCCGCACCCAGCCGCACCGACACCAGCGCGCGACCGAGGGGATCGCCCATCAGCGGTGGCCCCCACCGAGTAGCGGTCTCGAGCGCGCCGGCCGGACTCGCGCCGGCGCCCACCGCGACCCCGAGCAGATCGAGCACGGTCGGGAGTTCGCGCTCCAACTGCGCGGCCGACCGGCGGCGGCCCCGGATCCGGAGCAGGCCGCGTCCGACCCGCACCACCGGACCGCCGTCCCATCGCGCCCTCGCCGCGGCCGGCACCGCGGCCGGTTCGATCCGGCACGCCACCGCTTCGCGCCGGGCGCGCCCGACCAGCGGCGCGGCCAGCACCGCACCCCAGCCGAGCCCGCACGCGATGGCGAGCACCGCGGTCATGGCGCGGTCCCGAGCAACGCCCGCATCCACAACGCGGCGATCCCCTCGAGGCTCAGACCCACCACGAGACAGACGAGGCCCGGACCGGTCGACACCAGGACCCGCGACGACGCCGGGTCGGCTGCGGTCGCGAAAGCGAGGTAGGCAAGCGGCGCGGCGCCGACGACCACGGCCGACACCCGGGCCTGCGCCGAGAGCGCGCGGGCCTCGCCGAACGCGGCATCGTCATCACGGAGCGACCGCACGACACCGTCGAGCGCCGTTGCAGCCGATCCACCCATCGTCGCAGCCATACACAGCGCGGCAGCCGCCGACCGGACCCCGGTCACCGGCCGTTCGACCACCCACCGCGCCAAGCCGTCCTCGAGCGACGCGCCCAACGCGATGCGGGCTTCGATCCGGGCGAAGTCCGGCTGGAGGGGTCCGGGTCGCACCGCGCCCGCCTGCACCGCGTCGATCACGGTCCCACCCGCCCGCAGTTGGGCCACGACATGGTCGAGGACCCCAGGCAACGCGGCACGCGCCGCCCGGTCTGCCTGCTGGGCGCGGAGTCGTAACCCGACCAGTGGCGCCGCCAGTGCCGTCATCACAACCGGAACCAGGAGGGCGGGCGCCAGCAGCGTCGTCACCCACGCGATCACTCCGATGCCGAGGCCCCACCAGCGCACCGCGATCTCGGGCGCGCAATCGAGATCGGCGCGCACCAACGCCCCCGCGAGGGGAACCGCGAGCCGACGCGGAAGGAATGAACGGGGCGACCGGAGCGGCCGGGCGCGATCGGCGACAGGCATCCGGCGCGCACTGCGGACCAATCCCGCGGTGAGTACCCCGCCGGCGCCGGCGACGAGCACCCCGGTCACGTTCACGACGCGACCCCTCGACGCGGCGGACGGATCCGGCCCGCACATTCGACCAGTTGCCCGGACCGACGCTCGAAGACGGAACGCACCGCGAACCCCGCGTCGGCCCGGTCCGCCACCACCTCGACGATCGACTCGACCCGCCGCGCGCCGCCTCCGGTTCGACCGACCTGGATCACGAGGTCGATGGCGGCGGAGACCTGTTCACAGATCGCGTCGTGCGGGAGACCGGCGTTGCCGAACAGCGCGAGCGTCGACAGGCGGCGCAACGCGTCGATCGGACTGTTGGCGTGCACGGTCGACAGCGAACCTTCATGGCCCGTGTTGAGCGCCTGGAGGAGATCGAGCGCCTCGGCGCCGCGCACTTCGCCGATCACCAGGCGGTCGGGCCGCATCCGCAGCGCGGCCCGTACGAGGTCCCGTACCGCGACGGCACCGACGCCCTCGGCGTTGGCGGGCCGCGCTTCGAGCCGCACCACGTGATCACCGGCGAGCCGCAGCTCCGCGGTCTCCTCGATGGTGATCACCCGGTCCGTTGGACCGATGAAGTCGGTGAGCGCGTTCAACAGGGTGGTCTTCCCTGAGCCCGTACCTCCGGAGATCAGCACGTTGACGCCCGCATCGATCACGCGGCTGATCGCGTCGATCGCGGGTGGTTCGATCCCGAAGTCCGCGAGCCCGACCCGACGACTCGCGAACCGCCGGATCGTCACACACGGACCGTCGATCGCGAGGGGTGGGATGACCGCATGCAGCCGGGAACCGTCGGCGAGGCGGGCCTCGACCATCGGCGAGGACCGATCGAGGCGGAGTCCGAGTGGTGCCAACACCCGCTCGACGAGTCGCACGATGCCGGCGTCGTCGATGGGCAGCCGCACCGGTTCCACCACGCCGGCCCGCTCCACGAAACAGCGGCCGGCACCGTTCACCATGATCTCGTCGATGGTCGGGTCCGCAAGCAACGGCTCGAGGACCCCGAGCCCCCGGACCGTGTCGAGGAGATCGCCGACCAGGGCCTCCCGCCGATCCCGTCTCAGCAACGGGTCCTCGGCCGCGACGAGGTGCTCGACCCGGGCCCGCAGGTCGCCGACCGGCGCCCCGACGAGTTGGTCGGCGCCGTCGGAGGCGAGGAGCCGACGGTGCACCGCCATACGGATGGCCGCCTCGCGCTCGGTGACCGACGCCGTCGTCACGCCGCCACCCCCCGCCGCGTGCCGCCGAGTCCGAGCTCCCGCAGCACCGATCCGACCCCGCGGGCCAGCGGCTCGGGGAGACGCGTCGGCAGCGTCCCGGCGTCGACCGCCCGGCAGATCGCGTCGCGCGTCGGGATCCGGGCCACCACCGGTCGGGTCAGCACCTGGACGAGATCCGTGGGTCCGAGCGAACGACCGGGCTCTTGGACCACCACCACGCCGAAGGCGCGCGGCGTGAGCGGGTGACGCACCGCGCGCCGCAGTGCCACATAGCACTCCCGCATCACCAACAGCGACGCGTCGGACACTTCGATGATCGCGCGGGCCGCGGCGGAGTCAGGGACGCCGGCGTCGACCACCGTGGTGGGGCCGTCGCGCAGCGCGACCGCGAGCGCGGCACCCGCCTCCGCCGCCGCCACCGGTTCGAGCACGCCGGGGACACGCCCGCGCGGCAACAACGACAGCCCCGACACGATCTCGACACCGAGGTGGTCGAGTGCATCGGTCGGGGCGGTGGCTCCGAGCGCCAGCCAATCGCCGATCCCGGTTTCGGGATCGGCGCCCAACCCGAGGATGGCGGGTTGGTCACCACCGAGATCCACGAGTCGGGCCGAGCCGTTCGCGCGTGCAAGTGCCAACGCACACGCCGCGGCCACGACGGAAGTACCGGAGCCACCCTTGGGTGACCAGAACGAGAGAAGCGACATCCCCACTCCAGCGAGTCGGCGCGCCGAGGGCGCGCGAGCAGAACGGACTCGGGGAGTGACGGGGGAAGGTGTCGCACTGTGCCGGATCCCCGTAAAGGTGTCAAGAGGTATTTTTCGCCTTCCCCCGTCGACGCCGATTCGAGGCCGTAGTCTCGGGCGCAATGCCCGGCGCCGCGTTCTTCGACCTCGACAAGACGATCATCGCCAAGAGTTCGGTGCTCGCGTTCGGCAAGCCCTTCTACCGCGAGGGCCTGCTCTCGAAGCGCACCATCGTCAAGAGCTTGTACGCGCAGATCGTCTACATGCTCGTCGGTGCGGACGAGTCGAAGATGGAAGAGGTGCGCGAGGCGATGCTCTCCCTCACGCGAGGGTGGGACCAGGCCCATGTCGCGTCGATCGTGGCCGAAACCCTCGACGAGATGATCTCGCCGATCGTCTTCGCCGAAGCGCTCGAGTTGTTCGAGGAGCACCACCGCGCCGGACGCCGGGTGGTGATCGTGTCGTCGTCACCGGAGGAGGTCGTCAAGCCGATCGGCCTGTTCCTGAATGTCGACGACGTGATCGCGACCCGGGCCCGCATCGACGACGACGGCGCGTACACCGGCGAGTTGGAGTTCTACGCGTACGGTCCGTTCAAGGCGCAGGCGATGCACGAGTTCGCCGAGCAGGCCGGGATCGACCTCACCGAGTCCTACGCGTACTCGGACAGCGTCACCGACGTCCCGATGCTCTCCGCCGTCGGGCATCCGGTGGCCGTGAACCCCGACAAGGACCTGGCCAACGAGGCGACCGAGCGCGGCTGGGAGATCCGCCGCTTCGCGCGGCCGGTGCGGTTACGCGACCGCGTTCCCGTGCCGCCGAAGGGTCCGACGATCGCGGTCGGCACCGTCGTCGCGGTGGCGGGGGCGGGCGTCGCGGGCTACGCGTGGTGGCGCCGGCACGCGCAACGTCTGTCGCAGTGACCGGACTCGCGTCGGTCGCCCTCCTGCCGACGCCGCTCGCGCCACTCGACCACCTCGCGCACGCGCTCGGCACGGATGCCCGGCTGTCGGTCAAGCGCGACGATCTCACCGGCCTCGCGCTCGGTGGCAACAAGGCCCGGAAGTTGGCGTTGCTCGTCGCCGATGCGGTCGAGCGGGGCGCCGACTGCCTCGTGACCGGCGGCGGGCCCCAGAGCAATCACGCCCGATTGACGGCCGCCGCGGCCCGGATCGTCGGTCTCGAGTGTCACCTCGCGCTCGGCGGTCGGCCACCCGCCGAGCACGACGGCAACCTCCTGCTCGACGATCTCCTCGGCGCCCATCTGCACTTCGACGGTGGCGACCAGTACTACGAAGTCGAGGCCGCGATCGACGCGCTGGCGGCGATGCTCGCCGACCGTGGGCAACGGCCGTACGCGATCCCGGTCGGCGGCGCGTCGACGATCGGCGTGGCCGCATACGCGCTGGCGGTCGACGAGTTGCGAACCCAGACCGAGGACCCACACTGGATCGTGGTCGCCGACGGCTCGGGCGGTACGCACGCCGGCCTGCTCGCCGGTCTCGGTGCCGCCTCCCCCACCCGCGTGCTCGGCGTCGACGTCGGGACCCGTCCCGACCTCGACGCACGCGTTCCCGAACTCGCCCGGGCCGCCGCGACCCATCTCGATCGTGGCGCGCCGAGTGCGACGGTGCTCGTCGATCACGACCACATCGGCGCGGGCTACGGCGAGATGTCCCACGGCGGCCTCGAGGCATTGCGCCTCTTCGCGCGTACCGAAGGACTCCTGCTCGATCCGGTCTACTCCGGCAAGGCCGCGGCCGCGCTCATCAGCGCGATCCGCGACCGTCGGATCGGTGCCGGCGACCACGTGGTGTTCTGGGCGACCGGCGGCGCGCCGGCGCTGTTCGCGCACCGCTACCAGGCGGCGCTCACCGGTCCGTGACGCGAGTCGAGCGGGCCCCGGAAGGACCCGCTCGATTCAGTTGACTCGGGAGTGCCGGTCAGGCGTCGCCACGGACCTTGTACGCGACCGCCGCACCGAGCACTACGACAACGAGGAGGAGCAACAACTTCTTCACGGGTGTTCCCTTTCCGCCTGAGGGTGAGCCAAAACCCTACCGCTTCCGCGGCATGACAGGATGCGCCCGGAGGTGAACGGGGTCTGGTGGCCCCCCTCGTCTTCAAAACGAGTGGGACGGGCGATCCCCGTCCGGTGGGTTCGATTCCTGCCACCTCCGCCACGCCACCATGCCAGCGCCCATAGTCTCCGCCCCACCCCCCAGTTTCCGAGGAGCATCGATGGAATATCGCCAACTTGGTCGCGCCGGAGTCCGGGTCTCGGAGCTGTGTCTCGGCACCATGACCTTCGGCAACGAGGCCGACGAAGCGACCAGCAAGCAGATCGTCGACGCGTTCGTCGACGCCGGCGGCAACTTCGTGGACACCGCGAACGTGTACTCCCAGGGCGTGTCCGAGGAGATCACCGGCCGGGCGATCGCCGCCAAGCGCGACCAGATCGTGCTGGCCACCAAGGCCCGCTTCCCGATGGGCTCCGACACCAACGCGGTGGGCTCGTCGCGCCGGAACCTGCGCCACCAGTGCGACGCCTCGCTGCGCCGCCTCGGCACCGACTGGATCGATCTCTACCAGGTGCACTGCTGGGACCAGTTCACGCCGATCGAGGAGACCCTCTCGACCCTGAACGACCTCGTGCGCGAAGGCAAGGTCCGCTACATCGGCGCGTCCAACTTCGCGGCGTGGCACCTCATGAAGGCACTCGGGGTCAGCGCGCTCCATGGTTGGGAACCGTTCGTCTGTCTCCAACCCGAGTACTCGCTCATCACGCGCGACATCGAGCGTGAACTCCTGCCCCTCTGCCAGAGCGAGGGGCTCGCGGTGATCCCGTGGAGCCCGCTCGGTGGTGGTGTGCTCACCGGCAAGTACGCGAAGGACCACGACTTCCCGGCCGGCACACGCGGTGCCGAGACCCAGAACCCGATCACCTTCACCTACCGCCTCGACGACCGGGCGTGGAACACCGTGGAGGCGGTCAAGGCCGCGGCCGAATCCACCGGGAAGACCGCGGCGCAGGTCGCCCTCAACTGGGTGGCCAACCGTCAGGGCGTGACCGCGCCGATCATCGGTGCCCGCACCGTCGACCAGCTGAACGACAACCTCGGCGCGGTCGGCTGGAAGCTCGACGACGAGACCCGCAAGTCGCTCACCTGGGCGAGTGGGTTCCGTCTCGGCTACCCCTACGAGTTCATCCAGTTCGCGAGCTGAGCCCGACCGGAAAGGCATCCATGGAACTCCGGCAACTCGGTCGCACCGGTGTCCGCGTCGCCGAGGCGTGCCTCGGCACGATGACGTTCGGTCGCGAGACCCCCGAGGACGAGAGCAACCAGATCCTCGACCGGTACCTCGCCGCCGGCGGCAACTTCCTCGACACCGCCAACGCCTACAACCGCGGCGCGTCGGAGGAGATCCTGGGCCGCGCGCTCGGCCGCCGACGCGAGAACATCGTGCTGGCCACCAAGTGCCGCATGCCGATGAGCGGCGACACCAACGACCACGGCGCGTCCCGTCGCGTCATCCGTCAGCAGGTGGAGGCCTCGCTCCGGCGGTTGCAGACCGCTGGATCGACCTCTACCAGATCCATTGTTGGGACCGAGACACGCCCCTCGAGGAGACGCTCTCGACGCTCGACGACCTCGTGCGCGAGGGCAAGGTCCGTTACATCGGCGCGAGCAACTACACCGGGTGGCAACTCGCCACCGCGCTCGGGGTCTGCCGCGCGCACGGGTGGGAGCCGTACGTCTCGATCCAGCCGCAGTACTCCCTCGTGACACGCGAGATCGAGCGCGAACTCTTCCCGCTCGCTGAGTACGCCGGACTCGCGGTCCTCCCGTGGAGTCCGCTCGGCGGTGGTCTGCTGTCCGGCAAGTACCAGTCGGGCGCCGAACCCGCCGCGGACACGCGAGCCGCCGACAGCACGCCGTCGGCCGTCCTCATGCGGCTGCGCATGCAGGAGGACCGCAACTTCGCGGTCGCGGCGGCGGTACGCGAACTCGCCTCGGAACTGGGCAAGACCATGGCCCAGGTCGCGCTCAACTGGGTCCTGCACCGACCTGGGGTCACCGCACCGATCCTCGGCGCCCGCACCGTTCCCCAGATCGAGGACAACCTCGGCGCGATCGGTTGGCGCCTCGACGACGCGTCGCTCGCGCGCCTCGAGGACGCGTCGGCGATCCCGATGGGCTACCCCTACGACTTCATCGACTGGATCCACGGGCGGTGAGCGAGGTCGAGCCGACGACCGTGCAGGCGCTCTGGCGTTACCCGGTGAAGTCCATGCAGGGAGAGGCGGTGATCGAATCGGTCGTCGGACCGCGCGGCTTCGCAGGTGACCGCGAATGGGCCGTCATCGACGTCGCCACCGGTCTCGCACTCACCGGCCGTCGGGCCCCCGAGTTGTTGTTCGGGCAGGCCGCGCTCGCAGGCGACGGCGTGCGGATCACGCTGCCCGACGGATCGGTGGCGGCCGACGACGACGCGTTGTCGGGCTGGCTCGGCCGACGGGTCACGCTCACCCGCGCCAGCCCGACGACGAGCGGCACGTTCGAGATCGGGCTCGCCGTCGACGACGACGCCGACCGCGACCCTTCGGTCGAGTGGTACCAGTGGGAAGGCCCGGTGGGGACCTTCCACGACTCCACCCGCACCCAGGTGTCGATCATCGGCACCGGCACCGTCGGCGCCTGGGACATGCGGCGCTTCCGCCCGAACGTGGCGGTCGACGGGTCCGACGAAGACGGTTGGGTCGGTCAGCAGGTGCGCGTCGGCGACGCGGTGCTCGACGTCGTGAAACAGATCGACCGGTGCGTCATGACCACCCGCCGTCAGCCCGGCGGCATCGAACGCGACCTCGACGTGTTGCGCACCATCAACCGCGACCGAGCCAACAACCTGGGCGTCGGCACCCTCGTGATCACGCCCGGCACCATCCGCGTCGGCGACGCGGTACGACCCGGCTGATTCGACACGCGTTCTGGTCGCTCAGGAGTGCGAGTCGCGCTCACGAAGCGGGGAGGAGGCGGGTCAGACGGCGAGGAGGTCCCGCGCGCCGGTGTCGGCGGACGGGTGACGCAGCTTGCTCATCGCGCGGGCCTCGATCTGGCGGATCCGCTCGCGGGTGAGGTTGAAGTACTCCCCCACCTCTTCGAGGGTCCGGGGCTCGCCCCGGTCCAGACCGAACCGCAACGCCAGGATCTGGCGCTCCCGCTCGTCGAGCGGCGACAGCAGCTTCTCGATCTCGGCCGGCAACAGTGCCGTGGCCGCGACCTCGAACGGCGACTCCGCCGAACGGTCCTCGACGATGTCGCCGAGTTCGGCGTCGCCGTCTTCCCGGAGCGGCTCGCTCAGCGAGAGTGGCTCGGCCGCGAAGCGCAGGGCCTCGGTGACCTTGTCCTCGGGCATCTCGACTTCGGTGGAGAGTTCGGCGAGGGTGGCGGGCCGACCCAGCTTGAGCTCCAGGCGCGAGCGCGCCTTCTGCAGGCGCGCCAGCGTGTCGCCGGCGTGGACCGGCAGCCGGATGGTGCGGCCGGTGTTGGCGATACCACGGGTGATGGCCTGGCGGATCCACCACGTCGCGTAGGTGGAGAACTTGAAGCCCTTGCGCCAGTCGAACTTCTCGACCGCGTGCATGAGGCCGAGGTTGCCCTCCTGGATCAGGTCGAGGAGCGGGAGGCCCGACGCCTGGTACTTCTTGGCGATCGAGACGACGAGGCGGAGGTTCGACTGGACGAACGTGCGCTCGGCATCGTCACCGACGCGGATGTTCTTGCGGATCTCGCGCTTCTTGGTCGCGGTCAGGCCCTTGCCGCCGGCCTCGAGTTCGGCGCGCGCTTCTTTGCCCACTTCGATCTGCTGGGCGAGGCGAACCTCGTCGTCCTTGGTCAGAAGGGGGTATTGCCCGATATCGGTGAGATAGAGCCGAACCAGGTCTTCTTCGTCGCGCTCAACGCGTTCCTTGGCCAAGAAAATCGGTCTCCGAAACTTGAAACTTGTGGATAAACAACAACGCAGGAGTGGGGATCGATGTTCCCGGTCCCGTTCAGGGTCACGCTGCAGTGGGTCCCCTACGATACAGACCCCGTCAAGGACGTTTATCCACAGTGTGCTGTGGATAAATCCGCTTCACAGGAGGTTCCGTGGCAGAAGTGGAGATCAGCGTAGTCGCCGGCCTCTTTCAGGCTCGCAGCGGAAAAGAGGCCGAACTCGCGGCGGTCCTCGCCCGCTACGTGGTGCTGACCCGTTCGGTCACCGGCTGTCGCAACGTCGATCTGGTCATCTCCGCCTCGACGGCGGGGCGATTCCTGATCTTCGAGAAGTGGGACGACGCCGACGCGCAGCGTGGTCACCTCAACACCGACACGATGATCACCATGGCCACGCAGTCGGCGCCGTTGCTCGCCGGTCCGCCGGACCTCGAGCTCTACGACGTGATTTCGGCCCACGACCTCGAGTGAGCGGGACCCGGGCTCGCTCGGATCGCAGCGTCAGGTCGCGGCGACCGGCCGCAGAGTTTCCTTGCGCAATGACTTCTTGCGCTCGGGCCGGGTATCGGCGGCCGCCAGCTCGTCTGCGAGTGCGTGCAGCTCGGCCCAGCTGATCGGTGCACCCGACCACAGCCGTTCGAACGCGGCGTCGGACACGTCGTTGAACCCGCCGTAGAGCCGGAACGTGTACCGACGGCGTTGCTCCCGCACGGGGAATCCGAGGGCCTGGAGCCGTCCCTCGGCGTAGGCCTCCCAGAGGGTGCGCTGCCGATCGTCGATCTCCTCGTCGGCCGGCGCGTCGGCGAACCCGCCCCCGATCCGGTCCTTGGCCCGCAGCAGCGCGGATCCGAGTTCGACCCGGGTGTGGTCGACCGAGAGCCCCGTCTGACGTTGGGGACTCTCGAAGCAACCGCCGGTGAACCAGAGCGAGGCGGTGCCGTCGGCGACATTCACGAGCGACGCCGTGAGCGGGTGTGGGAGCACCTCGTCGACGTCGACGCTGACGTCGACATCGGCGGGGAACCCGACCTCCCTCATCGTCTGCTCGATCAGGCCGCGAACCTCGTCGGCGTCGAACTTGACCAGCGTGAACTCGGCCGGGGTGAGCGAGACGTTGCTCACGACTTGTCCCCTCTTGGCCCTGCGGGCCGGGCCGGTCGGGCCCCGCTCCGCCCCACGGGAACGAAGGTCGATGGCGTGCGGGCGTCGCTCACGAGCTGCCGGCGACCATCGCCTGCGCGTCGGCCTGGGCCTGCGCGGCGATCTCGGCGAGCTCGTCGATCTCGTCGGTCGAGAAGCCGGCCATGCTGCGGAAGTTGCGCGCGAGCTGGATCGGGTTGTCGTCCGACTCACCGCGGAAGCCACCGAGGCTGAAGAGCTTGTCGACGGTCCGCTGGAAGTCGAGGGCCCGCTCGCGACGCTCGGGGTCGTCGGCCGTGAGCCGGCGCAGCCAGTCGGAGCCCATCTTCACGTGGGTGACCTCGTCGGCGAGCATCCAGTCTTCGCAGAACTCGAGCACCGGGTCGCCGGACAGGTCGCCGAACTCGCGCATCGTGTTGAACACGTCGATCGCGAGTCCCTCGAGCGCGCGGTTCACGCCGCAGAGCCGCAGGATCGGGTCGGGTGCGCAGGCGGCCTCGTACAGGAACGTGGCCTCGGAGTACTCGCCGATCTCGGTGCCCATCCAGTCGCCGAGCTTGACCGAGATCTCGACGTGCCGGCTCTCGTCCCAGCACTGACGGGCCATGTCGAGCTTGAGCGCGAACGGCGCCTGCTCGTCGTCGAAGTCGAACGTGGTGCGACCGGCGCCCTCGAGCGCCTGGATCTCGCCGGTGAAGATGCCGTGCATCAGGTTCCGAGCCCGGTCGGCGGCCGCGGGCCGCTGGGGCTCGAGCCGTGCGGATCCGAGGTCTCGCTCACCGATCTTCTGGTTCCGCGGGTCCATCACCTGATCCATGATGGAGGTGCGGACGAAGCGCGAGTCGCGCGCCAACATCTCGGGGGGCAGTTGCTTCCTCATGCCGAGGCTCCTTCGGTTGCTGGAACGGCACCAAGAGTACCTGGCCCCGCGATACCACCGGCCGCGAGCACGAGCGTTTCCAGCTCGGTCTGGCGTCGGGCTGCCCGCTCTACGTCTTCGGGCGTTTCGATCAGTGACTGGAGGAGCATCTCGCCCTCGCGCCAGTCCTCGAACTCGTCCTGCAGCATGAAGTTCAGCGACCGTTGGGTGGGCGAATCGGTGATCCGGCTCGTCGCGTTCATGTGGTACGTGTACGCGGCGATCTTGCGGGGCAGCAGCACCCGGAACACACCGACGAGCTTCTCGATGGTGTGCTCGGGCGCCTCGGGCTCGCGCAGCGCGTCAACGAACGCCACCATCTCCGGGTTCGCCGGTTCGCAGAGCCGATCGGTGTTCATCTCACGCAGTTCCGGCAGCCGCTTGTCCATCAGCTCCGCGTGCCACGCGTGGTGGTAGCAGTGGCGACCCAGCACCAGCTTCACGTCGAGCTCGGGGACGGTGGCCACCCAACCGCCGAGGGCTTCGAACAGTCGCATCTCGAGCCACTTGTAGGTGCCGACCCGGCGGGCCGATTCCTCGACGGTGAAGATGCCCGGAAGCTCCCGGCGGTCCCACGGGGCGAAGGCCGCACGCGGCTTGAACGGGTCGGACATGAGCGACGGCTCCGATGTTTCGCGGGCCCCGAGACAGGGATCACGCGCATTCTTCGTCTCGTGGGATCAATCGGTCAAGCACGGGTGACGCGCGTCACGTCCCTCTCGTCTCTTCGCCCACGCTCCTGATGGGCGGTCCCCACGCGAACGCGAGGGCGAGTCCCGGCGTGTACGGGCGGAGCCGCCCGAGCACCGTTACCCGGGCCAGCGGTTGGTGAGTGGGAGTCGTCGGTCCTTGCCGAACGCCTTCGGCGAGACCCGAACGCCGGGCGCGGCCTGGCGGCGTTTGTACTCGCTGCGGTCCACGAGTCCTGCGACGCGCACCACGGTTTCGCGGTCGAATCCCGCCGCCACCAGGTCGGCGATCGAGCGGTCCTCCTCGACGTACCCCTCGAGGATCGCGTCCAGCACCGGGTAGGGCGGGAGGGAGTCGTCGTCGCGCTGGTCGGGTCGCAACTCCGCGCTCGGCGGCTTCTCGATCACGGTGCGCGGGACGATCTCGCGGTCCAAGCGACGGTTGAGGTCCTCGCACAGCGCGTAGACCACCATCTTGGACACGTCCTTGATCACCGCGAACCCACCGGCCATGTCGCCGTAGAGAGTGCTGTACCCGGTGGCCATCTCGCTCTTGTTGCCGGTGGTGAGCACCAGCCACCCGAACTGGTTGGAGATCGTCATGAGGATCGTGCCGCGGATCCGGGCCTGCAGGTTCTCCTCCGCGAGTCCCGGCTCGGTCCCCGCGAATGCGTCGGCCAGCATCTCGGTGAACGCCGCGTGCGCGGGCTCGATGGGGACGGTCAGCGTCGGGATGCCGAGTGCGGCCGCGAGTTGCTCGGAGTCGGTGACACTCCCCTCGCTCGAATACCGCGACGGCATGAGCACCCCCGTGACGCGATCCGCGCCGAGCGCGTCGACCGCGACCGCGGCGACGAGCGAGGAGTCGATGCCTCCGGACAGTCCGAGCACCACGTGGGTGAACCCGTTCTTCACCATGTAGTCACGCGTGCCGAGGACGAGCGCGCAGTACACCTCGTGGATCGGATCGAGCAGCGGGTACACGCGTGCGGGCTTGGTCGGCATCCCGAGATGACCCTCGGTGACGACGACCTCCGGGAGCGGATCGACCCGCGGGCGTCCGATCGGCGGGCGACGATGCACGCTGCGTCGGAGGTCCAGATCGACGACCAGGAGGTCCTCCTCGAACTGACGGCCCCGCGCAACGAGGTGGCCCTTCTCGTCGAAGACCATCGAGGCACCGTCGAAGACGAGTTCGTCCTGTCCGCCGACGAGGTTCACGTAGAGGATGGCGGCCTGCGCGTCGGCGGCGCGCGTGGAGAGCATCGCCTCGCGCTCGTGCACCCGGCCCGCGTAATACGGCGACGCGTTGATGTTCACGATCAGTTCCGCGCCACCGTCGGCCTGGGTCACGATCGGACCCGTGGGACTCCACGCGTCCTCGCACACCGTCAGGCCCACGCGGAGCCCGGCGACGACGAACAACGGGCCGTCCACGGTCGACGGCTCGAAATACCGCTCCTCGTCGAACACTGCGTAGTTGGGCAGGAGATGTTTGCGGTAGACGCCCAGGACCTCGCCGTGCGCACAGAGCGCGGCCGAGTTGGCCAACTCGCCGTCGGGCAGGAGTTCGGGAAAGCCGATGACCGCGGCGGTGTTCCCGGTGCGGGCGGCCACCTTCTGGAGGACCTCCGCGGCCTGGGCCACGAACGCCGGCCGCAGGAGCAGGTCCTCGGGCGGGTACCCGGTGACCGCGAGTTCCGGGAATGCGACGAGGTCGGCGTCGACCGCGGCAGCCCGCTCGTAGGCGTCGAGGATGCGTGCCTCGTTGCCCGCGAGATCACCGACGACGAGGTTGAGTTGGGCGCCGGCCACCCGGATGCGAGGCATCGCGCAAGGTTACGGGGCGCCCCGGCCGCCGGACCGAGCGTCAGCCTTCGGCCACGGCCTTGAGCCGGGCGAGGCCCTTCTCGAAGTCGGGGCCGATGGCCTTGTCCATACTCATGAACAGGCCCATCACCCGCGTGCCGAAGGTCTTGGGCCCGGTCATCGACCAGGTCACGCGGGTTCCGTCGCCTTCGGGGTCCAGCACGAACCGAACGGTGCCCTCGGACTTGAACGGCTTGAAGAACTCGATCGTGATCGTGAGGTCGGACGGCGATTGCACCTCGGCGATCACCATGCGACCCTCCCCGGCCTTCCGGTTACCGATCCACTCGTAGCGGGCACCGACGCCGGACTCGGACCCGGCGTAGGTGCGCTGGAGGTTGGGGTCCTTGTCTTCCCACGGCGACCACGCCGCCCAGTGGTGGAAGTCCTCCAGTTGGCGGAAGATCGCTTCGGGCGAGGCCGAGATCGTGGTGCGACGCTCCACCTCGAACGTCGCCCTCGCGTCGGATCCGCTCATCACCGCTCCTTTTCCGTCGTGTCCGGCGGCGGAACGGTACCGGCCCCAGTCGGTTCCCGGGCGGCCCGGGTCGACAGGGCACGGTGGCCGCGTCGTACCCTTCGTCCGGCACCGGAGGCAATCGCCCCGGGAGCGAGTCCGGAGAGGAAGCGGGAGTCCCATGGGTCGCAAGGTGTTCGTGATCGGCGTCGGTATGACCAAGTTCGAGAAGCCGGGCGGCAAGGACTGGGACTACCCGGACATGGCGAAGGAAGCGGGCACCAACGCGCTCACCGACGCGGGCATCGGCTACGACGAGATCGAGCAGGTCGCGGTGGGCTACTGCTACGGCGACTCGACCGCCGGGCAGCGGGCGCTCTACGAGATCGGGGTCAGCGGCGTCCCCGTCGTCAACGTCAACAACAACTGCGCCACCGGTTCGAGCGCGCTCTACCTCGCGAAGCGCTTCATCGAGGGCGGCCTCGCCGACTGCACCCTGGCGCTCGGGTTCGAGAAGATGGAGAAAGGCTCGCTCGGCATCAAGTACATGGACCGCGCGATGCCGATGCAGCGCACCTTCGAGGCGATGAACGACAAGCGCGGCTTCACCCAGGCTCCGCCCGCGCCCCAGATGTTCGGCAACGCGGGTCGTGAGTACATGGAGCGCTACGGCGTGAAGGCCGAGAGCTTCGCCCGCATCGCCGAGAAGAACCACCGGCACTCGGCCAACAACCCGTACTCGCAGTTCCGCGACATCTACACGCTCGACGAGATCCTCGCGTCGCCGATGGTGCACGAGCCGCTCACGAAGCTGCAGTGCTGTCCGACCTCCGACGGCTCGGCCGCCGCGATCCTCGCGAGCGAGGAGTTCGTCCGGTCGCACGGTCTCGAGGACCAGGCCGTCGAGATCATCGGCATGTCGATGAAGACCGACTTCCCGTCGAGCTTCGACTCCGGCAGCGACATGAAGTTCGTCGGGTTCGACATGACCCGTGCAGCCGCCAACGAGGTGTACGAGCAGTCCGGGTACGGGCCGACGGATGTCGACGTGATCGAGCTCCACGACTGCTTCTCGGCCAACGAGATGATCACCTACGAAGGTCTCGGCCTCTGCGCCGAGGGCGGCGCGGGCGAGCTCATCGACTCCGGTGCGGTCACCTACGGCGGCGACTGGGTCGTGAACCCGTCGGGCGGCCTGATCTCGAAGGGCCACCCCCTCGGCGCCACCGGTCTCGCGCAGTGCTCCGAACTCACCTGGCAGCTGCGCGGGACCGCCGACCAGCGTCAGGTCGACGGCGCGGAACTGGCGCTCCAGCACAACCTCGGCCTCGGCGGCGCGTGCGTCGTCGCGATGTACAAGAAGGCCGAGTTCGCCTGAACCCCACACCTGCCCCTCTTCCCGGTTCTTGTGCACGTTCTGCACGCCCTGGCGTGCAGCTTGTGCACGAGAACCTCGGATTGGGGGTTACTTGCAGGTGCTGATGCCGCCGTCGACGGGGATGACGGCGCCGGTCACGTAGGTGGATGCGGGGCCTGCGAGGTAGACGGCGATGCCGGCCATGTCGGCCGGCTTGCCGATCCGCTTCATCGGGGCACTCGCCGCGATCGAGTCGCCGAACGCCTCGAGTGTCGCCGCCATCATCTTGGACTCGAACGGTCCCGGGGCGATCGCGTTGACCGTGACCTTCGGTGCGAGGTGACGGGCGAGGTGGCGCGTCAGCTGGTGCACGCCGGCCTTGGCCGTCGAATACGAGTACGTCTCCATCATCGGGACCTGGATGCCGTCGATCGACCCCACGTTGATGACGCGCGCCGGGTCGTCGTCGGTGGCGGCAGCGTCGAGCAGCGGGCGGAGGAACCGGGTGAGGTGGAACGGTCCCTTCACGTTGATGTTGAGCACGCGGTCCCACGCGGCATCGTCGTGGTCGGCGAGCGGCGCGCCCCAGGTGGCCCCGGCGTTGTTCACCAGGATGTGCAGCCGGTCGTCACGGCTCGCGATCTCATCCGCGAGGCGACGACACTCGGCCTCGGTCGACAGGTCGGCCGGGATCCCGATGCACTCGCCGTGCTCCGAGAGCGCGGCGGCCACCTCGGCACACACGTCGGCCTTCCGGGACGACACGTAGACCTTGACGCCCGCGCGCACGTAGGCCTCGGCGATCATGAGGCCGATGCCCCGGGTCCCACCCGTGATCACGGCGGTCTTGCCGCGGATGGAGAACAACTCGTTCAGTACGTCGTCGGTCATTGAGCCCTCCTCGAAAGCGATCGGGACCGTAGCGCCCTCGGTGGTCCGGTACCGTCGTCGGTGATGTCTTCCGCCCTCGCCGACCTCCTCGCCACTCGTGGGGTCCTGCTCGCCGACGGCGCGACCGGGACGAACTACTTCCAGATGGGGCTGACGTCGGGCGACGCGCCCGAACTCTGGAACGTCGACCATCCCGAACGGGTGCAGGAACTGCACCGCCGGTTCGTGGAGGCGGGCGCCGACATCATCCTCACCAACACCTTCGGGTGCAACCGGCACCGGCTCGCGCTCCACGGTGCCGAGTCACGGGTACGCGAACTCGCCCAGCGCGCCGCGGAACTCGCGCGGGACGTGGCCGACGCGGCGGACCGGCCGGTGATCGTGGCCGGATCCGTCGGACCCACCGGGTCGCTGTTCGCGCCCCTCGGCGATCTGACCGAGGCCGACGCGATCGAGACGTTCACCGAGGAGATCGAGGGTCTGGTGGCCGGTGGGGTCGACGTCGCGTGGATCGAGACCATGTCCGCGATCGAAGAAGTCCGCGCCGCGGCGACAGCCGCGATCGGGGTGGGCATTCCGTACGTTGCGACCTGCTCGTTCGATACCGCGGGCCGCACCATGATGGGCCTCATGCCCGGCGAACTCACCGGGGTGTTCGCGGGCCTCGAGCCCGCGCCGATCGCAACCGGCGCGAACTGCGGCGTCGGCGCGTCGGACATCCTGGTCTCGTTGCTCGCGATGACCGAGACCGATCACGACACCGCGTTCGTGTCCAAGGGCAACTGCGGTATCCCGGAGTTCCGCGGCGCCGAGATCCACTACTCCGGCACTCCGGAGCTGATGGCGCGTTACGTACGCCTCGCGGTCGCGGCCGGAGCTCGCATCGTCGGTGGGTGTTGTGGGACCTCGCCGGACCACCTCGCTGCCATGCGCGAGGCACTCGACGCCGCGTTGGAGGACCGGGCGCTCGACGGTCCAGCCCCTCGCCCCACACTCGACTCGATCGTGGAGACCATCGGTCCGCTGGCGAACACCGCGCCACGACCCGACGCCGAACCGCGGGCGCGCCGCCGCACCCGGCGGGACTGAGCACCATGTCCGCCACCGGGATCCTCACGCTGTCGTGTCCGGACCGTCCGGGCCTGGTCCACGCGGTGAGCGGCTACCTCGTCGACATGAACGCCAACATCGTGGAGAGCCATCAGTTCGAGGACGTCGGTGAACGGCGGTTCTTCATGCGGATCCGGTTCGACCTCCTCGACGACGACCACGACTTCGCGTCGGTGGCAGCCGGCTTCGCACCGATCGCCACGACGTTCGCCATGGACTGGCAACTCGCCGATCCGACGACACCGACGCGCACGTTGATCCTCGTCTCGCGCTTCGGCCACTGCCTGAACGACCTGCTCTTCCGGGCTCGCACCGGCGCCCTCAACATCGAGGTCCCTGCGGTGGTGTCGAACCACGAGGACCTCCGGCCGCTGGTCGAGGCGGCCGGAATCGCGTTCCACCACGTTCCGGTCGCGGCCGATACGAAACCCGCGGCCGAACGCGCGCTCCTCGACCTCCTGGACGCGCACGCCATCGACCTCGTCGTGCTCGCCCGCTACATGCAGGTGTTGTCGAACGATGCGTGCGCGCGGCTCGCCGGCCGCGCCATCAACATCCACCACTCGTTCCTGCCGGCCTTCTCCGGGGCCCGCCCGTACCACCAGGCCCACGCGCGGGGCGTGAAGCTCATCGGCGCGACCGCCCACTATGTGACGACCGAACTCGACGAGGGTCCGATCATCGAGCAGGACATCGCCCGGGTGGACCACGCCATGGCGCCGGAGGCACTCGCGGCCGCGGGGCGGGACGTCGAGGCACAGGTCCTGGCCCGGGCCGTGAAGTGGCACACCGAACATCGGGTGCTCGTCAACGGCAACCGCACCGTCGTCGTGCGTTAGGGAACCGCCGCGCCGTCAGCCCAACCGGTCGGGGCGATGCCGCCGGCCCTCGAGCGGGATCGGGGCAACGGCAGCTACCTCCGCGGAACGGCGCAACACCTTGTCGAGCAGTTCGACGAGCTGGGTCCGTTCGGCCGCGGTCAACGCCGACATCATGGATTTCTCGACCGCTCGAATACCGGGCAGGACGCGGTCGGCGACCGCGCGGCCTTCCGAGGTGATCTCGACCAGCACACTCCGGCGGTCCGCCGGGTTCGCCGTCCGTCGGACCCAGCCGCGTCGTTCGAGGGCGTCGAGCGTGGCGGTCATGGTGGCCGAGGCGACCAACACCCGTTCAGCGATCTCCGACGGAGTCAGTGGTTTCTCGGCCCCATCGAGGACTGCGAGCGCGGTGAAGACCGGATGCTTGATGTCGGTCGACTCGCGGATGCAACGGTCGAGCTCGGCGAGCACTGCTTGTCCTGCCCGCACGAGCGTTGCGTACGCCTCGGTACTCGGCGCGTCCGCGTCCGGATATTCCATGGCGAAGTCGGCGTCGACTCGGACCGCGACGCGAGCGGCGACGGCGGGACGGATCGCTCCGTCCCGCCGGGTCTGGCCGCGAGACTGATCAGGCGCCGACAAAGATCTCGATCCTCGGTGCGCCGGCCACGCCGGACCGCTCCATCGCGGCCTTGAGCGCGGGGTCCGACGCAAACGCCTCGGCCTGGCCGACACTCGGGAACTCGTGGATCGCCACGACGTCGTTGGCGTCGGTCGGGAGTTGCAGGACGCGCTCGCCGGTGCAGCCGTGCTGGTCGCGCAGGGTGCCGACCTCGTTGTAGACAACCTTCCAGGCATCGAAGTCCTGAACCGGGTGACGGACGATCAGCGTGGCACTCATGTGGTTCCCCCTGTTGTGATGACGGCGGGGAAGTCCCGCTCGATAGTGTCACCGTACCGAATATCTTAGTTCGGAGTCAAGTATTTTCTCTCCGAGATATCTTCAGTACGGAGCCTCGACCGATCCGGTCTCCACGTACACGGTCTTGCGCTGGGTGTAGTGCTCCACCGCGGCGAGGCTGTTCTCCCGCCCGATCCCCGACTGCTTGACGCCACCGAAGGGCACCTCGATCGGGGTGATGTTGTAGGTGTTGATCCACACGATGCCGGCCTCGAGCGCGGCCGCGACCCGGTGACCACGAGCGAGCTCGCGGGTGAAGACCCCGGCAGCGAGACCGAACTCGGTGGCGTTGGCGCGGGCCACGACCTCGGCCTCGTCGTCGAACGCGAGCACGCTCATGACGGGGCCGAAGATCTCCTCGCGGACGATGCTCATGTCGTCGGTGCACGCAGTGAAGACGGTCGGCTCCATGAAGTTGCCCGCATCGAGCACGGCCGTCCCGGCGGCGCGGTGTCCGCCGCACACCACGTGCGCGCCCGCCGCGATCCCGGCGTCGACGAACGCGAGCACCTTCGCGAGATGTGCCTCCGAGATCAGCGCGCCGACGTCGGTGGTGGGATCGAGTGGATCACCGATCACCATCCTCTCGGCGCGGGCGCGCAGCGCGGCGACGAACTCGTCGTGCACCGCGCGGTGGACGAACACCCGGGTGCCGTTCGAACAGATCTCACCCTGGGTGTAGAAGTTCGCCACCATCGCGGCCGAGACCGCCTGCTCGATGTCGGCGTCGTCGAACACGACCAGCGGTGACTTCCCGCCGAGTTCGAGGGTCACCGCCTTCAGGGTGTCGGACGCGGCCGCCATGATCGCCTTGCCCGTGGGCACCGAACCGGTGAGTGAGACCTTGGCGACCCCGGGATGGCGGACCAGCGCGTCGCCGGTCCGCCGGTCGCCCTGCACGACGTTGAACACGCCGGGCGGCAGACCCGCTTCGACGTAGATCTCGGCGAGTTTCACGGCGGTGAGCGGGGTGAGTTCGGACGGCTTGAACACCATCGCGTTGCCGCACGCGAGCGCCGGCGCCGACTTCCAGCACGCGATCTGGATCGGGTAGTTCCAGGCGCCGATACCCGCGCATACGCCGAGTGGCTCCCGCCGGGTGTAGGCGAACGGACCGCCGAGGTCGTAGTACTCGCCGTGGATGGTGGCCGCCATCCCGCCGAAGTACTCGAGACATTCGGCGCCCGAGATCACGTCGACGGTGGACGCTTCGGCGATGGGCTTGCCGGTGTCGAGCACCTCGAGATGGGCGAGTTCGTCGTTCCGCTCCCGCAGAATCGCCGCCGCGCGCAGGAGGACCCGTCCCCGATCGGCGCCGGTCCGGGCCGACCACTCGGCGAACCCGGCGCGCGCACTCGCGACCGCGCGATCGACGTCGCTCGCGTCGGCGTGCGCAACCGTGGCGATCGGCGCGCGCGTCGCGGGGTTGACCGACACGAACGCCTCGCCCGACCCGGCCGCGACCATCGCACCGTCGATGTAGAGACCGATCTCCTCCATCACGCAACCCCGCTCCCGTGGCGGTAGAAGTCGACCGGCTCCGGCGGGAGGAACTCGATCCCGAGGATCGCGTCGGCCGCCTTCTCGGCCAGCATCATCACCGGCGCGTAGATGTTCCCGTTGGTCACGTAGCGCATCGAACTGGCATCGACCACGCGTAGTCCGTCGACGCCGTGGACGCGGAACGTGTCGGGATGGATCACCGACGTGTCGTCGGCCCCGAGGCGCGCCGTGCAGGACGGGTGCAGTGCGGTCTCCGCGTCCTTCGCCACCCACTCGAGAATCTGCTCGTCGGACTCCACCTCGGGTCCGGGCGAGAGTTCGCCGCCGTCGAACGGGCCGAACGCCGGCTGGGCCAGGATGTTGCGCGCGGCGCGGATCGTCTCGACCCACTCGGTGCGATCGGTCTCGGTGGAGAGGTAGTTGAAGCGCAGTGCGGGCTTCACCCGCGGGTCGAGCGACGTGATCTTCACCGAGCCGCGGGAATCGGAGTACATCGGACCGACGTGCACCTGGTAGCCGTGCCCACTGCCACCTTCGGGCACCGTGCCGTCGTACCGGATCGCGATCGGCAGAAAATGGAACATCACGTTCGGGTAGGCAACGGAGTCGTTGCTGCGCACGAAGCCGCCGGCCTCGAAGTGGTTGGTGGTACCGGGCCCACGCCGGGCGAGCCACTCCAGGCCGATGAGTGGCCGACGCCAGAGCTTGAGCATCGGGGCCATCGACACCGGTTGCGTGCACGCGTGCTGGATGTAGACCTCGAGATGGTCCTGGAGGTTCTCCCCCACCGCCGGGAGGTCGTGCACCGGATCGACACCCAGCGCGCGGAGCTCGGTGGCGTTGCCCACCCCCGAGAGTTGCAACAGCTGCGGCGAGTTGAGGGACCCGCCACAGAGAATCACCTCCCCGCCGAAGATCCGTTCGGTCCGCCCGCCGCGCGTCGCGACCTCGACGCCGATGGCGCGCGTGCCGTCGAAGAGCACCCGAGTGGTCAGCGCCCGCGTGCGAACCTCGAGGTTGGCCCGGTCCATCACCGGGTGGAGATACGCGCGGGCGGCGCTCAACCGGCGGCCCCGCCGGATGTTGCGGTCGAAGCGCGCGAAGCCTTCCTGCTGGTAGCCGTTCACGTCCTCGGTGATCGGGTAGCCGGCCTCGGCCGCGGCGGCGAAGAACGCGCCGAACAACGGGTTCTCCGCCGGGCCCCGTTCGAGGACGAGCGGCCCGTGGTCGCCGCGGTACTCGTCACCGCCGGCGAGACAGTTCTCCATGCGCCTGAAGTACGGGAGGCAGTGCGCGTAGCTCCAGCGCTCCATCCCCGGGTCCGCGGCCCAGCGCTCGAAGTCGAGCGGGTTGCCGCGTTGGAAGATCATGCCGTTGATCGAACTCGAGCCGCCGAGCACCTTGCCGCGCGCGTGGTAGATCCGCCGCCCGTTCATATACGGCTCCGGCTCGGACTCGTACTTCCAGTCGTAGAAGCGCGACCCGATCGGGAACGACAGCGCTGCGGGCATGTGGATGAAGACGTCGAACTTGTAGTCCGGTCGCCCGGCTTCGAGGACCAGCACCCGGTTCGACGGATCGGCGCTCAGGCGGTTGGCGAGGACACATCCCGCGGACCCACCGCCCACGATGATGAAGTCGTACTGCGCGCCGGCCACCGCCGGATCGTAGAGGTTGCCTCGACGCGGAACTTGCGTCAGTTCTCCACCCGTGCGGTGGAGAACTGACGCAAGATGGAGTTACTTGACCCAGGAGTCGACGGTCGCCTGGTTCGCGGCGACCCACTTCTTGGCCGCGGCTTCCATCGTCATGCCGTCCTGGTTCTTGTACGAGGTCACCGTGTTCTGGTCCTGCGCGGTCCACTTCATCCGCTGGAGGAACGCGAACACCGCCGGGTTCTTGGCCTTCAACTTGGCGCTGATGGCCTTCATCAGGTGGTCGGTCGGGTAGTCACACGCGTACTTCCCGTCCTTGCCGGTGTCCGCGGCCGAGGTCTCACACTGCTTCGTGATGTCGGGCAGCTTGACCGTGACCAGCTTGTACTTCGCCTGCGCCCACTGCGGCTCGTAGAAGTAGAAGAGCAGGGGGGTCTTGTCCTTGAACGCCTTGTCGATCGTCGTGATCAACGTGGCCTCGCTGCCACCGACGACGACCTGGAACGGCAGATTCAGGTTCTTGATGATGTCCTTGTCGTAGGACACGTAGCTCGGGTCGCCCAGGAGGAACTGGCCCTTGTCACCGGTCTCCGCCGTCGCGAAGTATTTTGCGGCCGCTGGGGTCTTGAGGCCTTCCCACGTCTTGAACTCGGGATGGGCCTGCGCGACGAAGTCGGGGATGTACCAGCCGATGTGGCCGTCGGGACCGATGAGGCCGCCGTTCACGACCGACTTCTTCTTCGTGATGTACGTGGCGATGTCGGACGCGTGCCCGGACGGCCAGACCTCGAGGTTGGCGTCGATCGAACCCGAGTCCAAACCGGCCCACACCGCGTTCTCGTCGATGTCCTTGAGCGCCACGGTCACGCCCTGATTCTCGAGCACCACCTTGGCGACGTTGGCGTTGGCGGCCGAGCCGTCCCACGGGTTGACCGCGATGGTCACGGCGCCGCCGTACTTGCCCGACGTACTGCCGCCACTCGACTTACTGCCCCCGCTGCTCCCGCAGGCGGCGAAGACCACCGTGGCGATCGCAACTGCCGCGACCAACCCGCGCTTGGTGCGCATCATTCGTTCTCTCCCCTTGTCGGACGTCCGGTCGGACACTCGTTCGTCTCGGTCGTCACCCCGCTCGTGACGGTCGCTGCCGGCCCGTCCCACCCCACGCTTGGGTGATGCGGTCGAGCACGACAGCCAGCGCGACGATTGCGATTCCGGCCTCGATCCCGAGCCCCAGCTGATTCTTCGTGAGACCGTAGACCACGTCGAGACCGAGCGCCCCGCCTCCGATCAGACCCGCGATCACCACGACGGAGAACACCATCAGGATCGTCTGGTTCACGCCCAGGAGGATCGAGCGCCACGCTTGGGGCAATTGCACCTTGCGCAGGATCTGCATCCGGGTCGCGCCCATGGCTTGCGCAGCCTCGACCGTGGTCGGCGGGACGTCACGGATGCCGAGCGCGGTGAGCCGGATCCCGAGCGGCAACGCGTACACGAGTGACGCAACGATGCCCGGGAAGCGACCGGGATTGAACAGTGCGATGACCGGGACCAGGTACACGAACGCGGGGAGTACCTGCATCGCGTCGAGCACGGGCCGGATCACGGCGAGGAACCGCGCGTTGAGCCCCGCCACGATCCCGATGGGGATCGCGACGGCGACGGACAGCACGACTGCGACGAGGACCTGAGTGAAGGTGTCCATCGTGTCGAACCAGATGCTGCCGCTGTCGGGTTGCGTGGTCTGGAGCCCGGCGATGACGAGCAGTGCGATCGCGCACGTGACCGCGACGCGTCGCCCGCCACTGGCCCACCCGATCGCGGTCAGCCCACCGGCAACGGCCCACCACGGGAGGTCGGTGAGGAAGTCGCGCATGGGCGTGAGGACGTCCGTGACGAAGAAATCGCTCACGGACGAGAGCCACCCGAAGTTCTCTTTGATCCAGTCGACTCCGTCGTTGACCGGGCCGGCGATCGACCAGTGCACCGACGTGGGGAACGACCCGACCGACGCGGCCTTGGCGACCACGATCACCGCCACGAGCAGGATCGCGCCGCCGACCAGTTCGGCGCGGAGGCGTTCGGGGGTGCGGGCCTTGCGGTATGCCCGAGCTGCGGTCGGCGCGCGACCGCGGGTCATGCGATCGAAGACGATCGCGATCACGACGATGGCCAGGCCGGCCTGGAACCCGGCGCCGACGTCGACGTGTTGGAGCGCGATGAGCACGTCGTTGCCCAGCCCACCGGCGCCGACGAGTGCGGCGATCACCACGACCCCGAGGGCGAGGTTCACGGTCTGGTTCACCGCGAGGAGTAATGCCGGACGGGCGAGCGGCAATTCGATCTTGCGCAGGGTCTGGCGCTTGTCGGCACCGAACGCGGTGCCGACCTCCACCGCGCTCGCCGGAACGCCCCGAATCCCGTGGGCGGTGAGCCGGATCGTCGCCGGCAGCGCGAAGACGACGGTGGCGATGATCGCGGGCGGATACCCGATGTCGAACAGGAGCACCATCGGCAGCAGGTAACAGAACGCCGGCAGCACCTGCATCGCGTCGAGGAACACCTTGGTCGCCCGCTCGAACCCGGGGCGGCGCGCACTCAGCACCCCGAGCGGGATCCCGAGCACGAACGCGATCAGGACCGACACCGTGATCATCGCGACGGTGATCATCGCCGAGTCCCAGAGTTGGAGTACGCCGACGAGCACGGTGCCGGCCGCCGCCGTGACGGCTGCGGGCCACCCCGAGACACGCAGTGCGACGAGCGTCGCGATCGCGACCACGCCGGCCCACGTGAGGAAGTTCAGGACGTCGAGCGTCCACTGCACGAGATTGGTCAGGAAGTGGGCGAACGGCGTGAAGCCGTAGACGAAGGCCCAGTTCTCGGTGCGGTTGAGGATGAGCCATTCCTTGACGTGATCGACCCACTGCGAGATCCCGAAGTCCCACCAGCCCGCGGGCGGATCACCCCACACGATCGCGAGCACCGCGGTGAACGCGACCAGCGCCCCGACAGCGATCGCGACGCGCTTCGGGTCGATGCGGCGCCGGTGGGCGGGGGGCGCGGTCTCGAGATCACCCGCCATCTCGCGTACTCGCGAGATGGTCAGACCCACGGCACCCCCGGTCGAGCTCATCCGACGAGCGGAACGTCCGACAGCGCGTCGAGCACACAGAGGCGATCGACCGAACCGCAGACCGATCCGTCGTCGTCGACGACCGCGATGGGGCCGTCGGTGGCGGCGACGACCGGCACGAGGTCACTGACCTTGGTCGTGGCCGGCACGGACGCGGTCGCCTCGGGTACTGCCTCGTTCATGATCGAACGGGCGGTGAGCACATGGCCACGCGGAACGTCGCGGACGAAGTCGCGCACGTAGTCATCGGCCGGCGCCGCGACCACTTCCTCGGGACTCCCGACCTGCACGAACCGGCCGTCGCGCATGATCGCGATCCGGTCCCCGACCTTGAGCGCCTCCGCGAGATCGTGGGTGATGAACACGACCGTCTTCTTCAACTCGCGCTGCAGGCGGACGACCTCGTCCTGCATGTCGCGCCGGATGAGCGGGTCGAGCGCGGAGAACGGCTCGTCGAAGAGGAGGATCGCCGGGTCGTTGGCGAGCGCGCGGGCGAGTCCGACCCGCTGCTGCATCCCACCGGAGAGCTCGTCGGGATAGGACTCGCCCACGGAGCCGAGGCCGACGAGGTCGAGCATCTCGGTGGCGCGTTCGAGGCGCTGCGTCTTGCTCATGCCCTGGACCTCGAGGCCGAAGGCGATGTTGTCGAGCGCACGGCGGTGCGGCAGGAGCCCGAAGTTCTGGAACACCATCGACAGACGCGTCCGCCGTAGCTCCCGCAGTTCGGCGGCATCGAGGCCGAGGACGTCACGCCCGTCGATCATCACCGCGCCCGCAGTGGGTTCGATCAACCGGCTGAAGCAACGGATCAGGGTCGACTTCCCCGATCCCGAGAGCCCCATGACGACGAACACCCCACCCTCGGGCACGTCAAAGCTCACGTCGCGGACCGCGGCGACACAGCCAGTGCGCGCCTCCAGTTGGGCGCGGGGCAGATCGGCGTCGGCCGAGCCGACGACCCGTTCCGGCTTCGGTCCGAAGACCTTCCACACGCCCCGGCACGAGATCATCGGTGCTGGCTGGTCGCCCATCGACCGCACCCTAGGAGTTCCCGCGGTATCGGCGTCAATGTCGATTTCCCAGCCGACCGGCGGCGGCGAGGAGGGCGCGGACCACCTTCCGGTTCGAGGGTCGGAGGCGGTAGCTGGGGCCGTGCACGTGCAGCGCCGCGACGACCGCGCCATCGGCGTCGGTCACCGGCGCGGCGACCGAGCTGATCCCGGCGGCGAACTCCTCCACGGTCCACGCGAACCCGTCGGCGCGCACGGTCGCGAGCCGGGCGCGCAGGGTCGCGGCCCGTGTGGTGGTGTGCTCGGTGAAGCGTTCGAGCCCGGGCGCGCAGTAGTCGCGCACCGCCGCGGACGAACGGGACGCGAGCAGCACCAACCCGCTCGACACCACGTGCAGGGGAAGCCGGTCCCCCGTCCAGTCCTGGAGGGTCACATCCTGACCGGACTCCACCTGGTCGAGGTACAGCACGTGACCAGCACCGTCGGCCACCGCGATGCCCGCGGTCTCGCCCACCTCGTCCACCAATGCCTCGAGATGGGGCCGCGCCCGTGCCACGAGTCCGGACGCCGGATCGAGCGATGCGGCGAGGTCGCGCAACGTGACCCCGATCCGGTACACCGGCCCGGGTTCGACCCGCTGCACGGCCCCGAGCGCCTCCAGCGTCCCCAGGAGCCGCGCGCACGTGCTGACCGGGAGCCGGGTCCGCCGCGCGACGTCGCTCACCCCGCCTGGCGCCACCGCGACCGCGCTCAGAATCGCGAACGCGCGGTCCACCGACTGCACCCCGCCGCTCATCGTCCACCGCCGGGATCCGACCGGTGGTGCGGTACGCTTTCCACGATGTGGAGGCTACCCGCATCGTGGAAAGACGGGATCCTGACGCCATGACCGACGATGCCGCGGACGAAGCCATCGACCTCGCCGCGCTGGCCGACGACGAACTGGTCAGTCAGATGCACGACGACCTGTACGACGGCCTCGCCGACGAGATCGCCGAAGGCACCCAGATCCTGCTGGACCGTGGCTTCTCCGCCCAACGGGTCCTGGACGACGCACTCGTGGAGGGCATGCGGATCGTCGGCATCGACTTCCGCGACGGCATCCTCTTCGTGCCGGAAGTGCTCCTGAGCGCCAACGCGATGAAGGCCGGGATGGCGTTGCTCCGCCCGCTCCTCGCCGAGACCGGTGCGAAGCCCGTCGGCAAGATGGTCATCGGAACCGTCAAGGGCGACATCCACGACATCGGCAAGAACCTGGTGGCGATGATGATGGAGGGCGCCGGCTTCGAGGTCGTCGACCTCGGCGTCAACACGTCGGTCGACGAGTACCTCGCCGCGCTCGACGAGCACCAGCCCGACATCCTCGGGCTCTCGGCGCTCCTCACCACCACGATGCCCTATATGAAGATCGTCATCGACACGCTGGTCGAGAAGGGTCGACGCGACGACTTCATCGTGCTCGTGGGCGGCGCACCGCTCAACGAGGAGTTCGGGGCCGCCGTCGGCGCCGACGCTTACTGCCGGGACGCGTCGATCGCCGCCGAGACCGCGAAGACCCTGGTCTCCGCCCGTCGCGCCAGTGCCTGACGCGGCAACCACGTCCGGGCGTCCCTCCGTACCTCCCGACGAACCGCGCGGCCGCACCCTGGTGATCGCGTGTGGTGCGCTCGTGCGTGAACTCCGCGCCGTGCTCGGGCAACTTCCCGGGAGCGCCGAGTCGATCGACGTCGTGTACCTCCCCGCCCACCTGCACAACCGGCCCGACGCGATCCCCGCGGCCGTCGAGGGCGCGGCCGTCGAGGCCGGGGCCGCAGCCGGGGCCGTCGAGGGCGCGGCCGTCGAGGCCGGGGCCGCAGCCGGGGCCGGAGTTCCGGCCCGCATCTTGGTGGCGTACGCGGACTGTGGCACGGGCGGGCGACTCGACGCGACGCTCGACCGCCTCGGTGCGACCCGCCTCCCCGGCGCCCACTGCTATGAGTTCTTCACCGGCGCCGTGCGGTTCGCGGAGCTGAGCGCCGCCGAGCCCGGCACCTTCTATCTCACCGACTTCCTGGCCCGGAACTTCGACGCCTTGGTGATCGGCGGCCTCGGCCTCGACCGTCATCCGGAACTGCGCGACCAGTATTTCGCGCACTACACGCGGGTGGTCCTGCTGTCCCAGACCGACGACGCCGACCTCGTCCGAATGGGACAGGCCGCGGCCGACCGGCTCGGCCTCGCGTTCGTCCACGAGCACGTGGGACTCGGGCCGTTCCAGGCCGCGGTCGGGTGGACACGCGAACGGGCCGGAGCCTGACGTGGCGGCGGCGGGAGTGCGCACGCAGCTCGTCGTCATCTGGTGGCGCGACATCCCCACCCAAGTGAACGTGCAGGTGGGCCGCACCCGGTACCAGGCCGTGCTCCCCCGTCGCTTCCAGCGCGCAGTCGACGAAGCCGCCACCGTCGCCGGCCTCACCCAGGCGTCCGACTACGTCGCCGAGTGGAAGCGGGAGGCCCACCCGCTCCCGACCGAACCCGACCCGGTACAGGCGCAGGCCGCGGCCGATGACGCGGCGACCCGGTTCGACGCCACCTATACCAAGGCACGGCTCGCTGCCATCGCCGCGCGCGCCGGGATCGATCCCGAGCGCGCCGGGTCATGACCGAGCCGATGCCGAACCGGCAGGTCGTGTTCATGCCGTCGGGCCGGCGCGGTTCGGTCGCGGTCGGTACCACGGTGCTCGCCGCGGCGCGCGAACTCGGAGTGGACCTCGACAGCGTTTGCGGAGGCCGGGGAATCTGCGGTCACTGCCAGGTCGTCCCGGCCACCGGCTCGTTCGCGAAATGGGCCGTCGAATCCGACGCCGACGCGCTGGGCGCGCGCGGCGCGGCGGAGCTCGAGGCCCGGCCGGCGCGACCGGTACAGCCGGACGCGCGGCTCGGTTGCCTCGCCGCCGTGGAGCACGACGTCGTCATCGACGTCCCCGCGTCGAGCCAGGTCCACCGGCCCGTGGTGCGCAAGGCGATCGCACTCGACGACCTGGTGGTCGACCCCCTCGTCACCCTCGCCTACGTGGAGCTGCCCCCACCGACGATGGACGGGACGAGCCTGGTCACCGCCATCCGGACCGCGCTCCGCACCCAGCACGGCATCGACCTCGGCCCGGTCGGTGCGGGCGCGTTGCCGGGACTCCATCGATCCTTCGCCGACGACGTGCGCGGCGCGACCCTGGTGCTCCGCCACGTCACCGACTCGCAGCCCGCACTGGTCACGAGCGTGCCGGGCTTCACCGATCGCGCGTACGGCGCGGCCGTCGACATCGGGTCGACCACGATCGCCGGTCATCTCGTCGACCTGTCCACCGGCGCGGTCCTGGCGTCGGCCGGCCGGATGAATCCGCAGATCCGCTTCGGCGAGGACCTCATGAGCCGCGTCTCGTACGTGATGATGAACCCGGGTGGCGACACGGACCTGACCCGCTCGGTACGGGAGGCGCTCGACGAACTCCTCGCGGAGTTGTGCGACACGGCCGACGCGACCGCCGACGAGCTGTTCGACGTGGTGCTCGTCGGCAACCCGATCATGCACCACCTCATGCTCGGCATCGACCCCACGCCACTCGGCAGCGCGCCCTTCGAACTCGCCACCGACGAGGCCGTGCACACCACGGCGACCGCCCTCGATCTCGCCTTTCCCCACGCTGCGATCTACGTGGGTCCGTGCATCGCCGGTCACGTCGGCGCCGACACCGCGGCCGCGATGCTCGCCGAGGGTCCGTACCGATCGGACCATCCGCAACTGCTCGTGGACATCGGGACGAACGCCGAGATCGTGCTGGGGTCGACCGCGGCCGTGTGGGCGGCATCGAGCCCGACCGGTCCTGCGTTCGAAGGCGCGCAGATCAGTTGCGGGCAGCGGGCCACCGCCGGCGCGATCGAGCGGGTCCGG
This sequence comes from Acidimicrobiia bacterium, assembly GCA_038250905.1. GTDB lineage: Bacteria > Actinomycetota > Acidimicrobiia > IMCC26256 > JAENVU01 > JAENVU01. The sequence goes on from JBBSBV010000021.1 coordinate 64,632, forward strand.
ATCGACCGCGACACGCTGGCACCGTCGGTGAAGGTGATCGGCTCCGACGCGTGGACCGACGACTCCGCACACCAGCCCGGGACGGTCGTCACCGGCGTCTGCGGATCGGGGATCATCGAGGTCGTCGCCGAACTGTTCCTCGCCGGCGTGATCGCGGCCGACGGCACCATCCGGGGCGAGGCCGCGGCGCGGACCGACCGCGTGGTCGTCGACGGGCGCACGTTCTCGTACCGGCTGTTCGCATCGGGCCCGACCCAGTTGTTCGTCACCCAGAACGACGTGCGGGCGATCCAACTCGCGAAGGCGGCGCTCCGGGCCGGCATCGACCTCCTGCTCGAGCACGCCGGCCTCACCGCGGTGACCGACATCCGGCTCGCGGGGGCGTTCGGCGCCCACATCGACCCGCTCTACGCGATGGTCCTCGGCCTGGTGCCCGACTGCCCACTCGACGGCGTGCGGAGCGTCGGCAACGCGGCCGGAGCCGGCGCGGTGCGGGCACTCGTCTCGGGATCGCAGCGCAGCGAGATGGAAACGGCGGTCCGCCGGGTGCGGAAGGTCGAGACCGCGATCGAACCCCGGTTCCAGGAATTGTTCGTCGCGGCAATGGCCTTCCCCCATACCACCGCATCGGTCGCCCATCTCTCAGAGTTGGTCCAACTGCCCGCGAACGCGGCGCCGGCCACGTCCGGTCGCCGGCGACGCCGCCCACCTTCCACCACCGAGGAGAAGTCATGAGTGAACCGGCACGAGGTCGGCGGAGCGGCGGGCGGGCCGGGCGCCAGGCGGTGCGCGCTGCGCGCGTCGTCGAGCGCGAACCCTTCCTGACCCGCGCGATCTCGCCGTACGAGTTGGTGTCCGACGAGGGACTCGCGATCCTCGAACACAACGCGGACACGATCCTCGAGGAGGTCGGGATCGAGGTGCACGACCATCCGGTCGCCCTCGACCTGTACCGGTCGGCGGGCGCGGACGTCACCGGCACCCGCGTGCGGTTCCCGCGTGGCCTCTGCCGCCAGATCGTGCAGGCCACCGCGCCGAGGACGTATGTGCAGCACGCGCGGAACCCCGCGAACAACGTGCAGATCGGCGGGGACGCCACGGTGTTCGCGCCGAACTACGGATCGCCGTTCGTCTTCGACCTCGACGCCGGCCGCCGCTACGCGACACTCGCCGACTTCGAGAACTTCGTGAAGTTGGCGTATCTGTCGCCCAACCTCCACCACTCCGGTGGGACCGTGTGCGAACCGGTCGACGTGCCGGTGAGCAAACGCCACCTCGACATGGTGTACGCGCACCTGCGCTACAGCGACAAGGCGTTCATGGGCTCCGTGACCGCCGGGCCCCGCGCCGAGGACAGCTTCGAACTCGCCCGGATCGGCTTCGGCGGCGATCTCGCCGACCACACGGTGATGACGAGCCTGATCAACGCGTCGTCGCCGCTGGTGTGGGACGCGTCGATGCTCGAGGCCGCGCGCGTCTACGCCGAACACAACCAGGCCACGATCATCACGCCGTTCATCCTGGCGGGGGCGATGGCACCGACCACCTCCGCCGCGGTCGCCGCGCAGACGTTGGCCGAGGCGTTGGCCGGGATGACCTTCGTCCAACTCGTCCGGCCCGGCGCACCGGTGGTCTTCGGGTCGTTCGCGAGTTCGATGTCGATGCAGACCGGCGCGCCCACGTTCGGCACCCCGGAACCCGCGATCGTCCTCTACACCTGCGCCGCGTTGGCCCGGCGCCTCGGGGTGCCGTTCCGCTCGGGTGGGGCGCTCACCGCGTCGAAGGTGCCCGACGCGCAGGCGGCCTACGAGTCGGCGTCCACGCTGATCCCGACGCTCATGGCCGGCGTCAACTTCGTACTCCATGCCGCCGGATGGCTCGAAGGGGGCCTGAGCATCGGGTACGAGAAGTTCGTCATCGACGACGACCAACTCGGGATGATGATGACCTTCGCCCGCGGCCTCGACCTCTCCGAGAACGGTCAGGCCATGGAAGCGTTCCGCGAGCAGGAACCGGGCGTGCACTTCCTCGGGACCACCCATACCCTCGCCAATTTCGAGACCGCCTTCTACCGCTCGCCGGTCGCCGACAACAGCAGCTTCGAGCAATGGAGCGAGGAAGGCGCGCTCGATGCCGCGCAGCGCGCCAACGGGATCTGGAAGCAGCGGCTCGCAAGCTACGAGCCGCCACCGATCGACGACGCGGTCGACGAGGAACTGCGCGACTTCGTTGCTCGGCGCAAGGCGGTGCTCCCCGGCGAGTTCGAATAGCGGACGGCTCGGTCGCTCGGCTCGCGCGTGGAGCCGGCACCACCCGCACTGATCGCCGAGCGGTACGGTGCCCCCGCCCGGCGCGCCGCGCCGGCGCCAACCGATCGAACCGGAGCGCCCTGCCATGACCAAGACCGTGATGATCACCGGTGCCGGATCCGGCTTCGGGAAGGGTGCGAGCCTCGCGCTCGCGGCACGGGGCCATCGGGTGATCGCCACCACGGAGACCGCGGAGCAGGCCGAAGCGCTGCGCGCCGAGGCACCCGAACTCACCGTCGAGAAACTCGACATCACCACGGATGACGTGGCCAAGGCCGACGACTGGGACATCGACGTCCTCATCAACAACGCGGGTGCCGGTCAGACCGGACCGATGGCCGACGTCCCGATCGGTCGGGTCCGGCACCTGTTCGAGGTCAACGTGTTCGGCACGCTCTCGATCACCCAACACGTCCTGCCCGGCATGGTCGCCAAGGGTGCTGGGCGCGTGATCATCGTCTCGTCGATCGCCGGGGTGATGTCCGGTCCCTCGTTCGGCCCGTACTCCATGACCAAGCACGCACTCGAGGCCATGGGCAAGGCCATGCGCGCCGAGTTGGCTCCCCAGGGCATCGACGTGACGCTGCTCAACCCCGGGCCGTATCTCACGGGGTTCAACGACCGGATGGCCGACTCGATGTGGGAGTGGTTCGGCGACGACGCGCTGAATGCTCCGGGCACCCCGATGTTCCAGATGATGCGCGAGTTCGTGACCGGCGGGCAGATGGACCCGGCCGAGGTCGTGACGCGGATGGTGGAGCTCACGGAGGCGACCACGACCACCGAGAACAACTTCGTCCCGCCGGACGTGCTCGGCGCAGTGGCGGCGCAGGCCGACGGGTAACGCCGTTCGGCGGTCGTTTCCCCGACGGAGCCCTGGGGTATACGAGACCGGTGACCAACCGTCGCTCGGACCCGAACGTCACCGTCGATCAGTTCCACTTCGCGTTCACGCCGCGGTTTCGGTATCTGCTCGCGGCGCTCGACATCCGGCCGGCGAACTCGCGGGTGACGATCGGGGTCTCGACGCTCATGATCCAGTTCGGTCCGTGGCGTATCGACACGCCGCTCGCGAACGTCCGCGAAGTCTGCGAGACCGGCCCCTACCACTGGTACCGCGCCATCGGCCCGCGCCTGTCGCTCGCCGACCGGGGCCTCACGCTCGGGTCGTCGACCGCCGGCGGGGTCTGTGTACTGCTCCACGAGCCGGTGCCCGGCATCGTGCCTTTCGCCGCGATCCGGCATCCGGGAATCACCCTCACCATCGAGGACCCAGCACGCTTCGCCGCCGTCCTTCGCCGACGCGCGCAGCTGAAGCCCGTCACCACCTGAGGCGACGATCGTGGTCACCGTTTGTGCCGCGCCGCGCGTGGGTACTCCTCCACCATGGAGAGTCCAGTGTTCGGAATGCTCGTCGCACTGCTCAGTTTCCTCACCGTCGTGAGTGCAGCGGCTTACGTCCTCGCCCTCACTGCCGAGCTGGAGCCACGGCGTCGACCACCGCGCCACCAATCACGGCACGAACAGATCCGTCAGCATCCACTTCGGAGCCACCGCGCCGCGTGACCGTACGCACGCTTCGATCCGGTTCGTAGCGGGATTTTTGAGCCGACGCGGGACGGTTGGTCGGACCCGTCGGTGCTGCTTCCCGGTTGCGGTCCCGCCGCCGACGGTCAGCCCGTCGGTTCGAGTACGACGACCGGGATCTCGCGGCTCGTCTTCGACTCGTAGTCGGCGAACCCGGGGTACAGCTCCTTCTGCCGGCTCCAGATGCGCTCCCGTTCGTCGGATTCCGCCACCCGCGAATGCACCGACACCGTGCGATCGCCCACCTCGACCGTGGCGTCGGGGTGCGCGCGGAGGTTGTGGAACCAGTCCGGGTTCGTCGGCGCGCCGGCCTTCGACGCGAAGACCGCGTAACCGTCGTCCACCACCTGGTACATCACGGGGTTGATGCGCATCTGCCCCGACTTGGCACCGGTGCTGTGCAACAGCAGGAGCGGCGCGCCTTCGAACTGGCCGCCAACTGCGCCACCGTTGGCGCGGAACTCGTCGATGATCTTCTGGTTCCAGTCCTCGGGCATTGCACTCCTCTAGGTCGGGCTGGAGCACCAAACGCCGCAACACCGCGATGCATTCCGGACCGACGGCACCGTTGCGCTCCGGTACGCCTCCGCAGTCGCCGGATCGGGCACGCGTCCTAGGGTGGCACGGTGACGTCGGCTGAGGTCGCTCCCGAGGAAGGTCTGGTCCTCAAGACGGGTCGCGGACGCATCGCCCTCGCGGCCACCGTCGCCGCGAGCGGGATGGCCAGCCTCGATGCCACCGTGGTCAACGTCGCCCTGCCCGCCATCGGGCGCGAGTTCGATGCGAGCGTCTCCAGCCTCCAATGGATCCTCACGGGGTACCTCGTCGCGCTGGCGTCCCTGATCCTCCTCGGCGGCGCGCTCGGGGATCGATTCGGACGGCGGCGCGTCTTCGTCATCGGTACCGCGTGGTTCGCGGCCGCGTCGTTGCTGTGCGGTGCGGCGCCGAACATCGAGTTCCTCATCGCGGCGCGCGTCCTGCAAGGGATCGGCGGCGCGCTGCTCACCCCCGGGAGCCTCGCCATCCTGCAGGCGAGCTTCCGCACTTCGGACCGGGCGGCCGCGATCGGCGCGTGGTCCGGCCTCGGTGCGGTGGCGGGCGCGATCGGACCGTTCGTCGGCGGCGGTCTCGTCGACGGGCCGGGCTGGCGTTGGGCCTTCCTCATCAACCTGCCGGTTGCGGTCGTCGCGATCGCCTGCGCACGATTCGCCGTGCCCGAGACGCGTGATCCGCACGCCGCACGCGGTCTCGACTATCTCGGCGCGGTCCTCGCGGTGATCGCGCTCGCCGCGAGCACGTGGTCCCTCACCCAGGCCGGACCGGCAGGCTGGAGCGACCCGACGGTCGTCGGCGCGGGACTCCTGGCCATCGCCGCGGGAGCCGCGTTCGTGTGGCGCGCGCTCCACACCCCCGACCCGCTCGTGCCACCCAGCCTGTTCGGGAACCGCACGTTCACGGTGGTGAACCTGGCGACCGCGCTCCTCTATGGCGCGATCGGCGTCACGTTCTTCCTCGTCGCGTACGAACTCCAGGTCGCGGCCGGGTGGTCGGCCCTCCAGTCGGGTCTCGCGCTCATGCCGGCGACGGTGCTCATGCTCCTGCTCTCGGCGCAATCCGGTGCTCTCGCCCAACGCATCGGACCGAGGCTGCAACTGACCGTGGGACCGGTGCTCGCCGGTCTCGGGCTGCTGCTCCTCACGCGTATCGGACCGTCCTCGGCGTGGATGACCGAAGTCGCGCCGGGCGCCATCGTGTTCGGCCTCGGACTCGTCACCTTCGTCGCGCCGCTCACCGCCACGGTGATGGCCGCGGCCGATCCCAGCCACGTGAGCGTCGCGTCCGGCGTGAACAACGCGGTCGCTCGCGCCGCGAGCCTGGCGATGCTCGCGCTGATCCCTGCGGTCTCGGGCCTCTCGGTCGCGATGGGCGCGGATGCCACCACCCACTCCTTCCGCGTGGCGCTCACCATCGCCGCGCTCCTTGCGATCGGCGCGGCCCCGCTGGCGTTCTTCGGGCTCAACCCGCGCACTCGGGCGCCGCGCACCGCCCGCCACGTGCACTGTGCCGTCGACGGTGCGCCACTCCAGCCGGACCCGGCGCAGTGTCCGGAAGCAGGGACCGCCGCGGCGTGACGACGCCGCGACGCCTATGGGCCGATCGTCCCGCCTTGACGCACGACCCGGTAGGCACGAACATCACGGAATGCGCAAACGCCTCTTCCTGCCGCTCGTCCTGGTGCTGCTCGCGGCCGGTTGCACCCTGCCGAACATCGTTCCGCCGGGGAATGCGCCGCTGCGCTACCGCGACCCGGTGTTCGACGCGGTGACGGTCACGAACGACATCACCTTCGGGAGCGCGGTGAACCTCTCCAACCAGACCGTGACCCTGAATCTCGACATGTACCAGCCGACCGGCGACACCGTCACGAGTCGGCCGGCGATCGTGTGGGTTCACGGCGGTTCGTTCTGCTGCGGTAACCGCACCTCGGGGGAGCTCGTCGACGAGTCCAACACCTTCGCCAAACTCGGCTACGTCAACGTCTCGATCGACTACCGACTCGAGTCACCCGGCTGTTCCGGGAACCAGTCGAACTGCATCCAGGCGATCCAGGAAGCGACGGCCGACGCCCAGACCGCGGTGCGGTTCCTGCGCACCAACGCCGCCACCTACGGCATCGACCCGAACCGCATCGCCATCGGCGGTTCGTCGGCCGGCGCCATCGCCGCGCTCAACGTCGGGTACTCCACCTCGGAGGACGCGACCGCTCGGGTTCGCGCCGCGGTCTCGATCTCCGGTGCGCACCTCGTCTCCGGCACCATCTCGGCCGGTGACGCACCCGCGCTCGACTTCCACTGCACCACCGACCCGCTCGTGAACTACCAGTGGGCAGTGAACACGATCAACGACGCCAAGACCGCCGGCCTCGACGCGTTCCTCGAGTCGTGGAACGAGACCTGCCACGTTCCCTACGCGGCCCACCGCCAGCAGATCCTCGACGAGACCCGCAACTTCCTGTGGTGGGAGATGGACCTCGAGCACGCGGCCACCTGACCCGGGGGTGGGTCGCGGTCACCGCGACCGCTCACACCCCGGAGGCGCGCAATGCGTCGGCGATCGGTCCGAGGACGTCCGGCGTGTGCGGAATCGGCAGGTACACGACGCCGATGTCGGCCCCGGCCGCCGCGAACGCCGCGGCGACATCGCCGATCGCGGCGACGTCCTGCGGGTCGTACCGCAGGTTGACCGAACACTCGATGGTGGCCGGGTCCCGTCCGATCTCCTCGCACCGTTGGTGCAGCGTCTCCCGGATCGCCGGCCAGTGTTCGATCCCGGCCGTCGAGTTCCACTGCTGGGCGAAGCGGGCGACGGTACGCAAGGTGCGCGTCGGGCCGTTGCCGCCGATGGTGATGGGTGGGTGCGGGCGCTGGACCGGTTTCGGTTCACAGCGCGCGTCCCGCAACTGCGTGTACCGGCCCTCGAAGGTGCTGGTCTCCTGGGTCAGGAGCAGCACGAGCGCCTCCACGCCCTCGTCGAACCGGTCGAAGCGCTCCTTCAGCGGCGGGAGCATGATCCCGTACGCGTCGCACTCCTCCTGGTTCCACCCGGCACCGACGCCGAGCTCGAGGCGGCCGTCGGAGATGACGTCGATGGTCGCGGCCATGTTCGCGAGTACGGCGGGATGGCGGTAGACCATGCCCGTCACCTGACACCCGACGCGGATTCGCCGCGTGGCCTGCGCCATCGCGGCGAGCATCGTCCAGCCTTCGAGGCAGGGCCCGGTGGAGTCGGAGAAGATCGGGTAGAAGTGGTCGAAGTTCCACGCCGACTCGAAGAGTTCGATGTCGTCGGCGGCACGCCACACGTCGAGCATCGCGTTCCATGTGGTGTGTTGGGGTGCGGTCTTGATTCCGAAGCGCATCACCCGAACTTACGCGCGCCGGCGGCCCGGGTCGATCGCTGCTCCCGGTCACGCTCCGGGACCCGCGCGTAGGGTGCGGCCGTGTCCTTCGAGGTCGACGTGGAACGGCTCCGCCGCCGCCGCACGGTCAAGTGGACCCTCTACGGCCCCGACGTTCTGGCCGCGTGGGTCGCGGAGATGGACTTCGACGTCGCACCGGCCGTGCGAGATGCGTTGCTGGAGGCGGTCGCACGCGAGGACTTCGGGTACGTCGCGGCCGACCAGGGTGACCTCACGAATGCCTGCGCGCATTTCCTGCGTGACGCCTACGGATGGGACGTGGTGCCGAACCGGATCTTCCCGGTGGCCGACGTCCTCACCGGGATCTCCGCCGCGCTCGCCCTCCTCGTCCCCCCGGACACCGCAGTGGTGGTACCGACGCCGGCGTATCCCCCCTTCTTCGAGGTGATCGAACTCGCCGATCGGGCGGTCGTTCCCGTGCCCCTCCACCGCGGTCACACCCGCGACTCCCTCGACCTCGACGCGATCGACGCTGCGCTCGCAGCCGGCGCCGGCGCGGTGTTGCTGTGCAACCCGCACAACCCCACCGGGCGCGTCTTCACTGCCGACGAACTCCGCGCCTTGGCGGTGATCGTCGAACGGCACGGCGTGCGGGTGATCGCGGACGAGGTCCACGCGCCGTTGACCTACCCGGGTCACCGGCACATCCCCTACGCGACGGTGACCGACGCCGCCGCCGATCACGCGATCACGATCACGTCCGCGTCGAAGGCCTTCAACCTCGCGGGGTTGAAGTGCGCCCAGGTGATCGCGTCCAACCACCCCGATGCCGCGCGGTGGCGCGCGCTGCGTGTCTTCGAGGTCGCCGGACCCACACCGCTCGGCATAGCGGCGTCGGTCGCGGCCTACCGCGACGCGCGCGACTGGCGGCACGAACTGGTCGGTCACCTCGACGCGAACCGGGAAACCCTCGGCACCCTGCTGGCCGACCTGCTCCCCGGCATCCGGTACCGGCCGCCCGAAGCGACCTTCCTCGCCTGGCTCGACTGCTCCGGGCTCGACCTCGAAGCCCCCGCCCGGTTCTTCCTCGATCGCGCAAAGGTCGCGCTGAGCGACGGTCCGCCGTTCGGGACCGGCTGCGAGCAATACGTCCGGCTCAACTTTGCGACCTCGCCCGCAGTGCTGACCCGGATCGTGGAGTCGATGGGGACTGCGGTGCGCAAGGACCGCTGAGCGTCAGCTCCGGTGGATCTTCGGCTTCGGCTTCGCGCTGGCCGCGCGTTCGAGCTTGGCGGCTTCGCGCCGGGCCACCGCGACGCGATCGGCGGCAACGCGCGCGTCGCGGCGGGCGGACTCGAGTTCGGCCTCGAGTCGGTCCACCAACCGATCGGCGCCGCGCGCTTCGGCTTCGGCGGTGTTCACCACTTCGAGCGCGGCACGCCAGGCCGCTTCGGCTTCGGCCTTCCGCCGTGCTTCCTTCGCGGCGGCCACCGCCTCCCGCTCCTGCCGTGCACGCGCCGCGGCGTCCGCCTTCTCGGCGGCAGCACGCGTCAGCTCCGGCAGCGGGGCCTCGGCGGCCGGCGCGGGCGCCGTTCGGATCTTCGTCGTCCGGGCCGACTTCGCGGGCCGGGCGCGTGGGTTGGGCTCAGCCGTCGGTTCGAGGTCCGGCACCAGCGTGAGCGTGAAGCCTTCGGAGAACCCACTCGGACCGGTCAGCTCCTTGACCAAGCGCCCTGTTCGCAGGAGGTCGCCCACCTCCGGCTCCGCGCCGGCAGCGCGCAGCGTGGCCTGCAGCTGGGTGCGGTAGGCATCGGTCGCGCGATCACCGAGGACCGCGAGAGCAGCATCGGTCGCGGCACCGAGTGCCTCGCGGTGCGCCTGGGTGATCTCACGGACCCCGTCGCGACCGCCCGGGCCCGCGCCCATCTGAGCGGTCTCGAGCTCGCGGCTGCGTTCGAGCAAGGCATCGACGAGATCGGGTTCGGTCCGCGCGAGCTGGTTCAGTGCCCAGGCCGCCGTCGTCGGGCGCCGCGCCGCGAGGATCGCCTTCGCGCCCGGCCTGTCCCCGGCGGTGCGCAGGCCGGCGGCGAGGGCCCGGCGCCGGTCAACGAACTCGGCCGGATCCGATCGATACAGCTCGTCGAGCGCGGCGTCGAGCGCCTCGGAACTCTCCGGACCCGCCATGGAAACAGCGTAGGGCGACCGCGCGCGGACGACGCGGGGCAAGGACGTCCGGTCAGTCGCCCGTCACCGGGGCCGACGGCACCGGTACCGGCGCCGACGCGACGGGTTCTTCGGGGCCCTGGTCGAGCCGGAACGGTGGATACTCGTCGGTCATCAACGCGACGTAGATCAGGACCCGGTGGATCCACCGGTTGACGCCGATGATCAGGTCGAAGAGCCCGCGCGGGTATCGCCGGGTGAACAGGAGCGTGACCCCGGCGATGAGCACGAGCACGCTGAGCAGTCCGAAGCCGGCACCGGCCCGATCCCGCGCCGCGAACGCGCCGCCGGTCAGGATCCCGACGACGACGAGATGCGGGATGGCGAGCAGCCACGACTTCACCAGCACGAGACCGCGTGACAGGTGCTCCGGGTACGCGACCTCGAACGTCGTCGGCCCGTCGTCCGCCGCGAGCGAGAACGGCGGGTACTGGTCCGTACCGAGGGCACCGGTCGCATAGAAGGAGACGCGCCACGACCAGCGCATGACGCCGACGTTGAAGTCGAAGATCGACCGTGGGTACCGGCCGGTGAAGAGGATCGCGAAGAACGCCACGAACGTGAGCACCGCGAACGCGATCCACAGGAAGAACAGCACGATGAAGTGCGGGATGGCGAGGAACCATTTGACCAGCCAGAGGCCGCGGCTGAGCTCGGGGTCGAGCCGACCCTCGAGACGGAGCGGAGAGGCGCCGACCGGTTCGAGGACCGCAGGCACGCCACCGGGAACGGCCATCGGTGCTGCTCCGCCCGGCGGCGCGGGACCCGCGGACCCGCCAGAGGAGAGCACGCCACCGAGGATGAGCCCCACCGCGATGATCAGGAGCACAAAGCCGGCCACGAGCAGCCCGATCATGATGGGAACGAGGTACTTGACCTTGACGCCCACGTCGACATCGGCCGCCACCTTCGGCGCGCCGCTCGCGTTCATCACCACGATGGTCCAGTGGCCGGGCTGCAGACTCCACGTCAGGGTGCGGGTCCCGCGCCCCGAAGCCTGGGTCGACCAGATGTGCCTCCCGGCGGGCGGTGCCGGTCGCGCGGTGCCGGCGGGGTTGTGGCGCCGGTAGGTCGCCGAGAACGGATCGAGATTGACGTCGGTGATCTCGTCGTGCGGAACGCGCGTCAGGTACTGCTCGACATCCGCGGTCCGGGCGATGCCGACGAACACCGGGGCGCCGTCGGTCGCGCGCACGCGCAACCGGACGGTCGCGAGTTCACGCTTGGCCCACCACTCGTCGGGCCCCGGCGATCCGAGATCGAGCGATTCGGTCGTCACGGCCGCGGTTCGGCTCTGGAACTGCTCGTCGCCCGACGTGAAGTACCCATGGGAGTCACGTTGCGTCGCGAGCGCGGCTCCGAGTGCAACTCCGCCGATCAGCAACGGGACTGCCATCAGCGCGCAGAGACTGCCCACCACGAGGAGCACGATCCGACCTGCCCGCATAGCGGTCTCCCCGTTCTCGTCGACGTTCACGGCGGTGGCCGCGCGCGGCACCGTAATCCGGGCCGGGCCGGCCCGCGCCGGCCCTTGATCGGCGTCACCCTCCGTGGTCGACAAACCGGACAGCCGTTGAAGTCCCGGCTCCCCGTCCGTACCGTCGATCGACCGACGCGGAGGGTGCGCGAGTTCCGCGCCTCGGCGTGGGAACGTGGCCCGGCGCACGGGTAACTGCGGTCGTCCCCCACACTGCGCGATGCACTGCAACTCGCGTCGACGGGCAGGTGGACGACAGCACGCGATGTCGTCGTCGTGGAGGAACGGAATGGCACGCCGTATCTTGCTGGCGGTCCTGATGGCCGGAGGCCTGACCGGGTGTTGGGGTCAGTTCCGCGCCGACCCCGGACACAGCGGAGCCCAGCCGAACGAGTCGACGGTCGGCGTGGCGAACGTGGCCAACCTGACCGAGGCGTGGACCGGCGTCACCGGCGGCCCGGTCGCGTCGTCGCCCGCGATTCTCGGCGGTGTCGCCTACGTGGGGTCCGACGACCATCAGCTCTACGCGTTCGACGCGAACGGCGTGACCAATTGCTCCGGCACGCCGAGGAGCTGTCACGCACTCTGGACGGCCACGACCGGCGGCGCCATCGGATCGTCGCCCGCGGTGAGCGGCGGGGTCGTCTACGTCGGTGCTGCCAACGGGACCGTGAATGCGTACGACGCCACCGGAACCACCAACTGCTCCGGGACACCGAAGGCCTGCACTCCCCTCTGGACTGCGACCACCGGCGGCCCCGTCACGTCGTCCCCGAACGTGACCGGTGGCGTCGTCTACATCGGCTCGGCGGACGGCACGCTGAACGCGTACGACGCGACCGGGACCACCAACTGCTCCGGCACACCGAAGACCTGTCGTCCCCTCTGGACCGCCACCACCGGCGGACCCGTGAGCTCGTCGCCGGCCGTCGCGAACGGTGTGGTGGTGGTGGGATCCGCGGACGGGACCGTCGACGCGTTCGACCCGGCCGGTACCACCAACTGCACCGGCACACCCAAGTCGTGCACGCCCTTGTGGACTGCCACCACCGGCGGACCGGTCGCGTCCTCACCCACCATCGCGAACGGCATCGTCTACATCGGCTCCGCCGACCACAACCTCACCGCCTACGACGCCGCCGGCACCACCAACTGCACCGGCACACCCAAGTCGTGC
>JBBSBV010000022.1:0-76968 GCA_038250905.1 Acidimicrobiia bacterium
CACCCGCGCCCGCCCGCCCCCCGGCGTGCCCCATCCATTTGCTCTTACACTTCTCAAACCCCCCCCACACAACCCATACCCTCAACAAAAAACCACCCTAACATGGCCCCCCCCCCCGCCCCCCCCCCCCCCCCACTCCGGGGGGGTGGCCCACGCAAGTTGGTCAGGGGGCGGGCTGGGTGTGGTCGAAGCCGGACTCGGCGACCGCGGCGCGGGCGGTTGCGATGCGGCGCTCGGCCAACTCGACGTAGGTGGGATCGGTCTCGAAGCCGATGAACCTGCGGTCGTTGCGGATCGCGGCCACCGCGGTCGTCCCGGAACCCATGAAGGGATCGAGGACGACGTCGTCGACGTAGGTGAACAGGCGGATGCAGCGGGCGGGCAGGTCGACCGGGAACGGCGCCGGGTGCCCGACCCGCTTGGCGCTCTCGGGTGCGATGTTCCACACGTCGAGCGTCGCTTCCATGAACTCTTCCTTGGAGATCGTGTTCTCGTGCGGCAGGCCCCGCTTGACTCGATCGGGACGCGCGACCGCACGGTCGAACCGACCCTTGCTCGCGATCACGATCCGCTCGCTGAGGTCCCGCAGCACCGGGTTGGCGGCACTCTGGAAGGAACCCCACGCAGTGGACCCGGTGGCGCCCTTGCCCTTCACCCACACCACCTCACCGCGCGGCAAGAGCGCAAGATCGTCCTGGAGGATCGTCACGACATCGGCGGCGAGCGACCGGTAGGGCTTGCGGCCGAGGTTGGCCACGTTGACCGCGATGCGCCCACCCGGTTCGAGCACCCGCGCACACTCGCTGAACACGTCGCGCAGCATCTCGAGGTACTCGACGTAGTCGCCGGGGATGTGCCCCTGACCCATCTCCTGCTCGTAGGCCTTGCCCGCGAAGTAGGGCGGCGAGGTGACGACGAGCGCGACGCACGCATCGGGTACGTCGGTCATCTTCCGCGCGTCGGCGGTGAAGATCCGGTCCGGGACCGGGCACGGCTGGACCACCGAGTCGTCCGAGACGGCGGGCGCGGTGAACCGGTCGTAGAACGCCGACGCGTCGTGGCTCTCGCGACGGCCCGCGCCAAAGTTGGAGGTTGACGTCGGCCGACGCCGGGGTGGCATGGGCCTACGGTATCGGGCGGGAGCGCAATCGCCGCAGGTACAGACCGATTCCCATGATCGCCGCGGCCGCGGCGGCGAAGCCGACCATCGATCCCCACCCCGTCGATCCGCCACCCGATCCGTCGCCCGCCCCGATCGGCAGTGCATCACGTGACGCGGCGACGCGCCCCGATCCACCGGTGGCACGCCGGCTCGATACTCCGCGTACCTCCGTGGTGGGCGCGGTCGTCGAGGTGGTCGTCGTGGTGGCTCCGCCGTTGGCCGCCGCCCAGAACGCGGCGATCTGGGCCGGTGTGGCCCCGGCCGGCGGCACGCCTACCGGCGACGAGAATCCCGGACCCGAGCCCGGTCCGGTCGCGGGGTTCGTGACCGGAGCGACGGTGGTGGTGGTCGTCACCGGGGGCGGCACGGCCGACCATGCAGGCGCGGCTCCGGTCCCGAACTTCCAGCCCTCCACGTCGCCGTCGTGGACCGCGGTGGATCCCGAACCGCCACGGGAGTACGTGAAGGTCGACGTGCCACTCGCCGCCCGGAAGTACGCCCAGTACCGATTGTCGCCGTCGCCGCCGCCGAGGCAGTTGGGCCCGGCATCGCGACCCACCCCGAACAGCCGGCAGACCGCGCCGCCCTGGCCCGCGTAGGTGTAGACGACGGGGTCGGCCCCGGCGAGCGCCAGCGCCTGCATCCCGGTGATCGAGTCGGTGTCGAAGGTGACGACGCGCTGGTAGGTGGCCGCGCCGGTGTCGACGATCACCAGGGCCCGATGCGCGCCGCCGGCACCGGCGGGTGCGGACGCAACCGTCAGGGCGCCGAACGTGGACGCCGCGATCAGGGGGCCGACCGCCAGCAATGCCCGGATCCGAGCCATGGGACCTCCGCCGGTCTCGTTCCACGAAGACCGTTCTCTCGAGTGGTGCGGATCGCCGACGGAATCGGCGGAACGTGGCGATGGTCCTGGCTCACGACCTCGGATCCACGATCCGGGGCCGCTCACAGTTGCGGGTCAGCGCCGGTCTTGCACCGGCTTCCTCCACCTGCCGACCCCGAGATTTCCGGGGCCGACGGGCCACACCCACCATCCGGGGTTGGGCATGACCACGTTCGAGCGGGCACCCTAGGGGAATGCATCACCCCGCGGCAACGCCCCGACCCTGGCATTCGGTGGCCTGGCTCGCGTGGGCGATCGCCGCCGCGGGCGCCGTGCAATTGGCGCCGAGCCCGGTCTACGTGGCGCTCGTGGTGGGCATCGCATGGGTGATGGTGGAGGCCCACGCGCCTGACGGCCCGTACCGCCAGGCGTTCCCGATCCTCGTCGGGATCGGCGTCGTCTTCGGCATCTTTCGCGTCGCGATCGCTGCGTTCACCACCCACAACGGCCTGCACATCCTGTTCTCCGTGCCCCACGCGACCATGCCCGATGTGCTCGGCGGGTTCACCGTCGGCGGGACGGTCGAGAGCGACATCGTGCTGCAGGCCGCGGCGGTCGCGTTCACGGTCATCGGGGTGATGGCGGTCTTCGGCGCGGTCAACACCATCTGGTCGCACTACGAGTTGGTGCAGTCGACGCCCCGGTCGTTCTACGAGTTGGGCGTGGTCGTCACCGTGGCCCTCGCGTACATCCCCGCCACCATCGAATCGATGCGCGCGGTACGCGAGGCCGACCGTGCCCGCACCGGTGGCCACGCGGTCCGGCGCGGCCGGATCCTGCGCTCCATCCTTCCGGTCCTCGAACGCGGGATGGAACGAGCGGTGTCACTCGCGGAGTCCATGGACTCACGCGGCTTCGGTATCCGCGGGCCGGCGCGCGCCGATGTGGAGGCCGGGTGGTGCGTCCTCCTCGCGCTGGTGGCATTCGGCGTCGGGTTCCTCGCGCTGATCGGCAACGGCACGACGACGGCCTTGATCTGTGGTGGCGTGGGGACCGCGGCACTCGTGGTCGGGGTCTGGCGGAGTTCCCTCGGCGTCCACCGACGCACGTACCGGCGGCGGCGCATCCAGCGTGCCGACTGGCTGCTCATCGCGGTGGTCGCCCTCAGCCCGCTCGCGCTCGGGATCCTGACCACGGGCGGGAACGACACGCTCGCCTGGTACGCGGACCCGGTGGCCTGGCCCCGCTTCGACCCGATCGTGGCGCTCGCACTGCTCCCCCTGTTGGCACCACTCGCCCGTCGTTCGCCGAACACTGCGCTCGCAGGCGCCGAGGTGATGGCACCCGTGATGGGGACGGCGTCGTGACCGGTGGCCTCGAGTACGAGGGCGTCTCGTTCGGTTACCCCGACGGACCGACCGCCCTCGCCGACATCGACCTCGCCATCCCACCCGGCGACATCCTCCTCGTGGTCGGCTCCTCGGGTTCGGGCAAGAGCACACTGCTGCGCGCCGCGAACGGACTCGTGCCCCACACCTCCGGCGGTCGCTTCCGTGGTTCGGTGACGGTCGCCGGCCGGAGCACGCGTGACCATCCCCCGCGCGAGCTGGCCGACGTCGTCGGGTTCGTCCACCAGGACCCCGAGGCGCAGTTCGTCGTCGACCGGGTCGAGTCCGACATCGCGTTCGGCCTCGAGAACCTGGGTGGGGACCCGGCCGGGATGCGGCGCCGGGTCGAAGAGGTCATGGATGCGCTCGGCGTGGCCCACCTTCGTGACCGCAACCCGACCACGCTCTCGGGCGGCGAACGGCAACGGTGCGCGATCGCCGGCGCACTCGTGACCACACCCTCGGTGCTCGTGCTCGACGAACCCACCAGCCAGCTCGACCCGCAGGGTGCGGAAGATGTGCTGGCCGCGGTCGCCCGCCTCAACGCCGACCTCGGCACCACCATCGTCCTGGCCGAACACCGCCTCGAACGCGCCGCGCCCATCGCCGATGCCGCGGTCCTCATGGTCGACGCCCGGCTGGTCGGGGCACCCGCCGCGCCGGAGTTCGTGCTCGCGGAGTATCCCGGCGCGCCGCCGGTGACCCGGCTCGGACATCTGCTCGGCTGGAGCCCGCCGCCGCTGACCGTGCGCGACGCCCGCCGCCGGGCGCGCGCGGTCGCGGTCCCGACGCCGCGGCCCGCCGCACCCACCGCACCCGGCAACGTCCTCATCGGGGCGCGCGGCCTCGACGTGCACCTCGGCGACACGCCGGTCCTCCACGACGTCTCCGTCGACATCCGGGCCGGCGCGGTCATCGCGCTGCTCGGCCGGAACGGCGCCGGGAAGAGCACGCTCCTGCGCACCGTCGCGGGACTGATCCCCGCACGGCGCGGCACCGTCGACGGCACGGCGGGCCGGGCGTACGTCCCCCAGGACCCGTCGAGCCTCCTGTTCCGGACGACGGTGCGTGACGAAGTCGCCGAGACCCTCCGGTTGCTCGGCCGCCGCGAGCCGGGGGCGGTCGAGCGTTGGCTCGACACGCTCGGCCTCACGCCCCTCGCCGACCGGCATCCGCGATCGCTGTCCGGCGGCGAGCGGCAACGCGTCGCGATCGCGGCGGTGGCCGTGAGCGGTGCACCGGTGCTCCTGCTCGACGAACCCACGCGCGGGATGGACGCGGCGTCGCGCCATGCGCTCGAACGCGCCATCGCGACCCACGCGGCCGAGGGCGGTGCGGTGGTCCTCGCCACCCACGACGTCGAACTCGCGGCCCGGTGCGCGCACGAGGCCGTCGTGCTCGGCGACGGTGAGGTCGTGGCGTCGGGACCGGCGGCCTCGGTGCTCGCCGACTCGTTGTTCGCGCCCCAGATCGCCAAGGTGCTCCCGGGGTTCCTCACCGTCGAGCAGGTCGCGACCGCGTTGGAGCCGGCATGAGCGCGCTCGCCGCCACCACGCGGCCTCCGGGCACCCCATCATGGGTGACGCGCGTCCAACCCGTCGCGATCTACACCCTCGTGACGGCCGTCGGCATCGCCGCGTTCCTCTATCCGTTCTGGCTCCCGAGCTCCGCACTCCCCGACCAGGCCCATTCGGGGGACGCGCCGCTCGTGGCCGGGGTGATCGGTGCCCTCGCGCTCACCGCGCTCCTCGTCGAGGTGCGCCGCGGGTCCATGACCGCGATGACCGTCGCCGTCCTGGGCGTACTCGCGGCGTCGGAAGGGCTGTTGCGCCTCGTCGCGCTGCCGCTCGGCAACAACGCTTTCTACTTCTTCGTCATCCTCGCCGGCGTCGCCTTCGGCCCCCGCTTCGGGATGCTGCTCGGCCTGAGCGCGATGGCCGTGTCCGCCGTGATCACCGGTGGGATCGGACCGTGGCTGCCGTACCAGATGCTCGCGCTCGCATGGCTGGGCGCCAGTGCGGGTTGGTTCGGCCAGATCACCCGCCGGTGGTCACCACGCGTGGAGGTGCTCGCACTCGGCGCCTTCGGATGGGTCTGGGGGTTCCTCTTCGGCGCGGTGATGAACTTCTGGTTCTGGCCCTACCAACGTGACGGCGGGGAGCTCTCGTGGATCCCGGGCTCGAGCCTGGGCACCACGATCCGCCACTACTGGTCGTTCTACGTGGCCACGTCGTTCGCCAACGACGCGGCGCGCGCGCTGCCCACGCTGATCCTGATCCTGCTCACCGGCCGCGCCGTGCTCGCGACGCTGCGCCGCTTCGCCCACCGGCTCGACCCGGTCACCGAGTTCGAACCACTCCCCGACACCGCGATCGGTGGGGCGTCAGTCGAAGTGCGGTAGCGACGGCAACCCGCCGCCGAGCAACTCGTCGGCGCGCGTCTGCAGCGCGGTCGCGTATCCGTCGCCCGTGAGTTGCAGGTACCGGCCGGATCGCACCGCCGCCACCACCATCGCGGCCACGTTGCTCGGCGGCATCCCCCGCTCGGTGTTCTCGGTGAGCATGCGGTCGACGAAATCGGATGCCGGGTCGGGCTCGGTCGACGCGGCCCGATTCCGCGTCGACGACGCGATCCCGGTCTTGACCGCACCCGGACACAGTGCGGTGACCCCGATCGGCGCACCGACCGCGGCCAACTCGCCCGCGAGGCATTCCGTGAGTGCGAGCGCAGCGAACTTCGACGCGGTGTACGGCGCCGAGAACGCCGACGGGAACAGGCCGGCCGCGGAAATCGTGTTCACCACGTGGCCGGGCCGGCCCCGCTCGATCATGCCGGGCACGAACCCCTGGATCCCGTGGAGCATCCCGTAGAAGTTGACGCCCATCACCCACTCGAAGTCGGCCACCGGCCGCTCCCAGATGAGCCCGCCCGCGAAGACCCCGGCGTTGTTGCAGAGCACGTCGGCCCCGTCCAGTTCGTCGTCGACGAGCCGCGCGAACGCCCGCACCGAGTTCGGGTCGGCGACGTCGACATGAGCCGCGAGTACGTCGGCCCCGGTCGCCCGCAACTCGGCCTCGGTGATCGCGAGTGCGGCCACCTCGACGTCGGCGATCGCGACCCGCATCCCCTCCGCCGCGAACGCGTGCGCCAGGGCCTGCCCGATGCCGCTCCCCGCACCGGTGACCACAGCCGATCGTCCTGCAAGCTCGTCCATCATCCGAGAATAGGCAGCCCCGCACGGGGCTACCGTCGACATCATGCGCGTGTCGATCGGTGACTGCCGGCTGTTCGTCGACGTCGAGGGCCTCGGCCTCGTGCCCGACGGTCCGACCATGCGGGCGCGACCGACGCTGATCGTGCTCCACGGCGGACCGGGTTTCGACCACTCGGGCTTCAAGCCGCAGTGGTCGCAGATGACCGACCTCGCCCAGGTCGTGTACTACGACCATCGGGGCCAGGGTCGGAGCGACCGCTCGGATCCCACGACCTGGAACCTCGAACAGTGGGCGGCCGACCTGGTCGCCCTGTGCGCCGCCCTGGAGATCGTCGACCCGATCGTCTACGGCGTCTCATTCGGCGGCATGGTCGCGCTCCAGTACCTCGTCGACCACCCGGGCCACGCGAACCGCGTGATCCTCGACTCCACCACCGCCCGGTCGGATCCGGCGCTGATGCTGCCGGTGTTCGAGCGGCTCGGCGGCCCCGAGGCGCGCGACGCGGCGGCCGCGTTCTGGTCCCTGCCGACGCCGGAGTCGTTGCGCCGCTACTTCGAGGTGTGCATGCCCCTCTACAGCCGCACCACACCGCCGGATGCACGCGACCGGATGCACCGCCAGCTCGAGGTCGCCAACTACGAGCTCTTCGAACAATGGGGCCGAGGCGAGCAGCGCAGCTTCGACCTCGTCGACCGTCTCGGCCGGATCGAGGGCCCGGTGCTCCTGCTCTCCGGCGAAGACGACCCGGTCTGCCCAGTGGCGGGGGCCGAGATCATCGCAGCCGGGATCCCCCAGGCCCGCTTCGAGCGCGTCTCCGACTGCGGCCACGGCGTGTGGCGGGACCAGCCCGAGCGCGCGTTCGCGACGATCCGCCAGTTCGTCCAGGAGGCAATTCATTCTTGACTGAATGACTCATTCAGTTTAGGATCGAACGGTGTCGCCTCGGATCCGCGCCCCCGAACGCATCGACCAGATCGTCGACGCCGCCCTCGCCACCTTCTCGGCCATCGGGTACCGCCGCACCCGCATGAGCGACGTCGCGGCCGGGGCCGGCGTGTCGCCCGGCCTCCTGTACTCGTACGCCACCGGCAAGGAAGCCCTCTTCGCGCTCGTCCTGCAACGGGAGTCCGGCGTCGACATCCACACCCTCCCCCTCCCGGTCGAGAACCCCGATCCCGCCGCGCTCACCGCGGTGATCCGCCAGGCCTTCACCAACCTCGGCACCCTCACCGCACTCGACGACGCGGAGCGCACCGACGCGCCGGCCGACATCCGGGCCGAGATCGAGGCCGTGGTCGCCCAGCAGTTCGACGCGATCCTCGGCGCCCGAACCCTGCTGCGCCTCGTCGAACGCTGCGCGATCGACTGGCCGACCCTCGCCGAGAGCTTCTACGAGCACGGTCGACGCGCCCACCTCGATCGCCTCACGCAGTACCTCACGCGTCGGTCCGACGCGGGACTGCTCGCCCCGATCGTCGACGTCGACGTCACCGCCCGTTTCGTCGTCGAGACCACCACCTGGTTCGCCAACCACCGGTTCGGCGACCACGACGGCGCCCAACTCGACGACGACCGCGTCCGCGTTCAGGTCGTCGCGCTCGTCACCCGGGCGCTGACCGGCGGATGATCGCGATCGTCGGCTGGATCGCGGTCGCCACGACCGCGTTCCACCTCGCGACCGCGAACATCTGGGGCTACCACCGCGACGAGTTCTATTACCTCGCGTGCGGGCGGCGACTGGCGTGGGGGTTCGTCGACCATCCACCGCTCACGCCCGCGCTCTACCGGCTCGCCGCGTCGACGGTGGGCACGAGCAAGTTCGGACTCCGCATCACCCCGGCGTTGTTCCACGGCGGCACCGTGATCCTCGTGGTGTGCCTCGCCCGCGAACTCGGTGGCAGCACGCGCGCCCAGTTGCTCGCGGCGCTTGCCACCGCGCTCGCGCCGCTGCTGTTGACGACCGGTCACTTCCTCGGCACCGTCACTGTCGAGATCACCGCGGGAGCTGCCCTCGCGCTCGTCCTGGTGAAGCTGGTCAACGGCGCCGACCCCCGCTGGTGGATCGTCGTCGGAATCGCCTGCGGGATCGGACTGCTCAACAAGTGGACCTTCGCGTTCGCGATCGTCGGTCTCGCACTCGGGCTCCTCCTGCTCGACCGGCACACGCTCGCCACCCCGTGGGTGCTCGCCGGTGGGGTGGTCGCGGCGGTGATCGTCGCGCCCAACGTGTGGTGGCAGGCCCAGCACGGCTGGCCCCAACTCGAGTTCGCCCAGACCTTGCGCGACTACGGCCAGTCAGCAACGACCATCCCCGCCCAGCTCCTCCTGCTCGGCGCGGGCGCGGTGCTCGCGGTGCCCGGCATCGCGTGGCTCCTGCGCGACCCCGCCGGTCGGCCGTACCGCTTCCTCGTCGTGGCCGGCGCACTGGCCCTGGTGCTGGTGCTCGTCACCGGCGGCAAGCCGTACTACACCGCTGCGATCCTCCCCGCCTTCGTCGCGGTCGGCGCGTGCGCGCTCGGCAACGGGCGGGGCTGGGTCCTGCCCGCGGTCGTCGTCGGTGGCGGTCTGCTCCTTGCGCCCCTCGCGCTCCCGCTCCTCCCGGTCACCGCCGCCAACGCGGTGAGCGTGGTCAACCCGGAGTTGGGCGAGATGCTCGGCTGGGAAGCGCTCGCCCACCGCGTCGCGACCCTGCACGCGCGCCACCCCGACGCCGGGATCCTCACCGAGAACTACTCCGAGGCCGGCGCGGTCGAACTTCTCGAACCCGGCCTCCCCCAGCCGGCGAGCGGGCACAACAGCTACTGGGACTGGGGTCCACCGGCCGGGAGCCCGCCCGAGGTGATCGCGATCGGACGGAATCGGGCGAAGCTCGATGCGGCGTTCGCCCACGTGGAACGCATCGCCACGGTCGCCACCCCCGACGGTGCCCACAATCGGGAAGACGGCACGCCGATCTGGCTGGCGCGTGACCCCCGCGGGTCCTGGCCCGAGATCTGGCCCGGGTTGCGCCGGGTGTAGCCCGCGGCGCTACTACGCGATGCGGTCCATCGGCGTGGAGTCCCACGCGGCGTAGAGGCCCGCGTACCGGCCGCGGCGCGCGAGCAACTCGTCGTGGGTCCCCACTTCGAGCAGCCCACCCTGGTCGATGACCGCGATCCGGTCACAGCGCGCCGCCGTGGAGAGGCGGTGCGCGACCACCACCACGGTGCGACCCTCGGTGAGGTGGTCGAGGGCCCGCTCCACCGCGTGCTCCGTGCCCGGGTCGAGGTTCGACGTCGCCTCGTCGAGCACCAGCACCGCCGGGTCGGCGAGCGCGGCACGCGCCAACGACACCAGCTGCTTCTCCCCCGCCGAGAGGCGCGACCCGCGCTCGCGCACCTCGGTGTCGATCCCCTCGGGGAAGGCTTCGAACGTCTCGGTGAGGCCGAGCGCGGCGATCGCATCGTCGACCTCGGCATCGCTCGCGCCATCTCGACCGACGCGCACGTTGTCGCGGATGGTGCCGGCGAAGAGGAACCCCTCCTGCGGGACGACGACGATCGTGTGCCGCAGGCTCGCGAGCGTGGCCTCGCGCAGGTCGACCCCGCCGTAGCTGATCGTCCCCTCACGCGGGTCGTAGAACCGGGCCATGAGTTTGGCCAGGGTCGACTTCCCGGCGCCGGTCGGACCGACGAGCGCGACCCGCTCCCCCGACGCCACTGCGATCGACACGTCACGCAAGACCTCAGGCCCGCGGGGGGTGATCACGCCGTCGGTGTCGGGTGCGTCACCGCCGTATGCGAACGCGACCGCGTCGACCACGAGAGCACCGTCGGCGGGCAGGTCGACCGCGCCGGGCTTCTCGTGGATCGAGACGTCGATGTCGAGGAGTGAGAACAACTTGAACAGCGCGGCGCCGGACGACTGCACCGTGTTGTAGAGCTGGCTCAACTGTTGGATCGGCTCGAACAGGTTGTTGAGGTACAGGACGAAGGCGAGCACGGTCCCCACCGTGACGACCTCGTGGTCGACGAGGAGACCGCCGAGCCCCACGATCACCGCGATCCCGATGACCCCGGTGAACTCGACGAAGGGGAAGTACTTCGCGGAGATGCGCACCGTCTCGAGGTTGGCCTCGTACTGGTTCTCGTTGGTCGTGCGGAAGCGGCGGATCCACCCGCGCTCACGGCCGAATGCCTGCACGACCCGCACGCCCTCGAGCCCCTCCTGGAGCGTCGACAGGTTCTCGCCGATCCGCTCGCGAACCTGGAGGTACGCGGCGTTCGAGCGACGCCGGAACCACCGGCTGGCGAAGACGACGGGCGGGACGATCACGAGCACGCCGAGGCTCAGCTGCCAACTCATCGCGATCACCACGACGATCGCACCCACGAAGATCAAGAAGTTCTGGACGAACATCACCAGGCCCTGACTGATGAGTTCCTGGAGCGCGTCGATGTCGGAGGTCATACGGGCGACGAGGCGGCCGGTCTTCTCCCGGTCGTAGAAGTCGAGCGAGAGCGCCATGAGGTGGCGGAACACCCGCTCGCGCAGCGAGCGGAGGAACCGCTCACCGGTGCGACTCACCAGCCAGATCACCGACCGCCCGAGGACCAGTCCGGCGACCGCCACGAGCAGGTACGCGATCGCGATGCGGTTCAGCGCGTTGCCGTCCTTGGCGAGCAGGCCCTGGTCCACGCCCGCCCGGACGAGCGCCGGACCCGCGAGGAGACACGCGGTCTGACCGATCAGGACGATGGTGGCGACGACGATCTGCGCGCGGTACGGGTGCAACAGCGCCCACAGGCGGCGCAGGACCTGGCTGGCCGCGGCCCGGTCGAGCTTGCTGTCGTCGTCGATGGCGTTGGTGTTCACCATCCCGCCGCCCCTCACGGCGCGTCCTCCGGGGCCGGGCCCGAACCGGGGGCCGGCGCGAGCGGTTCCGCGGCCGACAGTGCGGCCGAGGCGAGCACCGTCCGGTACTCCTCCGATGTCCGGAGCAGATCCTCGTGGGTGCCGGTCGCCACCACGTGGCCGTCGCCGATCAACACGACACGATCCGCCAGCGCGATCGTGGCCGGTCGGTGGGCGATGATCAGCGTGGTCCGTCCGGTCATCACCTCACCGAGGGCGGACCGGATCTCGTGTTCCTTGGTGGGATCCACCGACGACGTCGCGTCGTCGAGAATGAGGATCCGCGGATCGGCGAGCACGGCACGAGCGATCGCGATGCGTTGCCGTTGCCCGCCGCTGAGCGAGAACCCGTGCTCTCCGATCACGGTGTCGAAACCGTGCGGCAGCGCGTGGATGAAGTCGGCCGCACCGGCGAGGCGCGCGGCGCGCTCGACCAGTTCCATCGGCGCGTCCGGATCGGCGAACGCGATGTTCTCGCGCACGCTGTCGGAGAAGAGGAAGGTGTCTTCGAAGACGATGCCCACCGCGCCGCGCAGGTCGTCCACCGCGAGGTCGCGCACATCGACGCCGTCGAGCAGGATGCGGCCGGCGTCGACGTCGTAGAAGCGGGGCACGAGGCGGGCAACGGTGCTCTTGCCCGACCCGGTCGCGCCGACGATGGCCACCGCCTCCCCACCGCGGATCTCGAGGTCGAGTCCGTCGAGCACCGACCGGCCCCGCCCGTACCCGAACGACACGCCCTCGAAGCGCAGCGCGCCGGGACCGTCGGGCAGTGTGACCGCGTGCTGCGCGTCGGCGATGGCGGGATCGGTCGCGAGGATCTCCTGGACCCGGCCCGCACCCGCCGACGCGCGTGACGCCTGAGCGACGAGCATCCCCATCATCCGCATGGGCCAGATCAGCATGAGGATGTAGAGGTTGAACGCGAGGATGTCGCCCACCTGGAGGTGGCCGTCGAGCACCTGGTGTCCGCCGTACCAGAGGATCGCCACCATCGAGATCGTCGGCAGGAAGTCGACGAGCGGCATGAAGCCGGCCCGCAGGCGCGCCGCGGCGAGCGAGCGGTCGAGCACCGAGTCGGCTTCCTCCTCGAGGCGGCGGATCTGCTGGCGCTCGGCCCCGAAGCCCTTCACCACCCGGATACCCGAGAGACTCTCCTCGACCACCCCGGAGACGTCGGCGAGCTCTTCTTGTAGCGCGAGGTTCACCGGCGCGATGCGGTGCGAGAACCGCGTGGCCGCGAGGTTGAGGAACGGCAGCGCGCCGAGCGCGAGCAACGCGAGGATCGTGTTCTTCCAGAGCATGATCACGAGCACGCCGCCCATGGTGAACATCGCGGCGACGGTCAGCGGGATGAGGATGACAACGGTCTGGACCTGCTGGATGTCGGTGTTGGCGCGGGCCATGAGCTGACCGGTCTGGGCCTGGTCGTGGAACGCGAAGTGCAGCCGCTGGAGATGGGCGAAGAGTCGCTGCCGGAGATCGGTCTCGGTGCGCAGCGCGATGCGGAACGCGGAGTACCGCCGGAGCCCGGTGCAGATCGCCTGCACGATGCCGACGAGCACCATGATCACGGTCAGCCGGATGACCTTGTCCTGGTCCCCGACCCGCATGCCGTCGTCGATCGCGGTCGCCGCGAGGAGCGGGATGGTCAGCTTCGCTCCGGTCCACACCACGCCGGCCGCGATGCCACCGACGACCCAGCCCCGCTGCGGAGCGACGGCACTGCGCATGAGCCGCCACCCGGCGCGGCGCCGGGCCTTGTCGTGCGTGAACTGTTCGGAGGCGCTGAGCGCGGTATCGACGATGGATCGAGGGTACCCCGACCGGTCGCGACCGCCCGCGGGGTTCCCGGGCCGGCGCGTGCTACTCGACGGTGCCGATCGCGTGGGCCGCGCGTGCCTCGTCGAGGACGCCGGTGATCTCGTCGCCGACCAGTTCGTCCTTCAGCAGCAACTCGTCTCGGAGGGCCTCGACGAGGTGCCGGTTGGTATCGAGCAGTTCCCGGACCGACTCCTTCGACCGGTCGAGGATCTTCTCCACCTCGTGGCGGGCCTGATCGTCGCCGAGGACCCGGGAAATCAGACCGGTGTCCAACGGACCACCACCCGACGCCTGGAAGCTCACCAACGAACCGGCCATGCCGAGGGCGCCGACCATCGTGGCCGCCACCGTGGTGGCCTGCTGGAGGTCGGAACCCGGACCGGTGCCCGACTCGCCGAACCACAACTCCTCGGCCACCATGCCGCCGAACGCGATCTGGATCTGCGACAGCAACTCGGTGCGGTTGCGGAGGAACCGCTCCTCGGTGTCGGAATGCGCGAGCAGCCCGAGCGATCCGCGGCGGCGGATGATCGAGAGCACCTCGAGCTTGCGCCCGATCCCCATGAGGTGCGCGACGACCGCGTGGCCCGCTTCGTGGGTCGCGATGATCCGCGTCTCTTCTTCGGTGTACTCGATCGGATTGGCGAGCCCGATCTCCTCGGTGAGCTTCGCCTTCTGGATGTCGTCCCACTCCATCGCGTCGCGCCCGGCCCGCAACGACCAGACCAGCGCCTCGTCGAAGAGGTGCTCGATCATCACGGGCGAGTAGCCGAGCGTGACCGCCGCGAGTTGCTCGCGACGCTCTTCCTTGTCGAGTTCGGGAACGTGCGCCTTCTTGTCCAGGTAGAGGTCGATGATCTCGCGCCGACCCGACCGCGACGGCAGGTCGAAGTGGATGGATCGGTCGAACCGACCGGGCCGCAGCAGCGCGGGGTCGAGCGCGGACGCGCGGTTCGTGGCCCCGATCACGAGGATGTTCGACGACGCCGGTGGCTTCTTCTTGATCTCCCACCTCGCGGGCAGGAACCGGTTGGTCTTGCTGACGCACCAGCCCGTGATCTTCTCCCCCGTCGTCGGCTCGTCGAACGACTGGAGCTGGATCAGCAGCTCGTTGATCACGCCGGCGAAGCCCTCGCCGAGGCCCCGGTTCACGGTACGGACGTCGTGGCGCGCCTCGGGTTCCTTCATGCCGGCGCGGGCGACGGCGATCGCGTCGATCTCCTCGATGAAGCCGATCGCGCCGCCCTCGCGGCGGGCCGCCTTGCGCAGTCCCTTGAAGAACTTCGCGATCTTGCGGTTGGTCTGCCCGAAGTACGGCGACTGGATCGAACTCGCGGCCACGAAGTGGAACGGCACCCCGGCCTCACGGGCCATGGCCTTGGCCATGTAGGTCTTGCCGGTCCCGGGCGGACCCTCGAAGAGGATCGCCCGCCGCGGGTTGCCACCCATCTTGTCGTGGAAGGTCTTGTACGCGAGGAACAGGTTGAGCGTCTTGACGACCTCGTCCTTCACCATGCCGAGGCCGACGACGTCGTCGAGGCGCACCGGGATCTCGCTCGGCCGGTAGACCGTGTGCGGAGACCGGCCCATGAGCATCATCGGGACGAGCAACACGCCCCCGAGGACGGTGATCATGACCAGCCCCGGGATCATGTTCGCCCACTCCGGCGGGAGGTTCAGGCGGGGCATGCCCCAGTGGACCGGATTGCCGCCGAGCGCCCGCGCGAGCGGATAGTCGAAGGCGATCATCGCCACGATCGCCAACCGCAACAGGCGCTTGCGCCGGCCCGCCTCCCGGTGTCGGGCGACATCGCCCCGCGAGCCGAGGACGGTGGATCCACCGATCAGGCCTACGTCCATGTGTTCCGGTTCCCTCCGCCGAATGCCCAGTGCCGTCACCCTACGTGGTCATAACGGATATTTCACTCACCCATTGTGGGGAGATCGTCACCGGCGAGCCCCCAGGAAGCGGGTTGTAGGGTCGATCGATGCGCCTCGTCGATCCCCGTGCGGGCCGATTCGAACAGGCGGTCGTCGTGGTGATCCTGCTCGCCGGGTTCGTGTTCCAGCAGGCCTGGAGCATCCCGATCGCGGCGGTCGTCGCGGGGCTCGGCGCCATCATGGGTGCGCGCTCGCCCCTCGCCCGGTTCTGGACCTCGGTTCTCGCGAGTCGGCGGCCCAGCCGCGCGCCCTTCGAAGCCGCCACCATCGCGTCGCGTCAGAGCTTCCTGCTCTTCGCCGGCCTGACCATCGCGACCCTGCTCTTCGTCGCCGACGCGATCGCACTGGCGTCCATCGTGGCCGCGGTCGTGGCGATCATCGGCGCGCTCGGTGCCACCGGGGTGGTCAGCGTCTCGGCCGAGATCCAGCGGCGCGCGACACGCGGGTAGCGCCGCGCCGGCGTCCTACTGCGGGACGAGGTCGGCCGGAATATCGGCCACGCGCGGGTTCGCGCGGTCCCGGTCCGACAGCGTCGGCGTGGTGCCGGGCCAGTCGATGCCGATGGCCGGGTCGTCCCACGCCACGCCGAGCTCGTCGGCCGGGTTGTAGTAGTTGTCGACGAGGTAGGTGATGGTCGCGTCGGTGATCGCGTAGAAGCCGTGCGCCACGCCGCGCGGGATGTACAGCCCGCGGTGGACGACGGCGTCGAGTTCGACGGTCAGCGACGCGCCGCGCGTGGGGGACGACACCCGCAGGTCGTGGAGCCCGGCCAGCACCGCGCCGTTCGGCACGTACCAGTAGTCGGCCTGGAAGCGGTGGTAGTGCAACCCGACCACGGTGTCGGCCATGCGGTCGGCCCGATTGCCCTGCACCATGAGCGGCGATCCTTCGGGGAGCCACTCCTGGCGGAACGTCTCCGCGAAGAACCCGCGGGGATCGGTCCAGAGCGTGGGCTCGACGACGACGACACCGTCGATGACGGCGGACGGCATGACTTCGGCCATGGGGTACTACTCGCTTCCGAGGAGACGGCCGTATCGACCTTGGTAGAAGAGCAACGGGCCGGCGTCCGCCGTGAGCCCGAGCGCCTCGACCCGGCCCACCACGATGATGTGGTCGCCGGCCTCGTGCTCGGACTCGATGGTGCAGTCGAGGTAGGCGTGGACGTCCTCGAGGATGGGCCCGCTCCGCCCGATGTGCCAATCGATCTGGCCGAAGCGGTCGGCGCCGGGCGTGGCGAAGAGCTTGCTGACCGGCTCCTGGTGCTCGTCGAGCACGTTCACCGTGAAGTGCCCGGCGCGCTGGATGCGCGGCCAGCTGCTCGACGTCTTGGCCGGGCAGAACAACACCAACGGCGGGTCGAGCGACACCGAGGAGAACGAGTTGGCGGCCAGCCCGACGGGCTCGTCGCCGTCCATCGCCGTGATGACGGTGATCCCGGTGGCGAAATGGCCGAGCACCGCCCGGAAGGACGCGGAATCCGGCTGCAGTACGTCGTCGTCGTCAGGCATGGGAGCTCCGCGCGCAGGTCAGGGTCGGGGAAACCGCAGGACCATACCCTCGGCCGCCGCAATGACCTCGGCGCCGTTGAGCCGGGCGGACGCGTCCTGGGCGCCACGCAGCAACTCGTCGACCTCGTTGTCGGCATGACTCGGATCGTGGTGGAACATCGCGAGCTTGCGGGCGCCGGACTGTTTCGCGACGTGGACGGCGTAGTCGACGGTGCAGTGACCCCAGTGCCGCTTCTGGGCGAACTCCTCGGGCGTGTGTTGCGCGTCGTGGATGAGCAGATCGGCGCCGTCGCAGAGTTCGAGCACCTCGTCGGGGACGAAGTCGTCGGCGTGGCCGATGCCGCACCCCTGACCGTGGTCCGACAGGTAGGCGACCGAGATGCCGTCCCAGTCGACGCGGTACCCGAGGGTGGGTCCGACGTGACGGATCCAGCGGGACCGGACCTTGGCGTGGCCGACCGCGAAGTCGTCGTCGCCCGCGTCGAAGAAGTTGATGCTCCCGCCGAGCTGGTCGGGCCGGATGGGGAAGTACGGCGGCCGCATCATCCCTGCGAAGACCTCGCCGAGCGGCCCCTCGTTCTGACGGGGCCCGTAGATCTCGAGGTTCGCGTCGGGATCGTGCACGGGCACGAAGAACGGCAGACCCTGCACGTGGTCCCAGTGCAGGTGACTCAGCAGCATCGCGGCCTGGAAACCACCGGCGCGCTGCTCCTCGAGGAGCTGGGTTCCGTAGTTCCGCAGGCCGGTACCGAGATCGAAGACGATCGGGGACTCGCCCTCACGCTCGAGCGCGACGCACGACGTGTTGCCGCCGTAGCGCGCGAGGTACTCACCATCGCACGGGGTCGAGCCGCGTACGCCGTGGAACGTCACTGTGAGGTCGCCCGTCACGGCGGGGGACCTTAGCCACAAATTCACCCTACGGGGAGTGGCAGTTCAGGTTCTGTCCGCTTGCTCACGCGAGCACGCGCTTGCGGAATCCGGCGAGGCCGACCGCGATGAACAACGCGGAGAACCCGATCACCGCCGGGTAGACCGCCCACAGACTCATGTGTGGCCCGGCGGTGAGCGCGGCCCGGAATCCCTCGCACATGTAGACGAGCGGGTTCACGAGAATCAGCTTCTGGAGCCACGGGACCGTGTGCAGCGACTGCCACGGGTAGTAGATGCACCCGAGCATCGTGAGCGGCAACACGATGATGCCGAAGAGCATCGGGACCGTGCGAGGTTCGAACCGGGTCCCGAACGCGAGGCCGAGAGCTCCGCACATGAAGCAGCACAGCGGCGTCAGGGTGAGCAGCACCAACCAGTGGATGTCGAGGTGCACCGGCGTCGCGGGCACGAACTTGGCGATCGGGAACACGAGGATCGCGCTCACCGCACCGAAGAGGGCACCCGCGGTCACCTTCTCGAGCGCGACGAGACTCACCGGCATCGGAGCCAGGACCCGGTCCTCGATCTCCCTGGTGTACCCGAACTCCTGCACCATCGGTAGCGCCACCGACTGGATGCCCTGGAAGATGATCGCGAGTCCCACCACGCCGGCGACCAGCGCGGTGGAGAACCCGGCCGCGCCGGCACCGCCGCCCACACCCTGACCGATCTTCGGGAACACGTACGCGAACACGAAGACCAGCAGGAGCGGCTGGAGGAGCGTCCGCGGGATGAACTCCTTCCAGTTCTTGCGCAGCACCACCAGGTCGCGCAGCAACAACGCGAGGAAGGCGACCGAGGCCGCGGCCCGCGGCGAGCGGGCCGGCACGAGTTCGGCGCGGGTCGGTGGAGTGGCGCGGGCGGGCGCGGTCGTCGTCATTCGCGCAGGTCCTTTCCGGTGAGGGCGATGAACACCGTCTCGAGGGTGGTGGCGGTGGCGGAGAGGTCGGTGACGGTGAAGCCGGCCGCTTCGGCGACGTCGATGACCCGAGGCAGGATCCCCTCCGTCCGCGCGGTCCAGAGCCGCACCACGCCGTCGGCCGGTTCCACCTTCGACGCCTCCGTCACCCCGGCACGCAATGCCTCGGCCAGCAGTTCGGTGTCGCCCTCGGCGGTGACCGTCACCATGGCGTCGATCCCGATCGACTGCTTGAGGGCCGACGGCGTGTCGGAGGCCAGCAACGTGCCGTGGTCGATGATGGCCAGCCGGTCACAGAGTTGGTCGGCTTCTTCCATGTAATGCGTGGTCAGCAGGATGGTCTGCCCGTCACGGTGGAGTTCACCCAGGATCTCCCACAACGCGATGCGGCTCTGCGGGTCGAGGCCGGCGGTCGGCTCGTCGAGGAAGAGGATCGCGGGCCGGTGCATGATCGCCCGCGCCACCATGAGCCGCTGCGCCATCCCGCCGCTCAGCGCGAGCACCGGGACCCGCGCCCGATCGGCAAGCCGGAACTGGTCGAGCAGGCGATGGGCCTCGGCCTTCGCGGTGCGGGCGGTCATCCCGAAGAAGCGACCGTGGAAGTAGAGGTTCTCGAACACGTCGAGGGACCGGTCCAGGGTGTTGGTCTGGGGCACGACGCCGATGACCTGCTTCGCCCGCGTCGGGTGCGCCACCACATCGACGCCGTCGACGTAGGCCTTGCCGCCGGTCGGGATGACGCGCGTGGTGAGCATGCCGGCCGTCGTCGTCTTCCCGGCACCGTTCGGACCGAGCAGACCGAAGATCTCGCCCGCCTCGACCTCGAGGTCGAGCTGGTCGACGGCCCGGATGTCACCCGGATACACCTTGGTCAACTGCTCGGTACGGATGACAACGTCCATACGTCCATACTGCTCGTTCGCTCGCACTCCTGACGGTCATGCCTCACGTGGGCTCGCTGCCTCGCGGCTCGCTCCGCAGGCTCCGCTCGGGTTGGAGTTCGGGTCGAGCGGTCGCCTGCCGCCCGATCGCTCGTGACGTAGCTTCCCGTCATGAGTGACCCAAAGCGCATCACGGTCCGGGACATCGACTTCGCGTATCTGGAGGCGGGGCCCGTCGACGGTCCGCTCGCGTTGTGCCTGCACGGGTTCCCGGACCATGCGCACACATGGAACCTGCTGATGCCCGAACTGGCGGCGGCGGGCTACCACGTCGTCGCACCGTGGTTGCGGGGATACGCGCCCACGGGACTCGCGCCCGACGGCAACTACCAGACCGCATCGGTCGCGCTCGACGCACTCGCCCTGGCCGACGCGTTCGCCGGCGACGGTGATGCCGTGCTGATCGGTCACGACTGGGGCGCGATCTCGTCGTACGCCGCGGTCGGCCACCGGCCCGAGCGTTTCTCCAAGTTCGTCTCGCTCGCCGTCCCGCACTCGAGCGGGCTCATGCCGATGTTCTTCACGCCCCAGCAGCTGCAGCGGTCGTTCTACGTGTTCTTCTTCCAGACCCCGCTCGCGCCGATGATCGTGCCGGCGAACGACTTCGAGTTCATCGACTACCTCTGGAGCAACTGGTCACCCGGCCACACGCCCGACGCGGAGTACATGCGGGCACTGAAGGACACGCTGGGATCGCCGGGCACCATCGAGGCCGCGATCGACTACTACCGCTACACGCTCGGCACGCTGCCCGGCGACCCTGCCCTCGCCGAGATCGGTGCCGCCGCCGACGGCCCGATCAACGTCCCCACGCTGTACCTGCACGGCATCGACTGCGGGTGCATGGGTGTGGAGTCGGCGAACGAGGAGCTGCTGCGACCGAACTTCCCGGCCGGCCTCGAGCTGCATCTCATCCCCGACGCCGGGCACTTCCTCCACCGGGACCAGCCCGAGCAGGTCAACCGGCTGATCCTCGATTTCCTGACCCCCTGACCCCCAACCCGCCTTCTCGCACACGAGCCGCACGCCAGGTCAGGCAGAACGAGCGACGGAATCGCGGTCAGGGAGCCGCGATCCGGTGCAGTTCCGGGTACGCCTTGTTCATCGAGGCGCCGTCGACGAACAGCGTGTCCCCACTCACCCAGCGGCCTTCGTC
This sequence comes from Acidimicrobiia bacterium, assembly GCA_038250905.1. Taxonomy (GTDB): domain Bacteria; phylum Actinomycetota; class Acidimicrobiia; order IMCC26256; family JAENVU01; genus JAENVU01. Next base: position 20,710 of record JBBSBV010000022.1, read on the forward strand.
ACTCACGAGGAAGAGCGCGGCGTCGGCGATGTCCTCCGGCTGCCCCGCGCGACCGAGCGGCGTCGACGCGACGTAGGCCTCGCGGATCGCCGGGACGATCTGAGTGAAGGCGGTGAGTGGGGTGTCGATGAAGCCCGGCCCGATGCCGGCCACACGCACACCGCTGGGTCCGAGTTCCATCGCGGCACACCGGGTGAGCATCTCGACCGCGGCCTTGGAGCAGCAGTACGCGCTCATGCCCTCGGCCGGCACGCGTGCGTTGATCGACGCGATATTCACGATCACACCGGATCCGGCCGTTCGCATCACCTGGGCCTCGTGCTTGACCGAGAGCATGACGCCGGTGAGGTTCGTGTCGATCACGGCCCGCCACTCGTCGACGGGATGGTCGGCGACGAACCCGAACGTACCGAAGCCGGCGGCGTTCACCGCGAGGTCGAGCGCGCCGAACTCGCTCGTGGCCCGCGCCACCGCCCGCTCGACATCTGCCTCGACGGTCACGTCGATCTGCTCGGTGACCACGGCCGCGCCGAGTTCGGTCGCGGCGGCGGCCAACGCTTCGGGATTCCGGTCGGCGAGCACCACCCGGGCCCCCTCGGCCACGAACCGACGCGCACAGGCGAGCCCGATCCCGGACGCCCCTCCCGTGATGAATCCGACGCGACCCTCGATCCGACCCGACACCGTTGCTCCCCTCGTCTGGTCGTGTGACCCTAGGGGCCGCGGAGCGGACGCGGCGCCCAGGTGGGCGGCGTCAGCGCGCGGCGCCGACGAGCTCGCGCTCGTCCCCCGGGCCCGGAGCCGGCTCCGGGATCGGCGCGCCCTCGAGATCCAGGTGGGGCAAGATCCGGTCGAGCCAGCGCGGCAGCCACCAGTTGGCGTCGCCGAGCAGCTCCATCGTCGCCGGCACCAGCACCAGCCGGATGATCGTCGCGTCGACGAACACCGCCGTGGCCAGCCCGAGGCCCATCATCTTCACGGTCGGCTCGTCCACGAGGACGAAGCTGAGGAACACACAGATCATGATGAGTGCGGCCGAGGTGATCACGCGTGCGGTCGCGGCGAGCCCGGTCGGCACCGCTTCCCTGGCGTTGCCCGTGCGCAACCATTCCTCCCGTACGCGCGACAGCAGGAACACCTCGTAGTCCATCGAGAGCCCGAAGAGGATGGCGAACATCATCATCGGGATGAAGCTCACGATGGGGAGACTCTGCTCCACGCCGAACAGCCCGCGGAACCAGCCCCACTGGAACACCGCCACGATCACGCCGTACGCCGCGCCGATGGAGAGCACGTTCATGATCGCGGCCTTGAGCGGGACGAGCAGCGATCGGAAGACGATCGTCAACAACAGGAAGCTGAGCCCGATCACCACGCCGATGAACCACGGCAGGCGGGTGGCGATGCGGTCGGAGATGTCGATGAAGGCCGCGGTGGAACCGCCGACGTACACCTTGACGTCGTGCCCGCCCACCGAAGCGGGGATCACGTCGCCGCGCAGACGTCCGACCAAGTCACTCGTGGCGGCGGCCTGCGGCGACGACTTCGGGAGCACGCGGATGACCGCGGTGTCACCGACCGGGTTCAGGCGCGCCGCGCCCACGGCCTGGACATCCGAGTCCTTCGCCACCGCGGCGACCAACCCGGTGAGCCCGGTCGTGCCGCTGCCCGCGGGGACCTCGGCCACGAGCAGGAGCGGACCGTTGAAGCCCTTGCCGAATCCGGTGCCGAGGAGGTCGTACGCACGGCGTTGCGTGGACGTCGTCGCGAGCGTCCCGGCGTCGGTCTGACCGAGGCGCATCGACAGCGCGGGCGCGGCGAGCGCGAGCAACACCACGACGCTCCCGATCATGTAGCGCCACGGCTTGCCCGCGACGTGCTTCGCCCAGCGGACCCAGAACCCGTTGCGCAGGCGCTCCGGGTGCATCTCGGTTTCGACCTGGTGGCGCTTCACCCACGGCAGGCGTCCACTGTTGATCTTCGTGCCGGCCAATCCGAGCAGCGCGGGCAGGAGGGTGATCGCGGCCAGTACCGACACCGCCACCACGACCGCGGAGGAGAAGCCCATCGCCGTGACCGTCGGGATGCCGGCGACCACGAGACCACAGATCGCGATCACGACGGTGGTCCCGGCGAAGACGACCGCCATCCCGGACGTGCCGTTGGCGTGCCCGGCGGAGTCGGCGACGTTCATGCCGCCGGCGAGTTGCTCGCGATGGCGCGTGACGACGAACAGCGCGTAGTCGATGCCCACGCCGAGCCCGATCATCGTGGCGATCGTGGTTGCGACCTGTGAGATGTCGAAGAAGTTGGTGAGGACCGTGACCGCCGAGAGCCCGACCGCGAGCCCGACGAGCGCGGTGCCGATCGGCACGCCCATGGCGACCACCGAGCCGAAGGCGAGGAGCAGCACCACCATGGCGGCGAGGAGTCCGTAGATCTCCGTACTGCCGAGATCCGGGCGCTCGCCGGCGCGTGCGACCTCGCCGCCGAACTCCACCTGGAGGCCGGCGTCGCGCGCCGGTTGCATCGCGGCTTCGAGGCGGTCGAGGTCGGCGGCCTTCATCGCGCTGGCGGCCTTCGCGTAGTTCACCACCGCGTACCCGATGTCGCCGCGCTTCGCGAGTCCGTTCGCGCCGGCTTCGGTCGGGCTCACCACTGCGGTGACCCCGGCGATCTGCTTCACGCGGGCGAGTGACGCGTCGATCGCCGCGGCGTTGGCCGGGTCGGCGAGCGCACCGGTCGTGCTGTGCAGCACGACCTGGGCGGTGGCACCGGCCTGGGCGGGGAACCGTTGCTTCAGGAGGTCGGTGGCCCGCTGGCTCTCCGTGCCGGGGATCATGAAGCTCTCGCTGTAGCCCGTGGCGTTCGCGGCGCCGAGGCCGACGATGATCGCGAGCAGCACCCACGCGCCGATCGTCCGCCACGGGTGCCGCGCGCACGATCGTCCCAGTCGTTCCAGGAAGCTCGACATGACCGCTCCTTACGCGATCCGCCCCGTCCCCGGAGCGGGTGACCTCTGCTTGGCCCCACGGCCCGGTCGATCCTACGGGAAGTGGCAGAGTCTGCCAAGAGGGCAGCGCGTGCCGTTTGACACATTGCGCCACAGCATGGGGATTTCATGACACCCTGGGCCCATGCAGGGTTCGTCGGAACTGCGGGAGACCACCCGGCGCGGGCTGCGCGAGCGCAACAAGTTGCGCACCCGCCAGGAGATTGCCGACGCCACGCTGCGCCTCGCCGCCGAACGGGGCCTGGAGCACGTGACCGTGGAGCAGATCGCGGCCGCGGCCGACATCGCGCCCCGCACCTTCTTCCGGTATTTCGACTCCAAGGAGGATGCCCTCCTGGCGGATCATTCGGACCGACTCGAGTTACTCCGCGAGACGCTTCACGCGCGCCCCGCAACCGAGGGCCCGCTGACCGCCGTCCGGGCCGCGATCCTCGAGGTGGTGGGCGATCTCGAGGAGCACCGAGACGTCATGCTGAGCAAGGTGCGCCTGACCGAGGCGAACCCCACCCTTCGGGCCCAGAGCCTCGAGCGCATGGGGGATCTCGAGCGGACGATCGCCGAGGCGCTCGCGACGCGCTCGGGCGTGGACCTCGAGACCGACTTCCGGCCGTTCATCATCGCGGGCGCGGTCTGCTCTGCCATGCGGGTCGCGATCGACCGCTGGGGCGCAACGGGCGGCCAGGGCGACCTCACCGAGATGGTGGAGCGGGCCCTCGACCTCCTCGACGGTGGCCTCGACCACTCGATCTGACCGGCGCTCCCGGCTCACCCCGACCCGGGGCCCGGAGCGGATGGCCCGCCTCGCGCCCATCCGTCGGTAGCGTTTCCCCGTGCCCAGCCACCATCACGCACCGGGGTCGACGGCGAGTCCCGAAGCCCGCCGCCGCGCGCTCACCCTCGCACTCGTGGCCAACGCCGCGCTGCTGGTGGTCCAACTCGTCACCGCCGTGGCGTTCGGTTCCCTCGCCCTCCTCGCCGACACCGCCCATCTCGCCACCGACGTCCTCGCCCTCGGCCTCTCACTCACTGCGCTGCTGATCAGCGGCCGGCCCGCGTCGGCCCGGACCACGTACGGCTGGGCGCGCGCCGAGGTGCTCGCCGCGCTCGCCAACGCGATGTTGCTCATCGGTGCATCGGCCTGGATCGTCTGGGAGGCCGTCGGCCGCTTCTCCGATCCCCACTCGATCGATGGCGTCGGGGTGGCCGTCGTCGGCACCCTCGCACTCGCCGTGAACGCCGGCAGCGCGTATGCGGTCGGTCGGGTGAGCGGTGAGAACCTCAACCTGCGCGGCGCGTTCCTCCACCTGGTGTCCGACGCGGTCGGTTCGCTCGGCGTCGTCGTTGCGGGCGTGGTGGTGGCGACGACCGATGCGGACTGGGCGGACCCGGCGATCTCGCTAGCCATCACCGCACTGGTCCTCGTGGCCACGTGGGGCTTGCTGCGCGACGCGACGAGCGTGCTCCTCGAACGCGCGCCGCGCGGGGTCGACTCGGTCGTCATCGAGACCGCGCTCCGGGCCCAACCCGAGGTGGAGGCGGTCCACCACCTCCACGTCTGGTCCCTGGGATCGGAGAGCGCGGCCCTGTCGGTCCACGTGGTGCTCACCGGTGAACCGTCGCTCCACGACGCGCAAGTGGTCGGGAACCGCCTCCGGGCCCTCGTGAGCACCGAGTTCGGCATCGATCACGCCACCATCGAACTCGAATGTCACGACTGTGCCGACCCCGTGCACGGATCGGAGCCCACCGGCGCGTCAGACTTGTCGGTATGACGATCGCCACCGAAGAGACGCTGAGCGGGTCGGGCCCGGTCGACCCCACCGACCCGGACAACGACTCCGACGAGGGCGGTGGGAGCGGCTTCGGCGCCACCGGCCGCGGGATGTGGATCGTGCTCCTCGCGGCGGCCCTGGTACTCGGCGGCGCCGTCGGTTGGCGCGTCGGTCGGTCTCAGGGCGACCCCACGATCCCGGGCCGCACCTCGGTCGACGTCGGGTTCTTCCAGGACATGAGCACGCACCACAACCAGGCGGTCAGCATGGGGTTCACCTACCTCGCCTACGGAACGGATCCGCTGCTCCGCCAGATCGCGGGCGAGATCGTCACGTACCAAGCCTCGGAGATCGGCGTGATGGGCGAGTACCTCACCACGTGGCATCAGGCGGGAACCGAGAACGACAGCGCGATGGCCTGGATGGGGATGCGCGTCCCGCGCAACGACATGCCCGGACTCGCGACGAAGTCTCAGCTCGCGACCCTGGCCGCCGCGCGCGGTGACGCGCTCGATCAGGAGTTCACCCGCCTCATGATCGACCACCACGCCGCGGGAATCCACATGGCCGACTACGCCGGGCCGCACGCGATCACGGCGGCCGTGAAACGGTGGGCCGCGTCGATGGCCGACGGGCAGCGGGGCGAGATCGCGGAGATGAACCGCTGGCGGGTGAACCACGGCATGACCGCGGTCCCCGTCCACCTCGCCTGAGTCAGTCGGTCGGGTACGGACGCTGGCGCGGCTTGGCGAATTCGCGCTTCGGGACCATCACCTTGCGCTTGAAGTAGCAGACCTCTTCGCCACGCTGGTTGTACCCGAAGGTCTCGACGCCCACGATGCCGCGGTCGGGCTTACTCGAACTCTCCTTCTTCTCGAGCACGCGCGTCTCCGCGTAGATCGTGTCGCCGTGGAAGGTGGGCCGCTTGTGCTGGAGCGTCTCGATCTCGAGGTTGGCGATGGCCAACCCGGATACGTCGGGGACGCTCATCCCGAGCACGAGCGAGTACACGAGATTGCCGACCACCACGTTCTTGCCGAACTGGGTCTGGGTCTCGGCGTACCACGCGTCGGTGTGCAGCGGGTGGTGGTTCATCGTGATCATGCAGAAGAGGTGGTCGTCGTATTCGGTGATCGTCTTGCCGGGCCAGTGCCGGTAGACGTCTCCGGGCTCGAAATCCTCGTAGTACCGGCCGAAGGGGCGCTCGTGAACCGTCATGACCGGAGCGTACCGAGGTCTGTGGAGCGACCGGGAACCCCGCCCGTCATGGCGCCGGTGCAGCAGTGAGCGCAACCAATCGAGTCGTGACCGGCGACGCCCAACCGGCGACGCCCAACCGGCGCGGCCCCGCCGGCCGGCGCGCTCTACGATCGGGACGTGACCGAACTCGTTCGCCAGACCGTCTCCCTCGGTGCGCAGTGGCCGACCATCGACCCGTTCCTCTTCTGCGCCCACCACGACGACGACTACCCCGCCGGCAACCCCGAGCTGGGTCCGGACGCGCCGCTCACCGGCCGCAACATCGGCATGGACTTCGACGGGATCGACGGCTGGAACATGTACCACGGGTCGACCGTTCCGGGGTTCCCCCAGCATCCCCACCGCGGGTTCGAGACCGTCACCATCGTGCGCACCGGTCTCATCGACCATTCGGATTCGTTGGGGGCCGCGGCCCGCTTCGGCCGGGGCGACGTGCAGTGGCTCACCGCGGGTCGCGGGATCGTCCACTCCGAGATGTTCCCGCTCCTCGAGTCGGACGCGCCCAACCCGTTGGAGCTGTTCCAGATCTGGTTGAACCTCCCGAGCGTCGACAAGATGACCGACCCGTACTTCACGATGATCTGGGATCGTGACGTCGCCCGGGTCGTGACCACCGACGCGAACGGGCACGCCACCGAGGTCGCCATCGTCGCGGGCGCGCTCGGTGACGCACGAGTCCCCACGCCCCCACCCAACTCGTGGGCCGCACGCGCGGAGTCCGATGTGGCGATCTGGCTGATCCGGATGGACGCGCACGCGACGTTCACGCTTCCGGCGGCGACCGGCCCCGACACCGTGCGGACGCTCTACTGCTTCGAGGGCGAGACCCTCGACATCGGCGCGACAACGGTCGGGATCGACACCGCCGCGGTGCTCGATGCGCACCAACCGGCACCCCTCACTGCGGGGAGCACCGAGGTGGAATGCCTACTGCTCCAGGGGCGACCGATCGGCGAGCCGGTCGAGCAGTACGGACCCTTCGTCATGAACACCCGGGACGAGTTGGAGCAGGCCTTCTCGGACTACCGGGCGACCCAGTTCGGTGGCTGGCCCTGGCCCTCGGACGACCCGGTCCACCCGCGTGATGCGGAGCGCTTCGCCCGCCACGACGACGGCCGGGTCGAAGCCAGCTGAGCCGATTGCTCATTCCAGGAGTTGCTTGTCCACCTTGCATTCCGCTCCTGCTCGGAGAACGTTCGGCTTGTCGCGGAAGGCCGCACTGAACTCGGTCTCCCCCTGAGGACGGCCGAGCAGCGAGTCCGCGAACGCCTTCTGGGCACCGCTCGCAGCACCAAGTTTCACGAAGATGCACCGGACCTTGGCCTCCGGGATCTTGGCGAACGCCTTGGTCTTGGCCACGCCACCCCTCACGAGCACCTGACCGGGGTTCAGACACTTCGCGTCGACCATCGCGGCCGCCAAATCGCGCTGGGGCAGCGCGTCGGCAAGGGTCGGAAAACCACTGCCGTGATCGAGGTCGGCGGGCGCGAGGTCGGCCTTCTTCAGCGCGGCCACTCCAACCGAGTCGATCGCGGCAACGGCAAGACAGTGCGCCTCTGCAGGCAGCACCGTCTGCCTGGCCTGACTCCCGTTGTAGCTCGTCATCAGCGCGTCGACGTACTTCTTGGCCTCGGTGGTCTGCGACGCGGCGTCGCCACTGCTCCCACAGGCGGCGACCACCACCGACACCAGGATCACCGCCAGAACACGACGCATCGAAGTACGACCTTTCACAGGGGAAGGATCAAGCGTAGGGAGCAGCCCAACCGCCACGGTGGATGATCACCGTCGGTCGCGGGCACCGGCGTTATGGTCGGCGCGACCCGCCGCCGTGAGACCGCTCCGATGACTGCTGTTCCCATCGATCGCACATCCCGGACGCGTTCGCGCGTGCAGTCCGCGCGGCCCGCGTTCCTCGCGGCGCTGGTGCCGTGGATGATCGCCCGGGTCCTGGTCGCAGTGGCGCTCGGCCTCTCGCGCTTTCTCGTCGACCACGGTCACGTCCACGACTCGTTGGCCCGGGTCACGTCACACCAGGGCCTCCTCGCATGGGACGGCTCGTTCTACGCCGACATCGCGCGCGGCGGTTACGCGCCACTCCCCCACGCGGCACTGCGGTTCTTCCCGCTGACGCCACTGCTCGGGCGCGCGGTCGGCTGGCTCGGCTTCGGCCCGCGCACCGGTGTGGTGGTCGTGGCGAACGTCGCGGCGCTCGTCGCGGGTGCGCTGCTGTGGCAACTCGTCCACCGCGAGGGGTGGGGCACCGACACCGCTCGCCGTGCGGCCTGGCTCCTCGCGCTCATGCCGTCGGCGTTCGTCCTCGTCCTCGGATACGCCGAAGGCGTGTTCCTCGCCTGTGCCATCGGCGTCTTCCTCGCCGCGCGGGAGCGGCGGTGGTTGGTCGCCGCGGTGCTCGGCGCGCTCGCGGCCGCGAGCCGACCCGGGGGCTTCATCGTGGCGGTGCCGATCGCGATCGAGGCCATGCGGTCGCTCCCGGCGGCGCGTCCGATGGAGATCGCGCGCCGCACGAGCGCGGTGGTCGCACCGATCGTGGGCACCGGCCTCTACCTCGCGTGGGTCGGCGACCGGTTCGGCGACGCCTTCCTCCCCTTCCGCGTGCAGACGCGCGCGAATCTCAAGGGGTCGTTCACCGATCCGGTGACGTCGATCTCCGATGCCCTCCGCGGATTGGCGCACGGTCACATCGGCACCGGACTCCACGTGCCGTGGATGATCGTCGCCGCCGCGCTCGTCGTGGTCTGCTTCCGCCGCCTGCCCGCGAGCTACGGCGCGTACGCGCTGGTCACGCTGGCCAGCGCGGTCACGTCGAGCAACCTCGACTCCTTCGAGCGCTACGCGCTGAGCGCGTTCCCCCTGGTGATCGCACTCGCCCTGCTCGTCCGCGAGCGATGGATGGAACGTGCGCTCCTCGCGCTGTCAGCAGCCGCGATGTTCGCCTACGCGACCTTGGCGTTCGTCCACGCCTACGTGCCCTGACACGTCCCGAGGCGGAGCGAGGCACGAGCGGAGCCGAGCAGGCACGGAGCGAGCCCCACGGAGGGCATGACATTCAGGAGCGCGAGCGGAGGGCCAAGAGAGCAGCGCGGACTAGATCGCGTAGCGCTGGAGGAGGCCGCGGGCGATCACGAGGCGCTGGATCTCGTTGGTGCCCTCCCCGATGATCATCAGCGGCGCGTCGCGGAAGTACCGCTCGACCGGCAGTTCGGTGGTGTAGCCGACACCGCCGTGGATGCGCAGCGACTCGGTGGCGAGTTCGAACGCCGTCTCGCTCGCGAACAGCTTCGCCATGCCCGCCTCGACGTCGGCCCGGGCACCCGACTGTTTCAACTGGGCGGCGTGCTCGGTCAACAGCCGGGCAGCCTGCAGCTTGGTGCCCATGTCGGCGAGCTTGTTCTGGATCGACTGGTGTTCGGCGATCGGCTTGCCGAACGTGCGGCGCTCCTGCGCGTACCGGATCGCCGCCTCGAACGCGACGCGCGCGACGCCGACCGCCCGGGATGCGATGTTGATCCGGCCGACCTCGAGCGCCGAGAGGATGAAGCCCAGACCGTGCCCGAGCCCCTCGTCGCCACCGAGCACACAGTCGGCGCCGATGCGGTGGTCGTCGTAGGCCATCTCGACCGTCTCGATGCCCTTGTAGCCGAGCTTGCCGATGTTCTTCGAGACCGTGATCCCGCCGAATGTCGCGCCCGGATCCTTCTCGACGATGAAGCACGTGATGCCCTCGTCGGTCCGGGCGGCCAGCGCGACGATCCCGGCGCGCTCCCCGTTCGTGACCCAGGTCTTGGTCCCGCTGATCACGTACTCCTCGCCGTCGCGCCGCGCGCGACACGAGATGTTGCGCGTGTCGCTCCCGGCGTCGGGCTCGGAGAGCGAGAGACAACCGCGTGGCGAACCCGTGGCCAGCCCCGGCAGCCACCGCGCCTGCTGCTCGGGGGTGCCCTGCCGCATGATCAGGCTGGCCGCGATCGTGTGGGTGTTGATGATCCCGGAGAGCGACATCCAACCGGCGGCCAACTCCTCGATGACCGCGATGTAGGCCATCAGGTCGAGTCCGAGGCCGCCGAACTCCTCGGGGATCGTGATGCCGAAGAGGCCCATCGCCTGCATCTGCGCGACCAGGTCCGCCGGGTACGCGTCGTCGTGCTCGAGGTCGCTCGCGATGGGCAGCACCTCGCGCTCCACCCATCGGCGCACGGTGGCGCGGAGTTCGTCGCGGATTTCCGGGTCGCTCGTCGTCATGGACCGGAGCGTACGAGAGGGCGAGCGGCCGAGGCACTCCCGCCCAACGGTTTCCGCGCGCCCGTGGCCCGAGCGGCCCGTGAACGAAGTGAACACGAGCGGGAAGCCAGTGCGCTAGGCCACCTTGCGATAACGGCGGATCGACAACGGTGCGAACACCGCGATGATCGCGACGATCCACGCGAGGGCGGAGACCACCTTGCCGGCCGTCGGACCACCGATCGTGAGCACGCGCACCGCGTTGATCACCGCGGTCACCGGTTGGTGGCTGGCGAAGGCCTGCAGCCAGCCCGGCATGGTCGACACCGGGACGAATGCCGCCGACGCGAACACCAGGACCGCGACGATCGGGAAGAACGCCGCTTGCGCGGTCTCCGCGTTGGGTGCCATGAGGCCGAGCAACGCGGAGAGCCACGAGAGCGCGTACGAGAAGAACAGCACGATGGTCATCGCCGCGATCAACGCGAGCGCGCTCGTGTGGTAGTTGAAGCCCACCAAGAAGCCCACCGCGGTCATCACGATGACCACGAAGACGTTGCGCACGAGGTCGGCCGACGTGCGACCGACGAGGACGGCCGAGCGTGCCATCGGCAGGGACCGGAACCGTTCGATCAGGCCGGCCTGCAGGTCCTCGGCGAGTCCCACCCCGGTGTTCAGCGCCCCGAACGTGACCGACTGCACCCACACCCCCGCCATCAGGAAGTCGACGTACGGGATGCCGCCGGGAATCGTGATCGCGCCGCCGAACACATAGACGAACATCAGCACGAAGATGACCGGTTGGACGGTCGAGAACACGATGAGTTCGGGATTGCGCGTGAGTCGCAGCAGGTTGCGCCACGTCATGGTCATGGCGTCGCGGACCACGTTGCCCGCGTGCGGCCGTGCCTCCGCGGCCAGGACGGACGGGTCGACGGTCGTGGTGGCCGGTGCGACGGTCATGACCCAGCCTCCGACGACGTTTCGGCGGTATGGCCGGTGAGTTCGAGGAACACGTCGTCGAGCGTGGGTTCGCGCACCGCGAGCGCCTCGACGTCGAGCCCCGCGGCATCGAGGGCCCGCACGGCGGCGAGGACCGCGGGACCGCTGTCGGGCACCTGGATCGCGACGCCGTTGGCAGTGTCGGCCAGCGCCGGCATACCGACCGGCGCCAGCGCCGCGCGCGCCCGGTCCACGTCCCCGATCGGAACGTTCACCTCGATGTGCGTGGAACCGATGCGCCCCTTGAGCTCGGTGGCCGTACCCTCGGCGATCACCTGCCCGTGGTCGATCACCACGATGTGGTCGGCGAGCCGGTCGGCTTCCTCGAGGTACTGCGTCGTGAGCAGCACGCTCGTGCCGTCGGCGACCAGCTCGGCGATGATCCCCCAGAGGTCGAGTCGAGATCCGGGGTCGAGCCCGGTGGTGGGCTCGTCGAGGAACAGCACGGGCGGGCGGTGGACGAGCGCAGCCGCGAGGTCGAGCCGGCGGCGCATGCCACCGGAATAGGTCTTGAGCGACCGGTCGGCCGCGTCGCTCAACCCGAACCGCCCGAGCAGCTCCTCGGCGCGCGACTCGGTCTCGGCGTTGGACAGGTGCGTGAGCCGCCCGGCCAGGCGCAGGTTCTCGCGCCCGGTGAGCACCTCGTCGACCGCTGCGTACTGGCCCGCGAGTCCGATGCGGAGCCGCACCGACTGCGGGTACTTCGCGACGTCGATGCCGAGCACTTCGCCGCGGCCCTGGCCCACCGGCAGGATCGTGGTGAGCATGCGCACCGCGGTGGTCTTCCCTGCACCGTTCGGGCCGAGGAGCCCGAGCACGGTGCCCGCCTCCACGCCGAACGAGACACCGTCGAGGGCGACGACATCCCCGAAACGCTTGCCCAGATTGTCGGCTCGGATCGCCAAATCGGTCATCAACGCAGCCTCGCAGAGGTCGACACCTCGCTCGCGGATCGGCCTGGGACCGACAAGTCCCGGAACAAGGCCGTCGCCCTCTAGGTTCTCGCCCACATGCAGATGCACCAAACCATGATGGGATTCCGTCGCGATCCCGACGTCGTCAACGGGAAACGGGTGGAACGCGCCCTGATCCGCCGGGTGCTGCGGATGACGAGCCCCTACCGCGGTGCACTGATCGGATTCCTGATCACCGTCATCCTCGCGGCGGCGGTGGGCGTGGTCCCGTCACTGTTGTTCCGGGCCCTCCTCGACGACGCGGTGGGCTCCAAGAACGAGACGCTCGTCCTGGGTCTCGCCCTGGCCGCGGTCGGCGTGGCGTTCGCCAACGCCGTGCTGAGCCTCCTCCAACGCTGGTACTCCGCGCGGGTCGGTGAAGGCCTGATCTACGACATGCGCGTGGCGCTCTTCGACCACGTCCAACGCCTCCCGATCTCGTTCTTCACCCGTGTCCAGACCGGGGCGCTCATGAGCCGGATGAACGGTGACGTCGTCGGTGCCCAGCAGGCCGTCACCAACACCATCGGCACGGTGGTCCAGAACATCATCACCCTCGCGATCACGCTCGGCGTCATGATCGGGCTCGAGTGGCGGCTCACGCTCCTCACCCTGGTCGTGCTCCCGGCCTTCATCATCCCGGCCCGCCGCATCGGCCGCAGGCTCCAGGTGATCACGCGCGACGGCTTCATGGTGAATGCGTCCATGAGCAACACGATCGCGGAACGGTTCAACGTGGCCGGGGCGCTCGTCGTGAAGCTCTTCGGCCGCCAGGATCGCGAGCGTGACGGCTTCGCGACGCGCGCCGCGCAGGTGCGCGACATCGGCGTCTCCTCCGCGATGTACTCCCGGGTGCTCATGGTGGCCCTCGGCTTCGTCGCCGCAGTCGGGACCGCCATCGTCTACTTCGTCGGCGGCCGCATGGTCATCGACGGCACGATCTCGATCGGGACCCTCGGCGCGCTCACCCTGCTCGTCGCGCAGATCTACCAGCCCCTCACGCAGCTCACCAACGCCCGCGTCGACGTGCTCACCGCCCTCGTGAGTTTCGAGCGGGTGTTCGAGGTCCTCGACTTCCCGGCGCTCGTCGCGGAGAAGCCGGGCGCCTACGACCTCGTCGACCCCACCGGACGGATCGAGATCGACCACGTCTGGTTCCGGCACCCGGCACCCGCCGTCGCGTCGCTGGCCTCGCTCGAGGAGGGCATGCCCGAACTCGAGACCGAACCGAGTGACTGGATCCTGCGCGACGTCAGTCTCACCGTCGAGCCGGGGGAACTCATCGCCTTCGTCGGTCCTTCGGGCGCCGGCAAGACCACGACCGCAATGCTGATCCCCCGCATCGCCGACGTCGAGGAGGGGTCGGTGCGCCTCGACGGCCACGACGTGCGCGAACTCACCCTGTCGTCGATCGGCGACGCGGTCGGGTTCGTGATGCAGGACCCGCACCTCTTCCACGACACGATCGGCGAGAACCTGCGCTACGCGAAGCCCGATGCCACCGACGACGAGCTCGTCGAAGCGTGCCGGTCGGCGCGGATCCACGACCTCGTCATGTCGTTGCCCGACGGCTACGACACGATCGTCGGCGAACGCGGGTACCGCATGTCGGGTGGCGAGAAGCAACGTCTCGCGATCGCACGCGTGCTGCTGAAGCAACCGGCCATCGTGATCCTCGACGAAGCGACCTCGCACCTCGACTCCGAGTCCGAGCACGCGATCCAACGCGCGCTCGACGCAGCACTGACCGGCCGCACCGCGATCGTGATCGCCCACCGTCTCTCCACCATCGTGAACGCCGACCGGATCCTCGTGATCGACGACGGTGTCGTCGTCGAGACCGGAACGCACGACGCCCTGCTCGCGGCGGGCGGTCTCTACGCGGATCTGTACCGCACCCAGCTCGACCGGGATCGTGCCAACGTGGACGAGCTCCTGGGCTCGGATCCACAGGCCGATCGGGCCCAATCCGCCTGAGCAGCTCCTGACCGCCGACCCCGTTGCCGGACGACCGACCGGTACCATCGGAGTCCGGCTCCCGACCCGACTGACCGTCTTCACGCTGCATGGCTGATCCCGAAATCTCTGCTCCGTCGAGCCGCCGCACGAACCGCGTCCACCGCAACCAGCGCTGGCGTCGCATCGCGGCGCTGGCCGGCGGAGGCGTCGTGGTCGTCCTCGCGATCGGCGTCGCGCTCGTCTTCACCAACGTCGTGACCTGGCCGGGCAGCGCCGACGCCCACGTCACCGCGTCGCCGCACGACCCGACGACCACCACGAGCCGACCGCGGGCGACCGTCCACCACCGGGCACTCAGCGCCAGCGACCCGTTGCGGCTGTGGATCGCCGGCGACTCCCTCGCCGGCTCGATCGGACCGTCGCTCGGAAAGATGACCGCCGACACCGGTGTGGTGCAGCCGCAGTACGACTCGCGCGTCTCGAGCGGTCTGTTGAACACCAAGTTCTTCGACTGGCCCAAGCAGGTGACCGAGCAACTCGCGCTCCTCCGCCCCGAGGCCGTGGTGTTCATCGTCGGGACCAACGACGCGAACGTCTGGAACTCGTCACTCGCCGCCGACTACCGGTTGCGCACCGAGACGCTCATGCGCCAGCTCGTGGGGCCGGACCACCGCGAGGTGCTGTGGGTCGGTCCCCCCGTCGCCAAGGCCAAGTCGCTCGAGACCGGTGGCCTCGCGGTCGCCCAGATCCAGAAGGACGCGGCCGCGGCGGTGCCCGGCGTCACCTACGTGGATGCCCACGCACTGTTCGCTGACGCCCAGGGCCAGTACCAGCAGTCGTTCGCCGACGAGCTGGGTCGCCGCCAGGTGATGCGCGCGGGAGACGGTGTGCACTTCTCGGTGGCCGGAGGCGACTACATCAGCCGCGCGCTCTATCGGATCCTCGACCGTCACTGGGACCTCACCAAGCAGTCGATCCCCGGCGCTCCGAAGCCGGTGCTCGAGACCAAAGGCTCGACCCAGGTCCCGGGCACCCACCGGTCGGTCGGCGCCCAGACGAGCGACCCGGGATCCACGGGGTCCGGGTCCTCCACCACGACCACGACGACGAGCACGACCACGACCACGGCGCCGGGCGGCGGGAGCACCACGACGACCACGACGACGACCCCATCGGTGTCGTCCACCACCAGTTCCACCCCCGCACCCGTGCCGTAGCGACGCCGCTCCGCTTGGGGGCACGTGGGAGGCCCGTCGGTAGGCTGACCCGCCTATGACTGACACTCACGCAGCCGCGTCCGCGGCCGTCGACGCCGCGGGTGCGCTCGTGAACGCGGCGGCCCGTCACCTCGCCGAGGCCGCGTCCGACGGCGGACGGATCTCGGTGTCCAAGCTCGACCAGCACCAGGTCGTGGCCTACGACCTCGCCCACGCCGCCGCGGCCGTCGCGGGTTCGCGCGTGATGCTCGAGTACGCGCTGCACGGTGACCTCGAGGCGAAGCTTTCGTACGCGTACATCGCCGACGTCTTCGCCGACATCGTGTCGCGCCTCGTCGGGCGGGAGGCCGAGTGGGGCGTCGACCCGGCTTCGCTCGCCAGCGCCCACGACTTCGTCGCCGCCCATCGGGACCCGGCGTTCCTCGAGTCCCTGGCCGACGAACTCCCCCGTCACGGCACCGGTCCGGCGCACCTCGACGACGAGTTCGACATGGTGCGTGACACCTTCCACCGCTTCGCCGAGGACAAGATCCGTCCGGTCGCCGAGCACATCCACCGCACCAACGCCGACATCCCCGAAGCGATCATCGAGGGAATGGCCGAGATCGGCGGGTTCGGACTCTCGGTGCCCGAGGAGTACGGCGGTTTCGCCGCGGGGGGCGAGTCGGACTACCTCGCCATGTGCGTGGCGACCGAGGAGCTGTCCTGGGGATCGCTCGGCGCGGGTGGTGCGCTCATCACCCGGCCCGAGATCCTCACCCGCGCGGTCGTCAAGGGTGGGACCGAGGAGCAGAAGCACGCTTGGCTCCCCCAGATCGCGAGCGGCGAGCGGATCGTCGGCGTGATGGTGACCGAACCCGACTACGGGTCGGACGTCGCCGGCGTGAAGGTCTCTGCCACCGCGACCGACGGCGGCTACCTCGTGAACGGCGTCAAGACGTGGTGCACGTTCGCAGGCCGCGCCGACACGCTCATGGTGCTGGCCCGGACCGATCCCGATCGTTCGCTCGGCCACCGCGGGCTCTCGGTACTGGTCATCGACAAGGAGTCGGCACCCGGCCACCACTTCGCGTTCGACGACGGACGCGGCGGCAAGATGGAAGGCCGCGCCATCGACACGCTCGGTTACCGGGGCATGCACTCGTACGAGGTCGCGTTCGACAACTGGTTCGTCCCGGCGGGGAACCTCATCGGCCTCGAGGGTGGACTCGGCAAGGGTTTCTACCTGCAGATGGAGGGCTTCGAGAACGGCCGGCTGCAGACCGCGGCCCGGGCCGTCGGTCTCATGCAGGCCGCGTTCGAAGCGGGGCTCAGCTACGCCCAGGACCGCAACGTCTTCGGCAAGCCGATCTTCGACTACCAGCTCTCCAAGGTGAAGTTGGCGAAGATGGCAGCCCTCATCTGCGCGGGTCGGCAGTTCTCCTACGACGTCGCCCGGAAGATGGCGATCGGCGAGGGTGCCCTCGAAGCGAGCATGGTCAAGGCCTACGTGTGTCGGGCCGCCGAGTGGGTCACCCGGGAGGCGCTCCAACTCCACGGCGGGATGGGATACGCCGAGGAGTTCCCGGTCTCGCGGTATTTCGTCGACGCCCGCGTCCTCTCGATCTTCGAGGGGGCCGACGAGACGCTCTGCCTGCGCGTGATCGCCCGGCGCCTCACCGAGCAGGCCCTCTCCGCCTAGCTCCGCTCGGCCGGCATTCGCACGACCCGGCCCGACGCTGGCAAGATCGCCGTCATGTACACATCGATCGTCGTGGGCACGGACGGATCCGACACGGCGGCCATCGCCGTCCGACACGCCGTCGAGCTGGCCCAACTCGGGGGTGCGACGCTGCACGTCGTGCACGCATACCACCCGGTGAACGCAATGGGGGCCGCCCTCGGCGCCATCGACACCGACGCGGTGAGCTCCGCGCTGGCCGAGCAGGGCGCCGCCGTCTGCGCCGCCGCGGTCGCCGCAGCCACCGACGCGGGCGTGACCTCCGAGGTCCACGTCGTCGCCGGCGACCCGAGCGACGCATTGATCACCGTGACCGAGAACGTGCATGCCGATCTCCTCGTCGTCGGCAACCGCGGCATGACCGGCGTGAAGCGCTTCGTGCTCGGCAGCGTGCCCAACAAGATCTCGCACCACGCCCACTGCAGTGTGCTGATCGTCGACACCGGTTCGCCGAGGGCCTGACGACCGTCGGCCGCGGCAAATCCTCGGGAGTGGCTCGGGGCCGCACGCGAAGCTGACGCCATGAACCCCGTCGAGTTCGCACTGACCGGTCGCGTCGTGCGGTTGACAACGATGACCACCGCGGACGTCGACGAACTCCTCGCCGCCGCGACTGCGGACCGCGCCACGTACGGCTATACGACGGTGCCGGGTGATCGGGATTCCATGCGAGCGCATGTGGCCGCCCTGGTGGAGGCCCACCGACGCGGTCGTGACATTCCGTTCGTGACCCGCGACGCCACCACCGGCCGGGCCCTCGGGTCCACACGGTTCCTGGCGCTGCGTTGCTTCCACGATCGCGAGACGCCGGATGCGGTCGAGATCGGCGGCACGTGGCTGACCGCGTCAGCCCAGCGGACGGGCGTGAACACCGAGGCGAAGCTGCTGATGCTCACCCACGCGTTCGAGCATTGGGGCGTGCAGCGGGTCGACCTCAAGACCGATGCGCGCAACGAGCGGAGTCGTCGGGCGATCGAACGGATCGGCGCCCGGCTCGACGGCGTCCTACGGAACTGGCAGCCCTCGCTCGTCCCCGGCGAGGAAGGTCTCGCCCGGGACAGCGCCATGTACTCGATCGTCCCGGACGAATGGCCGGCCGTCCGCGACCGCCTCCGAGATATGACCGGCGCGGACTAGGCGGTCTCCACATCGGCGACGAGCCGCTTCCCGAGGCTCACCGCGTCGTCCACAGCGAAGCCCAGCCGCTCGTAGAACGCGATCGCGTCGGGGTTGGACACACGGACCTGGAGGTTGATCTTCGGACAACCGAGCGCACGCAACCGGACTTCGACCTCGTGCATCAAGGATCGTCCGAGGCCGTGGCGTTGTCGGTCGGGATGGACCGCGAGGTAGTTCACCCACCCGCGATGGCCCTCGTATCCGGCCATCACGGTCGCGACGACGGCCCCGTCGAGCTCGCCGACGAGCAGGAGTCCGTCGGCCACGGCGAGCTTCCGCTCGATATCACGCACCGGGTCGTTCCACGGCCGGATGAGGTCGCAGGCGCGCCAGAGCTCGATGACCGACGGCTGGTCGAGCGCCGTGAACGACCTGATCTGCACGAACCGAGTCTCGCGCCGGTCCCGACCACCCCGGGAGGTGTCAGGCTGCAGTGATGTCGGGACCGTCCAACCCTCGGGTGCGCATCGCGGTGCTCGCCGTCCCGATGGTGGCGCTGACGATCTCGCTGTACGTGGGGAACGCCCTGGCGCCGACCCTCGCCCACGACGCGCCGGTCCTGCTCCTCGTGCTCAGCCCGAGGCTCCGGTGGCTGCTCCTGACGTCCGCGCACGTCGACGCCTTCTGGTTCTTCGTGATCCCGTTCGTACGCGCCGTGATGGTGCTGTCGGTGTACTTCCTGCTCGGACGTTGGTACGGCGACCGAGCCCTGCGCTGGCTGGAGTCACGCGCTGGGAACGCGATGCGACCGGTGCTCTGGATCGAACGGAACTTCCACCGGGCACGCGGGCCTATCACCTTCGTGTTCCCGGGCAACGTGGCCGCGATGCTCGCGGGGGCGGACGGGATGGCTCCGCCGCTCTTCTTCGGGATCGCGCTCGCGAGTATCGAACTCCGCGTGTGGGCGGTACGGGCCCTCGCCAACGCGTTCCGCGGGCCGCTCCTCGACGCACTCGAATGGGTCGGCGACAACCAGGTGTGGTTGACCGTCCTCTCGGTGGCGACGGTGGTGGGCTGGGTGATGTGGTCGAACCGGCACGGCCTCACCCAGGGCGAGACGGTCGACGAATTGATCGCCGACTTCGATCCCGCCACCGATGTGGCCGACGGCTGACCGGACCTTCAGCGCGGCAGCCGGAACCGCGCCGGGCCGTCGGACCCTTCGACCACGTCGGCGATCATCGCCCCGACCAGCGGCGAGAACTTGAAGCCGTGACCCGAACACGGTGACGCCACCACCACCGGACCGACCCGGTCGATCAGGAAGTCCTCGGTGTCGGTCGTCGTGTAGAGACACGTGACCTCGTCGACCGGCACGGGAACCAGTCCCGGCATCCACCGTTCGACGAACTGCACCACGCGCTCCCGGCTCCCCGGGTCGACGAGACCGTCACGGGAGTCGGGATCGACCTCCGGTCCGGTGTGGTGTTCGGCGAGTTTCACGCCCACGCCCGGGGTCTCCAGTCCGTAGACGGTGGCGTCGTCGTGATGGTGGATCAGGCTCGGCCACCACGACTGCGCGTCCCGCGGCGCGAAGTGGAACACCGACTCCTGGGTGATTCGCAGCGGTGGGAGTTCGACCAACCCGGCCACGAGTTTCGTGACCCATGCGCCCGCGGCGACCACCACACAGTCGGCGTCGAGCACCGCGTGGTCGAGGACCACGCGGGCCCCGTCGTCGGTCGGTTCGATCGCGCGCACCGGTTCGTCGAACCGTACGTCGGCCCCGTGTCGCTGGGCCTGTTCGATCATCGCCAGTCGGGCCGCGCCGGAGGCGATGCGCCCACCGCCGGGCTGGAACACAACCGAACCCTCGAAACGCATGCCCGGCCAGCGATCCGCGGCGACCACCGGCGTGAGCAGTTCGGTCGGCACGCCTTCGGCGTCGAGCGCGGCGAGGATCGCGCCGACGGCCGACGGGTCGCCGTGGTCGACCGACCCCGTGGGCGCGATGAGCCCGACCCCCGCGTCCTCCTCGAGTTCGCGCCATTGCGAGCGGGCCTCACAACCGAGGTGGACCCAGAACGGATCGGGGTACCCGAGCCGGAAGATCCGCGAGGCCCCGTGGGAACTGCCACGATCGTGACCGTCGGCGAACTGCTCGACGACGGTCACCGCATGACCCCGTCGGGCCAGCTGCCACGCGGCTGCCGCGCCCATCACTCCGGCGCCGACGATCACGACTTCCTGCGGCGCCATCCGCTCAGGCTAGAGGTACGAGTCAGTCGCGCAGTGACATCCCGGCGCCGATCGCGAGCGCGAGACAGAGCGGCGAATACACCCGCCGATCGAGCCGCCGGAACCGGGGTGACGCGCGGCCCGGTACGAGCACGTCGGTGCGACCCGAGAGTCCGAACCCGGCGCGGGTCGTGAGCACGGTCGCGACGCCGACCACGGCGAGTCGACGCAGCCGGGAGCGACGAACCGGCAGACCGGCCGTGGCCGCGGCCGCGGTGACGAGCAGCCCGGCAACCGCATAACACGAGGCGGGTGACGGCCGCACCGGTCGTCCGATGACCGCGTCGTGCAGCTCCGCGACCGTCGGGAACGGAAAGGACGATCCCCGCGCCCACACCACGTGCAACCCGGCGATACCGACCATGCCACCGGCCGCCAGTCGCGCGCCGGCACGCATGACGTCGTCGGCCGGCGCCACGCCCGGACCCGTCGTCAGCCTGCGCTGCGCGTCATTCCCGCGCGCTCACCGCGGGAGACGAACTTGTTCGCCATCTTGCGGCTGGCCTCGTCGATCATCTCGTCGCCGAACATCACCGCGCCGCGCCGTTCGCCCTCGGTGGTAGCCTTCTCGTACGCGTCGAGGATGTCGAACGCCTTGTCGAACTGCTCCTGGGTGGGCGTGTACACCTCGTTGATGACCGTGACCTGGTCGGGGTGCAGCGACCACTTGCCGTCGAAGCCGAGGATGCGCGACCGCATCGCGTAATCGCGGAGCGCGTCGAGCTCGCGGATCTTGAGGAACGGTCCGTCGATCACCTGGAGACCGTTGGCCCGCCCCGCCATGAGGATCTTGCTGAACACGTAGTGGAAGTGGTCACCCGGGTACTCGGGGATCTGCACGCCACCCGTGAGCACGGGCATCTCGGTGGACGCGGCGAAGTCGGCCGGTCCGAAGATGATGGTCTCCAGCCGATCGCTCGCGGCGCAGATCTCCTCGACGTTGATGAGTCCGCGTGCGGTTTCGATCTGCGCCTCGATGCCCACGCGGCTCTGCCGGCCGGTGACCTTCTCGATCTGGGTGAGCAGGAGGTCGAGCGCCACCACCTGAGCCGCGTTCTCGACCTTTGGCAGCATGATCTCGTCGAGCCGCTCGCCGGCGTTCTCCACGACGGTGACGACATCGCGGTAGGTCCATTCCGTATCCCACGCGTTGACCCGCACGCAGACGGTGGTTTCGCCCCAGTCCTGGTTCTTGATCGCGTTGACGACCTTGCCGCGGGCTGCTTCCTTCTCGAGCGGCGACACGGAGTCCTCGAGATCGAGGAACACCATGTCGGCACCGAGGCCGGGGGCCTTCCCGAGCATCTTCTCGTTGGAGCCAGGCGTGGCGTGGCAGGACCGACGGGGCAGGTTCTTCGTGCGCTCAGACATAGCGCAAGGGTAGGCAGCGCTCCGGGGTGGTGCCCAACCCGGCCGGGGCCGGATACCGACCGCCGGGATGCGACAGGATGACGCCATGAGCGCGACCCTCGACCTCGTCCACCGACTGATCAGTGCCATCGAGGCGGGTGACATCGACGGGGTCCGGGCCTGTTACTCCCCCGAGGTCACGGTGTGGGCGAACTTCGACGGTGAAGCCAAGGACCTCGAAGCCTCCCTGGGCGTGTTGACCTGGCTCGTCGGCGCCACCTCGGCCCGACGGTACGAGGTCCTGCGGCGTATCGAGATCGAGGGGGGCGCGCTCCAACAGCACGTGTTGCACGGGACCGTCGCCAAGACCGGCAAGTCCTTCTCGATGCCCGCGTGTCTCGTCATCGCGATCACCGACGGCGTGATCACCCACATCGACGAGTACCTCGACGCGTCCGTCATGACGCCCGCCTTCGCGACCGACTGACCCTCCCACTCGCCCTCCGCAGTGTGATCGCGAATCGCGGGCTGGAGCTACGAGTTCGCGTGTCGATTCGACGCCACTGCCCGCAGGACGGGCACCCAGGTGTCGAGCCCGGGCACGTCCCGCCCGATCACCTTCGCGGCCTCGTCGGCCCGCCGCAGCGCCGCCGCGTCGCCGCCGTGCGGGTCGGCCTCGAACGCGGCGACCTCGTCGGGGGTCATCGTGCCGCCCTGCATCGCGAGGCTGATCGTCGAGCCGTCGCTCAGCCGGCCCGAGTACCGCGGATCGGTGGCCACGAGATACCGCTTCGCGGGCACGTGCAGCGCGACGAGACGCGCGACCCGGGCGCCGAGCAGCTCAGCCACGTAGTCGGCGCCCACACCGCCGTGCCCGACCGGATCGGTCGGGTCGACGGCGTGCCCGACGTCGTGCACGAGCCCGGCGACCTGCAGCTGGACGTCGTCCGGTGCCCGTGACGCGAGGACGTGGGCGCATTGGAGCGAGTGGGCGAGGATGTCGATGGGGTCGCCGTCGGGGCCGAGCGAGTCGAACACGCCGTCGCAGGCCATGAGGAACTGCACCAGCTCGTCGACGCTGGCCACCGGTGTCACGATCATCGGTAGCACCGTACCGGTCGACTCGGTACGGTGGCCGGTGATGGACGCGCCAACGCTGACCCTGCACGAGATCGCCGACCGGGTCTGGGTGTGGCTGCAACCGGGCGGTGAGTCCGGCGTCTCGAACGCCGGGGTCGTCGGCGACGACGACGGCCTCACCGTGATCGACACCCTCATGGTCCGCGACCAGTGGGAGCCGTTCGCGGCCGCGGTGAAGGAACTCGACGGCACGGTGAAGCGTGTCGTGCTGACCCACGCCCACATCGACCACGTGGGCGGCACCACCGCGTTCCGCAACGCGATGATCCTCGCGTCGCCGATGACCAGTGACCTCCTCGATCAGGCGATGCCGGTGGATGCCTACAAGGCGTTCATGCCCGCGTTCACCGAGGGCTTCGACGAGTTGGCCGTGCTGGGGACGCGGCCCGTCTCCCACATCGTCGACGAAGCCGCGCAGCTGACCAACCGGATCGAATTGCTCCCGGCTCGCGGCCACACCGAGGGTGACCTCATGGTGCTGGTCGAGGACGCCGACGTGCTCTTCGCCGGCGACCTCTGCTTCTTCGGCGTGACGCCGCTCGCGTTCCAGGGTGACCCGGCCGCGTGGGCCGCGGTGCTCGACGTCGTCGGCGAGTTGGCCACCACGATCGTCCCGGGTCACGGTCCGATCGGCGGTGCCGACGACGTCGCCGCCCTCCGCACGTACCTGCACCATTGCGTCGCCGGCACGATTCCTCCGGGCCCGTGGGACACGTGGCTCGAACGGGAGGAGCGGGACCCGATCAACATCGAGAAGGCCGCCATGCTCCGCGCCGGCGACGACGGCATGCCCCCCAGCATGCTCCGCGCCCTCGGCTTCTCCTGACCCCCCAGATCCTCGCAATGTGAGCGCGAATCGCGGGGCAGAGCGACCAATGCGCGTGTCGAATCAGGGTCTCCGACGTCAGTGGAGAGGCCCACCCGAGTGTCACAGGGTGTCCGTATTGTCCGGACCATGACCGACACGATCGATGAGATCACCGCGCGCCAGCACGGTTTGGTGAGCCGAGCGCAGGCCGTCGGCGCGGGTCTGACCCGCGGCGCCATTCGACATCGACGAGATCGCGCACTCTGGATCGAGGTGCACCGGAACGTGTTCCGCGTCGCCGGTGCCCCGGTGACCGAACGCAGCATCGTGATGGCGACGGTGCTCGCCGGCGGCCCCGACGCGCTGGCCACTGCGAGCACCGGACTCTCGTTGCACGACACGCGCGGTTTCGAACGACGCATGCTCCCCGCCGTGGTGGGCGCGGCGCGGCGTCTCCCCCGCGATCACGCGCCGGGACTCTTCGAGACCCTCCGCCTTCCACCGCACCACCGCACGATCGTCGACGGGATTCCGACCGCCACCGTTGCGCGCGCTCTGTTCGACCACGGTCGCACCGTCGGGGTGCAGCCGCTCGCGGCCGCGGTCGACGCCGCACTCGCGGCCCGCCGGGTCACGATCGGGGACCTCGACCGTGTCCTCGACGATCTCGCCGAACGAGGGCGGTCCGGGACCACCCGGCTGCGGACGATCCTCGAAGAACGCCGACCGGGCTATGTGGCGCCGGCCAGTTCACTCGAGGAGCGGTTTCTCGGGCTGCTCCGTGCTTCCGGGTTGGCCGAGCCGATGCGACAGGTCGATCCGGGGGGAGTGTTGGGTCATGACCGCCGGGTCGACTTCGCGTGGGCGGGACCCAAAGTCGTCGTCGAGACCGACGGCGGCGCGTATCACGACAGCATCACCGACCGCGCACGTGACGAGGCACGAGACCGGATGCTCGAACGGGCAGGGTGGACGGTGCTGCGCTTCGGATGGAACGACGTCGTCCACCGTCCGACCTCCGTCGTCACGATCCTGCGTAAGGCGCTCCACCCCGCAACCTGACCAATTCGATGCGCGTTCTGGTAGCTACAGCCCGCGTTTCGCGCTCGCATTGCGGGGAGGGGTGTGGTGCGGAACGGGTTAGTAGACGCCGGCGAGTTTGGAGTGGTCCCAGCTGGTGGTCTTCACCGGGGAGACGCGGATCACGACGCGCTTGGAGCCCATCGTGCGCACACCTTCGCGGACGAGGTCGTTGTCGATCGGGCCCCAGTACTTCTCGTAGACCTTCTCGCCGAAGTCGAGCACCTCGTCGAGGTCGTCGATCACGGTGCCGGTGCCGTTGATCGACACGCCGCGCAGCTCCTCGTAGACGTCACCGGTCGCGACGAGCACGGTCATACGCGGGTCGCGCCGCACGTTGACCACCTTCTGGCTCTTGCCGTACGTCCAGAAGAGGAGGTCGTCGCCCGCCCGGATGTACCACATCGTCACGAGATGCGGCGTGCCGTCGGCGTTGATCGACGCGACCTGCAGGTCGCGGCCGGCGTCGAGGAACGCATGCATCTCGTCGGTGGTCATCAGGATCTGGTCGCGTCGGGACATGGTCGGACTGTAGGTCCACCCGAACGGAGGGCGCGGCGGCGGCAACCGGCCGCGAACCCGGGTCGGCGGCGGCCTGCGCGCTACCTTTCCGCCCGTGGCGAAGAACCCCGATCCCACCCTCGAACTGGCGACGGCCGCCGGCGTGACCCGCACGCTCGACGACTGGACGACCATGTTCCACCTCTGTCTGGTGATCCTGCCGGACCGCCCCGAGGCGGCGCAGTGGATCCCGGTCGCCCGCCGGATCTTCGGGGTGCTCGGCGACAGCGACGCCCGCACGGCCTACGTGATCCCGAGCACGCCGATGATCGCCCGGCGCATCCTCGAGTCCGAAGCCGACCGGGCGATGGTCTTCGTCGACCCCGATCGCACGCTGATCACCAGCCTCGGTCTGACCCAACTCCCCGCCTTCGTCCACATCCGCCAGGACACGAGCGTGGGTGCCTCGGCCGAGGGGTGGGACCCGGTCGCCTGGCAGAAGGTCGCTCGCGAGGTGTCCGCCGCGATGGCCTGGTCGGTCCCGGATGTCGCGCCGCCGGGCGTCCCGGTGCCGGCGAAGACCGCGGGATGGGCCGTCTGACCTAAGCCGCGATCCCCCCACCGGGGACGCGACCGTCCTTTCCCCGCGGTCCGGACATTGGCCACACCAGCCACAGCCGTAGCACACGACGCGGAGTCCGGATGGTTCTTCGGCCCGCCGAATCTGCTGGTCAGGGTCCTTTCGGGGCCATGAAATGACATCGGTGGGACGACTCCCGTAGGGTTCTGCGCAACCGCTCGACCTCCGTCGCGTTCGTTCGCGCCCGGGAGCGGCCAGTTCCCTTCGCAGGATCGCGTTCCGACAGGACCGTGTTCAGGCAAGGACCGACGGCGGCCCGACACTCAAGCCAAAGGGAGTCCCCAGATGAACCTCCGGACCAAGGTCTCGGTCGTCGCCCTCGCGACGGCCATGACCGCGGCGGCTGCCTTCCCGGTGCTGTCGGGGGCCAGTCCGATCGACGACAAGCAGCGTCAGGCCGCCGAACTCCAGCGCCAGATCGACGCCAACGACAACCAGCTCGTCGCCCTCTCCGAGAAGCTCAACGGTGCCACGCTCCACCTGAAGGAAGCCCAGGCCGGGATCGACGAGGCCCAGCGGCGCACCGACGCCGCCGAGGCCGAGCGGCGCCGGGTGCGCAGCATCCTCAGCCGGCGGGCCGCCCAGATGTACCAGGGTGCCGGCGCCTCCAGTCCCCTCGCGGACCTCGACGTGAAGTCCCTCGGTGAGGTCGCCACCCGTTCCCGGTACGCGTCCGCCGCCGCCGACCACGACGACGTGCTCATCGCGCAACTCCAGAAGGCCAAGGAAGCGCTCGCCGTCCGCCAGGCCGAACTCGTTCGCCAGCGTGCCGCCGCCCAGGCCGAGAAGGACGCCGCCGACGCGGCCCGCGCCAAGATCGATTCCGCCAACCGGCAGGCCCGCGCGCTCGAGCAGCAGGTGAAGGGCGAGATCGCCAGCATCCTCCAGCAGCAGGCCAACGCCCGCGCCGCCGCGCAGCAGCGGGCCGCCCAGGCCGGGCCGCCTCGGAGTAGCGGTCACTCGCCGATCCCGCCCAACTTCCCGAACGTCCCGGCACCGAACGCCGGCGCCGCCGCCGCGGTCGCCTTCGCCAAGGCGCAGGTCGGTAAGGGCTACGTCTACGCCACCTCGGGACCCGACACGTTCGACTGTTCCGGACTCACCGCCGCCTCATGGCAGCGGGGCGGCGTTTCCCTCGCCCACTACTCGGGCGCGCAGTACCAGGAGACCATGCGCATCGGCGCCGGCGATCTCCAGCCGGGCGACCTGGTGTTCTACGGCCCGGGTGGTTCGAACCACGTCGAGATCTACATCGGCGGCGGCATGGTCGTCTCGGCCTCGAACCCGTCGAGCGGCGTGAAGCTCGCCGGGGTGCGGTACGGCTCGGCATCGGGCTACGGCCGCGTCCGCGGCTGACCGACGCGATCGATCCTGCGCTGAGCACCGGTTCTCCACCTGCGGGTGACATCAGGCTCACGAGCTTTTCCCACGGCACGGGTTGCGCCTGCAAGCTCTCCCCCGCCGATCTCCGTACCGTCCTCGGACTCGTGCGCGGGATCGAGCGGTCGACCGATCCGAACCTGCTCGTCGGACTCGATACGTCCGACGACGCCGCGGTCTACACGGTGCGCGACGACCTCGCGCTCGTGCTCACGACCGACTTCTTCACCCCGATCGTCGACGATCCCTACGACTGGGGCCGCATCGCCGCGACCAACGCACTCTCCGACGTGTACGCGATGGGCGGCGCGCCCCTCCTCGCGCTGAACCTCGTCGCATGGCCACGGGAGGGACTCCCGTTCGAGTTGCTGGCCCGCGTGATCGACGGCGGCGCCGACGTGGTGCAGGCCGCGGGCGCGATCGTGGCCGGGGGCCACTCGATCGACGACCAGGAGCCGAAGTTCGGGCTCGCGGTCGTGGGCACGGTCGAACCGGATCGGGTCTGGAAGAACTCCGGCGCCCGACCCGGGGATCGGCTCGTACTCACCAAGCCGATCGGACTCGGTGTCATCTCCACCGCGGTGAAGCGCGAAGGTGCCACTCCCGCGCTGCTCGCCACCGCGATCGACCTCATGACCACGCTGAACCGGGACGCGCGCGACGCCGGTCGCGCGCTCGGCCCCGCGATTCACGCCGTGACCGACATCACCGGGTTCGGGCTGCTCGGTCACCTCGGCGAGATGGCCCGCGGCTCGAACGTGTCGGCCACGGTCGCGGCGGATGCGGTGCCGGTCATCGACGGGGTCCGGGACCTCGTCGCCGGCGGATTCGTGGCCGGCGGCACCCAGCGGAACCACGCGTTCGTGTCCGAGTTCGTCGACTGGGGCGGGCTCACCGCCGACGGGCAGCTGCTCCTCGCCGACGCCCAGACCTCGGGCGGACTGCTGTTCGCCGTGGACGCCGACGCCACCGACGATCTCGTGCAGGGCCTCCGGGCGGCCGGAACGCCGGCCGCGGCCGTCGTCGGCGAGATCACGGACGGTGGCGGCGGGACCATCCTCGTCGGTTGAACCGCCCACCATCCCTGCCGAACCCGACGTCCAGGGCTACGTTCGCTTTCCTGCGGGTGGAACCCGGATTTTGGGAGGTCCGCGCGTGCGGCATTGGGTGACATCGACCAGAGGAAAACCTCGCACGGTGATCGCAGCCGCGGCCATGAGCGCGGGCGCGCTGGCGGTTGCGCTCGCGCCCCACGCCGCCGCCGCCGGTGCCGGGTGGTCCCGGAGCCCCGCGTCCGGCATTGCCGGCGCGACCGTCCGGGTGGCCAGCACTCCCACCGCCCTGTGCCAGTGGTTGGCACCAGCCCTGCCCGCGGCCGCGCCGCCGACTGCCGGTGCCGCCGATCCCGCGCCGACCGGCGGCGCCACCGATACCCCGGTGACCGCCCCGGCCGCCGTCGGCGATCCGATCCCCTACGACGGGACGCGCGTGGAGTTCCGCCTCGACCACGACGGCGCGTCCATCCCGCTCGGCCACGTCGGGGTCAGCACGGGAGGCGCCTGGGCCGGGGCGGTCACCGTGCCCGAGGCCGCGATCGCGCCGGCCGGTGGGTACGACCTGATCGCCCATTGCGTGGTGGACGATCCTGCCCTCGACGGTGTGCGCTCGTTCGACTTCGACCCGCTCCCGTTCGTCGTCGCCGACGCGCCCCCGCCGACCACGGTCACCGTCCCGACCGAGATCGGCGAGCCGGTGACGATCACCAATCCGACCCAGGTGCAGGGCACGCAACTCACGCGTCCGGCCGGAGTGGCCAAGGCGACCGCCGCCGCCGTACCGACGCTGCCGAACACCGGCGACGGGACACTCGCAGTCGGCCTCGCCGGCTTCGGCGCACTGCTGCTCGGCGGGCTCGCGCTCTGGTGGGGCGCCCGCGCCGGTCGCGAGCGCGCGTCGGTCTGAGGACCGTTACGGGATCACCAACATCCCGAGTTCGGCTTCGAGCTGGGGACGCGGCTTCGCGCCGAGCGACGACCGCTCGAGCCGACCGTTGCGGAACAACGCGATCATCGGGATGCTCTGCACCTCATACTGCTGCGCGAGCGTCGGCTCCTCGTCGATGTTCACCTTGACCACCTTGTAGGAACCCTCACGCATCATCGCGATCTGTTCGACGATCGGTCCGACCTGCTTGCACGGACCACACCACGGTGCCCAGAAGTCGACGATCACGGGGGTCTCGCTCCCGAGCACCTCGACGCCGAACGACGCGGTGGTCACCGCCTTCACCGGACCTTCCGGTACCGGCGCGGGCATCGGCTCGTTCGGATGCTCACCGTCGACCACGCGACCGAGCCAGTCGTGTGCCTCCTGCACGCTCTCGAGTGCGACCTGATGGCCCATCGGGTACTCGCGGTACACGAGCGGCGTCGCGCGTTGGGTGAGGATTTCTGCGAGTGCCCGGGCGGACGCGATCGGGATCATCGGGTCCTCGGTCCCGTGCTGGAGCAACACCGGAATCGACGGGGCCGCGGTCCAGTCGATCAGTTCGGCATCGAGATCGGGCACGAACGGGCTCATGCAGAGGACCCCGGCCGGCCGGGTCGCCGCGCCGGTGCGCAACGCGAGATGCAAGGCGAGCCCGGCCCCCTGGGAGAAGCCGCCGAAGATGGCCTCACTCCGTTCGAAGCCGAGCGTCGCGCACTGCTCCTCGACGAACTCGTCGACCAGATCGAGCGCCGACGCGAATGCGACCGGATCGAATCCGTCGGTGGAGATCGGGAACCAGGCGTACCCCGGCGCGCCCGGCGCGCTCAGGGGCGCACGGGGCATGACCGCGGCGAAGCGACCCTCGGGATCGAGGTACGGCAGGAGTCCGCCGAGGTCCTGCTCGTCCGAGCCGTACCCGTGGAGCAGGACCAGGAGCCGGGTCGCCTGAGGACCCGCGATCACGTTCGAAATCAGCTGTGCCATGGTTCGCCTCTCCGGATGTGGCGCGGGAGCGCCGAGGGTGACGTCACGCCCGCCGCATCGTAGGGTTCGCCCGCTCCTCTCAACCCACCCCGAACAAGGACCAGAACTCCATGCGGCTCGGCGTCAACTTCGGATACCAGGACTGGGGCAAGGGACTCGCCCGGGCCGTGGCCACCGCGCAGGAGGCCGACCGGCTCGGCTACCACTCCATCTGGACGGCCGAGGCGTACGGCACCGACTGCATCACGCCCATCGCGTGGATGATGGGCCAGACCGAGAAGATCAACTTCGGCTCGGCGATCATGCAGATGCCCGCCCGCACCCCGGCGATGACCGCGATGACGGCCGCCACCCTCGACCTCATGAGCGGCAATCGCTTCCTGCTCGGGCTCGGTCTCTCCGGACCGCAGGTCGTGGAGGGCTGGCACGGCCAGCCCTATGGGAAGCCGCTCGGCAAGACCCGCGAGTACATCGACATCGTGCGCACGATCCTCGCCCGGGAGGCACCGCTCGAGCACCACGGTCCGCACTACGACATCCCTTACTCCGGCCCCGACGCCACCGGCCTCGGCAAGGCCCTCAAGATCATCGTCCACCCCAACCGGGCCGACATCCCGATCTACCTCGCGGCCATCGGACCGAAGAACGTCGAACTCACCGCCGAGGTGGCCGACGGGTGGCTGCCGATCTTCTTCTCGCCGTACCGCTTCAAGGACACCTACGGCCCGTCGCTCGACGCCGGGTTCGCCAAGGCGGGCGGCAGCAAGTCGCTGGCCGACTTCGACGTGGCACCGACGGTGAGCGTGATCGTCGGCGACGACCTCGACATGCTCCGCGGGTTCGTGAAGCCGATGGCGGCGCTGTACATCGGCGGCATGGGTGCGCGCGGCAAGAACTTCTACAACGACCTCGCGTGCCGGTACGGCTTCGAGGCGGCGGCCAAGGAGATCCAGGATCTCTACCTCGACGGCAAGAAAGCCGAGGCCATCGCCGCGGTACCCGATGAGCTCGTCGACGAGATCGCCCTCATCGGTCCGAAGGAGCGCATCGCGGATCGCTTCGGCGCCTGGCAGGAGTCGGGGATCACCACGATGATCATCGGCGCGCAGCAGCCCGAGGCGCTCCAGTTGATGGCGGAGCTGGCGCTCTGACCGGGCCCGCCGACCGGGTCGGAGACCCGGACTTCGAAATCGCCTTCCGCGACCACTTCGAGCCGATGGTGCAGGCGCTGACGATCGCCGGCGGAAATCGGGACTTGGCCGAGGAATGGGTACAGGTCGCGTTCTCGCGTGCGTACGTCCGCTGGCGCTGGATCTCCCGGTACGACGACCCCGTCGGCTGGGTCCGCCATGTCGCGATCACCCGAATGCTTGCCCGCGACCGCCGCGAGGCTCGCCGGCGCCAGGACTCGGAGCAGCCGGCCGGTCGCCCCGACGCGACCCCGGACACCACCCCCGGGGAAGCACTCCGGGCGCTGGTCTTACGCCTCCCCGATCAGCAGCGGATCGCGGCGTCGCTGTTCTATGTGGAGCAGCTCACGATCCGGGAGATCGCAGTGACGATGGAACTCTCGGAGGGCGCGGTGAAGTACCACCTGCACGCGGCGCGCACCTCGCTTCGACGGGAATGGAAACCGAACGCATGACCGACGCGCTCGATCCGGACGACCCGAACGACCCCGAACTCGCACGTGCGCTGCGCGCGCTCGCACCCGCCCCGCCATCGGATGCGGACGTCTACGCCCGGATCCTCCCCGAATTCGTTCGCGCCCGACAACATCGTCGCGTCCTCACCGTTTCGGCGGCCGTCGCGATCGCGGTCGCGGCGGTCGTCGGCGTCGTGCTCACGAGCGGGGTACCGAAGTCCGGCGGCGCCAAGACCGCCCGACGCACCACGACCACGACCGCACCGCCAGGCAGGGACGCCGCTGCGAACCCGACACCCGCGTCGACCCCATCGACCGCGCCGGTGAGCGGAACGAAGGCCGAGACGTTCAGGAGCGCCGGCGGCTCGATCGATGTCACCCTCGGCGCCCGGAACGTGACGCTCGTTTCCGAGTCACCGTCCGCCGGCTACGTCGCCGACGTGCGGGCATCGGGTCCGACCGAGGTCGACGTCAGGTTCCGGCCCCGCAACGACGGCAAGACCGCGCACCGCATCCGGCTGCGGTTCGACAGCACCGGAAATCTGGTCAGAGACATCAACTGACCGGGCCGGCACCGGCTCCCCGGCCGCGGGACGAACGGGAGCTTCCGTGGCAATCCGCGTCCGGGGTCGGCTCCGCTACGGTGCGCCGTCAATGGCGTATCGAGCGGTCATCTTCGATCTCGGGGGCGTCGTGTTCCCTTCCCCCTTCGACGCGTTCGACGAGTACGAACGCGCCGAGGGTCTCCCCGAACGGTTCATCCGGCAGGTGGTCGCGGCGAGCGCGGACGACGGCGCCTGGGCCCGGTTCGAGCGGGCCGAGGTCGACTTCGGGACGTTCTGCCGGACCTTCGAGGCGGAGTGCACCGCGGCCGGAGGCGCGGTCGACGCGGCCCGGCTGATGGGTGCCATCACTGCGGGGTTCGCGCCGCACGCCGAGATGGTCGCCGCGATCGACCGCATCCGCATCGAGGGACTCCGCGTCGGCGCGCTCACCAACAACTGGGCCGCGAGCGGCGAGCGCATCAACGGCGAGCGTGATGCACTCCCGTTCGACACTGTGGTCGAATCGGCCGTCGAGGGCATCCGCAAACCGGATCCCGCCATCTACGCCCTGGTGTGCGACCGCCTCGCCGTGATCCCCGCCGAGTGTGTGTTCCTCGACGACCTCGGCGTGAATCTCAAGCCGGCGCGCGCGATGGGCATGACCACCATCAAGGTGCTCGACCCCCTGCACGCGCTCGACGAACTCGCCGGACACCTCGGCTTCCCGCTGGGACCGGGCTGATGGACCTCGTCCTCGTCCGCCACGGCGAACCGGTGCGGATCACCGCCGAGGAAGGTGGCGGAGGCCCGGTCGATCCGGCACTCACCGAGCGCGGTCTCGTGCAGGCCCAACGACTGGCGCACTGGCTCGCCGGTGAACGGATCGACCACATCGTCAGCTCACCGCTGGCCCGCGCGCATCAGACCGCCGCGCCACTCGCCGCGACCCTCGGACTCGACGTCGAGATCATCGACGGATTGCGTGAGTACGACGCCGACGCCGACAGCTACATCCCCGTCGAGGAACTGAAAGCCGCGAAGGATCCGCGATGGGACGCCATGGTGCGCGGCGACTGGCAGAGCTTCGGTGGCGAACCCCCCGACAAGTTCCGCGCCCGGGTCGTGACCCACATGGACGCGTTGGTGGCGGACCATCCCGGGCGCACCGTCGTCATCGTGTGTCACGGTGGCGTGGTGAACACCTATCTCGGATCGATCCTCGGCATCGCCACGCCGCTCTGGTTCGATCCGGCGTACACGTCGATCTCACGCGTCCGCGCCAACGCGAGCGGGCTGCGATCCGTGGCGTCGGTGAACGAGGTCGGTCATCTGCTCGGGATCCGGGACGCCGGATGACGGTCCGCGTGACGCGCACCGGCTTCGTCACGATCGTGACCATCGACCGTCCCGACGCGCGCAACGCCGTCGATCGCCCGACCGCGGCTGGTCTCGCCGAGGCGTTCCGGGATTTCGATACCGACCCCGAGTCGCGCGTCGCGATCCTGACCGGCGCGGGCGGCACGTTCTGTGCCGGCGCGGACCTGAAGGCGTTCGGAACCGATCGGGCGAACTCGGTGAGTACGAGCGGCGACGGACCGATGGGGCCGACCCGGATGATGCTCACCAAGCCGGTGATCGCGGCCGTCGAGGGCTACGCCGTGGCCGGCGGACTCGAACTCGCGTTGTGGTGCGACCTGCGCGTCATGGCGAGCGACGCCGCCTTCGGCGTCTTCTGCCGACGCTGGGGCGTGCCCCTCATCGACGGCGGCACGGTGCGACTGCCTCGACTCATCGGCCACTCGCGGGCGCTCGACCTCATCCTCACCGGACGCGAAGTCGGCGCCGACGAGTCGCTGGCGATCGGCCTCGCCAACCGGGTCGTACCGCCCGGTACCGCGCTGACCGCGGCCGTCGAACTCGCCGAAACCATCGGCGACTTTCCGCAGGACTGTCTCCGCCGGGACCGCGCGTCGAGCTACGGACAGTGGGACCGGTCACTCGCTGACGCGTTGACGGCCGAGCTGGAAGGGGGCCGCGAGGCGCTGCGTTCCGACGAACTCGGCGTGGACCGCTTCGTCCGCGGCGACGGTCGTCACGGCGCACCGGCGTGAGTCCGAGGGACGCGCAGCAGCTTCGCCCCGGGCCATAAGATCGGGCACGGCCTCGACATCCCACTCCGACGGAGGACCTATGGCCGTATCCGATTCCGACAAGTCGCGCACGGTCGCCGACATCATGAGCCGGCCGGTCGTCGTCGTCGCACCGACCGACAAGATGGCCGAGGCCGCGAGCACGATGCGGGAACGGCGGGTGGGATCGGTGGTCGCCGTCGACGGCACCCGACCGGTCGGCATCCTCACCGAGCGCGATCTGGTCCGCTTCACCGCCGCCGGCGCCGATGCCGTCGGTGCGGTGGTGTCGGAGTGGATGACCGCGTCGCCCGACTCGGTGGGCCCGGACGTCGACGTGATCGCCGCCTTCGCGAGCCTCTCCGAACACGGCTACCGCCACATCCCCGTCGTCGAGGACGACGCGCTCGTCGGCATCGTGTCGATGCGGGACCTCATGCGGATCGCGCAGATCCAGCCGGCCGAGAACCTCGCCCACGAGATTCCCCGCGGCCTCGAAGGGGTCATCGTCGCGGAGACCGACATCGGCGACGTCCGCGGTCTCGAGGGCTTCTACCACTACCGCCAGTACAACGCCGTCGATCTCGCCGAACATCGGACCATCGAAGACGTCTGGCATCTGATGCTCGTGGGAACGCTCCCGAACGCGGACGAGCGGGCCGCGTTCATGGCGGAGGTCGCGCCACTCCGCGAGATTCCCACGCCGGTGCGGAACGCGCTCCCGGCCATTGCCGGCGTCGGTCGCGAAGCACCACCGCTCGACATGCTGCGCACCACGCTGTCGCTCCTCGGCGCGCACCTCGGGTTCCGACCGTCACTCGACGTCGACGCCACCGAGCTGCACGCGCAGGCGATGCGCGTGTGCGCGGTCGTCCCCACCCTGCTCACCGCGATCCACCGGATCCAGCACGGGCTCGAACCGATCGACCCTGACCCGGACCTCGCCTACGCCGCGAACTACCTCTACATGTTGAGTGGCGTGGTTCCGCCGCCCGAGCACGCACGGGCCGTCGAGCAGTACCTGATCTCGACGATCGACCACGGCTTCAACGCGTCGACGTTCACCGCGCGGGTGATCACCTCGACCGGTGCCGACATCGCCGCGGCGGTCGTCGGCGCGATCGGCGCGTTGTCGGGTCCCCTCCACGGCGGTGCGCCGAGCCGGGCCCTCGACATGCTCGATGCGATCGGCACCTTCGACAACGCGGAGCCGTGGCTCCGGGCCGCGGTCGAGCGGGGCGACCGGCTCATGGGTTTCGGGCACCGCGTGTACAAGACCGACGATCCGCGTTCGGTCATGCTCCGAGGGGTGGCGGAACGGCTCGGCGGACCCAACGTCGAACTCGCCGAGCAGATCGAAGCGAAGGCGATCGAGGTCCTCGCCGAGCTCAAGCCGGGCCGCAAGCTCTACACGAACGTGGAGTTCTACGCCGGGATCGTCATGGACACCTGCGGGCTCCCCCGCGAGATGTTCACCCCGACCTTCGCGTCGAGCCGGGTCATCGGCTGGTGCGCCCACATCCTCGAACAGGCCGCCGACAACCGCCTCATCCGGCCCAGCGCCCTCTACGTCGGCCCCCCACCACCGCAACCACTCCCGGACCTGGGGTAACGCGCCGCGCTTCGGGCCCTCCGCTCGCGAACGAGCAATCAGCCCGTGGGCGTTTGCAGGACCCAGAGCGGGAGGGTCGAGCGGTGTTCGCCGGAGACGTAGCAACGCACCTCGATCGCGCCGAAGCGTTCGACGGGCACGTTGCGCAAGTCGAAGGTGATCGGCAGGTTGAGGTTCTCGCCCATCATCAACTGGGTCTCGCCGAGCTGGATCTCGCCCGCGATCTCGGCGATCTCGCCGCCGTCCTCGTCGACGACCACGACCCTGACTTCGTGGGGACGCTCGGCTTCGAGGCGGTCGAGTTCGAGCACGATCGCCAGGTGGACACCGAGCGGCGCCGGGAGGTCTTCGCGGTAGCAACGGGTGATCCCGCCCGACGCGACGAAGAGCAATCCTTCGCGCACCTGGGCGAAGTCGGCGAGCATGGCAGTGGTGACGTCCATCACCGACGAGCGTAGGCGACGCGCCTCGATGGCCCGTTCGGGCCCGAGAACTCGTACGGTCGTACTAGTTTCTCCGGATGGCCGAACCCGACATCCTCCACATCGATACCGACGACCCGGGTATCCGGGTGTTGCACCTCGATCGCCCGGCGGTGCGCAACGCGCTCTCGATCGATCTGCGCGACCGCATCGCCGACGCGCTCGACGCCGCGGCCGCCACCCCGAGCGTCGCCGCGGTCGTCATCACCGGTCGCGGCACCACGTTCTCGGCGGGCTTCGACCTGACCGAGTTCACCGCGGCCGCGACCGATCCCGAACTGACCACCCTCTTGTGGGCGTCGAGTGACCGGTTCCATCACACGGTCCTGCGGTCGCCGGTCCCGGTGATCGCCGCGGTCAACGGGCCTGCGATCGCCGGCGGCTTCGACCTCGCGACGATGTGCGACCTCCGGATCGCCCAACCCGGCGTCTGGTTCCGCCGACCGGAGATCGCGTTCGCGGTGCCGCTGTTCGGACCCCTGCGCGAACTCGTCGGCGGGAGCGTCGCACGCGAGTTGTGCCTCACCGATCGTCGGGTCGACCTCGATGAGGCCCTCGCGATCGGTCTCGTCAACGAGGTCACCGGGCCGGACGGCGCGCTCGACCGGGCCCGGGAGATTGCCCACCGGATCGCGGCCCGACCCGTCGCGTTGGTGCGCGAGACCAAGGCCAAGATCGTCCGGGCGTCCGGCCTCGCGGCCGCGGGCACCCTCGCGCTGTGAGCACCGACACCGATCGGCGCCGGACCGGCACGCGTCGCTCGCTCCTCCGTTCCGCGACCGGGCTGTTCCGGCGCCACGGTCTCGCCGGCACCAGCGTCGCCGACGTGTGCCGGCGGAGCGGGGTGACCAAGGGCGTGTTCTCCCATCACTTCCCCGGCGGTCGCGCCGAGCTGGCCCGCGAGGTCATCCGCCAGAACGGTGCCGACGTGGCCGCGCAGCTGCACGCGACGGCCGTGAGCCACCCCGCACCGGAAAGCCTGATCGGCGCGATCTTCGACGGCTACGCAGATCTCATGACCGCCAAGGGACCCGACTTCGGGTGCCCGGTCGCGGCCGGTGCCGTCGACGCTGACGCGGGCGCCGCGGTCGGGACCGCCGTGCGGAACGCGTTCCGGAGTTGGCGTGCCGAACTCACCCCGCCGCTCGACGACGACCTTGCCGGGCTCGTCGTGGCCGCGGTCGAGGGCGCGATCCTCCTGGCCCGGGCCGAGCGCGACCCGGAGGTGGTACGCCGAATCGGAGGCACCCTCGGTCGTCTCGCCTCGGGCCGTGACCGCCGTTGACCGGCGTTGATGGCAGGATTCCCGATGCATGACGACGCCTCCCGCCCACCGAGTGCTGGGCCGTCCGGGACGGTGACCCGATCCGCACACCGAGCGCACCGGGCACGAGGGACGCGGCCCGTACCCTGGCCGTGGTTCGCCGTCGCCGGAATCACGTTCGCATTTCTGGTCCTGCCGCTCGTCGGACTCCTCGGCCAGGTGCCGTGGTCCACCCTGGGCTCGGACCTCTCGACCACCGAGGCGACGAGTGCCCTCCGACTGTCGCTCGTCTGTTCGGTCTGGGCCGCAGCACTCGCGGTGTGCTTCGGGGTCCCGCTCGCGTGGGTGCTCGCCCGCGTCGAGTTCCCCGGCCGGTCGGTCCTGCGCGCGCTGGTGCTCCTGCCTATGGTGCTCCCCCCGGTGGTCGGTGGGGTCGGGCTGTTCTACGCGTTGGGGCGGGACGGCTTGGTGGGCCGGTACCTCTACGAGTGGTTCGACATCCAACTCACGTTCTCCACCGCGGGAGCCGTCATCGCCGAGACCTTCGTGGCGCTGCCGTTCCTGGTGATCACCGTCGAAGCCGCGCTGCGGTCGATGGACCGGCGCTACGAGGAGGCCGCCGCCACCCTCGGCGCCACGCCGTGGACCGTGACCCGCCGCGTGACGTTGCCGATGATCCTGCCCGGACTCGTGGCCGGCACCGCGCTGGCCTGGGCCCGGGCCCTCGGTGAGTTCGGCGCGACGATCACCTTCGCGGGCAACGTGGCGGGCCGGACCCAGACCACTCCCCTCGCGGTCTACCTGTTGCTCGAGTCGCGACCAGAGGTCGCGATCGGCCTGAGCGTCGTCCTCCTCGCGGTCTGCATCGGCGTCCTGGCGTTGCTACGCGATCGATGGTTCGGGGTCGGATGAGTCTCGACGCCCACCTCGAACTGCGGATCGGTACCCTCGATCTCGACGTCGAACTCCAGGCCGAGACCGGGGAGACGGTCGCGGTGCTCGGACCCAACGGCGCAGGCAAGACCACCGCGCTGCGCGCCTTGGCCGGACTCGCGCCGCTCGACGCCGGGTACATCCGGCTCGCGGGCGAGACCCTCGACGACGGTGCCACCATCAACGTCGCACCGGAGCGGCGATCGGTCGGCGTCGTCTTCCAGGACTACCTCCTCTTCCCGCATCTCAGTGCGCTCGACAACGTCGCGTTCGGCCTGCGGAGCCGCGGGCACTCCCGGTCCGACGCGCACCGCGCGGCCCACCTTGCGCTCGCGCGGGTGGGCCTGGACGAGGTGGCGGACGCGAAGCCCCGGGCGCTGTCGGGGGGCCAGACCCAACGCGTCGCCCTCGCACGCGCACTCGCAACCGAGCCGGCGTTGCTCCTCCTCGACGAGCCACTCGCTGCGCTCGA
The DNA here is from genome assembly GCA_038250905.1 of Acidimicrobiia bacterium. Taxonomy (GTDB): domain Bacteria; phylum Actinomycetota; class Acidimicrobiia; order IMCC26256; family JAENVU01; genus JAENVU01. The sequence goes on from JBBSBV010000022.1 coordinate 60,219, forward strand.
TCAGCGCGCCCGCGCGACGGTGCGCCGCGAACTCCGTCAGCAACTCAGCGCGGTTCCCGGGGTGCGGATCCTCGTCACCCACGATCCGTTCGACGCGGCGGCACTCGCGGATCGGCTCGTGATCGTCGAGGGCGGTCGCGTGGTCCAGACCGGTTCCTTCGCCGAGATCTCCGCTCGGCCCCGGTCCACCTATGTGGCCGAGTTGGTCGGCGTCAACCTCCTGCGGGGGACGGCCGTCGGCACGCGCGTCGACCTCGATGCCGGCGGCGCGCTCGTGGTTGCGACCGCGACCTCCGGCGCGGTGTCGACGGTGTTCCACCCGCGTGCGGTCTCGCTCCACGCCGGGGAACCGAGCGGGAGCCCGCGCAATGTGATGGCCGCACGCGTGGTCGGGATCGAGCGCCTGGGCGACCGGGTCCGAGTGCAGGTCGCCGGTCCGGTCCCCCTTGTCGCCGAGGTCACGCCCGCCGCATTGGCCGAGCTCGCGCTGGTCGAGGGCAGCCCGGTGTGGGCGGCGCTCAAGGCCACCGACATCACCGTGTTCCCGTCCTGAACCGCCGGACGAGCGCAAGCCGCGATACTCCGGCGGTGGAATCGGTCACCGTGGTGTTCCTGCACGCCCTGCCCCTCGACGGACGGATGTGGGACGACGTGCGCGCCGGCATCGATCTTCCGACCCTCGCGCCGACGCTGTATCCACTCGGCGAGTCGGTCGCGGCCTGGGCCCAGGGTGTCCTCGACCTCGCCGGGTCGGGCCCGCTGGTGGTGGTCGGATGCTCGGTGGGCGGCAGTTGTGCACTCGAGGTGGCCCGGGCCGCGCCCGACCGCGTCGAGGCGATCGTGCTGATCGGCGCGAAAGCCGGCGTGCGCGCCGAGCCGACCGCGCGGGACGACGCCATCCGTGCGCTCGAGGTCGACGGCATCGACGCGGCGTGGGATGCCTACTGGCGTCCGCGCTTCGGCCGGCAGGCGTCCGCCGCCGTGATCGAACGGGCGCGCCGCCAGGCGGGTGACCAGTCCGCCGCGGCGCTCGCCGGCGGCGTCCGGGCCTTCCACGACCGGGCCGACCTCACCGACGTCGCAGCCCGGTGGACCAGACCGCTGACCGTGATCTGCGGCGAGCAGGACCGGACGCCGTCACCCGAGACGGCGCGGCACGTGGCGGACGGTCCGGATCGGCAGTTCCATCTCGTCGCGGATTGCGGCCACTACGTCCCCGTCGAACAACCGGCGGTGCTGGGGTCGATCCTGGCGCAGGTGCTCGCCGAGGTCACTCGTGACGCGACGCCGCGCTGAGGTTCAGCCGGCGTCGAGCGGCAGCCGGCACTCGAGCCGGGTTCCCCCGTCCGGATCTGACCTGAGCTCCAGGCCCCCCCCGAGTCCACGCGTCCGCTCCGTCATGTTGGCGATCCCGTGACCGGTGCCGTCGTCCGCACGAAGTCCGCAACCGTCGTCCACCACCCGGATGATCAGGTCGTCGTGGGCGAGCACGGTGATCTCCACGCTGGATGCCTCGGCGTGGCGGGCGACGTTGGAGAGCGCCTCCCGCAGGATCGCGACCGCGTTCGCCATCGTCGTCTCGCCCAACGTCTCGAGCGGTCCGTCGAGGTACACGTGGGGCGGGAAGCCGAGGTGTTGCCGTTGCTCGTCGATCACCGCCATCAGCCGCTCGCGGAACCCGGCGGTATCAGTCGGGTGCTGCAGCCCGAAGATGGTGGTGCGAATCTCCGAGATGGTCGCGTCGAGCGCGTCGACGATGCCCGACGCGCGGTCGGCGAGCGCCGGGTCCGAGAGGCGGGCGTGGAGCGACTGCGCCGTCATCCCCGCGGCGAACAGCCGTTGGATGACCAGGTCGTGCAGGTCGCGGGCGATGCGTTCCCGATCTTCGAGAATCTGGAGTTCGCGATCCCGCTCCCGCTCGCGCGCCTCGAAGTCCAGTCGGTCGCCGATGTCGCGTGCGATCGCCACGACGGTCGGCGACGGGTCGCGGTCGTCGACCGTCAGCGCCTGGATCACGATCTCGACGGGGATGTCGCGGCCGTCCTTCCGGCGCAAGGTCGTGGTCTGCGTGAGCAGCGATCCCGCATTGGGATCGAGGGTGTCGAGCAGCGTCCGGAAAGCGGCGCCACTGAGCTCGGGGGTGAGGTCCGGCAACGTCATCGTGTTCAGCTCAGCCGCCGAGTACCCCACCTGTGCGACCGCGCCCTGGTTCACGTAGCCGAGGCGCGGATCGGACCTCGAGAAGATGTAGACCGCGTCGTTGGTGGCGTCGAGCACCTGCTGGATCCGACGGGCATGCGCCTCGATCGCGATCCGTTCGGTGATGTCACGGATCGCCGCGACGACCTGCAGCGTCGCACCGGTCCAGATCGGACTCAGGCTGATCTCGACGGGGAACTCGGTGCCGTCACGTCGTCGCCCGTACAGCAGAGTGCGTGCGCCCATCGCCCGCGGCCGTGCGTCGGCCCGGTACTGCGCGCGGTGGCTCTCGTGCCCGGGGCGGAACTGGTCGGGGACGAGACATTCCACGGGCTGCCCGAGCAACTCCGCCCGCGAGTAGCCGAACAGTTCCTCCACCCGGGTGTTCACCAGTTGGATCGCGCCCTGGTCGTCGGCGACGATGATGCCGTCGGGTGCGGCATCGACCACCTGCCGGATCATCGCGTCGTCGAGTTCGTCACAGGGCACGTCCGCATCGGTGAGACCGCGATCGGTCTCGAAGTCGATTTCGCCCTGCATGGATGCCCTCGCCGCGTTGCTGATCGCCGCCGGTCGGAAACCAGTGTGGCAACCGCGACCGGCGCGGACAAGCCCGGACCATGACGAGGTCCGGCCACGCCCCACCCCTCGTTCGGGCGTGACCGTCCCCCGTCATGGTCGGGCCCATCGGATCAGGCCGGAGTCCCGTTTCGTTCTTCGCAGCTGATGTCGATGCCGTTGGCGTACGGGTCGTAGGCCCGCAGCCCGCCGGTAATCCGCACCGCCGCCATCCGGCGGATCGGCTGCGGGATCGCGGGATCGACCCGCACCCGCACCTCGAGGCGACCGTCGGTGCGACAGACCGACACGTCCCCCTGGCCGGCATCGAAACCGTGCAACACGAGCAATTCGTCGAGCGCGGCCTGCGCACAGTTGGAATGACCGGCTTGCGGCCCCCGCGCGACGGTCTCGCACGCGGCCACGACGTCCTCCGTCGGGGCGACCGCACCGAGTGGCTCGAACGGGTTCATGAGCGACTGGCCCGACACGACCACCGGGACCCGGCGCCGAAGTGCGCAGACCACCCCGTCCTCGATCGGACTCGGCTGCACGCGCGGATGATCCCTGACCGTGACCACGACGTCGATCGGGGCAGTTTCCAGGGGGCACGCGCCTGATGCCAGCCCGACGCACGGGAAGGGCCGATCGCCGACCTCGTGACAACGGTGGACGTGGTGTCCCGCGTGTTCCAGGTCGCTGATCGCCACTCGGGCTGCGCCTGGGCTCGATTCCATCACGAGTACATGCATGGCTGCACCTCCTCCTCGGATCGTGACGGGTTGCGATCTCACCGAGGAGGGCCCTCCGCACCCAGTCCCTGGGACTTTGTACCCTGAGGCCCCGCGCCGTTCGCCCCCGCGGCGTGGCCCGGAGTCATACGCTGCCCCGATGGCCGACAAGCTGACCCGGGTGTTCCTCCTCGACGACCACGAGATCGTGCGGCGCGGGGTACGTGACCTGCTGGAGAGTTCCGGCCGGATCGAAGTCGTCGGCGAAGCGGGCACCGTGGCCGAGGCCCTCTCGCGTATTCCACCCACTCAGCCCGACGTGGCGGTGCTCGACGTCCGTCTCCCCGACGGCGACGGCGTGACGGTGTGCCGGGAGATCCGGTCCCGCCACCCGGAGATCCAGTGCGTGATGCTGACGTCGTTCTCGGACGACGAGGCCCTGTTCCAGGCGATCATGGCGGGCTCGTCGGGCTACCTGCTGAAGCAGATCAAGGGCACCGACATCGTCGACGCGATCGAGCGCGTCGCGCAGGGCCAGTCGTTGCTCGACCCTGCCGTCACCGCCCGGGTCCTCGACCGGCTGCGCACCCCGCCGGCCGAGGACGCGCGCCTCGCGTCGTTGACCGATCAGGAGAAGCGGGTCCTCACGCTCATCGCCGAGGGCCTCACCAACCGCCAGATCGGCGAGCGCATGTACCTCGCGGAGAAGACGGTGAAGAACTACGTGTCGAACCTGCTGACCAAACTCGGTATGGAGCGGCGCACCCAGGCCGCGGTCTTCGCCACCAAGCTCGAGGAGCACGGCGACCCACCCGAGTGATCGTGGCTCCCGGGCCGGGCCCGAGCGTCCCGATGCCGGCTCTGGACCACAGACCTGACAAGATTGTCAGATCGTCGTCTTACCAGGTGGTCCCACCATGCCCGCAAGCGAACTCGGAGTGACCCAGCCGATCTCGGAGATCAAGGCCGAGCTGTTCCGGGCCCTGGCCCACCCGGCTCGCATCCGGGCCCTGGAGGTCCTGGCCGAGGGCGAACGCTCGGTCGGCGAGCTCCAGCCACTCGTCGGCATCGAGTCGTCCCACCTGTCTCAACAGCTCGGCGTGCTGCGGCGGGCCGGTCTCGTCACCACTCGCAAGGTGGGCTCCTCGGTGATCTACACGATTCGTGACCGCGAGCTCATCGAACTGCTGGCCGCGGCCAAGCGCTTGTTGATCAACTCGCTGCGCGAGTCGAACGAACTCCTGGCCGGCATGGCCTCGCCGACCGACACACCATGAGCTGGGCCGACTCCGTCACCCGCCTCCGACCGCGACGGTCCGACTACGACGGCCTCTCGAAGTCCTGGAAGTCCGACATCGTCGCCGGCGTCACCGTCGGCATCGTGGCGCTGCCGTTGGCCCTCGCCTTCGGTGTCACCACCGGCATGGGTGCGGCCGCGGGCCTGATGACCGCGATCGTCGCCGGCGCGGTGGCCGCCGTGTTCGGCGGTTCGAACCTGCAGGTCTCGGGCCCGACCGGCGCGATGACCGTGGTGCTCGTGCCGATCGTCGCCCAGTACGGCAAGGAGGCGGTCGCCGTCGTCGCGATCATGGCGGGGGTGCTGATCATCGCGGGCGCGCTCCTGCGCGCCGGGCGCTATCTCGCCTACGTCCCGTGGCCCGTGGTGGAGGGGTTCACGGTCGGGATCGCGACGATCATCTTCCTCCAGCAGGTTCCCAACGCGCTCGGGGTCGTCAAGCCGGCCGGGGAGAACACTGCGATCGTCGCCGGGCGGGCCGTCGTCCGTGCGTTCGGAGCCGGAACGCCCGCGGCGTTCGGACTCGTCGTCCTGGTTGCCGTGCTCATGGCGGTCCTGCCCCGGGTGCACCGTTCGCTTCCGGCCTCGCTGGTCGCGGTCGTGATCGCGACCGGCATCGCCGAACTGTTCTCGCTCCCGGTGAGCCGTATCGGTGCCTTGCCTTCGTCACTCCCACTCCCGTCGCTCCCGTCGCTGTCGGCCGGCCAGCTGAGCGAACTCTTCTCCGCCGCGCTGGCCGTCGCCTTGCTCGCCGCGCTCGAGTCGCTGTTGTCGGCCAAGGTCGCGGACGGCATGTCCGACGCATTGCGGCACGACCCCGACCGCGAGCTCTTCGGGCAGGGCCTCGCGAACATCGCATCCCCGTTGTTCGGAGGCATTCCGGCGACCGGCGCGATCGCTCGCACTGCGGTCAACGTGCGGGCGGGTGGGCGCACCCGCGTCTCGGCGCTGGTCCACTGCCTGGTGCTCGTCGGCGTCGTCTACCTCGCCCACGGTCTGGTCGCGAAGATCCCACTCGCCGCGTTGGCGGGTGTCCTCATGGTCACCGCCGTGCGCATGGTGGAGATCCACAACGTGCGATCGGTGGTGCGCGCGACCCGGTCGGACGCGCTGGTGTTCGCCCTCACCGCCGTCGCGACCATCGCCTTCGACCTGATCGTCGCGGTGGAGATCGGCATTGCCGTCGCGGCGTTCCTGGCCCTCCGCACGCTGGCCCGCTCCAACCAGCTGGTCGGCGAGCCCGGCAGCGCGCCGGCGGGCGAGATCACGACCGATCTCGAAGCCGCGCTGCTCGCCGAACACATCATCACGTATCGGATCGACGGCGCGCTCTTCTTCGGTGCGGCCCAACGGTTCCTCACCGAACTCACCGCCGTCTCCGACGTTCGCGTCGTCATCCTCCGGCTGCCGCAGCTCCAGATGCTCGACGCGACCGGCGCGCACGCACTGGGTGAGATCGTCGCCGAACTCGAAGCCCGGCACATCACGGTGCTCCTCAAGGGACCGCGTCCCGAGCACCTCAAGGTGCTGCGGGCGGTCGGCGCCCTCGACCGGCTCGCGCACGAGAACCACTGCTTCGAGACGCTCGACGCGGCACTCGCCCACGCCCGCATCCATGTGCACCGGGCACCGCACCCGAGTTCGCTCGACGCGGCCTGACGCCGCCCGACCCCGGCCCACGCGATACTCGGCGGGTGGAAGTGCTCAGCAGTCGCACCCTGATCGCCGTCTCCGACTTCGCCCGCAGCCGCGCGTTCTACGAAACGACACTCGGGCTGAAGATCTACCGCGAGTACGGCGCCGGTGGCACGGTGACCGGAGTCGTCTACTTCCTCGGCGGAGGGTTCCTGGAGTTGACCATCGGCACCGCCCCTCCGAAGCCGGACGGCGTGCGGCTCTGGCTCCAGGTGGACGATCTGGCGCACGAGGAAGAACGCCTGCTCGGCGCCGGGGTCACGTTCCGACGCCGGGCCGAACGCATGCCGTGGGGTCTCATCGAGTGCTGGATCGAGGACCCCGACGGCGTGGAGTTGCGGCTCGTCGAGGTTCCAGCCGATCACCCACTCCGGCGCCGGGTCGACTGAGGCCATCCGGGAAACGCGGCCCGAGACTCCGACTCGAACCACCAAGCTGTGACCGTGTCGCAACCACGCATGCACGACGACGAGATAGAGACCGACGCGGTACTCGTGCGCCGGCTGCTCGCCGCCCAACATCCGCAGTGGTCCGACCTGACCATCGAGCGGGTCCGGTCGGCCGGCACCGACAACGCGATGTACCGCCTCGGCGACGAACTCGCGGTCCGGCTCCCGCGCATCGGTTGGGCGGTCGGGAACATCGTCAAGGAACGGCGCTGGCTCCCGATCCTCGGTCCTCGGCTGCCGCTCGCGGTGCCGCAGCCGGTCGCGGTGGGCGAACCCACCCCGGACTTCCCGCACCCCTGGAGCGTCGTGCAGTGGTTACCCGGCGAGCTGGCCACCCGCGACCGACTCGACGACCCGGTGCACGCGGCCCGCGACCTGGCGACATTCGTGCAGGCCCTCCAGGCGATCGACGCCACCGCCGGTCCCGAGCACCGCCGCGGCCAACCGGTCCGGCTCCAGGCCGAGCAGGTGCACCAAGGCGTCGCGGGTCTCCGGGGCGAGGTCGACGGACGCGCCGTCCTCGACCTCTGGCAGGCGGTGCTCGACGCGCCCGACTACGACGGTCCCCCGGTCTGGTTCCACGGCGATCTCGGATATCTGAACCTGCTCGCGTCCGCCGGCCGCCTCCGCGGGGTCATCGACTGGGGCACCTGCGGCGTGGGCGACCCCGCGATCGAAACGGTCGTCGCATGGAGCCTTTTCCCGCCCGACGCCCGCGCCGCGTACCGCGATGCGCTCGCCGTCGACGACGCAACCTGGACCCGCGGCATCGGCTGGGTGCTCACGGGCGTGTTCGGCATCCCGTACTACCGGGACACGAACCCGGTGCTCGTCGCGGACAAGGTGACCGCCATCGAGGCGGTGCTCGCCGACCGGCACTGACGGCATGGTTGTATACCGTGCGCTGCGGCCAGGGCCGCGATCCGAGCCCGCACGCTCCCGGGAGTCCTCTTGCGCAATCCCCACGCCGGCCATCCGTTCGACACCTCGGACGAGGACATCGCCGCGGCCCTTCTCGACGTCAGCATCCCGACGCTCATGTTGTCGTTGGTACACATGGCGGGAAACCCCGAACTGATCCGCGGCCGCCTGAAGCCCGAAGGCCTGTTCCTCAACGAGGTCCAGGGCTACATGACCGAGGAGGACAAGGCCGAGGTCCGCGCGCTCGCGCTCGACGTGATCCGCGACTACCGCGACCGCGGGTGCCCCGAGCCCGAACCGATCTCCGCCGCGCTGCTGCACGAGATGATGGCCTGGCTCGTCTGCGAGGAGGTCCCGGCCGAGTACGTGCCCATGCTCATGGAGGAGATGGAACTCGACGGTGCCGACGCGCGTCGGGTGGAGCTCGTCGCCGACTCCGCGGCGCGTGACGCGGTCCCCGTCGTCGTCATCGGATGTGGCCAGTCGGGTCTGCTCGCCGGGATCCGGCTCCAGGAAGCCGGCATTCCGTTCACCATCGTGGAGAAGAACGCCGGCGTCGGTGGGACATGGTGGGAGAACTCGTATCCCGGTGCACGCGTCGACGTCGGCAACCACTTCTACTGCTACAGCTTCGAACCCAGCGACCAGTGGACCGAGTACTTCGCGCAACAGCCCGAACTCCAGGCGTACTTCGACGGCGTGATGCGCAAGTACGGCATCGAACGTCATGTGCGGTGGGAGACCGAGGTCACGGGCGCGGCTTGGAACGACGCCGACGGCACGTGGTCGGTCCACGTGCGCGCCGCGGACGGTACCGAGGAGACGCTCGTCGCCCGGGCAGTCATCTCGGCCGTCGGTCAACTGAACCGGCCGCACGTGCCCGAGATCCCCGGTCAGGAATCGTTCGCCGGACCGGCCTTCCACTCGGCGCGGTGGGACCATGACGTGCACCTCGCCGGCGCCCGAGTGGCGATGATCGGTGCCGGCGCGAGCGGATTCCAGATCGCGCCGACCATCGCACCCGAGGTGGAGCAGCTCACGGTGTTCCAACGCACCGCCCAGTGGATGTTCCCGAATCCGAACTACCACGAGCAGGTGGGCGCGGGGGTCCGGTGGGCGCTGCGCCACCTTCCGTTCTACGGGCGGTGGTACCGGTTCCTCATCTTCTGGCCCGGCTGCGACACGGGACTCGAAGCCGCCCGCGTCGACCCCGACTACCCGGACCAGCAGACCGCGGTGAGCGAGACCAACGAGTTCACCCGCCAGATGTTCACCGACTGGATCGTCAGCCAGATCGACGACGATCCCGACCTCCTCGCCAAGGTGATCCCCGACTATCCCGCGACCGGCAAGCGCACCCTGCAGGACAACGGCAGTTGGCTCCGCACGCTCACGCGCGACAACGTCGAGCTGGTCCGCACCGGGATCGACCACATCGAACCGGATGCGGTGGTGACCGTCGACGGTGAGCGGTATCCAGCCGACGTGCTCGTCTACGCGACCGGGTTTCTCGCGTCCCGGATCCTGTTCCCGATGCAGATCCTCGGACGGGGTGGCGTCGACCTGCGCGAACTCTGGGGCGAACGACCGGCCGCATACCTCGGCATCACCATTCCCGAGTTCCCCAACTTCTTCTGCATGTACGGACCCGGCACGAACCTCGCCCACGGCGGCAGCCTCATCTTCCACTCCGAGTGTCAGATGCGATACATCACCGAGTGCATCCAGGCGCTGGTCGACGGCGGCCACACGTCGATGGAGCCGCGAGTGGACAAGTACGAGGACTGGCACGAGCGGACCCAGCGTGAGCTCAAGACGTTGGTGTGGTCACAGCCGTCGATCAAGCACTCGTTCTTCAAGAACTCTCTCGGTGAGATCCACGGACTGAGTCCCTGGCGACTCGTCGACTACTGGACGTGGACCCGCAACGTCGACGTCGACGATTTCGTCCTCCGCTGACGAGCGCATCACGTCGTACTCTCGCGAGATGGCGTTCGACGAAGACCTCGCGAACCGGATCCGGGAGTTGATCGCGGACCAACCGGGGCTCAGCGAGCAACGGATGTTCGGCGGCCTCGCATTCCTCATCGGGGGGCGCATGTCGGTCGCCGCGAGCGGTCACGGTGGGCTGATGGTGCGAGTGCCGCCCGAAGCCACCGCGAAGCTCCTGACCCGTGCGCACGTGCATCCGTTCGAGATGAGCGGGCGGGAGCTCAACGGCTGGCTCCGGGTCGACGTCGACGGTGTCCGCACGAAACGACAGCTCCAATCCTGGGTGGATCGGGGCGTCGCGTTCGCCCGCTCGCTTCCTCCGAAGCCGAAGTAGGCGTCCGCAGCAGGTCTTTCGAGCCGGGCTGCGGGCGGATCCACCTCGCGGTCATGCTGTACGGGTGACATCCCGAGCCGCGGCGGGCCGGCGGGTCCTCAGAAGCATCGGCGGAGTGGGCACGATCGCGCTGGTCCTCACTGCGTGCGGCACGGATACCCGCCCTCGCACCCGCGCCGACGAGTCGGTCCTCATCGAGATCACCGGCGCTCACACGGCGAAGGTCACCGTGCAGGCGAACCAATGGTCGTTCTTCAGCCAGTCGATCGAACCTCGCGGTGGGCCTTCCACCACGACGACGTCGAGCCATCCGCTCACGGACCAAGAACAGGCGGATGTGATCCTCACCTTCGGGCAGGACCGGGTCACCGGTATCTCGCGCCCCCGAGCCACGCTGGTCGCGGTCGGCGACCTGATCGCCCACGACACGGTCGTCACCAAGTTGGAGAACCTTCCGGAGCGGCTCACCGCGACGCTGCACTTCGCCCGGATTGCTCCCACGGTCCGGGTGCGGCCCGCGGCCGTCGTGCGCGCCGTCGACCGCGGCAGCGCCGAACCGGTCGGGGCGATCTGGGTCGGCGTGTGCATCAAACCGACCCAAGGTCGCTGGGCGACCACCTCCGACACGTTCGATCGGAGCCGCGGCTGCGCGGGATGGGTGCCCGATCCTCACGCCGTGTCGGTCGGTGTGCTGCACTCCGAGTCGTCGACCGCTAGCGAAACGTGGATGATCGGCCTCCTCGGCCTCGGCGCGGTCCTCGTCCTCGTCGCGGCCGTGGTCCGAGCACGGGTGCGACCGCTCGCCCGAATCCGATGGCTCTGGGCGGTCCCGGCGGCGGTCTTCGTGGCCGCGCTCGCCATCGAGTTCATGCTCGTCGGAACCGTGATCTCGATCGGCCGACTCCAGGACATCTTCGGCGCATCACTCGAAGACCCGACGCGGAAACTCGCCTCGAACATCGCTTGGTTCGGGTTGGCCACCGCGGTCGCCGCGTTCTTCACCTGGGTCTGGACCTTCAGCCAGCCGCCGGCGATGGACCGCGACCGATAGACCGGGGGTGGCGAACGGGGTTCGGGTGGGGCACGATCCCGGCCGTGCCGACCGAGATCCACTACGACGTCCCCGGTGATCTGACCGTCATCGGGCCGCGCTTCGCTGCCGCGCTCGCCGGACTCCCCACGGACCCGCTGGCGATCTGTCGGGTCGCGCAGTCGTTGCTGATCTCGCCCGACGGTGCGAGTGCGATACAGCTCCCAACGGAACGCGAAGCCGAGAAGTCGATCCGGCGGATCGATGCACTGCTCGACACACTCCTCGCCCGCGATCCGGCTCCGATCGCCGATGGCCGCCGGCTGGAAGACCGCGTGGTCGGGACGTGCCGCCACTTCACCGTCCTGAGCGTGGCGCTCCTCCGGACCCGCGGTCACGCCGCCCGGGCCCGCTGCGGGTTCGCCGGTTACTTCGACGCCGGCAAGTACGTCGACCATTGGATCGTCGAATGGCGGGACCCCGTGCAGCACCGGTGGGTGCGGATCGATCCCGAGATGCTCGGCCTGTCGGAGCTCCTGGGCCTCCCGGAGGCGCGGACCGCCGACCTCGCACCCGACGACTTCCTCACCGGCGGCGAAGCGTGGACCGCGTGGCGGAGGGGCGACGCGGATCCGTCGTCATTCGGCGTGCACGGCGTCGAACACGCCTGGGGAATCGCCGAGATCCGCGGGAACGCGATCCGCGATCTGGCGGCGCTCAACCGGGTCGAGATGCTCCCGTGGGACGAGTGGGGACGCATGACCGCGTCCTACGCGGGTGACACCGGTCCGGAGTACGACGCCCTGATCGACGCGGTCGCCGCGGCCGGCGCGTCTGACGATGCATCCGCCATCCGCGCCACCTACGGACGCGACGACCTCACCGTGCCCGCGGCCATGATCCAGTGACGCCGCCCGCTACGGCGTGACCTCGCTCAGGACCGTGAAGTCGGCGAACTCCGGCGCACCGTCGAAGATCTCGGCCATCGTGGCCCGTACGGCCGCCAATCCCTCCGCACGACGGGGGTCGTTCTCGCGCGCTCGGGCCCGCTCCTCGCTCTCGAACACCACCAGCATCGAGACCCGGTTCGGGTTCGCGTTGTCCTGCATCGCGGTCGAGCGCACCAATCCGGAATCAGCCTGCTCGGCGTCGGCCAGCTGCTGCACCAGGCGCGGGAGCTCCGCGACCTTGCCCGGCTTCAACGTCATCGTGATCAGCTGTGCCCACATTCCGGTACCTCCGTTGGACCGACATCGGATCCCGAAACCTATCGGGACGCACAGGTCACCCCCGGTCACGACCGGGTCGCGCCGATCCACGGTCGCCATTCGGCCGGCCGACCGTCGGCCGGTTCCCGGGGATAACGTGCCGCCGTGCTCCGGACCGCCGTGTATCTCACCTTCGCGTGCGGCCTCGCCGTCGTCGGCTGCGGTTCCGATCTGCCGTCACGACCCGACGCCTACCGGCCGCCCAAGACCACGACCACCACGAGCACGACCACGACGACCACCACCACCACGACGACGACCCTCCCGCCGGTCCCTGTCCCCGGGCCGGTGAAGGTCGGTGCCGTGTGCACCGTCCCCGGCGGCGTGAGCGACACGGCCGATCACGTGCACGTGTTCTGTCAGGACCGGAAGACGTTCGACGCCAAACCCTTCTCCGGCGGGAAGCTCCGCTGGGTCGCAGCCGGCGTCTGATCCGAGGGGCGGATCGGCGGGGCCGAACTCGCGGGCCGCGGCCGCGGGTCGACCGTTACGGTGACCGGGTGACGGGATATCGCGCCGTGTTGTTCGACTGGATGCTCACGCTCGCGCACTACCCGACCGATGCCGAGTTCTGTCGGCGAGCACTGGTGTCCCTCGACCGGCCTGCGGGTCGAGGGGTTGTCGAGTCCATGGTGCAGGCGCTGGAGCACGCTCGGGCCGTCCCCTTCATCGCGGCGCGCTTCACCGCCGAGGATGTGTCCGCCGAGATGCACCGCTCGGTGAACATGGAACTCTTCGAGCATGCCGGCTTCGACCTTCGTCTGGCCGAGGCCTTCTACGCGCTCCTCGGTCACCCCGACCTGCATCCGCTCTATCCCGACGCCGCCGATGCGCTGGCAACGATCCACCGCGCCGACATCCGGATCGCGGTGATCAGCGACATCCACGTCGATCTCCGGCACCACGGCGTCGCCTTCGGCATCGCGTCCGACGTCGACCACTGGTCGCTCTCCTTCGAACTCGGCGTGCAGAAGCCGGACCCGCTGATGTTCACCGCCGCGCTCGATGCGCTCGGCGTGCTTCCGGGCGAAGCGTTGATGGTGGGTGACCGGGTTGCACGTGACGGCGCGGCCGCTGCGCTCGGGATCGACACGCTGATCCTGCCCGCGAGCCCGACGTACGGACCTCGGGGACTCGACCGCGTGACGCGACTCGTGAGGTGACCTGATCGCGCCGGCGGCGAGTTCTCTGGACCTGTACGGCACTCCCGGGGGACAGACGGTCCACAAAATGGGTGGGGCTCGCGTTCACGCGGCGAGCGCTTGCTGGATTTCGGCGATGAGGGAGTCCGGGTGGCGCGTCACCTTGTCCCAGGTGGCGAACACCAGCCGGAAGCCGTGCCGGGCCGGCACGCTCCATTTCTGGTGATCGTGCTCGTAATCCGTGGGGTCGTCGTGATAGCGGCGGCCGTTCACCTCGAGGATCACCCCCGCGGCGAGGAACGCGAAGTCGTAGAAGTACTCCCGCCCGGAGTCGACCAGCTGATGCTCTCTGACGAAACCACCGAGACCGTGGTCGCACAGCACCTGCCGGGTGAGGACCTCGAGCTGCGAGCGAGCCGGCTGAACGGGATCGACCACGTCGAGGAGTCGCCGGAGCGCGACAAGACCCGGCCGACCGGAACGACCGAAGCGTTCGAGATACGCGCGCATCGCCGGCACCGAGGTGAGCCCTCGCCGGCGCGCGTCCTCTGTCGCGATCTCGAGTTCCTGCGAATCGAGCTCGGCCGCGAGCGCCACCAACGTCGCCTCGATCCCGGTGACCGGAAGCCCGCGGTGGCGACGGACCATCAACGACGGTCGGTCGGCCACGCGGTGCACGACCACCCCTTCCCCCCGCAACCGACGCTCCGCAGGAACGGCGATGACCGGCATGGGATCGCAGACCCCTTCGAATGCGTACCACGCGCCCGCTGAGCGTCCCGCGCCGACTGCGCCCCGACCCGCCCAGGCAATCGCGGCACGCAACCGCTGCTCGGCGCAACCGCTGCTCGGCGCAATCGAGCACCGCGGCGACCACGTACACACCGGGATGACGGCGCTCGATCACACCCGCGGCGACCAAGGCGGCGAGCCGCTTGTGGTCGAGACCCACCCGTGCCGCGGCGGTGCGCGTCACGACGCCGCAGGTATGGCGACCGAGGGTCGCGACGACCGCCGCGTTTGATTCTCTGGACACGTACGGCACTTCCAAGGGACAGACGGTCCACAAAACGTGGATCGCGACCAGTTCCATCGGGGAAGTGTCTGCCCGGCCCGGGATGTGACGTGACATCACCCTGTGCCCGGAGAGAGATTCGAACTCTCACGCCCCGTGAAGGGGCCGGCGGGTTTAAGCCGCGGATTTGCTGTCTTTTCTGTCTGCCTCGTGTGGTCGCGCCGTCGTGACCTGCGAGTTCGCGAACGCGCCTGTCCGGCGTGTCTGTTGGATCCGACGGTTTCGCAGCACTCCGTTAGCAAACCGTTAGCAAGTATCACTCGAATGCAGACGGAGGCCAGGGCTGGATGTCCCATCCCGTTGCTACAGTTCGAGATGGCCCGACCGATGCTCGATGACCCCCTTGGGCAGACTCGTTCTGGTCCTTAGTGGAAGTGCGACAGACGACCCCGAAGCACCCGCGCGACGGCCACCCACGGGTCGCACAGTCGCGCTAAGTCCATACGCGGCCGCGGCGCCTTCCGATGAACGCGCTCGTCGCGTCAGCCGACAAGCTGATTCAGGAAGGCGACGGCTTTTGGCTTGGGAAGTTCCGGTGCGTCATGCGCCTCGAAACAGAGGCTCGCTCCCTCCACGGTCGTCGCTGCAGCTGCTTCGATGAGGACGGCTATGTCGTCGAAGTCTCGTCGACCACGGCCGGCCGCCGACTTCATCGCGAGCAGGTCGGCGTCGTCAGGCTTTGGTCTCTGGCGTCGTTGCGGAGTCCGCGGCGCCTCGCGCTGGACCGCAGTCAAAAGTCGGACACGGTGTGTGCGGGTCGACGTCGAGACCATCCGTCAGAACCAGAGATGCCAGAAGCCTGTTGCACAGGGAGCGGTAGCTGGCCGCTCGGGAGGACGGTGCCTCGCATTGCATCTCGCCGTAGCGACCATCAAGATCAGCGATCACTTCCACGACGGTGATGGACGCGCGGTGGTCAGTTGGGCGCTCTGTGTATACAAACCGCCATCCGTCAACATGCTCCCGCCGCCTGTGGTCGGCGCTCCGCCACCAGAGCCCCTGCGGTGCGGCCTCGACAATGTGGGCGCCGAGGGACTTCAGCCGTTGCCGTTCGTATCGATCCACCCCCATCCCGCTGGTCTCAGGGAGAATCTCTGCCAAGCGTTGGCTACCGAAGGCTCTCATCCTGACGCCCAGATCGTCCGACGACACGAACTCATTGCCATCACTATTGGACGGGTCCCCCTGCCGCAGCCAGGTGACCGGATAGTCGAAGGACAAGCCGTAACGCGCGTTGTCATCGCGCTCTATCAAGTGTTCCGGAATAGTCACGGGAGGCGCTGCTATGGAAGGTCGTCGAACACTCGGCGCGGCAGAGGAGGGTGACAGCTCATCCCAGATCACGTGGCCTTGCGAGATGCCAGCCCCCACGAGAACGACTGCAGTCAGGAGTGAACCCACGACCGCGACTGGCCTCTGCAGGAAACGGTGCAATTTCGAGGCCTGCTGACCGCTCGCCGCCTGCTCCGCCGAATTCGCTCGCCCCGGTTCGGGAAGTCGAGGCCGATCAGCAGTCGGTGGTTCCACCATGTCAACAAGCATGGATCACCATGAAGGCTCGAAGGCGCATACTCGGGACACCCCACAGGCTTCGACGAAGTTCTCGGAGAGATTCCTCGGCGGCGTCGCCTTCGTGACCCAGTCGCGCCGTGGTGGTCCGGCCGATCTCAGAGCTCATGCAGCAAGACACAGCCGACGAAAAGTCGTGGACGTCTCAGGCGGAAACCGCGCCGGATTCGCCGAACGCCAGTTGAGAAATGCTCAAGCCGGTTGCGCTCGAGAAACGCCGACGCCTCGCAGTCTGTTCAGCCGCTCGACATCACTCGGGTTGGAGCAGGTTGACGAGCGGCGCGTCGACGAAGATGTGGTCGTTCGACACCAAGGGGATTCCGAGATGAATCGCGGTCGCAGCGATCCATCGATCCGCTACGTGCAGCTTGTCCTGAAGGCCGTGCCCGCGCTCCCGACACGCCACAGTGAGATCGGCCCAGACCTCGGTGAGCGCGCGATCGACCGGGACGACGGCGCCCCGAGCGATCAACTCGTCGAGCCGCTGAAG
>JBBSBV010000023.1:0-67801 GCA_038250905.1 Acidimicrobiia bacterium
CCGACGTTGCCCGACGACGCCCAGGCCAGCGTGTTGCCCTGCTGGTCCGAGATCGTGATGATCGTGTTGTTGAACGAAGACTTGATGTGCGCGATCCCGTGCGTGATGTTCTTGCGCTCACGACGACGGGGGCGCCGTCCTCCTGCGGGAGGCTTTGCCACTACTTCCTCGCCTTCTTCTTACCGGCCACCGTCTTCTTCGGACCCTTGCGAGTGCGCGCATTGGTGCGGGTGCGCTGACCGCGGACGGGAAGTCCGCGCCGGTGCCGGATACCGCTGTAGGTACCGATCTCGATCTTGCGCTTGATGTGACCGGCCACCTCGCGGCGCAGGTCACCTTCGACCTTGAGGTTGGCGTCGATGAAGTTGCGCAGCTGCGCGACCTCGTCCTCGGTCAGGTCACGGACGCGGGTGTCCGGGGACAGCCCCGTCTGCTGACAGATCAGCGACGCGGTGTTGCGACCGATGCCGAATACATAGGTGAGCGAGATCTCGAGGCGTTTTTCCCTCGGGATGTCGACTCCGGAAATACGAGCCATACGTGACCTTGGACCTTCCTACCGACGCGTCTCTAACCCTGGCGCTGTTTGTGGCGCGGGTTCTCGCAGATGACCCGCACCGAACCGTGGCGGCGGATCACCTTGCACTTCTCACACATCTTCTTGACTGACGGACGAACCTTCAACGCGATGCCTCTGCTACTTGTAGCGGTACGTGATACGGCCACGCGCCAAGTCGTACGGCGTGAGCTCGACCTGCACCTTGTCCCCGGGGAGGATGCGGATGTAGTGCATGCGCATCTTTCCGGAGATGTGGGCGAGGACCTTGTGTCCATTCTCGAGCTCGACGCGGAACATCGCGTTGGGCAGTGGTTCGACCACTGTTCCCTCAACGAGGATCGTGTCGTCCTTGGGCTTGGCTACGGTGCACCACCGGGGGTCGGGGCGCGCGAAAGGCACGCCGAGGTACTGCGGGGCGACCTGGGAGATTAGCCGCGCCGGGTCCAGAAAGAAAATTGGGGCTGTGCAAACTTCGGTGAGCCGGAAGCGGACCGCGTTCCCGGGCTCAGATGAGGGCAGTCTGGCACGTCAACCCCTGCGGCGCATCTACCCAGGCGGTGGAAACACTCCAATCCGCGCTTCCCCCGGCCGGGACGGTCACGACGTCGGACCACGAATCGAACTCCCCGGTGGCGTCGGACCACGTCACCTCCACCTCGACGGTGGCTTCCTCGGTGCCCGGATTCGAGACCGTGCCCGAGTCCTCCACCTCGCTGGTGTCCGAGTTGTACCGGCACGCACCCGGGGTCTCGCTCACGGTGACCCCGCCCTGGGTGGGGTCGGCCGGCGCACCGCTGACGGGGGGCGTCGCCCCGTTGCTCTCGGTGCTCGATCCCGGCCCGGGCCCCACTTCGGCGCCCCCGGGGGGGGTGGTCGAGGTGGTGGTGGAGAGGTCGTCGGGCGCCGTGGTGGTGGTCGTGGTGCGCCGGACCCGCGTCGTGGTGGTGGTCCGGGTGGTGTCGGACGCCCGCTTCGGGGCGTCGTCGCCCCCGCTCGCGAGGACGATCACGAACCCGAGGAACGCCGCCCCCGCGACCGCGCCGCCAATCAGTCCCCACCGGCGCCGGCGGGTCTCGGCCGCGCGTTCCCTCGCGCGGCGCCGGCGCGCCCCGGCGGACGGTATGAACTCGTCGCGTCAGCCGGTCACCGGCCCGAATCTCGCAACAGACCCAGCAGGTACTCGCCGTAGCCGCTCTTGCGCAGCGGTTCGGCGAGGCCCCGCAGGGCGGCGTCGTCGATGAAGCCCTCGCGCCAGGCGGTCTCCTCGGGACAACCCACCTTGAGCGCCTGGCGTTGCTCCACCACCTGGACGAACTGGCCGGCCTGCATCAACGACTCGAAGGTGCCGGTGTCGAGCCACGCGGTCCCGCGGTCCAGGGTCTCGACCGCGAGCCGACCGGCATCGAGGTAGTGGGTGATCACGTCGGTGATCTCGTACTCACCACGGTCGCTCGGCCGGACGGCGTGCGCCACCTCGGCGACGTCGCCGGGGAAGAAGTAGAGCCCGGGAACTGCGAAGTTCGACGTGGGCGCGTCGGGCTTCTCCACGATGCCCGTCGGCCGGCCGTCGCCGTCGAACTCGATCACGCCGTACCGCTCGGGATCGGCAACGTGGTACGCGAACACGGTGGCGTCGGTGGCCGCCGCGGCGGCGCGGAGCCGCTCCCACAACTGGGTGCCGAAGAAGATGTTGTCGCCGAGCACCAGGGCGACACGCTCCCCCGCGATGAACGACTCGCCGATCACGAACGCCTGCGCCAGGCCTTCGGGGCGGGCCTGCTCCTCGTACACGAACCGACAGCCCCACTTGGCGCCGTCGCCGAGGAGTCGTTCGAACCGCGGGAGGTCCTCGGGCGTGGAGATGATCAGGATCTCGCGGATGCCCGCCGCCATGAGCGTGGACAGTGGGTAGTAGATCATCGGCTTGTCGTACACCGGCAGGAGTTGCTTGCCCACGGCCGAGGTCATCGGCGCGAGGCGCGTCCCCGATCCTCCCGCGAGCACGATGCCGCGCACGGTCTGGTCCCGCCCCATCGCTACGACGGACAGGTCTGGGCGGCGGTCGGTGGTGCGACGCCGAGCGCGGTCGCGACCGCAACCGCGGACGCACTGGGCACGATCACGAGCCCTTTCGGGACCACCATGATCGCAGCGTGGCGCAGGAGGCCACACGCGTAGGGCAGCTCGGTGGTCGCGAACGTCGCGGGATCGATCTTGCTGTTGTCGAAGGTCTCGATCCCCGCGCCCGGCTGACCCTGGATCGTGCAAGCCCCATAGGCACTTGGCAACCCGGTGTCGACATAGTGCTTGTTGCCGATGAGCAGGTCGCGGTCCTGGAGCAGAAAGTCGTTGCAACCCAGGCCGGCGCCGTCCAGCTTGGCGGCGATGGCATTCGCGTGCGCGACCGCCACGTCGTCCCAGCTCTTGAAGTTCTTGGGACCGGGGCACGCGGTGAAGAGATAGCGGGCGCCCACGACGTCGGCGAGCTTGCGGGTCACCCCTTCGGTATCGGGCTGCGCGGTCCACTTCGGGCCGATCACCCAGTTGATGCCGGTGAGACCGACCTTGGCCCGGGCCGCAACCTTGCAAAGGATGCGGGCGTGGGTGTTGGCCCAGTCGAGTGCCTCGGCGTGGGTGGCGAACGCGGCCAGGTCGACCTGGTCGGTGAGCACCGAGCACCGGCCGACAGCGGCGGGCGAGGCGAACTTGTAGACCCGGCGCGAGTTGACCAGGAAGTCGGCTTCGCCGTAGAGGCCCCAGTCGGGACAGGCCCCGGGGATCTTCTGGCCGATCTGCTTCGCCACCGCGTCGAGGGTGGCGGACGCCTTCACGTTCCAGTGCGTCTTCGGGTCGGTGGGCGGCGGCGGGCCGTCGGCGGTCGACGATCCACCGCTCGAGCAGGCGGCCAGGGCCAAGCCCAGGATCGCCACCACAACCATCATTCGCTGACGCATGCACATCTCCCCGGGAAAGGCGCCGCAGGCTACCGGCTGGTACTGCTCCGGTGGCCGCGCCCTCGGTCGCGGACGCGAACGGGCCCGCCCCGAAGGGCGGGCCCGTGCGTTACTGCAGTGTTGGTATGGCTATTGCCTAGCTGGCACCGATGAAGGTGTAGGCGAGACCAGTCACACCGGTGGAACCGAGCAGCGACGTACCGTCGCCGACCTGGACCAGGGTGAGGTTGGCGTCACCAGGCGTCGTGTTCTGGCAACCCAGCGGGTTCCCGGTCACGATGTCGAGGCCGTAGCCGGTGTAACCCGAAGGCCACGGCTTCGCCGGAACAGTACCGGCCGGGGAGGTCGGGCTGAACTTGCTGATCGGGTCCTCGTAGAGGGTTCCGCTCACGGTGGCGCCGACGCTCGGGCCCTTGATGTTGATACCGGTGATCTCGACGACGTCGAGGGTGCCCGGCTTGAAGCCCTTGATGGTGATGTAGCTCTGGACCTGCCAGGGCTTCGCCAAGGCGTCAAGCTCGGTCATCGTGATGACCTGCTTGCCGTTCAGCGGGTACTGGTTCGCCCGAGTCGCGTCGAAGTGCGCAGCGTCCGTCACGACCAACGGGTCACCCTGTGCACAGGACGAGATTCCGGTCAGCTTGGAGGCAATGGCCTTCGGGTGCAGCGCACCAGGAGCCGCACCACCCGGGTTGTCCACCCGTGCGACCAGGTTGGCGCACGTTCCACCGAGCTTGGTGGTGGGGTTAGTCGACAGGTCGGTCAGAACCGAAGTCGTCACGGTGACCGCCGCGGTCTGGTCGCCCAGGCCGGGGACGAGCTTACCCATCGACTTCGAACCGATGCAGATACCAGCAGGCGTGTCCGCGGCGTTGGCGGCGGGGGCTACGTAAGCAGCCATTCCTCCGGCCATCGCCAGCGCACCTACCACGCTGACTGCACGTGTCTTGAAGTTCACGTGTTTGTCTCCTTCATTGATGGAAGTGGTCCATGGAACCATGAGTGGGCAGACCGAAACCCAATACAAACTTCGGAGACAAAGAAACGAGCAGAAGACCGTTGCAATGCAGCCCCCCAGCGCTTGTTCCCACATTCCCCCCAGTCGGTCCCCGGACGAGACGGCCTCCAAAGAGGTCGCTCCGCCCGGATCGGTCTGGCGACAGTCAAGCCCACCGCCCCTCCCATGTCAAGGGTCTACGTCGCGCAGCGTGACAATACGCAAACCCGGCGATATCCGCCGAGGGTCCGGCGTACGGTCACCCCGATCGGCGCCCTTACTGACCGAGCGATTCGAACGTCAGGCAGGCCCACGGCTGGCCGCGCAGTTCCAACTGACGGCTGGGGTCGGGGCCGGTATTCGTTCCGCCCGGTCCCGTGGTCGCCCCGGTGGCCTCGGCCGCGCTCGTCACCGAACCCGGCCCGCACGCGAGCTTCGTGCCGTCGGCGAGGGTGACCTCGAGGTAGCCCGCGATGGGTGACGCGGGACCGACGTAGAGCGCCAGGCCCGACGGGTCGGCCACCATCGTTGTGGTGGTTCCGTCACCCAGCGTGAGCACCGCGACGGCGCCCGGCGGTAACTGCACGCCGAGCATCTCGAACGGACTCAGCTCGCCGGCGTCCACCACGAACTGCACCTGGTCGGAGGGATCGTCGGTGGCCGACGCGTTCGGCAGGCACACGTCGTGGTCGTTGCCGACACCGATGACGGCGTCGTATTGGGGCAACGCGGTGGTGCGCCAACACGACCCGCCGGCGCGCGACCCGGCGCGGAACACTTGGTAGGTCACCCCGGCGGTGGTCCCGGACGTGAGCGGGACGAACGGGGTGTTGGGCACGTCGGCGACCGCGTTGGTCTGGATCAGCTTCGGGTCCGGAGCCTGCACCTCGACCGCGCCGGTGCTCGGCGCGAGTGTGTACGCCACCTTCACGCCGACGCTGGTCTCGAGTTCGACGCGCACGAGTGACGTGGGCGTGGTCCAGAGCGTGAGGGCCTTGAGCGCCATGCCGCCACCATTGGTGAGTTGGGCGGTGGAGCCCTTGGCCGTGACCGCGCCGATCTTCTTCGTGCCCGCGTCATGCCAGCTCTGCGGGCTGGCCACGAGCTTGTCGACGACGATCTGCGGCACGTACGGCCCGATGAGGAGCGCGGCGTATCCCGCACCGTCACCCGCGAGCGCCAGCCAACTGACGCCCCCGATCGTGTTCACCAGCGGCGCCACCAGACCGGCGGGCGTGGAACCCGCGATCGCGGCGCGGCGGACGAAGCCGTTAGTCCCGATGACGCGCAGCTCCGCCTTGGCCGAGCGATCACCGACGAACACCGGGAACTGCACCCGGCCGGTCTTCGCCCCGGGGTCGAAGGCGCCGGTCACGGAGGACCGGTGGGTACCCGAGACCGACGTGCCGGCGAGCGCGTAGGGCTTGCGGGAACGCAGGTCGGCGGCGATCGCCTTGAGATCCGGACCGCGCGTGACGGTGGGGCCGCCGGAACCGGAATCGCAGCCGGTGAGCGTGAGGGCCACCAGGACGGACGCGAACAGCGACAAGGTGCGGGCTGAGAGCGACATCCCGACATCCTCGCGCAGCGGATTCGCGTGCGGCCCGCGGGTCCGAACGGCAGACCGCGCCCGCCGGGGGGCTCCGACGCGGCGCGTATAGTGACACCCCGCTCAACCGGGCGCGACGAGGATCAGGGCTCGATGGCTGTGACCGACCAACTCCCAGACGCCCCGCCGCCCGAGCTGCGCTTCCGGCGCGGTCTGGCGTTCACGAGCTCGCTACCCAAGCTCTGGGAATCGCGCCACATCATCGTCAACCTCGGCAAGCGCGAGCTGCGGGTCCGCTACAACCAGGCGATCCTCGGGTTCGGCTGGGCGATCCTGACGCCGGTCGTGATGATGGTGGTCATCAGCGTCTTCATCAAGCAGGCCAGCGGGATCAAGGTCCACTCGCAGGGTTGGCCGTACCCGATCTTCCTCTATACCGGGCTGCTCGCATGGACGTTCTTCTCGAGCGCGGTGTCTTCGGCCGGCGGCATCCTCGTCTCCAACCCGCTGCTCAACAAGGTGTACGCGCCACGCGAGGTCTTTCCCCTGGCCACGATCGGCACGTCGGGCGTGGACGCCGGTGCCGCGACGCTCGTGCTCGCCGTGCTCTTCGTGATCTACCAGCGGGTGCCCGAGCCGACGATCGTGTGGCTCCCGGTGCTGTTGCTGGTGTTGCTCGCGTTCACCGTCGGGGTCGGCCTCGTGTTCGCCGCGCTCACCGTCTACTTGCGCGACCTGCGCCAGCTGTTGCCGCTCATCCTGCAGGTGGGCTTGTTCGCCACGCCGATCATCTACCCGCTGAGCTTCATCCCCTCGCAGTGGCGGGCGTTGTACATCACGGTCAACCCGGTGGCCGAGGTGATCGACGGGTTGCGCCGGACCGTCCTGTACGGCCAGGCGCCGAACGGCCGGTACCTCGCGCTCGCCGCCGCGTCCTCGACCGTGGTCCTCGTGGTCGGGTACGCGCTGTTCAAACGCATGGAGACGGGGTTCGCCGATGTCTCCTGAGCCGGGTCGCGTCGTCGTCGACCAGGTCTGGAAGCGGTTCCGCAAGGACCGCGGCCGCAAACTCCTGCGCGACCACCTCACCCGGGCCGCGCACTTCGGTCGGAGCAACGGTGACGACGCGTGGCGCTGGGTGCTGCGTGACATCTCGTTCGAGGTCGAACCGGGCGACGCGATGGCGATCGTCGGGGTCAACGGGTCCGGCAAGTCGACGCTGCTGAAGATCATCGCCGGGGTGATGTTCCCCCACTCCGGCAGCGTGGAGACGACCGGCCGCATCGGCGCACTCCTCGAGGTGATGTCCGGGATCCACCCCGACCTCACCGGGCGCGAGAACGTGCAGGTCTACGCGACGCTCCTCGGCCTTTCGCGCAAGCAGGTCGCCGAGAAGTTCGACCAGATCGTCGAGTTCGCCGAAGTCGAGGACGCAGTCGACCGGCAGGTGAAGTTCTATTCGAGCGGCATGAAGATGCGCATCGGCTTCGCGATCGCGGCGTTCCTCGAACCGAGCATCCTCATCGTCGACGAGGTGCTCGCGGTCGGCGACTCGTCGTTCCAGCAGAAGTGCCTGACCCGCATGAGCGAGGTCACCAAGAGCGGCACCACGTTGTTGCTCGTCTCGCACGACCTCGCCGCGGTCGCGGCCACCGCGCACAAGGGCGTGTGGCTCGGCGACTCCCGGGTGGAGGCTTCGGGCCCGATCGACGAGGTGCTCGGGAAGTACCGCTCCGCGATCGAGGAGCGGGCCGCGGCCGGCGCGTCGACCGGCGGGCCGGTGACGATCCGCAACGTCCGTGTGACCGGCGCCGACAACTCGCTCGTCTCCACGAACGCGCCGTGCACCATCACGCTGGAGGTGGAGTCGGACGAGGAGTACAACGTCAACCTCTACGTCGGGGCCAGCGAAGGACCGCCGACCCCGATCTTCGTGGTGCGGCGCGAGTTGGTGCTCGAAGCCGGGCGTACCACCATCACGCTGGAATTGCCGCGCATCCCGCTCCCGGCGGGCAAGTACTTCCTCTGGTGCGGGGTCTTCCGCGTGATGTCACGGATCGAACTCGCGCCGTGGCACCCGATCGCCTCGCTGCCCGTCGTGGGCCGGTACCGCCTCGACCCGACGCCGGGTTCGATCGTGCGGCTGTCACCGGTGTTCGTCGAGTCGAACTGGACGGTGGAACGCCCCGTCCTCGACCCCGTGGCGGACGGCAGCTAGAAGAGTTCGATGTCGCCGAGCGACAGGTCCCAGCGGGGCGGGATCCCCGGGCGGCTGACCGGACGACACGTGAACACAGGGCCCACCTTCGGGAAGCGCACCAGCCCTCCCGGCCACCGCGCCGGTCCGCCGAGCGCGAGTACGTAGTCGGCGTCGGCCTGGCGTGCGACGGCCCGCACCAGGCGCGCCGCGGTCGCGCGCTCGCCGGCCGGTGTGAGCAACGCGACGAGCGCGGCTTCCCGTGCCGTCCCGCGACCACGGATGCGGAATACCGCGAGACCGTCGCGCACCCCGCCGGGCGCGACGACGGCGCGGTAACCGAGGAGCGGAGTGCCGAAGCGCCACTGCAGGAACTCCGGGCTCATACGCGTGGCCAGACCAATGCCCGGTGCACGACGCTCGAGCAGCGCGGCCACCGCGTCGCGGTCGACCAGCGCGTCGGCAAGCGGGATCCCGGCGGTGCTCGGTGTGGACCACCGCTCGGCGGGCACGCGCGCCTTGGCGATGCGCCCGACGCGCGTCCACCGGGTGGGTCGGACCACGGTCGGGAGTTGCCCCACGACCTCCCAGCCCATCTTGAGGTAACCGGGCCGGCTCTGGTCGTTGGGCGTGTTGAAAACGAACTCCACGCCCTCGGCCGCGAGTTCGTCGAGCGCGTGCAACGTGAGCCGGGTGAAAATCCCCCGGCCCTGGTAGTCGGGGTGGGTCGCGGTGTCCACCGCGCGCACCGCGCGGACCACCCGCTCGCCGTCGAGGAACTCCCACCGCATGAGCGTGCGGAACCCGGCGATGCGGTCACCGTCACACGCGATCCACGCCGGCGAGGGACCGAACGCGTTCTCCACGTGCTTCCAGGCGAAGAGCGCCTCGTAGCGGTCGTCCACCTCCCGGCCGAGCGACACCCGGAGGAGTTCAAGGATCGCGTCGCGATCGGCGTCGGTGGCCCGCCGGAACCGGAGCGGATCCGACTCGGGTTCGTGGTCGGTCATGCCGATCGCCCGCACGCCACCGCGGCGCGGTAGATGCTCTCGACGCGCGTGACGGTGCGGCCGATGTCGAACCGACCCGCGCTCGCAGTCGCGCCGGCGGCCAACCGGGCGCGGCGGTCGGGATCGTCGACGAGGGCCTGGATCGCGTCGGCCAGCGCACCCGGATCACGCGGCGGTACCAGCAGCCCGTTCTCGCCGTGCGTCACCGCCTCGGCGACCCCGCCGACATCGGTCGCCACGATCGGCAGACCGATCGCCAACGCCTCCATGAGCGCCACCGGGAGCCCCTCGTTGTTGGATGCGAGCACGAAGCCGTCGCACGCACTCATCACGCGCACGGCGTCGGGCCGCTCGCCGAGGATCGTCACGGTGGCCTGGAGCCCCAGGCGCTCGTGGTCGGCGCGGATCTCCGCGTCGAGCGGGCCCTGCCCCACGACGAGGAAGCGCACCGGTACCCCGCGGTCCGCCAGCGTGCGGGCGGCCGCGAGGAGGTTCGGGTAGTCCTTCTGGGCCCGGAAGTTCGCGACCGTACCGAAGACCACCTCCTGCTCGCCGAGGCCCAGATCGCGGCGCGCGCCGGCGCGGTCCGCGAGGCCCCGCATCGCGTCGAGGTCGATGCCGTGGATCAACACCTCGGTCCGGGCCGCGAGCTTGGGCGGCAACGTGGCGTAGGCCTGGTGCGAGACCGAGATGTCGGCGGTGTCGAGCGGCATGGTCCAACCGTTGAGCACCCGGCTCGGCCGGGCGAAGCTCCCCCAGGTGTTGTGCAGCGTGTAGATCACCCGCGGGCGGACGCGGCGCGGCAGCGTGCGGGTGACCAACCGTCCGATCCCGGCCGGGTACGGGGAGTGGGCGTGCAGGATGTCCACCGGGTCGGTGGCGAGCAACCGGCGGAGGCGGAGGGCCCACCGAACGTCGCGCTCGTCGCGCACGTCGAGACACACCGTGCTCACACCGAGGGCCTCGAGTTCCGGCACCAGTTGCTGCTTCCACGGGAGCAGGTACGCGCACGTGATGGCGAACGCGTCGCGGTCGTGACGACCAGCGGCCGCGACCAGGAGGCGCTCGGCACCACCGGGACCGAGCCCTTTGACGAGCCAGAGGACACGAATCGGGCGTGATCCGGCGCCCGGTTCCGGCCCGTTCAACGAAGCCCGGCGCGCGCCGGGAGTGCTCGGGTCATGCTCGGCCTAGCGACGGACGCGCGCGTAGGTGGCACGACCGGCCCGACCGAGACGCGTGTCGGGTGAGACCCGCGCGCGGACGAGGCGGGCGAGCGCCCGCACGCGGCGGCCGTACCGGCGGCGGACCTCGTAGGTGAGTTGGTCGGCAGGGGCGCGGCGCTTGTACTCACCGCGGTAGTGCTCGACCTCGTCGGCCGAGAAGGCCCGACCGTTGTCGGCGTACTTGGCGATGCGAGCGGTGAAGTCGGGACGCAACGAGCCGGTGGGCCAGGGCCCGGACAGCGTGGTCTTCATGAAGTTGCCGATGAGCAGGTCGTCGAAGATCTCCCACTCGACCGTGTTCATCAGCGACTTCCGGGGCACCTCGAACATCACGGACCGACCGGTGCCGGTGCCGAGTTCGACGGTCGTGTCCTGCCCGCCCACGCGGAAGGTGACGGCGTCGACCACCTCGGCGAGGGAACCGATCGCGGTCAGGTAGGCGCGGATCTTCTCCGCGTCGGCGGCGGTGAGCGGCTCGCTCCAGTCGTCGCCGAAGGTCTCGGGCGCCTGGGGCACCACCGCATTGGCCGGCGGGTCGAGTGCGGTCACGGAACCGGTGGTGCAGTCGTAGCGGATGAACGCGGGCAACAGTTCGCCCGCCGCGGGATCGAACCCCAGCGCGAGATCGGCGAGTGGGGTCGTGTACTCGTTCGCCCACACGCTGTCTTCCCGCTGGTACTGGTGCATCGAGGCGAACGGCACGAAGTGGCGGGCGCCGAGGAGGCGCATCTTGGCCGCGATGCCCTTCCCCGGCGGGATCTTCTTCGCGGCGCGCGGCGGGATGCGGTGGCCCTCGGCGTCGAGGTAGTTGAGCATGTCGGCGTCGCCGTACCCCGACAGCGCGAGCAGGAACGAGTCCTTCGCGCGGCGGGCCTCGCGGCGCACGAGCGGGCTCCACCCGTGGTCGTTGCAGTCGTTGGCGTTGATCACGAGCGTGCCGTCGAGGTCCACGAGCAGGACCGCGTCCTGGTACACGTCGGCGATGGACAGCACGCGCACGCGGGGGCTGAGCGGCACCCACTCCCGGTCGGGCAGGACCCGCACCCGGAAGCCGTCCTGCTCCAGCGCGTCGCGGATCCGGCCACCCACGTGGTCGGGCAGGAGGATGGTGGAGTCCTTGAGCGTCTCGAGCGACGGCATGCTCAGGTGGTCGGGGTGACCATGCGAGATCCACACGTACGGGCACGCGCGGATCGACGCCAACTGCTCCTCGGGGACCGCGTGGGTGAGGATCCAGCTCCCGAAGTAGGCCGATCCGAACAACCACGGGTCGGTGGCCAGGACGGGGGTGTGATCGTGCGCGATCAGCGTCGCGTTGCCCACCGTCTCGAAGGCGAGGTCGTATGTAGGATCCGCTGTCACATGCCCCAAACCTGTTTGCGAGGGGACTCAGGATACCCGGCCGGTCGGCGCGTTCCGGCGCCGCCTCCTGCGAACGGTTGGCGTCGATGAAACACACCCAGTACCGCCGGCGGTGCAGTGCGCGACGGATGTGGCGATGAAGTTCATGTTCGTCTCGAACGACACGCGTGGCGGGTCCAGCGTGAGCCAGCGCCAACTCGCCCGGCGGCTCACCGAGGCGGGCCACCAGGTGGAGATCCTCGCCGGCACGCCGGCGAGCCGGTTCGTCCGTCCGTTCTACGAGAAGCAGGTGGACCTCTCGACCAAGCTCCGGTCGAGCCGCCTCCGTCCCGCGCTCCTCGCGACCCAGCGACCGGTCGGGAGCCGGATCCACCGCGTCGACACCCCCGACCACCCGACGTGGATGTGCACCGTGCCCGAGAACGGGTTCCGCACCCTGCTCCGCCGGTTCACGCCCGATGTCGTGGTGGCCAGCAGCATCGACCGGGTCTCGTGGCGCCGCCTCCGGGCGCAGCTGCAGGTCCGGTCCATCCCGAGCGTGCTCTACCTGCGCGAGGCTTCCGGCAAGGGCCATCTGACGGTCACCGGCGCGCCACCCGATCTGCTCCTGGCGAACGCCGAGAGCCTGGCCGAGGGTGCCCGCGCCGAGGGATACGAGTGCACGGTGATCCCGTCGATCGTCGAACTCGAGAAATCGCGCGTCGAGTCGACGCGCGAGACGGTGGTGCTCGTGAACCCGATCGAGATGCTCGGGGGCGACCGCGTGTGGGCGATCGCCCATGCGCGACCCGACATCCCCTTCGTGCTGCGTGAGTCGAACATCATGGCGCCCGCCGATCACCAGGCGGTCCAACGTGGTGTCGCCACCCACCCGAACGTGACCGTGGCGCCGTACACGACCACCCCTTCCGACATCTACCGCGACGCGAAGGTGCTGCTCGTTCCCCACCGTGTCGACAACCGGCCGCGCGTGATCCTCGAAGCCCAGGCCAACGGGATCCCGGTCCTCGCGACCGCCTTCCCGGGCCTCATCGAGGCGGTGGGCGACGGTGGTGCGGTGGTCCCCGACGACGCGGCACCCGACGCGTGGATCGCCGCCCTGGGCGCGATGTGGGACGACGCGGACACCTACGCGCGGCTCTCCGATGCGGCGCGCCGCCACGCCGAGCGTGACGACGCCAACGCCCAGCGCATCCTCGACCGCTTCGTCCCGCTCGTCACCGACCTCGTGGCACGCGGCCCGCAGTCGGGCGAGCACACGACCTGAGCAGGGTCAGTCCGATGGGGTCTGCCGC
Organism: Acidimicrobiia bacterium; assembly: GCA_038250905.1. Classification (GTDB taxonomy): domain Bacteria; phylum Actinomycetota; class Acidimicrobiia; order IMCC26256; family JAENVU01; genus JAENVU01. The sequence goes on from JBBSBV010000023.1 coordinate 13,150, forward strand.
GGCGGACGGCTGGTGATGCGACGCGACCATCTGATGAGTGGCCGCTCGACGATCCAATAGGTGAGCGCAGCAGCCACAACGCTGAGCGCGAGCACAACCGGCATTTGGACTCTGTACACATCGGGCAAGTACCCACTTCGGGTCCACCGCGCGACGACGTTCTTGAACGGTACGTGCCACAGATAGATGCCGTAGGCAACCGTTCCGAGCAGGACCATCACTCGGGTCCTGAGGAATCCCCGGACCCGGCCGCCCAACTGCACCCCGAACACTGCAGGGGTCAACAGGAACACGGCACTGATTCCCAGTGCAACCGACAATGCAACCGCTTGCAGACCCGATACCGGCGTCAACTCTCCGGCGGGGATGTCGAGCCGGGTGGCGGTCACGAACCCGATGAGGGCACCGCCCCACGCGACGCCGGGGTGGTCGCCCAAGAAATGAACGGTTCGGGGTTGCCGGTCCGAATCGCCCCTCGCGCGCAAACTGGCCAACGCCAGCATCATGCCGAGAGCGAACCAGTCCATGAAACAGAGAATGGATGCGATCGCCTGATCCGGTGCAAACCACTGTCCGGTGGGTTTCGGAATCACGCCGATGCTCTGGTGGATCAGGAATCGGCCGAAGAGACCGAGCAGGTAGATCCCGGTGACACCCCACGCCAATCGGCGGTACCGCATTCCCGGGCCGCCACGATCTGCCCACGCGCGCAGCGCGGCAGCGATGAACGGCAGGAGCGCATAGAAGCTGATCTCGATGACGAGAGTCCATGCCACGCTGAGCCCGGCAAAGGTCAGCCCCTCGCGGTAGTTCTGCAGCAGCGCGAAGTACGTGACGGCATTGGTGACACTGCCGATCGTGACCACACCGAGAACGACGCTGGCCACGCTGAGCACCACCCAGTACGCGGGGAAGATCCGAAAGATGCGCCGAATCCAGAACGGAACCGATCGGGGCATGGCGCGCCCGGAGATCGACGCCGCGGCGAACGGCCGGTACAGCAGGAATCCGGAGATGAGAAAGAAGACGCACACGCCAAACGGGCCGACGCGATCGACCCAGCGCCACCCTTCCGCCGACATCCACGTGGGTGGAAACGCGCGGGTGACATGGAACAGCAACACCAAGAGCGCGGCCATCGCACGCAAGCCGTCGAAGCAGTCGAAGTGAACCGTCGAGCGCTCGACGTTCAGGCCGTTCTCCGCTGCCCATTCGGTGCTCAACGCCGTTTCCGCAGGGAACGACGGCCGGCGCCGCTCGGCATCCATGCGGCAAAGTTATCGAACCGGCGCACGACTCGGCCCGAGGCGCACCGACCGTCACCGTCGGCGACGCGCGGCTCAGGCGGTGGTGAGGTCGTACGGGAACGCGGCGAGGGTCTCGGTGATGATCGCCACCTGCTCCTCGTCGAGCCGCGACTTCCATCGCTCGGGCTGATCCTGGGCCTTCCGTTGGGTGTGGTACCCGGAACCCTCGCGGTCGGACTCGGCCAGATACCGCTCGGTCGCGTCGCCCCACGCCAACCCGACGTCGGCCAGCAGCTTGCGGGCCTGCATCTGCGGATCGACGCAGAGCACCTCGTGCCGGGCGCGGATCCACTCGGGGTGGCGCGCCGCCACCTCGCGCAGCGACGCGGAGCCGACCCCGTAGACGAAGGCCTGACGTCGGATCAGCGGTGCATCCGGCGGGGGCGGCTTCACGTTCCAATGGGCCTCGGAGTACCTCCCCAGCCCGGTGAGCGCGCGCGGGTCGTTGCCGAATCCGAGTTCGCTCCAACTGGCCAGTGCGTTGAGTGGGTGGCGCTCGACGATCACGACCGTCGGCGAGAACCGCTGCGCGATCCACTCCACGCTCCACTCGGCCCGCACCGATTTCGCCACCACGTGGTCGCAGTCGGCGACCGCCACGCGGGGTTGGGCCAGCGCCGCGATCAGTCGCAGCCCCGGCGAGATCCGGCCCTCGAGCCACGCGTCCCACCGCTGGCTCACCGGTGAGCGCCGGTACTGGCGCCAGGCGAGTCGGTTGCGGATGGTCGTGGCGCGTTCCCCGCCGGCCAGCGCGCCGGCCCACAACCGTTCCATGTCCGGTGCGGGATCGCCGGGCGCGAGCACCGGCATGATGAAGCTGCCCCGCCGGGCGCGGAACGCGAACGGGTCGTGGTCGCCATCGGGTTCGTGCACGTATGCAGTGCGCGGCGCCCGGCCGAGGATGTTGCCCACCCAACTCGTCCCCGATCGCGGTAATCCGACGATCAGGACCTTGGCCACCCGGTCAGATTAAGCGAGGAAGCGCGCGGTGGCTTCCCGCCACGCGATCCGGCCCTCTTCGCGGTTCTCGGCCTTGCCGTGTGCGGACACACCGTTGTGGTACACAAGTCCGCCGTAGACCGTGCCGATCACGCCGGGACCACGCACCTCCGAGGCCTCGATCAACGCCACCTTCGGTTCCTCGCGTCGGGTGATCAACTCGCCGACGTCCCACGACTCCCCGTGCACGAAGTCGTCGCTGGTCCGCCACGCGGAGCGGATGAACGTGTGGTGGCGTTCGCGAAAGGTCCGGGTGCGCATCGCCATCATGCTCGGGTGCGCGAACGACCGGTAGAGCCGACCGCCCACCACCTCGTTGCCGGCCTCGAGGTGGCCGCGCAGGATGTCGAGCCAGTCTGCGGTGACGGGGAAGGCGTCGACGTCGAGGGTGACGAAGTACTCGGTGCGCACGCGCGCGGTGGCCATGTCCATCGCGGGACCGTGCCCGAGGTTGATCGGCAGTCCGAACCACCGGACGCCGGCCGTCTTCAGGAACTCCCGGGACCCGTCGGTGGACGCGTTGTCGGCGACCACGACCTCGGTCCCCGGAGGCGAGAACCGGGCCACCGCGTCGAGCATCGTCCGCAGGTAGTCGAGGGTGTTCCAGTTCACGGTGAGCACGGTGAACCGGCCCGGGGCCAACTCGGTGGGACGCACTGCCCGCACCGATCGGCTCGCACGGGAGGCGCTCTTTCCGAGCACGCGCATGCCGTGGAACTTCGCGTCCGACAGCAGGGTCTGCACACGCGCGCGGTTGGCGGTTGGGCTGGTCATCGTGGTGTCGGTGCCTCTCGGACGGATCGCGACCGGTTCGGCGAGAAGGTAGCCGGGACGTCTCGGCGGGCCGATGGGACCGGTGGGCCTCGGCCCGGCCACCTATATAATCCGCGCCCTGATGGGGACCTCCGCCGTGCCGCCATCGCCATCCGCAGCCCCCGAACCAGTAGCCGGACGCGCCGAGGACCCGTTCATCTTCGTGCTCGGCCACGAGCGCTCGGGCACCACCATGCTGCGGGCGATGCTCGACTCGCATCCCGACCTGGCGGTGCCGCCCGAGGCCCATTCGGTGGTCCACCTGCTGGGCCATCAGGTACGCCCGCTCGACCTCGACGAGATCCTCACCGCGTTCGCGCACGACAAGTATTTCGCCGACTGGCAGCTTGCGCCCGCGGATCTCGAGTTCCTCCGCACCGATCCCCGGGTCCGCACCCGGGCCGACGCGATCGCCGGCCTGTACGCGGCGTACGCCCGAGCCCACGACAAACCGCGGGTGGCCGACAAGACCCCGAGCCACCTCGCGGAGATGCAACTCCTCGCCGAGCGGTTCCCCAACGCGAAGTTCCTCCACATCGTGCGCGACGGTCGCGACGTCGCGGCCTCGATGGTCACGATGAACTTCGGTTCGTCGGAGTTCGCGCACGCGGCGCGCATCTGGCGACTGCGCATCGTGCGCGCCCACGAGCTCGGCCGGTCGCTCGGTCCCGACCGGTACTGCGAGATCCACTACGAGGACCTGGTCGCCGATCCCGTCGCCACCCTCCAGGCGGCCTGCGCGTTCCTCGACCTCCCGTACGACGACGCGATGTTGCGATATCACGAGCGCGCCGAGGAACTGCTCGACGGCGTACGGCACACCCACCACATCCAGGGGATCCGCCGGCCGCCGACCCGTGGTCTGCGCGACTGGCACGTGGACGTCTCCCCTCACGACCTCGCCGTCTTCGACGAGATCGCGGGCGAGGCGCTCGACGTCCTCGGCTACCCGCGTTCCGGGCTCCGTCGTTCGCGTCGCGCCCAGATGGAGGCCACCCGGGTCAACGTGCGCATGCGCGCCCGTCGGATCCGGCGCGTGTATTCGCGCCGCATCGGTCGCCGGGTGCGCGCGCTGGTCCCGGGCCGGACCGACCCCGGTGCCACGCCCCGCCCCGCGGCCGATAGGGACCCACCACCGGGCTTCGTCGCCGATCCCCCGGACCTCGACCTGTCGGTCGTGATCCCCGTGCACGATGCCGGGGCGACGATCGACGCGCAGTTGACGGCCCTGACCGCGGAGGTCGCTCCGGTCAAGTGGGAGATCGTGGTCGTCGACAACGGATCCCACGACGGCACCGTCGGCATCGTCGAACAGTGGGCCGCGCGCGATCCGCGCGTACGGCTCGTCCATGCGGCCGATGTGGCCGGCGCCGCGCACGCCCGCAACGCGGGCGGTCGCGTCGCGAGGGGTCGGAACCTCGCGTTCTGCGACGGCGACGACATCGTCGCGGTCGGTTGGGTGGCGGCTATGGCCGCCGCGCTCGACGTCCACGAGTTCGTCGGCGGTCCCGTCGAACTGCACCGCCTCAACCCGCCGTGGTTGGTGACGGCGAAGGGCACCACCGGGACCGACGGCCTCGTCTGGTTCGACGACCTGTTCCCGTTCGCCAGTTCGTGCAACCTCGGGATCCGTCGCGACCAGTTTCTCGCGCGCCGCGGATTCGACGAGACCCTGACCGTGGCCGAGGACGTCGAACTCGCGATGCGGCTCCATCTCGCCGGAATCACGCTCCACTACGAACCGGCCGCCGCGGTCCACTACCGCTACCGCCAGACCCGGACCGAGCTCTACACCCGAGCCCGGGCCTACGGTGCCGGACGTCCACTGATCGCCGAACGGTTCCGCGCCGCGACCGGCACCCAACCCGCACGGTTCCAGGGGTGGCGCAACTGGGCGTGGCTCGTGCGCCACCTCGGGTTGCTCGGCACGCGCACCGGCCAGGCCCGTTGGCTCTGGACCGCGGGCGGGCGGGTCGGCTCGCTGCGGGGATCGTGGACGGTGCGGCGGCTCTACCTCTGACGCGGCCGCGACGCGCTACTTCGCCGCGCCGCCCTGGAGGCGGCGCCGCAAGCGACCGACCATGCCGCGTGCCTTGCGGCGCGCCGCCTGCCCGCGTAGCGCGAGCGGTTGGTGGAACTGCTGGCTCATCCATTCCTCGTCGAGTGACCCCGACCCCAGGCGCCGGAACGCGACCCACTGGGTCCCGACGCGGATCCGCTCCCACCGCGGGTCGTGCTCGAGGTAGCGGCGCAACTCGTAGGGCGCCGCGAGGTGGGTGTCGTCGACGACGAGCGTGCCGCCCGCGACGAGATGCGACGCCGCGTAGTACCAGTCGAGCTGCGGGAACGGGAACCCATGGCAGCCGTCGACCATGACCAGATCGAGATCGCCGATGTCGAGCCGGGGCAGGGTCTCACTCGAGGACCCGGCTTCGAACGCGACCCGGGCGGTGGAGATCCCGTGCGCGTCACACCACTCGCGCACGCCCTGTCCCTCGGACTCGTCGAGGAACACCGCCGTGTGCTCGGTGCCGAGCGCGGCGAAGACGATCGTGGTCGCGCCACACCCCGTCTCCAGCGTGCGCTGCCCGGCCGACACCGTTGCCGCGAGGAACTCGAGACAGTCGGCCGCGGCCGCCCAGACACCACCGGGCGCGCCGTCGTGGACGGTCGGGTGGTCGGTTGCGAGTTTCGTGATCGCGTCGCGGGCAGCTGCGGGCCCGGAGGCACCGGCCGGTGGAGGGGAGACTTCCGACATCAGGATCCGTTCCTTCTCGGTCACCGGCGCGAGCCGGCGGCGGTCACTTCGCGGCGGCCGGCACTTCGGGGGCCGCGCCAGTGGGATCGGCGAGCCCCCAGCCGCCCAGCCGGGCGCGCCGGAGTTGCGCTTCCACGATCCCGAGCTTGGCCATCTGCCGGGCCCGCACCGTGGAGTTCTTCGCGAGCGCGCCGTTCTTGAGCCATGTGAGCCCGCCGTAGTGCCGGAACTTCGTCCGCCATTCCGCGGGCATCTCCTTCCACGTGAGGCCGGCGTCGACGAGCGCCTGGAAGTAGGTGGCGCCAACGTCGAACGAGGTCCCGACGGTGCCCGAGGTGGGGTCCTTGACGTCACGCGACTGGAACGTCGCTTCGACGACGCCCCGCACCTGGTGGAGGTCGAGCAAGAGCAGCCACGGGCTCGGACGGTTGGCCAGCCGGCGGGTGGCCCCGGTGACGGGGTGCACGTATACCCCGCTCGGGTTCAGCATGCGGCCGCACACCAGCGCGGCGCCGGTTTCCTCGGCCATCGTGACGATGTCCGAGAGCCAACCCGATTCCCGGTACTCGACGTCGGAGTCGGAGAACACCGCGAACCGCGAGGTGCACGACGCGAGCCAGCTGTCGATCCAGTCGGCGTGGGTGCGGCCGCCCGCGGCTTCTTCGAGCGTGAGCCAGCCCAACGCCTCCCACGCCCGCAGCAGCGCCACCGATCCGTCGGTCGATCCGGCGTCGCCGACCTTGAGTTCGAACGGCCGGCCCGCGTACTTGCGCATCGACCGGATGCAGAGTTCGGTCACATGGGCGGTGTTCAAGGTGGCGACGTGCACCGTGACCGACGGTTCGCCCGGCATCGTGACGGTTGCGGCCCGCACCGCGTCGGCACCGACGGGGAACGTTCCGGGGGCGCGGCCGTCGAGATGCTCGGCCACCGCCTCGAGCCACGCGCATTCGGCATCGCCGAGCGTGAGACCGTCGATCTTGATGTCGGAGCGCAGCCGGGTCGAGGCGCCGTTGTGGTACACGAAATCGCCGAACACCGAACCGAGTTGCAGCGGACCCCGGACCCGGGTGCGAGAGAACGCAGCGATGCGGTCCTTGCCCTCGCGCACCGTGATGCTCTCCCCGGTGTCCCACTCGTCGACGCCCATCCGCTCGGGGTCCCAGGTGCCGATGTGGGGCGTGAACGTGTGCCGGCGCTCCGCGAAGACGGCGGTGCGCATCGCGAGGCAGCACGGGTGGATGTACCCGCGGGCCGCTTCGGCGCCGGCGACGGTGCGTCCGTGATGCAACGGTTCGAGGAGGGTGTCGAGCCAGCCGGGTGCGATCGGGAAGGCGTCGACGTCGAGCGCGACCACGAACTCGGTACGGCTCATGAGGAACGCGAGGTCCATCGCCGGCCCGTGATAGATGTTCTGGGGCAGGAGCAGACAGCGCACGCGGCCCTCGGCCCGGCAGGCGCGGAGGAACTCCCGGCTGCCGTCGTTGGACCCGTTGTCGATCACGAGGACCTCGCGGATGCCCTGGGACGGCCCGCCGAACTCCTCGATCGCGCGCAGCACGTCGCGCAGCAGGTCCATCGAGTTCCAGTTGACGATGGCAATGGTCACGCCGGACCGGAGCCGGATCCCCGGGATCCGCGACCGGGCGCGCAGGACCACCTTCAGGCGGAGCAGGCGGAAGACCAGGTTGAGTGGTCGGTTCAACGCCGCGTCGTCGGCGATGCTCGACTCCCAAGGGGCGATGAATCCGCCACGATCGATCCCGCGCGCCCGTCGGGTGCTCGCGCTGATCGCACGCCACGCCGCCGTCGGGATCGCGGTGATCGCAGCCAGCGTTCGGGAGCGACTCATGGATCGCTACTGTAGGCGGCCGATCCAGCGCCGCTTTCCGGGGCTCCCGAGCTGTCCGGCCCCGAATCCGGCGCCCGCTTCGACCGCCTCCGCTCCTGATCCGAAAGGATCCCCACGTGACCGCCGACTCGTCCGCCGTCGAGCTCTCCGTGATCATCCCCGCCCACAACGAGGCCGCCGTCATCTCGTCCCAGCTCGACGCGCTGAGCGCGCAGACCTGGGACGGGACCTACGAGATCCTCGTGGTCGACAACTGTTCGACCGACGAGACGGCGGCCGTCGTGCTCGCGCACGCAGCGCGCCACCCGGAGTTCCGGCTCGTGACGGCGTCCGAGTTGCCCGGTCGCAACTACGCCCGCAACGTCGGGATCGCGGCGAGTCGCGGGCGGAGCTTCGCGCTGACCGACGCCGACGACATCGTGGGCGCGGGCTGGCTCGCCGCGATGGGCGACGCACTCCGCGACCACGAGTTCGTCACCGGTCCACTCGAGCTCGACCAACTCAATCCGCCGTCGCTCGCCGCGTCCCGCGGCCGACGGCACGAATGGAAGTCGCCGACCTTCGCCAACGTCTTCCCCGCCGCCCACGGCAACAACATCGGGATGCGGCGCGCCGCGTTCGAACGGATCGGTGGCTTCGACGAGGACCCGAGGCTCCTCGGGTCCGAGGACATCGAGATCTCGATGCGCGCCTGGTTCGACGGCATCCTCCTCCACTTCGCGGTCGACGCCGTGGTGCACTACCGGTACCGCACCGACGCGCACGTGCTCTGGCAGCAGGGATTCCGCTACGGGAAGTCGCGCCCGATGCTCGTCCGCAAACTCACGGAGGCCGGTCGGCCCCGGCCACCCCGGTTCGCCGGTTGGCGGTCGTGGGCGTGGCTCGTGGCCCATCTCCCCGACCTGCGGGTCCCCGAACGACGGGCCGCGTGGGTCTGGGTGGCCGGCAATCGGCTGGGCCAGCTCAACGGATCGATCCGCTATCGCTGCCTGTTCATCTGAACGCACCCGCGCGGACGATCAGTCGCCCTTCCCCGCCCACCATGTCCGAGCCTGCTTCTTGCGGCCACGCCACGTTGCCGGCTCGGGCGGTCGCCGTTTCTCCCCGTGGTACGGGTGTCGCGCGCTCATACACGCGAGAAACTCCTGCTCGAGCGCCCCGGCATCGAGGTGCACGGGCGTGTCGTTCTTGACGGCAACCAGCCCGAAATCGATCTTGCGCACGACGTTGAAGAGATGGCGCCGTGCCCACCGCTTCCCCGGCTCGGGGAGCACGTTCGCCACGCCCATGTAGTGGAAGCGGTGAAAGGCCTTCTTGAACTCGATCGGCCGGTTGGTGACGTTCTCCGAAGCGGAGTTACGAAGTTTGCCGGTCTCGAAGAAGTCGAACGAGAACTCGTTGAAGTTGTGGAGATGGTACGGATTGACGAGATGCACCTCGGTCAGCGTCACGTACGGAAGCCCGATCAGGAGGGGTGCACCGTGCTTCAGGACCCGATAGATCTCCCCGAGGGCGAACAGGTAGTCGGGTACGTGCTCGAGGGTGTGGTACGAGAAGACCAAGTCGACGCTGTCGTCCTCGAACGGCAATACATCGCTCCCGAGATCGAGTGATACGTCGGCCCAGGGGGCCACGTCGACGTTGACAAAGCCGTCCAGCTTGGTCTGGCTGGCGCCGATGTTGAGTCGCTGAGTCACGCGCGCTTCCCTCGTAGTCGCTTCGAGACTTTATGACTACACGACCTTTGTCTCGCAGCACAATGCCGACGGGTGAACGCGCCGGGCGCGCGCCCGAAGCGGCGACCGACGCCGGCGATCGATCCGCTATCGTGCCGCTTCCTCCGACCGACCGGGAGCGCAGTGGACGACACAGGACGGACAGAAGGACCGAGTCCCAAGGTCGTGATTGCCGGGACCGGTCGGGCCGGCACCACGCTGCTCGTGCAAGTGCTCACCGACCTCGGCCTCGACACGGGATACACGTCTGCAGCCGAAGGGGACGTCCGAACGCACGGCGGACTCGAGAAGGACATCCTGGCGCCGGATGCCCCGCGCATCGTCAAGGGTCCGGGGCTCAGCTCACAGCTCGGGGACCTCATCGATTCGGGATCCGTCTCCGTCGAGCACGTGATCGTGCCCATGAGAGATCTGGAGGTCGCCGCGGCGAGTCGCGTCCGCAACACCCGTTACGGAACGAACCTCAAGACCCCGGGGGGTCTGTTCGGCACGCCCCGCGCCACCAAGCAGCGCGATGTGCTGGCTCGGTTCGAATACGAACTCTTCTTCACGATCGCCCGGCTGGACCTCCCGCACACGATCCTCCATTTCCCGCGCTTCGCCGAGGACTGGGAATACACGCACCGGAAGCTCTCGTTCCTCGACCCGGACCTGCCGCCCGAACGGTGGCAGGAGGTGATGACGAGTCGATACCGGCCGACCTGGATCCACGAGACGCCGTTGTCGAAATCGGAACGGACGCTGGCGATCGGTGGGACCATCTACCACCGCGGCCTCACCCGGCCGTTCCGAGGGGCCCGTAAGCTGCTGCGGCGACCGCCCTCGTCATGATTCATGTCCTCACCGTCCACTTCATGGACGATCGGTGGATCGGTCCGCAGCTCCGCTTCCTCAAGCGCAACCTCGCCCCCGACCACCGCGTCGTCGCGTGTCTCAACGGCATCGACCCGGCCTGGAACGACTGCTTCCACGAAACCCATGATCTGCAGGGATCGCACGCCCGGAAGCTGAACGAGCTGGCGCGGATCGTGAGCCGATCGGGCGCCGCCGACGACGACCTCCTGCTCTTCATCGACGGCGACGCGTTCCCCATCGCCCCGGTGACCGTCGACGTCCTGCACGGATTCCCACTCGCTGCGGTGCGCCGGGACGAGCATCAGCAGGACCGCCAGCCCCACCCCTCGTTCTGTCTTACCACCGTGGGGTTCTGGAACGAGATCGGTGGAGATTGGGAGCAGGGGCACACCTGGACCATCGTCGGCGGCCAGCAGGTCTCCGACGTCGGCGGGAATCTGCTCGGTCTCCTCGAGACGGCCGGCATCGAATGGCGACCACTCCTCCGCTCGAACCGGGTCGATATCGACCCGTTGAACTTCGGTATCTACGCCGACATCGCGTACCACCACGGCGCCGGGTTCCGGGTCCCGAAAACGCGTCAGATGCTCATGACGTCACGCCAGGAGGTGCTGTGGGCGGCGTCGGCCGCGCGCACTCCCGACTGGGTACCGGTGCTGGGGCGGGTGGAACGCTCGGCTCGCTACCGCATCGCCGACCTACGCCACCGCCGCCAGGTGTCGGGCCTCGCCAACCAGGTCCGGAACACGGCCGACGACATCTACCGCGCCATCCAGACCGACGACGAGTTCTACCGCCGGTTCCAGTGAGCACCATCAAGCTCCCGAACTTCTTCATCCTCGGCGCCGGCCGGTCGGGCACCACAACGTTGGCCGCGGTCCTCCGCGAGCACCCGGAGATCTTCCTCTCCACGCCGAAGGAACCCACCTTCTTCTCCGAGCCGTTCCAGGTGACCCGCACCCCGATCAAGTACGCCAAGTTGTTCGAGGGCGCGTCCGAGTTCGCGGCGGTCGGCGAGGCCAGCCACGCATACCTCTCGCATCCGGACGCCGCGAAGACCCTGCGGGCGTTCTTCCCCGACGCACGATTCGTCGTGACCTTCCGGAACCCGGCCGACCGCGCCATCGCGATGTTCTCCTACATGTTGGAGAACGGCTACGAGCACCACCGCACCTTCGAACGGGCGCTCGCGGCCGAGGACCAGCGGTTCGCGAGCGCGCGGTTCGCCCGTCGGTGCCCGCACTACTTCTGGAACTTCATGTACTTCCGCTCCGGATTGTTCGGCGAGCAGGTCGACCGGTACTACGAGCAGTTCCCGCGCGACCGGTTCCACTTCACGACGCTGTACGACCTCCAGCGCGACCCGGCGCGCGTCCTCGGCGCGATCGAGACGTTCCTCGGCCTCACTCCGGCGCCGGTCGGTGAACTACCCCGGTACGGCTCGAGCAAGGGCATCCGGTCGATCCCGCTCCAACACCTCGAGCGGCGCGTGCTCCGCCGCCTGGCGCGTCACCACGTCCCGCTCATGGCGACGACCCGTGACCATCTGAACGCCTGGAACCGGGGGCAACCCCCGACGATGGAACCGGCCACGCGCGCCCGCCTGTTGCACGACTACGCCGCCGACCTCGCGCACCTCACCGAACTCACCGGCATCGACGTGCTCGCGGTGCAGGCCGCCGATGGTCAGGCGCCGCCGGCCATCACGCCTTCGTAAACCGCGCGCAGCGCGGCCCCGACCCGCTCGGGCGCCTGGTCGATCGCCACCCCGCGCGCCGCGTCGGCCCGCCGCTGCCACTCGTCGGGGTCGCGGAACGCCTCCACGAGGGCGGCCGCGAGTGCATCGGCCGAGCCGGGGGGCACCACCCACCCGGCGCCGGGGTGCTCGATCGACGATCGGAGCGCGCCGACGTCGGTGACGACGGCCGGGAGATGGTTGCCGAACGCGTCGTGCAGCACCCCGCTCTGGGAAGCGAACGTGGTGTACGGGAGCACGGCGAGGTCGGCGGCGCGGAACAGTTCAGCCTTGCGCTCGGGCGTGATCCATTCGATCTCGGCCGTGAGCACCGAAGAGCCCTCCGCCGCGGCGGCCACCGCGCGTTCGAGCGCCGCATCACCGCGACCGGCGATGTGGACCCGGATCCCCGCGTCGGGCGGGAGCCGATCGACCGCGTCGAGCAGCACCTCGATGCCCTTGTTCTCGCGCAAGGTGCCGAAGCACAGCACCGTGTGCGCGTCGGACAGGCTGCGCCGGTCGTCGGCCGCGCGGAATGGCGAGACCCAGTGCGGCACTACGTGCACCGTCGCCGGGTCGACGTCGAAGCGCGTCGTGAGTTCGGTGCCCACGTCCGCGTGGTGGACGACGATCGTCCCGCAGACGGCGTACAGGCGCGCCAGGATCCGGTGCTGGACCGAGCGCGGCAGCCGGGACCGGTGGGGCACGACATCGTGCACCGTCGTGACGAGGTTGGTCGCGCGGCCCAGGCGGGGGAGGTCGACGATGTCGGTGTACTGGTTGAGGAACGCCACGTGGCTGACGTCGAACGCGCCGTGGGCGACCGTGCGCCGCCGGGCCGCGGCGCGCGCCCGGTAGGTGGCGGTCCGCGACACCGCCCATCGCAGCGACCGCTCGGTCGCGTCGTCGACGTCGGGGAGGTCGGGTCGCACCACGACCCGACCCGCGTCGTGCCGTGGCACGCCAGGGCGGTCGAGGCATTGGACGGTGAGCGAGTCGTGCGGACCGGGCGTGGCGAGCGCGAGGGCGAAATCTTCCTCGCGCGCGAATGGCCAGTACCAGTAGATCCGCACGGGTCAGCGACGCCCCACGAGTTTGCGGACCCCGCGGACCGGGCGGGCGATCCCCCGGTTGTAGACGGTTCCGAAGAAGGTCAGCCGGCGTTCGCGGGGGCTGAGCGGCGTCTCGTGGATCAGGCCGGGCTGCACCAGTCGTTCGAGGACATCGCGCCAGCGCGCCGCGGGGATCTCGGGCGCGAGGAACGCCAGTTGGCGGTGCGTGTACTCCCAGTCGGTGGTGAAGCGCGGAAAGAGGAGGAGGGTGTGGGCGAGGTCGTGCCGGGCGATCGTGAACATCAGTTCCGCGAGCATTGCGTTCAGCGCGTCGCGCTGACGGGTCGCCCGGTTGGTCCCGAGCAGGCCACCCCAGGTGTGGAGATCGCTCCCGTACCGGGTGTTACGGACCCGACTGGCCGCGACGACGTCGAGGTCGCGGATCGGGATGATCACGTGATCGACGCGTGCCGCCCCGGCGTCGAGGATCTCGCCGAGCGTGCTGCTCAGCTGCGGTGACTTCACGATCCACGGCGCGTCGTCGCCCACGACCGAACGCTCGAGCCCCGCGTTCACCCGCGCGTCGATCGGCGCGGCCGGGTCGTAGCCGGTGTCGAGCCCCAACTCCGTCAGCACCTGGACCAGCAGGGTGGTGCCCGCGCGGCCGGTCCCGGCGATCACGATCTTCCCCCGCTCGGTACCTGTGTCGACCGTCATGGTGCCCACTGTCGCGCCGCGGCCGACCCCGGCGCGCCACCCGGGCGACCGCGCAGTTCGTCGAAGAACCGATCGGGATCGTGCACGAGGCGATCCCAGACCCGCGAGTACACCGCACGGTTCCGCTCGACGATGGCCCGGTGGGATCGGGCCTGGACCCGGGTGAGGAATGCCTGCTTCGCGGTCCGCAGCCGGCCGCGGACCGGGATGCGTTCGATCGGATCGGTGATCCGGTGCACCCACGACGCGCGGAGGTCCCGGCGGAAGATGGTCCCGCTCGCGACGCCCGCGAGGTGGAACACGCAATCCGCGTAGACGCCGGCGATCACGGGATGGACGTCGACCGCGTTCGACCGCAGCAGCCGGGCCCACGGGAGTTGGTGCGACCACAAGGTGTACGCGAGTCCGAGGCCGGTGTCACCGGCCTGATGCGTCGAACGGAGGAACCGACGGAACTCGGGCGTGCCGTCGGAGTCCGGCGAGAAGCTCGGCCGGTAGCGCGAGAAGAACTCCGCGCGCATCGTCACGCACGACGGATGGGGCAAGACGGTGTCGCCGTTCTCGACCCGCAACACGCCCGCGACGCCACCGTGCGCGTCGGCCGCCTGCTCGACCGTCTCGATCCAGCCGTCGGCGATCGGGAACGAGTCGACATCGAGGGTGACGATCGTCTCCACGCCGTCGGCGACGGCGATCGCGGCCAACGCGTCGAGGTAGTAGCCGTGCTCGCGGCTGCCGCGCAGTTCGGTCGGCTCCACCTCGCACAGCCGCAACCAGTCGTGCTGCCCGAGCAGCTCGCGCGCCGCGGGCGTGACCCGGTTCGCGGTGCCGTACACCGTGAACGGCCTGCGGGTATGACGCGCGACGTGCTCGAGATGCAACGCGAGGACCGGCAGGTCGTCGTCGCTGCGGAGGTAGTACACGACCAGGATTCCCACCCGGCCCGCCTCGGTGGCGGTCGCCAACGTCACCGCCCCCGGCAGTGGAGGTTGCGGAGGGCGACGATCCGCGCGTCCGGGCGGGTGAACGCCTCGTACCGGCGCCGTGCGACCACCGGCCGGCCGTCACGCGGCGGATCGACCACCAGGCTGACGCAGAACTCCGAGGGCCGGGTCCGGGGCGCTTCGTGGGGCCGGTCCTTGTCGCCGACCACGATCCGGGGGACGTGGTTCCCGCGGTAGTAGTTGACCCACTCGAACCCGCCGTTGATCCGGCGCGGCGCGAACCCGGCCTCGCGCGCCGCCACCGCGACCCGCCAGCGCGTGCCGTCGAAGGACGCGGCATCGACGGTGAACGCGAGCCCGACCAGCGCGAGCAACCCGACGGCCACGATGCTCGCCCGCCACCAGGTCCGGCCACCCGGCCCGGCAGCCGGCATCGGTTCCCGTACCTCTGCTGCACGCGCCGACGCGACGAAGGCGATCGCCACGAGCGGCAGGACCGGCAGGGCATACCGGTCGTACACCGAGACGCCGGTGATCATCGCGAACTCGTACGCCAAGACGTACCCCACCACGCTGAGACCGATCACGAACCGGTCGGGACGGGCGACGCCGAAATCACGCGCCCGCAACCGCGCGAACGCGCGGGCAGCCGGATCGACGAGCGCCAGGACCAGGACGACCGCCGACACGGTCGCCACCGCGACCAGCAGCGCGTAGAACGCCCCCGGGAAGAGGTCCGGCCGCTTGCCGAGCAGGACGTCGGTCGAGAGCGCGCCGTTCGCGTCCACGTAGTTGCCCACGAACTGTTGTCCGGGGACGCGCACCGACAACGCCACGAGCGCGACGGCGGTACCGCCCCCGAGCACGACCGCCGCCTCACGGGACGCGGCCCACGCCCGGCGCACCACCCGCACCGGGTCGGCGAAGACCACCGCCGGCGCAAGGAACAGACCCGCGAGGCGAAGGAACCCACCGCTCTTGATGACGGTGACCGAGATGCTGTGGCCGTTCGGCGCGGCCGGCACGTAGGTCTTGAGATTGGGGATCCGACTCCACAGCCCGTAGATCACGACACACGCGAGGATCGCTACGAGCCCGATCGCGGCGATCGAACGCAACCGGTCGTGGTCGTCCGACGCCCAGGCCACCACGAGCGCGGTCAACCAGATCGCGAGGACCGGCACGATGGCGTACTGGCGAATCGAGAACGCGAAGACCCCGACCGCGAGCGACGCGGTCAGCAGTCCGGGGGAGACCCGAACGCGGCGGAGCGCGGCGGCGCCGAGCGCGAGCGCGAGCATCGACGGCGCGAACGCCGGCACGTCGGTCATGTAGCTGACGACGAGCACACCCCAGAGCGGGCTGACCGCGATCGACAGCACGATGATGGCCGCCGCTCGCCGACCGACGATCGGGTGCGCGAGCCAGAAGGTGGCGACCAGGCCGACGAACCCGAGCAACGCCGCCGTCACCTGGACGGCCCGGATGCTGTGGCCGAACACCCAGACCACCGGCGTGGCAAGACCGACCTGACCCACCAACGTCATCGACACCCAGTGGTTGCCGTCGAGGTGGCCGTGGTCGGCGAAACGGAAGAGCGTCTGGAGATACGACCAGTCGTCGCCACGCGGGATCCCGAAGGCTCCGAAATGGCGGGCGGCGGCCAGGGGGACGACCACGCCGACCCCGGCGAGGACGAGGAGGAGCAGCCACGCCGGCGCCGAACGCACGACCGAACGTCCGTCGTCCTCCCTGTGGTGCATCGAGATACTCACTCGTCCCCGTTGCCGGCCGTCGCTCTGCCGGAACCGGACTCGCTCCGGCTCGTACCGACCACCCCTCGCAGTGGCGCGGCCTGCGAAGCGTGGCACAGCGAGCGTGCCGGTTCGACGACTCGTCCCCGATTGACGGTGCACGGAACGGTCGGGACGGTCGATATACGGCCAAGCCTCATGAAATCGCGCGGTGGACGGCCCGGATGCCACGCAGCGTGGGCCCGAAGGCCCAGGAATGCCCTCAACTCAGTGCGATCCGGTGTCGACAGGCTCTGGAAGTCACGGTCGGCGCGATGCTAATGTGGCTGTTCACATCCGTTTCGACACAGGCAGTGGTCAACCTCCGCGCGTTGCAGATCACAACGGTGCACGACCGCCGCGACCCACAGGGTCAGCTGGGGAGCTCATGTCAGGCGAACACGACGGCGAGGCGGTGGGTGGGCTGAGCCGACGCCAGCTGCTGACGCGCGGCGCGATCGCCGGGGGTCTCGTCTGGGCGGCGCCGATCATTCGCACCACCGCCGCGTACGCGACCACCGCGAACGGTACCGAGCGGCCCTGCACGAACTTCTTCATGGTCACGATCGACCAGAACGGGCACGTGCGCCCGGAACCGCGTGACCTCAACTCGCGTGACGTCCCGCCGGCCATCCGGCAGTGGTTCACGGACAACCCCGGCGTGACGGTGCAGTTCCCGTCCGTCACTCCATTGCTCACCCAGACGAGCGACACCGCGTGGGCGGTACTGCTCCCGGAGGTCTCCGGCCCCAACGCCGCGGCACGGCAGTGCCGCATGATCCTGGGTTGGGACGAAAAGGGTCACAAGTACGCGGAGGCGTACGTCGACCCGAACCCGCCGCTCACCGCCGAGGCCGGACGCCGGATCATCTTCCCGTGTCCGGACCCGGGTCACCACGACGGTGGCGGCGACGGCGACGACGACAACCGCGGTGGCGACAGCGACGGCGACGGCGATGACGGCTCCACCACGACCACCACGACGACCACCACCACCACGCCCGGCGGTGGCGACGACGGCGGGTGCAAGGACGGCCACGACGACGGCGACCACGACCACGACGACGTCGCCTGCGACCCGGCCGCCATTGTGAGCGCGGACGGCGCCACCGGCACCGGCACCGCGGACGCCACGGTCGCACCGCCGGTCGCCGCGAGCAGCACCATCTCGTCGGACGGCACCGGTTCCTCCGGCACGATCAGCAGTGACGGCGGCGCGAGCGGCACGGTGTCGAGCGACGGGAAGCCGTCGGGCAGCGGCGGCGGCTCGAGCGCCTGTATCAACCTCGTGTACCTGATCTACTGCTGCCCACAATGACCGAGAGCCTTCTGGGCCGGATCGAGGACCGCAGTGCGCGTGTCGTCGTCGTCGGCCAGGGATACGTGGGTCTTCCCGTCGCGATGCGCGCCTCCGAGGTCGGGTACCCCGTGGTCGGCTACGAGGTCGACGGCCGGCGCCTGACTGCGCTGTGCGAAGGTCGGTCGTTCGTCGAGGACGTCTCGGACGACCGGCTCGGCGCGGCGCTCGCCCGCGGGTACACCGCCACGGACCAGATCGGCGACCTGACCGGCTTCGACGTCGCGATCATCTCGGTCCCGACCCCGCTGCGGGACGGCGTTCCCGACCTCAGCTACGTCGAGTCCGCGGTCGGGGCGTTGGCCGAGGTACTCACCGCCGACTCCCTCGTCGTGCTCGAATCGACCACCTACCCCGGCACCACCGAGGAGTTGGTCCGACCGCTGCTCGAGGAGTCGGGACTCGTCGCCGGCCGCGACTTCCACCTCGGGTACTCGCCCGAGCGGATCGACCCCGGCAACGCGCGGTGGAACTTCGAAAACACGCCGAAGGTGGTCTCCGGCATCGATGCCGAATCGTGCCGGTCGGTCGAGGCGTTCTACGGCTCCCTCGTCGACAAGGTCGTCCCGGTGAGCACGCCGGCCGAGGCCGAACTGGTGAAGCTGCTCGAGAACACCTTCCGGCACGTGAACATCGCGTTGGTCAACGAGTTGGCCATGTTCGCTGAGGACCTCGGCGTCGACATCTGGTCGGCGATCGACGCCGCGTCGAGCAAGCCGTTCGGCTACATGCGCTTCACACCGGGCCCGGGCGTGGGCGGCCACTGCCTCCCGGTCGACCCGTCGTACCTCTCGTGGCGCGTGCGGCGCCGATCGGGGCACGCGTTCCGCTTCGTCGAACTCGCCAACGACGTGAACGAACACATGCCCGACTACGTGGTCACGCGGGTCACCGCGTTGCTCAACCGCAGCGAGCGCTCGGTCAAGGGCACCCGCATCCTGTTGTTGGGCATGGCCTACAAGGCCGGCACCTCCGACTGGCGCGAGTCGCCGTCGTTGATGGTCGCCGAGCGGCTCGCCGCCCTCGGCGCGATCCTCACCGCATGCGACCCGTACATCCCCGAGGCGCACCAGCCCGGACTCCCGGTCGAGTTCGTCGATTTCGGACCCGCCGCGCTCGCCGACTGCGACTTGGCGATCATGCTCGTGGACCATCCCGAGTTCGATCCGGCCGTCGTGTGCGAGCACGCGCCGCTCGTCTTCGACACGAAGGGATCGCTCCGGGGGCAGCTGCGCAACGGAGAAGTGCTCTGACGAGCCGAGCACTCGTCCGGTCCCGATGAGCACCGACGGCCCCATGACCACCCGACGCACCGGAGCGTCGCGGACCGCCGCGATCCTGACCTTGTTCGTGCTGGGCGCGATCGTCCCGCTCGTCGTCGCGTCGCACTACGGCGCGCTCGACATCCCGCGGAGCGACGACTGGTCGTATCTCGTCACGCTGTTCCGATGGCTCGACCACGGCCGGCTGGGGTTCAACGACTGGGTGTCGATGACGCTCATCGGGCAGCTCGTCATCACCGCTCCGATCGTGGCGGTGTTCGGCGACTCCATCCGCGCCGTCCACGTGTTCTCGGCCTTCCTGGCCTTCGGTGGTCTCGTCGGCCTCTACGGCATCGGCACCCAACTCCTGCCCCAGCGGCGGGGCTCGCTCCTGGTCGCGGTCACCATCGCGATCGGACCGCTCTGGGCGCCCCTGGCCGCCACCTACATGACCGACGTTCCGGCGTTCGCGATCCAGATGATCGCCCTCGCAGTCGCGGTGCGCGCGGTGCGCGGTCCTCGTTTGGCGCTGCCCCAGCTCGGAATCGCGTTGGGCATCGGCTTCGTCGCGCTCTCCATCCGCCAATACGAGGTGATCCCCACGATCGCCATCCTGCTCGTCGCGCTCTGGCTCGTGGCGCACGAACCCGACCACCACCGCCGGTTGCAGGCCGTGATCGCGATGGCCGGAGCGGTGGCCGTCGCGACGATCGCCCTGCTCGGGTGGTGGTCCAGCCTCCCGGATTCGCTCAGCCTGTCGCCCAACCCACAGGCCTCCGGACTGATCGGGAACCTGGCGCTCCAGACCGCCGGCTTCCTGCGGCTCACCGGGCTCCTCCTGATCCCGGTCGTCGTCTGGGTCGGACCGATCCGGATCGCCCGCCGGGCGTGGACCGCGTCTCGAGCGCTCACCCTGCTCCTCACCGGCGCAACGGCGACCTGGCTCCTCATCACGTACCTGCGGAACCCGGCGGTCCCGTTCGTCGGGAACTACGTCGACCGGCACGGGGTGCTCGCTGAAGACGTCCTCAAGGGACGACGACTGCTGGTGATGCCGGCGCCGATGTTCGATCTCCTCGTCGTCGTCGGCTCCATCGCCGGGATCCTGCTCGCGCTCGCGCTCGTGGAACCGCTGCTGCGGCTGGCGGCGCGCGTTCGGGCGCGCGACCGCACGCTGGTCGATCCGGGCACGACCGTCATCGCGCTCACCGTCGCCGGGTTCGCCGCCGCCTACACGATCGCGATCGCCACCAAGCTGCCGATCTTCGACCGCTACGCCTTGCCGGCGATTCCCCTCGTCGGGCTGCTGCTGATCTCGACCATGCATCGTGCGGATGCCATCGCCGTCGCGGACGGCACCTCACGCGTGGACTCCCCGTCGAACGCACGGGGAGGCCTCGTGCTCACCGCGGTCGCCCTGATCCTGTTCGGGGGTGTCGGCCTCCTCTTCGGCACCGACTCGGCCGCGTTCGACGGAGCGCGCTGGCGGGTCGACGAGGCGACCGTGCACCGGGGATATTCGTCCGCCGCACTCGACGGCGGGTTCGAGTGGATCGGGTTCCACCGGCAACACGGGCCGCCGACTGAACCCGATCCGACGGCCGCGGAACGCCGGCGCCTCAAGGCGGCGTACTTCCGCGGGTTGTGCGTCGACGTCGTCGTGAACCCGCGTGCCCGCGTCGCTCGCCGGGCGATCGCGCGGGCCACGATGGGTGGCCTCGGTCATCGCGCCGTGACGATCGTCTCGGTCCGGAACTCGCGTCGGTGCGCGAAATAGCGGTTCCTCCGGGCGATCTACGGGTTCTGCAACCACGCCGCGATCTGCCCGGGTTCGACCCCGGACCGCAACGGGACCGCCCGCGCCGCGTCCAGGATCGACCGCAAGGGCGTGGCGTCATCCCAGGCGATCCCACCGCCCATCTCCCCCAGCACGCTCCCTGCGTTCGCCGGTCCCTCCACCACGATGGCGACGAGTTCCATGCGTCCCCACGGCAAGGGGCCTGGCTCCGCACCGAGGTGGCGGCGGTCGTCGGCGATCCGCGAGAGCGCCGCGAGGTCGAGGTCGTTCCACTCGGGGCCGTGGATCACCGTCCCCGACTCCACGTCCAGCGCGATCGCAGTGGTGTCCGAGAGGGAGAGGCCGTGGCGGGCCGCCTCGCGGGCATACGCGTTGCGGTGCGCCGGCGCGGCCATCACGACCGCCCGGACACCGTCACCCACCACCACCGCGTCGAGCCGCAGCCGAGAGGGCGCGACATCGTGGAGCGCGACCTGCGCGACCACCGCGCGCAGGATGCGTTCGGGATCGCGGCTGGTGAGCAGGACATCGGGGCCGCGATGGAGCCGGGACAGTTCCATGACGCCCGAATGCCGAGGCGCCGCCGGCAGCACCACCCCGTAGGACGCTCGCTCGCGGGGCTGCTCCAGCAGCGCGACCGCATGGGGTCCGAAGGCGGTGGCGAGCGCGTCGACGATCGCTCCGTCGGCCCCGACGGAGAGCCGGATCGCTCCGGACTCCACCACCAGCTGACGCTCGTACGTCGGTCCCTCGCCACAACCGGAACAGGCCGACGACGGCTGGAACACCGGCGAGACCTCGGCACCCGGGGTCCCGCGTACGCCGGCGACGGCGATCAGCCCGCGTGTGAGCAGCTCCCCGGCAACGTCGATCACGTCCCGACGGGCGGCCGCGCGCTCGATGCCGAACGATGCCGCGAGTTCGTCGGCCAACCCGTCGAGCGTGACCTCGCCGTCACAGCTCTCCCAGATCAGGGTGGCGGTCGGATTGAGCGCGTGCACCGATCCGGCCCGGTACACCACCGCGGCACCGTCGACGACGACCACCTCCTCGATTCCGAGCGCGCGAGGTGCGGTGGCGCCGGACAGGTTCGTCGTCATACCGGCGCGACCTCGGTCCCGACCGCAGTGAGCACGGCATCGACCGCGGCGCCGAGGGACCCGCCGACGAGCCGGAAGACCGGGACGTCGGCCACCAGGCGCGCCAAGGTTTCGAGTGTGCCCGGCTCGTCGAGGTGGAACGTGTGCGCGGCGATCGCGGCCAACGCGTCCGCCGGCGGGACCGGTTCGATCAGCGTGGGTGCATCCGGGACGTAGGTCGGTAACACCACGGCACCAAGGGCCAGGGCATCACGGCCGACGGTGCCGAGCACCGCCGCGGGGACGAGCCCGCTCGCGCCGAGGAGTCGGCGGGCCTCGGGCCCGGGCGTCCAGGTCGGCACCACGAGTTCGTCCGGCGCCACTCCGAGGGAGATCGGCTTTGCGTACGGCTGCACCCGGCCGGTCTCCGGGTCGATCGCCACCACCTCGTCGGTCAGATAGGCGAGCCCCGCAGTCACGAGCCCCGCCGCCAGCGTCGACTTCCCGGCGCCCATCGCGCCGGGGAGCGCGATGGCCCGGCCGCCGGCCGCCACCGCGCCCGCGTGGATCCGCACCAAGCGGGGCGACCGCTCGATGGCCTGTTGATTGGCTTCGAACACGAGATGGGAGAAGGCCACCGTCGGCGCCGGTGTCCGCACGACGACCCGACCGTCCTGCGCGGTGAAGTACCCCGCTTCCCCGTTCCGGAACGTCCGTCCGATGACCAACGCGTGCTCGGCGATCCCGGACCGGCACGTCGGCGCGTACAACTCCTCGATCAGGTCGACGGCGCCGGGGACGTCACTGTGCACCGCCACGTCAAAATCGAGCAGCGCGAGGCGCGCCGACTGCTGCCACCCGTCGGACACGAAGAGATCGCTGTTCACCGATGCGATCCGGTCATGGGTTCCCGCTGTGGGTCTCCCGGAACCGCTCGTACGGGTCGTGGTCCGGCCCGTACGGATCGGGCGCGGTCGGCAGATCGGGAGTACCGACCGGGGCCTCGCCGGCGTACGGATCGGGTGGCGGCTCGCCCTCGTCGATCGGTGGTGCCGGCGAGTCCCGACCCGCGAGCGCCTCGTCGATGGAGATCCCACCCTCGCGCTCCCATTCGGGCAGGCAGAGCAACGCGAGGAAGAACGGCAGGACCTGACATCGCTCGCGCGCGAGGATCCCGAAGTTCGAGAACGCGGAGAAGGCAAAGATGAACGTGATGAGGATCCCGAGGCAGTACGCCACGTAGGGCTGACGCCGCATGCACCGCCCGAGCGATCGCAACCGACGCCGCGACTGGATCGTGAGACCGAACAGGAACAGTCCTTCGAACGCGCTGGCGGCCGCAACCGGGCTACTCGCCTCGAAGGGGAACGGCCGGAACAGCACCGTCATGATCGCGAGCGGCGCGTTCGCCGGGTTCGACATCGTCACCGGCGTGAACGACGACCCGGCCTCACTCGTACGGCCCTCGGCCGAGGCGAAGGTCGCGTTGATCGTCTCCTGGTCCAGGCGCGCGACGCCGAAGAAGGACGCGGTCGAGGACGCGAGGGTCACTCCGAGGATCATGAGCGAGCCGAACAGGACGAGCCGCAGGCTCGAGGCCTTGACGCCCGGTCGCTGCGACCGGCCCACGGCCGCGGCGAGGGCGACACCGCAGAACATGATGAGGGCCACGTGCGGCCTCATCCACGCCACCCCGGCGAGACCGGCGAAGAAGCAGACGATGCCGAGTGGGATGCTGCCGTGCATCGCGCGCGACACGCCGTAGGACGCGATCCCGAGGCAGAAGATCGCCCACCCTTCCTTCCCCAGCGCCGAGGGCCAGTAGAGGAACGACGGGAGGAAGAGCATCAGCACCGCATAGCGATAGGTCGCACCGTTGGGGACGGCGATCTTGAATGCCCGCCACAGCAACAGGAGCCCGATGAACGAGAGGAAGGAGAGGACCGCGGCGCCACTCATCTGCGACGCCCCCGTGAACGCGTACACGAAGCCGGTGACGACGCGCATGAAGTACGTGCCGCTCCAGGACGGGATGACCGAGAAGTCGAAGGAACGGAAGTGCGGCGCGAAGAACTGGCCCCACTTGTGGTAGTCGAGCGCGTCGGAGCGGTTCCCGTACAACTCCGACACGACGAGCGCGCGCACCATCGTCCCGATCATCTTGGCCCAGAACGCGGCGAACACGAACTGGACCATGGCCGGATCGCGGTCGATCTCCGCGATCTTGCGGGCGATGCGCTGGGCCGCGAGCGCCAGGAGCGCGATCAGTGGCACTGCTTCGACCAACTCGAAGGTGCCGGTCCCCACCGCGGCGATGATCATGATGCCGTACGAGAGCATGCCGACACCGATGACGTAACGCGGCCATTCCGGTGCGTGGACGATCGCGAGCTCACGCTCGTTCGCGAGCGGAAGGTGGTCCGGCTCCGGCTCCGGCTCCGGCTCCGGGTTCAGGTTCGGCTCGGGTTCGGGATTCGTGCTCACGCGACGCGCTCGCTCGATCGGCGGGTCCGCCACGCCCGTTGCACACGCCGGACCCGCCCACCGTCGTGGCGCGCCGCGTAGTCGGTATCGGCCCACAGCAGGGCCCGCACGTACGCGACCTTGGCCGGCAACCCCGGGACTGCCGGCAGACCGGCGATCATCAGCCGCGCGTAACTCCGGTCGGGTCCGAGATAGGCCGCGAGCGACCGGCGCTCGTACCGGTCCGCGGCGTAGTCGCGGGCCCAGCAGGAGACCGGGGTCGACTCGAGCGCGAGCGTCCGCCACGCCGCGTCGATGGCGTACGCGAGGACCGCGGTGGCCCGCCAGCGCACACACTCGGCGCGGGTCAGCTCGAAATCCACGTCGGTCGTGAGCAGCAGTTGCCCGATGTCGCGTAGCGCGACGAGGCGCGGGACGGCATCGCCGAGCGCGGCGTGGACGCACGCGTGGGCGAGCCGGTGCTCGCGCCGGAGCACGGGCAGCGATGCGCCGCCGAAGGACACGGTGTCGTCACCGGTGAACAGGTCGTCGAGGCGAATGGTGAGCCCGAACGGGCCCGACGCCAAGGTCCGGTGGACGTCGACCTGCACTCCGCCCGGCATCACGATGCACACGCCCTTGCCGAACCGCCGATCGAACCCGGGGCGGACCTCCGCCGACCGCCGTCGTCCACCGGCCGCGGCCAAGGCTGCCACCGCGGTGTCGTACTCGGTGGAACGAACGAGGAGATCGATGTCACCGAAGGCCCGCCACGCGGGGTCCGGGTAATCGAGCCGGGCGACCGCGGGCCCCTTGAGGAGTCGGAAGTCGACGTCGACATCCCGGAGGAGGCCGGCCACCGTGATCGTCGCCCGTTCGAGGTACAGGCACGATCGCATCGCGGCCTGGTGCTCGTGGACGAGTTGGCCGCGCTGATCCGCGCTCGCGTCCACGAGACCACCATCGACCGCCTGGGCCAGGATCGCCACCGCGCGCTCGTCACGGGCCCGGGCGAGGAACGGCGCCCACGCCGGCCCGTCGGGCAGCCGACCGCCCGTCGTCGCGCCCGGGAGCCCGAGCCCGCAAGCTGCCTCCAGGGTGATCGGCGCGGTCATGACTCGACCGAGACGACGAGATCGACCGCGCCGAGTTCCTCGAGGGCGGCGCGGACGTCGGCCGCGACCGTGGCGGGGTCGGCGTCGAACACCGAGGCGAGTTCTGCGGCGACGTCGCCGCCAGTCCGCGGGCGATCCAACGCGTCCCAGAGGTCGACGCCCGTGCCCTCGAGGAGCAGGGGCTGGTCCGCCGTCGGGGCCAGGAGCAACACGCCGAATGCACCGCGCCGGGTGAGCACGTCGGGGTTGCGGACCCAGCGGGCCGGCGTGGACGGGTGGTGACCCGGCACGGACATGGCCGCGACGCTAGACCCAGGGATCGTCGGTATCCGGCGCCGCCGGCGGCGCGACCGGCGCGCTCGGTGACGACGTTCCCTTGGCCGGGCCCGGGGTCGTCACGCGCGGGCGCGGCTGGGGCTTGCGCGACGCCTTCCATGGCATGAGCCGTTGGAGGATCGAGACCTCGCCGGGGTGGGCGTAGCCGTAGCCGTAGCCGTAGTAGCCGTAGTAGCCGTAGTAGCCCGCCCGCACCCCGTGTTCGGCGCCGACGATGACGACACCGATGACGGTGGCCTCGAGTCGGCGCAGGAGATCCGCCGAGGACACGATGCCGCTGCGTCGCGTCCAACCCGACCGGGCCAGCAGTACCGAGGCATCGACGCCCAGCGCGAGGTCGGCCGCATCGTTGGCGAGCAGGATCGGCGGCGAGTCGACGATGACGAGATCGGCCAACTGCGTCGCCGCCGCGACCGCGGCCTTGGCCACCGCGATCGCGTGACCCGGATCCGACTTGGTCGGCGCGCTCGCCGCGAGCCGGACGCCGGGAACCTCGGTCTCCTGGAGAATCGCCTCGAGGTCCTCGGGCTCACAGCTCAGGTCGATGTCGCCCAGGTTCGGGTTGCGGGGCCGGTCGAAGTACCGGGTCTGGGTCGGGCGCCGGAAGTCCGCGTCGATGACGATGACCGTGACACCGGTCTCGGCGAACGCGGCGGCGAGGTTGACCACCGAGATCGACTTTCCTTCCGCCGGTCCCGGCGAGGTGACCAGCAGCGTGCGCAGCGGACGGCCCCGGGTGACGGTCCCGGCACCGGCGACATGACCGTTGCCGTTGCCGTTGCCATTGCCATTGCCATTGCCATTGCCGTTGCCGTTGCCGGATCCGGGGCTCAGGGCGACGTTCCGGGGATGCCGCTGCCACATCGCGAGCAGCGAGGTCCGCAACGATCGGTACGCCTCGGCGGTGAGCGATGCCGGTTCGGCCGAGGTCGCCACCTGGAACCGGTCGGCGCGGTCCATCTTCACGACGGGAATCTCGGCGATCACCGGCATCCGAGCGGCCGACTCCGTCCCGGCGACGTCACGGATGCGGGCGCCGAGCAGTTCGGTGATCACGAGGATCGCGAGGGCGAGGAACAGCCCGATACCGCCGCCGACGATCATGCGGCTGTTGGGATCGAGTGCAGTACCACCGGCGGACCGGATGATGGCCTCGCGTGTGACGGTGGCCGGTTCGAGGGTCTTCAGCGGGACCGGGTCGGGGCCCGCCTGGTTCAGCGACGCCAACGACTGGTCGAGTGCGTCCTTCTTGCTCTGCAGGGTGTTGCGGCGGGACTGGAGCTGCGCCCGCTGAACCGGATCCGTCGCGAACGCGATCTGGGAGTCGATCGACGCGAGCTGGACCTCGGTGATGTCGCGGTCGCCGGTCGTGTTCTTGATCGAGGCCTGGAATCGGGCCTGGACGCGGGCCTCGAGCGACTTGAGCAGCTCCTCGGCGAAGGCGTTCGCCACCTTCGGGGCGATGTCACGGCCGCCGGTGGCGCTGATCGCGAGCGCGCCGGTCGCCGGGTCGGGCACGGCCGCCACCGTCGCCTGGTTCAGGATGCTGCCGTTGAAATAGATGGTGATGATGCCCTTACCGGCACGCACCTTGGGGACCGCCGGATCCGACGCGTTCTGTTGGGTCCGCTGCTGACTGTTGGCCCCGCCACTCGAACTGCCCGAACTCGACGTGCTCGCCGCGTCCTGCTTCGTGATCGTCGTGGGGAAGGTCGACGCGTTGAGTGTCTTCATCGCCGCGTCCGGGATCGGCCCGATGATGGTCTCGAGCGCATAGCGGTCGAAGTCGACCCGACCCGACGTCGCGTCGTTGGTCTCGAGGGTGTGCGTCGCCCGGAACGCGACCCTCGGGGCGGTGGCCCTGATCACACTCGACTCGCTCGGGCGGGTGGCGAACGCGAGGAGTGACCCAATGAGGGCACCAACGACCAAGATCCACCAGCGGCGGCGCAGGATCCTGAGATAGTCGAGTGGTCTCATCGCGTGTGAGCCCCCCCAGGGCCAGGGTGATCGAGACTGGATCGCGGGCCACGGCCAGGTGGCCATCGCAGACGAAGGCCACGCAGTGTAGCCGTCGCCGATGCGGTCGATCCATAGGCACCTCGGCCCACCGCACCCGTACAAACACGCTGAAACCCTGACAGTTACCCCCGGTTCGCCTATGAAGGAGCTGAGGCCAGTTACCACGGAGCGTGGCGATCCAACCGCCGTCGCGTCGACGCGAGGCGGACCGGACCCCGGATGGGCGAGCACCGCTGGCGTCTACGATGCCCGACCTTCCGCACGTGATCAGGAGGTCGGGGCCGTGCCGACGCTGGCGAAGCAGGCACTGAAGTGGTCGGCGGCAGCCGTCGATCGTGTCGTTTGTCCGCCGAGCGGTGTCGTGGTCCTCATCTATCACCGCGTCGGCGGCGACTCGGGCCTCGACGTCGACCTCCCGATCGCGACGTTCACGGCCCAGATGGAACAGCTCGCGGCGGGCGGACGGGTCGTGACCATCGACGAGGCACTCGACCGCCTCGATGGCCCCGCGCCGGTCGGGCCGGCTCCCGTCGTGATCACCTTCGACGACGGGACCGCCGATTTCGCCGACATCGCCTTTCCCGTCCTGGAGCGCTGTGGATTGCCGTCCACGCTGTACCTCGCGACGGCGTTCGTCGACGAGCGGCGCGACTTCCCCAACGCGGGCCGTCCCCTCTCGTGGTCGGCGCTCCAGGACGTGCATGCGACGGGACGGGTCACGGTCGGGTCCCACACCCACACCCATGCGCTCCTCGACCGACTTCCACCGAGCGAGATCGACACCGAACTCGACCTCGCCGACGACCTCATCGAAACCCACCTCGGCACGCGCCCGCGCCACTTCGCGTATCCGAAGGCCGTGGCCGGTTCGTCGCCCGCCGACGCCGCGGCCCGCGCCCGGTACCGGTCGGCGGCGCTCGCCGGGACCCACGCCAACCGCTTCGGTGCGACCGACCCTCACCGCCTCGCGCGGAGTCCCGTGCAATGCAGCGACGGGACGCGCTATTTCGCGGCCAAGCTCGCGGGCGGGATGCGGTTCGAAGACGTACTCCGGGTGACCGCGAACCGATGGCGCTACCGGGACGCCACCGGATGACCCGACGCCTGGTCCACGTCACGACCACGGACATGAGCCTCGAACTGTTGCTCGGCCCGCAACTCGCCGCGTTCGTCGCTGCCGGGTACGAGGTGATCGGGGCCTCGGCGCCGGGTCGCTACGTCGACGCGATCGAAGCGCGGGGCGTCCGCCACGTCCCGCTCACTCACGCGACCCGCTCGATGGCGCCCCGTCACGACCTCGCCGCGTGGTTCGAGCTCCGGCGGTTGTTCACCGATCTCCGACCGGACATCGTCCACACCCACAACCCGAAGCCCGGCGTCTACGGCCGACTCGCGGCACGGGCCGCCGGGGTCCCTGCGATCGTCAACACCGTGCACGGCCTCTACGCGACTCCGGACGACCCGTTCGTGAAACGCGCGGTGGTGTACTCGCTCGAGCGCCTCGCCGCCGCCGCGTCGGACGCCGAACTGGTCCAGAACCCGGAGGACATCCCGACGTTGCGATCGTTGCGGGTCCCCGAAGCCAAGCTCACGGTGCTGGGGAACGGAGTGGATCTCGATCGCTTCCGACCCGATCGGATCGGTCCCGCCCGGCGCGCCGAACTCCGCGCCGAGTGGGGCGCCGGACCGGACGACATCGTGTGTGGCGCGGTCGGTCG
Organism: Acidimicrobiia bacterium; assembly: GCA_038250905.1. Lineage (GTDB taxonomy): Bacteria > Actinomycetota > Acidimicrobiia > IMCC26256 > JAENVU01 > JAENVU01. The sequence continues at coordinate 42,861 of JBBSBV010000023.1, forward strand.
ACTCGTCTGGGAGAAGGGCTACCGCGAACTGTTCGCCGCCGCGACCCGGCTCCGCGGGCACCACCCGCGCGTGCGCTTCGTCGTCGTCGGCGGTCTCGACGAGGCGAAGTCCGACCAACTGTCCCGCGCCGATCTCGACGCAGTCGGTGCGCAGGCCGACATCACGTTCCTCGGACTCCGCGACGACGTCGAGGACCTGTATCCCGCGATGGATCTCTACGTCCTCGCGTCCCACCGCGAGGGCTTCCCCCGTTCCGCGATGGAAGCGGCCGCGTCCGGGCTCCCCGTGATCGCAACCGACATCCGCGGCTGCCGGCAGGTGGTCGCGCCGGGCGCGACCGGCGTCCTGGTGCCGCCGCGCGCCCCGGATGCCCTGGCCACGGCCATCGCGTCGATCGCCGACGACGAACCGCGCCGCATCGCGATGGGACGGGCCGCGCGGGCCAAGGCGCGCGCCGAGTTCGACGATCGGACCATCGTCGACATCACGCTGGGCACCTACGACCGCCTGCTGGCCCGACCGTCGCGTCGGAGCACCGCCCGATGACCGTGACCGCCCGATGACCGTCCGTGACGCGACCGAAGCCGACATCCCCCGCGTGGCCGAGTTGCACGCGACCCGGATCAGCGAGGGGTTCCTCAGCAGTCTCGGCCTCCCGTTCCTGCGCCGCCTGTACCGCCGGGTCGCGCGGACTCCGGATTCGTTCCTGCTCGTCGACGAGCGCGACGCCATGGTGGCGGGGTTCGTCGCCGGAGTCGCCGATCTCTCGGCGCTGTACCGCACGTTCCTCCTCCGCGACGGCGTGATCGCCGCCGTCGCCGCCGCGCCGCGCGTGGTCCGGGCGGTGCCGCGCGTGATCGAGACGCTCAAGTACCCCACCACCACTGCAGACCTGCCGACCGCGGAGATCCTCGCGGTGGCAGTGGACCCCGCGCGGTCCGGCCAGGGCATCGGCACCGCGCTCGTCCGGGCCGCGACGGCGGAGTTCGCACAGCGTTCCATCACCGCGGCCAAGGTGGTCACCACCGCCGACAACCACGCCGCGATCGCGATGTACGAGGCCGCCGGATACCGGGCGGCCGCCGGCCTCGAGATGCACCCCGGCCGCGAATCGAAGGTGCTGGTGTGGACGGCCTCGTAGCGCTGGTGATCGGTCTGATCGGCGGCCTGGCCCTGACCCCGGCGGCGCGCCGCATCGCGATCGCGTTCGACATCGTCGACCGTCCGGGCGAGTTGAAACCCCAGCGCATCCCGGTCGCGTACCTCGGCGGCGTCGCGGTCGCGCTCGCCGCCGCGAGCGGCGCCATCCTCGGCGGCCGCCCACTCGTGCTCCTTCCGATGGCCGCCGCGCTCCTCCTCGGACTGGCCGACGACCTCCGGCCGCTGGCGGTCACCGTGCGGATCGCAGTCGAACTCGCGATCGCCGCGGTCAGTGCCCTCGTCGTCCCCGGCCCGATCATCGCCCGGGTCGCGACCGCGGTCCTCGTGCTCGGACTCCTCAACGCGGTCAACCTCCTCGACGGCCAGGACGGCCTCGCGGCCGGGGTCGGCGTCGTCATCGGTGTGGCATTCGCGTTCCTCGGCGGCGCCGCGACCCCCGTCGGTCTCGGACTCGCCGGCGCGTTGCTGGGGTTCCTCGTCCTCAACCGCCCACCGGCGCGCATCTACCTCGGTGACGCCGGCGCGTACTTCGTCGGTACCACCGTCGCGCTCCTCCCGGCCCTGACCCGGCACGCCGGAACGCGCTGGTCCATCTGGTGGGCCGTGCCGCTCCTCGTCGCGGTGCCCGTCGCCGACACTGCGATCGCGATCCTGCGGCGGCTCCGCGCGCACCGGCCGCTGCTCAGTGGCGACCGGAGTCACGTCTACGACCAGATGGTCGACCGGGGATCGAGCATCGGCCGCTCGACCGCGGTCTGTGTCGCGGCGCAGGTGCTCCTCGGCGCGATCGGTCTCGCCGCCACGCAGGCTGTGCCGGGCGCCGCGTTGGCCATCACCGTCGGCACCGCTTTCGTCGTCGCCCTCGTCGTCGGGCGGGCCGGGTTCCTCACGACGGCGAGCGACTCCGACGCCGACCGGCCGAACTAGGCGACCCGCGCGGGCGGAGTCGCTTGGAGACGCGCACGATGCCGCCGATCCCGATCGCGATCGGGATCGCAGGGACGAGGAGCACGAACGCGTTGCCGCCGGTCTCGGCGAACCCGGCGACCCGCGACGCGTACCCCACGACGAGGACCTGCGCTCCGACGACGCACCACTCGAACGCGCCGAGTCCGAGCGATCGGGACAACGACGCGATCCGGCCCTTCGCCAGCATCCGGCCGATCGGTTCGACCACGAACAGTCCGAGCGACGCGACCGCGCCGACGATCGAGCCGGGCCGGCCCCGGCCCTCGAACGCCGCGGCCCAGACGAACAACGCGATCGCGGCGCTGATCCCGCCGGCGCCCATGCGGCTGAACCGTTTGGGCCAACCGGTGAACGCCAGGGGGGCCGCCGCACCGATGAGCGGACGGATCCGTTCGGTGTCCGGGACGGTCCAGTAGAGCCCGGCCACGGTGATCAGCCAGAGCACCGGTCCGAGTCCGAGACGCGCACTCCGCCGGTCGAGATCGGCCGCGAGGGGTGAGGCGACGACGATCGTCAGGATCACCAGATTCTGTGACCACGACGGGCCCGGGAAGTCATTCGACACGCCGACCAGCACGGCGCCCGGGATCGCGAGGACGGCACCGATGATCTTGGGGTTCGGCGTCCGGTCCGCCAGTTCCCCGGCCACGAACAGCGCGGCGAGGCCCCAGAGCATCCCGGCCGGGAAGGTGTCGATCTGCTGATAGCCGAACGCGCCGCCGATCACGATGAGGCATGCGACCACCCACGCCGGCCCGGTCAACCCCAGGGGCGCATGGCTGCGCCGCGGCAGCTTGGTGATGCCGAATCCGAGGGCCATCACCACGGCGGTCAGCGCCAACCCGACGGCGAATCCGTCCCGGAACCCTTGGAAATCGATGAGCGTCGTGAACGGACTCATGCCCGGTAACGCCGACGAGCAGGGGGCCGATCGGCCCAGGTCGCTCCGATTTCCCCAATTTTTGCCACGGTCGGTGATTCTTTCTCTTGCATTCGGCCACGAAATGCAGCCACAATGTCGCCCTTATCCATGGCGGCTGGGGGGCCGGGTGCACGACGCGGAGCGAGCGTACACGGGGCGTCGCAGCCCTTCCGGGTGCTGCATCTGATGTCGGTATCAGGAGTTCTGCGAGCGCCAGTGGAGAAACTGCGGACGAGCAAACGCCTGGCGCGCATGAGCGCCGACTGCCTCGTCTGGGTCGTTGCCCTGTACGCAGCCTCGCTGCTCCGCCTCGACTTCGATGTCACCCGCGTGCAGGACTTCAACCTCGCGGTGCTGTTCCTGCCCGCCATCGTGCTGCAGGCGGCCACGGGATACTGGACCGGCCTCTACCGCGGCTGGTGGGTCAACGGATCGTTCGAGGAGGTCGCGGCCCTCGCCCGCGCCACGGTGGTCTCCACCCTGGCCCTGGCCGCCATCGACCTCGTCGTTCCCGGCGACCGTCCGGCACCGATCAGCGCGGTCATCGGCGCCGGCATCATCGCATTCGTCGGTATGGGCGGCGCCCGGTACATCGCCCGGCAACTCCTCGAACAGCAGCGCCGCTCGCTCGCACACGACCGCGAACGGGCCATCATCTTCGGTGCCGGCGACGGCGGCGAGCGCACCATCCGCGCCATGCTCTTCGACTCCGACAGCCCGTACGTGCCCGTCGCGCTGCTCGACGACGACCCCCGCAAGCGCAACCTCACCATCCGCGGGGTCCGGGTTCTGGGCGACCGCTCCAACATCGCCGCGATCGCCGAACGGGTGGGGGCCAAGACCCTCATCATGGCGGTGCCCACCGGCGACGGCGCCCTCGTCCGTGAACTGTCGCGGGACGCGCGTGCCGCGGGTCTCGACGTCAAGGTCGTGCCCTCCGTCCGGGAGTTGCTCGGCGGTGAGGTCCGCGTCGGCGACCTGCGTGAGCCCACCGAGGCCGACCTCCTCGGCCGCCACAAAGTGGAGACCGATCTCCAGAGCGTCTCCGACTACATCCGCGGCCGGACCGTCGTCGTCACCGGGGCCGGCGGTTCGATCGGCTCGGAACTCTGCCGTCAGCTCTCCGCGTTCGCCCCGGGTCGGCTCGTGATGATCGACCGCGACGAGTCGGGCCTGCACGGGGTGCAGCTCTCGCTCGAGGGCCGGGCCCTGCTCGACTCCGATTCCCTGATCCTGCTCGACATCCGCGACCGCGTCCGCGTCGCCCGGCTCTTCGCCGAGATCAAGCCCGACGTCGTGTTCCACGCGGCGGCGCTCAAGCACCTGCCGCTGCTGCAGTCCCATCCGTCGGAGGCCCTCAAGAGCAACGTCTGGGGCACCCTCAGCGTGCTGGACGCCGCCGCCGGCGCCGGCGTCACCCACTTCGTCAACATCTCCACCGACAAGGCCGCCAACGCCGCCAGTGTCCTCGGCTACTCGAAGCGGATCGCCGAGGCGCTCACGTCTTCGTTCGGTCAGCGCCACGAGGGTCGGTACCTCAGCGTACGGTTCGGCAATGTGCTCGGCAGCCGGGGCTCCGTGCTCACCGCCTTCCGCTCCCAGATCGCCAAGGGCGGCCCGCTGACGGTCACCCACCCCGAGGTCACCCGGTACTTCATGACCATCGAGGAAGCCGTGCAGTTGGTGATCCAGGCCGGCGCGATCGGTGGCGACGGACACGCCCTGGTCCTCGACATGGGCGAGCCGGTCAAGATCTACGACGTCGCCCGCCAACTGGCATCGGCCCGTACCGCGGACATCGCCATCGAGTTCACCGGGCTCCGCCCGGGCGAGAAGATGCATGAAGATCTCTTCTGCTCGGCCGAGACCCCGACCCGCAGCGCCCACGAGCTGATCCGCTACGTCGACGTCCCGCCCCTCGAGCCCGACCTCGTGCGCGACCTCGACCCCACCGGGACCCACACCGACGTGATCGAGATCCTGGTCGGCCTGGTGCGCGACATCGACGAGCGCACCACGCTGGTCTGCAGCGAGACCGCTTCGATCGAGGTCGACCTGATCGAAGCGGAGATGGAAGGCCGGGCGGCCGGCTTCTAGCCCGGGCTCGCTCCATTCCCGTCGCCATGGCGCGGCGCGGTGCCGGTCACGCCTCTCCTCACCCGGGCAGGGTCAGGATCTCCGGTCCGTTGTCGGTGACCGCAATGGTGTGTTCGAAGTGCGCGGCGCGCCGGCCGTCGACCGTGACGACCGTCCATCCGTCGTCGAGCACCTCGGTCTCGGGTGAGCCGATCGTGACCATGGGTTCGATGGCCACGACGAGCCCCGACCGGATCCGGTGCCGCCGCCCGCGGGGGGTGCGGTAGTTCGGGACCTCGGGCGCTTCGTGCATCGCGGTCCCGATCCCGTGACCCACATACTCCCGCACCATCGAGAAGCCGGCCGCGTCGGCCACCTGCTCCGCGGCCCCACCGACGTCGGCCAGGTTCTGACCGACGACCAACTCGTCGATCGCCCGCTCGAGGGACGCGCGTGTGACGTCGATCAGACGCTGTGATTCGGCGTCGATGGTCCCGACCGGCACGGTGATCGCGGCGTCGGCGTGCCAACCGTCGATGATCGCGCCGCAATCGAGCGAGATGATGTCGCCGTCCTCCAACACCGTCGAGTCGGGAATGCCGTGGACCACCACCGCATTCGGCGACGTACAGATCACCGCCGGGAAACCGTGATAGCCGAGGAAGTTGGAATCGGCGCCGCGGTGGGCCAGGACCCCTCTCGCCGCGTGATCGATGTCGAGTGTCGTCGCTCCGGGCCGAGCGGCACGCGCACACACCTCGTGCATCTCGGCCACGACCCGACCGGCGCTCGCCATCATGCGGATCTCGTCCGGTGACTTCCGGGTGCTCATGGTTCAGGCGTTGAAGCGGGCGGCGACCGCGGCCAGCAGTCGATCCTGGACCTCGTCCTCGGTGCCCAGACCGTCGATGGTCACGAGGACCGAGCGATCACGGTAGAACTCGACGAGCGGACGCGTCTCGGTGTCGTACAGCTCGAGCCGCCGGCGGATCGACTCCTCGGTGTCGTCCTCACGACCGCGGGACCGCATGCGCTCCACGACCACGTCGGTCGGTACTTCGAGGTCGATCACCACGTGGAGCGGCTGGTCTCCGAGGATGGTGTCGAGTTCGAGCGCCTGCTGCTCGGTCCGGGGGAACCCGTCGAGCACGAAGCCCGGCTCCACCTCGCCGCGGTTCCCGAACCGTTCGGCCACGACGGCCACCACCAGATCGTCGGGAACGAGTTCGCCCCGGTCCATGAACGCCTTGGCCTCGAGGCCGGCCGAGACGCCGACCGCGGCGGAATCGCGGAACATCTGCCCGGTGGACAGGTGCTGCATCTGGAAATGTCGCGCGAGGCGTTCGCCCTGCGTCCCTTTTCCCGAGCCCTGCTTCCCCAACAGGACGATGCGCGGTCCCCGACGTGCGGTCATGGAGCCCTCAGGAGAGGAAACCCTCATAGTTACGCATCATGAGCTGCGAGTCGATCTGCTTCATGGTCTCCAAGGCCACGCCGACGGTGATCAGCAGTGCGGTTCCACCGAACGGGAACTGGGTGATGTTCCAGAGTTTGAGGACCATCAGCGGGACGAGGGCGATGACCATCAGGAAGATCGAGCCCGGCAGGGTGATGCGGTTCAGCACGCGCGCGAGGTACTTCTCGGTGGGCGGTCCCGGGCGGATGCCGGGGATGAAACCACCCTGCTTGCGGATGATGTCGGCCTGTTGCTGCGGGTTGAACGCGATCGCCGTGTAGAAGTACGCGAAGAAGAGGATCATCAGCGCGTACAGGCCCATGTACGTCCAGGTATCGCCACGCTGGAGGCTGTTGGTCGCGAAGTCCTGGAGCCATTTCCAGTTCGTGGCCGACGCGATCAGCGCCGGGAACGCCAGGATCGAACTGGCGAAGATCACCGGGATCACACCCGACTGGTTGACCTTCAGCGGGATGTAGGTGCTCTGGCCGCCGTACATGCGGCGGCCGACCACGCGTTTCGCGAATTGCACGGGTATTCGTCGTTGCCCGGATTCGACGTAGACGATGCCGGCGATCATGGCCACGCCGATCATGACCATGACCCAGCCCTTGAACTGACCGGCTTCCGCGAAGATCGAGCTGCCCTGGGCGGGCAGCCGGGAGACGACGGACGCGAAGATGATGATGGACATGCCGTTCCCGATACCCCGTTGGGTGATGACCTCACCCAACCACATCACGAGCGCAGTCCCGGCGACCCAGGTCATCACGATCAGGGCAGCCCGGTAGGCGTTGTAGTTCGGGATCATGTCGTGGCCCTGGAACCCGGCGGTGCCGAGCAGACCCTGCTTGCCCTCGTGGAGCGCGATGACCAGACCCGACGACTGCACGAGTGCCAAGCCCACGGTCACGTACCGGGTCCACTGGGTGATCTTCTTCTGGCCCGACTGGCCTTCCTGCTGCCACTGCTCGAGCTTCGGGATCACCACGCCCAACAACTGCATGATGATCGACGCCGTGATGTACGGCATGATCCCGAGGAAGAAGATGGAGACGCTGGTGATGGCTCCGCCGGAGAACAGGTCGAGGAACCCGACCACGCCACCGGTGCTGTTGGCCGTGCTCTGCAACGCCTTGATCTGGGCGAAGTCGACGTACGGGACCGGGATGTGGGTCCCGAGCCGGTAGACGAGCACGATGAAGACCGTGAAGAAGATCTTGTTGCGCAGGTCAGGCACCCGGAACATGTTCCGCAGACGGGACAGCATGGGTGGTGCGACCTCCTCGAACGACTTTCGGACCCGGTCGGGTCAGGCTATCGGTTGGTGAGCGCGTTGCCCTTTGCGGGCGGCCGACGATCGCCCCACGGCGCCGCGACCTTCTCGACCGTACCGCCGGCGGCCTCGATGGCGGCTTTCGCCGAACCCGAGAATCCGTGGGCCTTGACGGTGAGCGATTTGGTCAGTTCGCCCCGACCGAGGATCTTGACGAGGCCGCGCTTGGCCACCAGTCCCCGCTCCCGCAGCGTGTCGGGCGACACCTCGCTGCCGGCGTCGAAGAGTTCGAGCGTCTCGAGGTTGACCACGTGGTACTCGACCCGGAACGGGTTGTTGAACCCCTTCGCCTTCGGCGTCCGCCGGTGCAGCGGGGTCTGACCGCCTTCGAACCCGGGCTTGATGTACCCGCGCGCGCGCTGGCCCTTCGTACCGCGGCCGGCGGTCTTGCCGCCCTTGCCACCGATACCGCGAGCGACGCGCTGCTTCTTCTTGTTCGAGCCGGCGGCCGGCTTCAGATCATGGACCTTCACGAGATTTCCTCCACAGTGACCAGGTGGGGGACCTTGTTGAGCATCCCGCGGATCACCGGGTTGTCGTCGTGTTCGCGAGTTTGGCTGATGCCCCGCAAACCGAGCGCGCGCAGCGTGCCCCGCTGCTTGGGCTTGATGCCGATCAACGATCTGGTTTGGGTGACCTTGAGTCTCATCACGCGACCTCGGTAACGACGGTCTTCTTCGCGTTGCGCTCACGGTACGCCCGCAACATCCCGACCGTGCTGACTTCTTCGGGCGACTTCCCGCGCATCTTCGCGATCTCGTCGGGGTTCCGCAGTCCCTGCAGGCCGGCGATGGTCGCACGCGACACGTTGATCGCGTTCGACGAACCGAGCGACTTGGCCAGGACGTCGTGCACGCCGGCCGCCTCGAGGATCGCCCGCGCCGCCCCACCGGCGATGACCCCGGTACCGGGGGCAGCGGGCTTCAGCAGCACGCGGGCCGCGTCGTGGCGACCCACGATCTCGTGGGTGATGGTCGAGCCGGCGAGGGCCACGGCGAACATGTTCTTCTTGCCCTCTTCCATGCCCTTCTGGATCGCCGCGGGTACCTCTTTGGCCTTGCCGTAGCCGAGGCCCACGTTGCCGTTGCCGTCCCCCACCACGACCAGCGCGGTGAAGGAGAAGCGCCGGCCACCCTTGACGACCTTGGCCACGCGATTGATCGCGATGACCCGCTCTTCGAATTGCGAATCGTTGGCCATACCTAGAACTCCAAACCGGCGCTACGGGCGCCGTCGGCCACGGCGGCTACCCGACCGTGGTACTTGAACCCACCGCGGTCGAAGACCACCGTGCTCACTCCGGCACCCTTCGCCCGATCGGCGACGCGCTCACCGACGGCACGCGCCGCGTCGACGGTGCCACCGCCAACGCTCCGCACCGAGGGCTCCATCGTCGATGCACTGGCCACGGTACGGCCGGCGACATCGTCGATCACCTGAGCGTAGATGTGCTTGTTGGAACGGAACACCGCCAAACGCGGGCGCGCGGCAGTACCCCGCACCTTCTTGCGCACCCGAAGGTGGCGACGCCGACGGCTGTCGTTCGTCTTTACGCGCATGTTCCCTACTTCGCGGACTTCCCGGCTTTGCGCAGCACGCGCTCACCGGCGTAACGGATGCCCTTGCCCTTGTACGGCTCGGGCTTGCGGATCTTGCGGATGTCGGCCGCGACCTGGCCGACCAACTGCTTGTCGATACCGGACACGATGATCCGGTTCGGGGTTGGTACCTCGAAGGTGACTCCCTCCGGCGCGTCGACCGGCACGGAGTGCGAGAAGCCGACCTGGAGTTCGAGCTTCGACGGACCCTGCGCCTGCGCGCGGTATCCGACACCGACGATCTCGAGTTCCTTGGAGAACCCTTCGGAGACGCCTTGGACCATGTTGGCGACGAGTGAGCGGGTCATCCCGTGCAGCGCACGGTGACGGCGTTCGTCGTCGGGCCGGGTCACGAGGAGCGTGTCGCCGTCCTGGTTGACCGAGATGTCCTCGGGGGTGCTCCAGGAGAGCTGACCCTTCGGACCCTTGACCGACAGGTTGGCGCCGTCGATCGAGATCTCGACGCCCGACGGGACCGGAATGGGGCTCTTGCCGATGCGAGACATCAGCTCACCAGACCTGACACAGGACTTCGCCACCGACCCGACGCTTGCGCGCCTCACGGTCGGTCAGCAGTCCCTGGTTCGTCGAGAGTACGGAGATCCCCATGCCGCCGAGCACCCGCGGCACGCGGTTCGCCGACATGTACACGCGCAGACCGGGCTTCGAAATTCGCTTGATCCCGGAGATCGTGCGCTTGCGCTCGGGCGTGTACTTCATGGTGATGGTCAGCTTGCGGCCGGGCCGCGCGGGGTCATCGGCGGCTTCGAAGCCCTCGATGTAGCCCTCACGCAACAGGATGGCAGCCAGCGCCTCTTTGAGTTTCGAAGACGGCATCTCGGTGAAATCGTGCATCGCGATGTTCGCGTTGCGGATTCGGGTGAGCATGTCCGCGATCGGATCGGTCATCGTCATCGGCGCACCTCCCTACCACGAAGCCTTGGTCACGCCGGGAACCTCGCCCGCGTGCGTGAGCTCGCGGAGACAGATCCGGCACAGCCCGAACTTGCGGTACACCGAACGGGGCCGGCCACACCGACGACACCGCGTGTACCCGCGCACCTTGAACTTCGGTGTGCGCTGCTGCTTGTTGACGAGTGCTTTCTTGGCCATGCCTTACCCCTGTGCCTCACGGCGGAATGGGAACCCGAGCGCACGGAGAAGCGCGCGCCCTTCGTCGTTGCTACGGGCGGTCGTGCAGATGGTGATGTCCATCCCTCGCACCGTGTCGATCTTGTCGTAATCGATCTCCGGGAAGATCAGCTGCTCGGTGACGCCGAACGTGTAGTTGCCGCGTCCGTCGAACGACTCGGGGTTGAGGCCCCGGAAGTCACGGATACGCGGGATCGCCACACTGACGAGCCGGTCGTAGAACTCCCACATCCGGTCGCCCCGCAGGGTGACCTTGGCGCCGATCGCGTTGCCCTCGCGGAGCTTGAAGGTCGCGATCGACTTCTTGGCTCGGGTGATCGCCGGCTTCTGGCCGGTGATCAGGGTGAGGTCGGCGACCGCACCGTCGAGCAACGACGACTGCTGAGTCGCGCGCCCGACGCCCATGTTGAGCACGATCTTGGTGAGTGCCGGAACCTCCATCACGTTCCCGAGCCCGAGCTCGCCGCGCAGTTGCTCGCGCAGCTCGGTCAGGTAGCGGGACTTGAGACGGGGGGCCGTCGTGGTAGCTGCCACTACAGGTCCTTCCCACACTTGCGACAGATCCGGAGTTTGGAGTCGCCGTCGAACCGGTATCCGATACGGGTGTGCTTGCCGCAGGACGTGCAGACGATCGCCACGTTCGACACGTGGATCGGCATGTCCTTGTCGATGATCCCACCCTGCATGGTGGCGTTGGTCGCACGCTGGTGACGCTTGGCCACGTTGACGCCGTCGACGATGACGCGTTCGGTGTCACGGATGACCCGCGTGACCTCGCCCGTCTTGCCGAGGTCCTTACCTGCGATCACCTGCACGGTGTCGCCCTTCTTGATCTTCATCACAACACCTCCGGGGCGAGCGAGACGATGCGCATGAACTTGCGGTCACGCAGTTCGCGACCGACCGGGCCGAAGATGCTGGTGCCGCGCGGTTGCATCTGATCGTTGATCAGCACGGCGGCGTTCTCGTCGAACCGGATGTAGCTCCCGTCCGGACGGCGACGCTCCTTCTTCGTGCGCACGACGACGCACTTGACGACGTCGCCCTTCTTGACCGCCGCACCGGGGTTGGCGTCCTTGACCGTGGCCACGAAGATGTCGCCGATGCCGGCGTAGCGACGCCGCGTCCCGCCGAGCACCTTGATGCAGAGCACCTCACGGGCGCCGGAGTTGTCGGCCACCTTGAGGCGGCTCTCCTGCTGGATCATCGGGCACGCTCCAGGACCTCGACCACGCGCCAACGCTTGTTGCGCGACATCGGACGGGTCTCCGCAAGGCGGACCCGGTCGCCCTCGCGCACGTCGTTCGCCTCGTCGTGGGCCATGAGCTTCGTGGTGCGCTGCAGCGTCTTGCGGTACCGGGGGTGCTGCACCCGGTCGACCACGCTGACCACCACGGTCTTGTCCATCTTGGTGGAGACGACGATTCCCTCGCGGACCTTGCGCCGGTTCCGATCGGTTGTGGTCTCGGTCTCGGGCTCACTCATGATTTCTCCTCGGCAGCCGCGATCTCGCGCTCCCGCATCAGCGTGTTGAGTCGAGCCACGTCACGACGCACCTCACCCAGCCGTGCGGTGTTGTCGAGCTGACCGGTGGCGGCCTGGAAGCGAAGGTTGAAGTGCTCTTCCTTCGCTTCGGCCAGCCGCTGGATCAGTTCGGCGTCGTTGAGCTCTCGCAGTTCTTGTGCAGTACTCGGCATAGTGATCAGGCCTCGTCGTGACGCACGACGAAGCGCGTCTTGATCGGCAACTTGTGCATCGCGAGCCGCATCGCCTCGCGGGCGAGCGGCTCCGCCACCCCGGACAGCTCGAACATCACGCGTCCGGGCTTGACGACAGCGACCCAGGACTCGGGGTTTCCCTTGCCCGAACCCATACGGGTCTCGGCGGGCTTCTGGGTGATCGGCTTGTCCGGGAACACGTTGATCCAGACCTTGCCGCCACGCTTGATGTGCCGGGTCATCGCGATACGTGCCGCCTCGATCTGGCGGTTGGTGATCCAGCCCGGCTCGAGCGCCTGGATCCCGTAGTCACCGAAGGTGACCTTGGTGCCGCCCTTGGCGACCCCGGACATACGGCCGCGTTGCACCTTGCGGTGACGGACCCTTCTCGGCATCAACATGGTCAGTCCTCGTCCCCGTGGAACTTGGGCGCTTCGTGGTGCTGACGCGTGCGACGCTCGATCTCTTCTTCCTCGGCGAGCAGGCGCTCGAGTTCGGGATCGGCTTCCTTGACCAGCGGTGCGGCCTCGGCGATCTCTTCCTCGCCCACGGTCGCTTCGTCGACCGGGGTCGACTCCGCGCTCGGACGACGGCGTCCGCCACCCGCACTCACGACACGGCGACCGGTGGGGCCGGCGGTGTCGCCCACGGCCATGGCCGCTTCCTTGGCGATCTTGTCCTCGGCCGCGGTCTTGTAGGGCAGGATCTCACCCTTGTAGATCCACACCTTGACGCCGATGCGGCCGAACGTGGTCCGCGCTTCGGCCTGGCCGTAGTCGATGTCGGCGCGCAAGGTGTGCAGCGGTACCCGACCTTCGCGGTACCACTCCTTGCGGCTCATCTCCGCGCCACCGAGGCGGCCACCGCACTGGACGCGGATGCCGAGGGCACCCGCCTTCATCGCGGTCTGGACGGCACGCTTCATGGCCCGACGGAAACTGACCCGGCCGGTGAGCTGGTCGGCAACGCCCTGGGCGATCAGCGTCGCGTCGAGCTCCGGCTGCTTGATCTCCTGGATGTTGAAGTGGATCTTCGGGTTGCCCGTGATCTTGAGCAGGCCGGCGCGCAGCCGGTCGGCCTCGGCCCCCCGACGGCCGATGACGATGCCGGGCCGCGCGGTGTAGACGTCGACGCGGAGGCGATCACGGGTGCGCTCGATCTCGACCCGGCTCACCATGGCGCGCAGGAGTTCGGTGCGGAGGTAGTCGCGGATCTTCCAGTCCTCGACCAGGAGATCCTTGTACTCCTCGTCCTCGGCGAACCACCGCGACTTCCAGTCGGTGGTAATGCCGAGCCGGAACCCGTACGGGTTGACCTTCTGGCCCATTACTGCTCTCCCTTCGACGAGTCGCCCGACTCGTCGGTGGCGCCCTCGTCGGCATCCGCGTCGGCGACGTCGGAATCTTCGGTCTCGCCGGCTTCGGCTTCGGCGAGCTCCGCGGTGTCGGCACCGTCGGTGACCTCGGCCACCACGGTCTCGTCGGCGAGGTCGTCATCTTCGTGATCGTGATCGTGCGCCTCGGCGGCGGTGCTGGCGGCGACGCGCCGGCCCCGGCTCAGGCGGCGGCGACGCTCGGTGGCAGCACCGGTTCCGCTGCTCTCCTCGCGAACCGCGCGCTGGCGCAGCTCCTCGTCGGAATAGCGCTCGACCACGATGGTGATGTGGCTGGTGCGCTTCCGGATCCGGGTACCCCGGCCGCGGGCACGGGGACGGAACCGCTTCGCGGTCGCGCCCTCGTCGGCCCAGGTGGCCGAGATGAAGAGCTCGTCGCTCGGGATGTGGTCGTTGTGCTCGGCGTTGGCAACGGCCGAGTCGAGCAACTTGGCGACCTCGACCGACGCGCCGCGCTGGCTGAAGCGCAGCACCTCGCGGGCTTCGGTGACGTCGAGGCCACGGATCATGTTCAGGACCAGCCGCACCTTGGTCGGCGAGCCCTGGGTGTTGCGGAGAACGGCGCGCGTCATCTCTACCGCCGTCCCTGCTTCTCTTGGCCGGCGTGGTACCGGAACGTGCGGGTCGGCGCGAACTCGCCGAGCTTGTGACCCACCATGGCCTCGGTGCAGTACACCGGGACGTGCTTGCGCCCGTCGTGCACCGCGAAGGTGTGGCCGACGAACTCCGGCGTGATGGTGGAACGGCGCGACCAGGTCTTGATGACCTTGCGGTCCCCGGCTTCGTTCATGCGCTCGACCTTCACCCGCAGGTGCTCGTCGACGAATGGACCCTTTTTCAGGCTGCGAGGCATCGCGCCTACCTCCGGCTGCCGCGAGTGCGGCGACGACGAACGATCATCTGGTCAGATGCCTTGCCCTTCTTACGGGTGCGGCCTTCCGGCTTGCCCCACGGCGAGACCGGGTGGCGACCACCGGAGCTCTTGCCCTCGCCACCGCCGAGCGGGTGGTCCACCGGGTTCATGGCGACACCACGAACGTGGGGACGCTTGCCTTTCCAGCGGTTCCGACCGGCCTTGCCGATCGAGATCAGTCCCGACTCGGAGTTGCCGACCGAGCCGACCGTGGCCCGACAGTCGATCGGGACCCGCCGCATTTCGCTGGACGGGAGCCGCAGCGTGGCGAAGAGCCCTTCCTTGGCGACGAGTTGGATCGCCGCACCGGCGCCGCGACCCATCTTGCCGCCGGCACCCGGCTTGAGCTCGACGTTGTGGACGACGGTACCGACCGGGATGTAGCGCAACGGCAGTGCGTTGCCGGGACGGATGTCGGCTCCCTGCCCACTCTGGAGCATGTCGCCGACGCCCACGCCGGACGGGGCGAGGATGTAGCGCTTCTCGCCGTCCCGGTAGTGGAGCAGTGCGATCCGGGCGTTGCGGTTCGGGTCGTATTCGATCGCGGCGACCTTGGCCGGGACACCGTCCTTGTTGCGACGGAAGTCGACCAGGCGGTACTGGCGCTTGTGTCCGCCACCACGGTGGCGGGAGGTCATGCGGCCGTAGCTGTTGCGGCCACCGGTACGGGGCTTCGGCCCGACCAGCGACTTCTCGGGCGTGCTCTTGGTGATCTCGGCGAAGTCCGAGACCGACTGGAACCGGCGACCCGGTGAGGTCGGCTTACGTTTGCGGATGGCCATCGTCAGCTCCCGAAGATTTCGATCGAGTCACCGGCAGCCAACAAGACGATCGCCCGCTTCTGATCAACCCGCTTGCCCCATGTACCGGTCCGGCGGTTCCGCTTGCGCTTCCCGCCCCGATTGAGGGTGTTCACGTTGAGCACCTTCACGCCGAAGATCTCTTCCACCGCTTGGCGGATCTGGATCTTGTTCGCGCCGGCCGCCACCTCGAACGTGTAGACGTTCGAGTCGAGGTTGGCGTAGGACTTCTCCGACACGATCGGTCGGATGATGACGTCGCGGGGGTTGCTGAGACCGCTCACGCTTCCGCCCCCTTCGTCTTGATGCCGTCGGTGAGGCGACTCACCGTCGCCTCGAGCGTGGACGCCGAGAAGACGAGCCAGTCGTTGACCAGCACGTCGTAGGCGTTGAGTTCCTCGGGCAGGATGATCTGCACCCGCTCACCGAGGTTGCGGAACGACTTCCACGCCGACTGCTCGAGCCGGTCGAGGACGAGGAGTACCCGGGGCGCCCGCTCGCCGGCCGGCCGCAGGCCGAGCGCGGTCAGCGCACTGATCGCGTCCTTGGTCTTGGGGGTGTCGAAGCTCCACGCGTCGATCACCATGACCTTCTGCTCCGAGGCCCGGTCCGAGAGGGCCGAGACGAGCGCGAGGCGCACCATCTTCTTCGGGGTCCGCTGGGCGTACGAGCGGGGCTTCGGTCCGTGCGCGACACCACCACCGCGCCAGTGCGGCGCACGGATGGAACCCTGACGGGCCCGGCCGGTTCCCTTCTGGCGCCAGGGCTTCGCGCCACCACCGCGGACCTCGGCCCGGGTCTTGGTGCTGTGCGTGCCCGACCGTGCGGCTGCGAGCTGCGCGGTCACGACCTGGTGCAGGACCGCCATGTTGGGAACGATCCCGAACACCAAGTCCGGCAGTTCGACCGCGTCGCCGTCGGCGCCGGTCTGGGTCTTCATGGTGATCGAGCTCACTTGGCCCCCGCCTTCACCGCGTCGCGGAGGAAGACCAGGCCGCCGTTGGGGCCGGGGACCGATCCGCGCACGAGGATGAGGTTGCGCTCACCGTCGCCCTCGATGACCTCGAGGTTGAGGGTGGTGGTCTTGGCGTTCCCCATCTGGCCGCCCATCTTCATGCCCTTGAACACGCGGGCGGGCGTGGCGCAGGCGCCGATCGAGCCCGGAGCGCGGTGCTTCTTGTGGTTACCGTGCGATGCGCCCTGGCCCTTGAAGTTGTGCCGCTTCATGACACCGGCAAAACCCTTGCCCTTGGAGACGCCGCTCACATCCACCCGGTCGCCCTTGGCGAAGATGTCCGCCACGATCGCCTGGCCCACCGCGAAGTCGGCGAGGTCGTCGACCCGCAACTCCACGAGGTGCTTCGAGGGGCCCACGCCCGCCGTGGCGAGGTGTCCCAACTCGGGGCGGGTCAGTCGCCCGGCCTTGGTCTCGCCGAACGCGATCTGCACCGCGGCATAACCGTCGCGTTCGGGTGTCTTGAGCTGCACGACATGGCACGGACCGGCCTGGATGACGGTGACCGGAATTACCCGGTTCTCCTCATCCCAGACCTGGGTCATGCCGAGCTTGCGCCCGAGGATTCCCTTGGAAGCCATCGTTTCGCCTTCTTCTGGCGGGCCGGAGGACCCGGCCGCACGCGAACGCTCCGTCGGGAAGGTTCCCGGCGGAGCGCTGGTTCGGTTGTGCCGTGCGGTTCCGTCGCTGCGAGCAGCGAAGGCCTGCACGGACGTCAATTGACGAGCCCGGGAAATCTAGTGCCCGGGACCGCCGCATCGCCACTTGGGTGATGCAGGAACCCCGGAGGGTCAGACGCCCTGGATCTTGATCTCGATGTCGACACCGGCTGGAAGGTCCAACCGCTGCAACGACTCGACGGTCTTGCCCGCCGGCTCGACGATGTCGAGCAGGCGCTTGTGGATCCGCATCTCGAAGTGCTCGCGCGAGTCCTTGTCGACGTGCGGTCCACGAACCACGCAGTAGCGGTGGATCTCCGTCGGCAACGGGACGGGTCCCCGGACCCGCGCTCCGGTACGCACGACCGTCTCGACGATCTTCTTCGTCGACTGATCGATGATCTCGTGGTCGTACGCCTTGAGCCGGATCCTGATCTTCTGCGCCATCGCGGTGTCGTCGTCTCTACTTGTTGATCTTGGTGACGCGACCGGCGCCGACGGTACGGCCGCCCTCACGGATGGCGAAGCGCAGGCCCTCTTCCATGGCGATGGGCTTCTGGAGCTGCACGACCATCTCGGTGTTGTCACCGGGCATGACCATCTCCGTGCCCTCGGGCAGGTTGATGGTGCCGGTCACGTCCGTGGTGCGGAAGTAGAACTGCGGGTGGTAGTTGGCGAAGAACGGCGTGTGCCGGCCGCCCTCTTCCTTGGTGAGGACGTAGACCTGGCCCTCGAAGTCGGTGTGCGGGGTGATGGAGCCGGGCTTGGCCAGCACCTGTCCACGCTCGACGTCTTCCTTCTTGGTGCCGCGGAGCAGGGCGCCGATGTTGTCGCCGGCCTGGCCCTGGTCGAGGATCTTGCGGAACATCTCGACCCCGGTACACGTGGTGTTCTGGATCTCACGCAGACCGATGATCTCGATCTCGTCACCCGTGTGCAGGATCCCCTGCTCCACCTTGCCTGTGACGACGGTGCCACGACCGGTGATCGTGAACACGTCCTCGATCGCCATCATGAACGGCTTGTCGAGCTCACGGGTGGGCTCGGGAATGAAGGTGTCGACCGCGTTCATCAGTTCCATGATGCCTGCCGCCGCGTCCGCGTCGCCCTCGAGCGCCTTGAGTGCGGAGACCCGGATGACCGGAGTGTCGTCGCCAGGGAAGTCGTACTCGTTCAGGAGCTCACGGACCTCGAGCTCGACGAGCTCGAGGAGCTCCTCGTCGTCGACCTGGTCGCACTTGTTGAGCGCCACCACGATCGACGGCACGCCGACCTGCTTGGCGAGCAGTACGTGCTCACGGGTCTGGGGCATCGGACCGTCGGTCGCCGCCACCACGAGGATCGCACCGTCGACCTGGGCCGCACCGGTGATCATGTTCTTGATGTAGTCGGCGTGGCCGGGCATGTCGACGTGCGCGTAGTGACGCGCCTCCGTCTCGTACTCCACGTGGGCGATGTTGATCGTGATGCCCCGGGCCTTCTCTTCGGGCGCCTTGTCGATCATGTCGAACGCCGTGGCCGTCACGTTCGGGTTGCCTTCGGCCAAGACCTTGGTGATCGCTGCAGTCAGCGTGGTCTTGCCATGGTCGATGTGGCCCATGGTCCCGATGTTGAGGTGCGGCTTGGTCCGCTCGAACTTGGCCTTTGCCATCTCTACTGTCTCCGTTCGTGGCGGACGGGTTCCCCGGCCGCGCGTCGTTGCGCTGTGCTCTTGTAGAAAAATGCGGTGTGGCTACTCGCCGCGCACTCGTTTGACGATGTCCTGCGCGATCGACTCCGGCACTTGCATGTAGGAGTCGAACTGCATGGTGTACGTCGCGCGCCCCTGGGTACGGGAGCGAAGGTCGCCAACATAGCCGAACATCTCGGCCAGTGGCACCTTGGCGTTCACGACGTGCGACGTTCCGCGCTGTTCCATCCCCTCGACCTGACCCCGGCGGGAGTTCAGGTCGCCGATGACGTCACCCATGTAGTCCTCGGGGGTGACGACCTCGACCCGCATGATCGGCTCCAGCAGCGCCGGTCCGGCCATCCGGGCGGCCTTCTTGACCGCCATCGAACCGGCGATCTTGAACGCCATTTCCGAGGAGTCGACGTCGTGATACGACCCGAAAGTGAGGATTGCCCGGACATCGACCATTGCGTACCCGGCCAGGATGCCGCCCTCGAGCGCCTCCTGGATGCCCTGGTCCACGGGACCGATGTACTCGCGCGGGATCACGCCGCCCTTGATCTGGTCGACGAACTCGTACCCGCCGCCGGGCCCGGTCGGCTCGAGGGTGAGCACGACGTGGCCGTACTGGCCCCGGCCACCGGTCTGGCGCACGTACTTCTCTTCGACCTTCTCGACGGTCTTGGTGATCGTCTCGCGGTAGGCCACCTGCGGCTTGCCGACATTGGCCTCGACGCCGAACTCGCGCATCATGCGGTCGACGAGCACCTCGAGGTGCAACTCGCCCATTCCGGCGATGATCGTCTGGCCGGTCTCGTCGTCGGTGTGGACCCGGAAGGTGGGGTCCTCCTCCGAGAGCGAGCCGAGCGCCTTGCCCAGTTTGTCCTGGTCGACCTTGGTCTTGGGCTCGATGGCCACCGAGATGACCGGCTCCGGGAACTCCATCCGCTCGAGGATGATCGGGTGCGCCGGGTCACAGAGCGTGTCACCGGTGGTGGTGTTCTTGAACCCGACGGCCGCGACGATGTCACCGGCGAAGACGGCTTCCTTGTCCTCACGGGTGTTGGCGTGCATCTGGAGGATGCGGCCGATCCGCTCCTTCTTGTCCTTGGTCGCGTTGAGGACCGAGGCACCGGACTCGAGCGAGCCGGAGTAGACCCGGAAGTACGTGAGCTTGCCCACGTACGGGTCGCTCATCACCTTGAACGCCAGGGCCGAGAACGGCTCGCTGTCGTCGGCCTTGCGGACGATCTGCTCGCCGGTCTTCACGTCGACCCCCTCGATCTGGGTGACGTCGAGCGGGCTCGGCAGGTAGTCGACCACTGCGTCGAGCAGGGGCTGGACACCCTTGTTCTTGAACGCGGTGCCGCAGAGGATCGGGACGGTGCCGGCCGAGATGGTGGCGTGGCGCAGGCCGACCCGGAGATCCTCGGCGGTGATCTCTTCCTCACCCACGTACTTCTCGAGCACGTTCTCGTCGTGCTGGGAGACGACGTCGATGAGCTGGTGACGCCACTCCTCGGCGTCGTCGACCATGTCCTCGGGAATGTCGACGGTCGCGTACTCCTCACCCATCCCGTCGTCCCAGACGAGGGCTTTCATTTGCAGGAGGTCGACCACGCCTCGGAACTCGCTCTCGGCGCCGATGGGCAGCTGGATGACCGCGGTCTCCGCGTCGAGGCGGTCCTTGATCATGGCGAGGCAGCGGTAGAAGTCGGCGCCGGTGCGGTCCATCTTGTTGACGAAGCACATGCGCGGCACGTGGTACTTGTTGGCCTGGCGCCACACCGTCTCGGTCTGGGGCTCCACGCCCGCCACCGCGTCGAAGACCGCGACCGCGCCGTCGAGCACGCGCAGGGACCGCTCGACCTCGACGGTGAAGTCGACGTGGCCGGGGGTGTCGATGATGTTGATCCAGCAGTCGCGCCACTTACAGGTGGTGGCGGCGCTGGTGATGGTGATCCCGCGCTCCTGCTCCTGGACCATCCAGTCCATGACCGCGGCACCCTCGTGGACCTCACCGATCTTGTAGGTACGACCCGTGTAGTAGAGGATCCGCTCGGTCGTCGTGGTCTTGCCCGCGTCGATGTGCGCCATGATCCCGATGTTCCGGGTCTTCGCGAGCGGAAACGCCCGCTTGGCTGCTACTTCTTTGGCCATGTTGTTCTTTTCCCTTTACCTCTAAGAACGTTCGTGCACCCGCGTCCGACCGGAGGTCGACGCCGATGTCCGTCCACCAAGCGAGTTCTTTGCGAGCCGCCGGGCGAGCAAAGCTGTTCGAGCGACCGGGCGGATGTCGGCGTCGACCGACCCGCGATTACCAGCGGTAGTGAGCGAACGCCTTGTTGGACTCCGCCATCTTCTGGAGGTCGTCCTTGCGCTTGATGGCTGCACCCAACCCGTTACTGGCATCCATCAACTCGGCGGCGAGACGCCCCGCCATCGTCTTCTCACGGCGCTGCCGCGAGTACCCGACCAGCCAGCGGATCGCGAGGGTGGTCGCGCGGCGCGGACGGACCTCGACCGGGACCTGATACGTGGCACCACCGACGCGGCGGGACTTCACCTCGAGCACCGGGCGGACGTTCTCGACCGCACGCTTGAGCGTGGGGATCGGGTCGCCACCGGTCTTCTTCTCGATCTCCTCGAGCGCGTGGTACACGATGCGCTCGGCGGTCGACCGCTTGCCTTCTTGCAGGATCTTGTTGACGAGCTGGGTCACGACCACCGAGCGGTGCACGGGGTCGGGCAGGAGTTCACGGCGGGGAGCTGGTCCCTTGCGAGGCACGACTAACCCTTCTTGGCGCCGTAGCGACTACGGGCCTGCTTGCGGTTGGCGACACCACTCGCGTCGAGCGCGCCGCGGATGATCTTGTAGCGGACACCGGGGAGATCCTTCACCCGGCCGCCACGAACGAGGACGATGGAGTGCTCCTGGAGGTTGTGGCCGATCCCGGGGATGTAGGCCGTCACCTCGACGCCGGTGGTCAGGCGAACTCGGGCGACTTTGCGCAGCGCCGAGTTGGGCTTCTTCGGAGTGGTGGTGAACACGCGCGTGCACACGCCCCGACGCTGGGGGGAACCCTTCAGCGCAGGAGTCTTCGACTTGTCGGTCTTGCTTTCCCGGCCCTTACGGACCAACTGGGCAATCGTGGGCACAGCTCTCCAACTGGTTGCGGGCCCGAAGACCCTCGTAGAACTTCATCGCGTACTTCACCGCGCCCAGACGGCGCGACGAGCGGCGGCGACCGTGGTGGTCGCACAAGCCCGTGGAGGCTACGCCCTCGCGTACCGCCGGATCAAACCGGAATCGCAGGCCCGATCTCCCGTGACTCCGGCGCCGAGTCCGGGGGATCCCCCCCATTCGGCGCCGCAGCCCGGAATGATCGGATACGGGTTACTCGCCCGATGCAGCCTCGGTGTCCGAAACCTCCGCCGGGGCGGGGTCGGGCACCACGCTCAGGCCGCCGGCCGGCGGCGCGAACGGGTCGGTCGCCACGCTCGGCACCAGGAAGCTGGTGTCGATCGTCTCGCTGCGGGTGTCGAGACTGGCCCGCAGGCGCTCGGCCAGCTCCAAGGCGTCCTCGTCGCTCGAGTAGTACTCCATCGGCTGGTAATCGGGGGCTTCGGTACCGACGTCGCGGTAGCGCGGCATGCCGGTCCCGGCCGGGATCAGCTTGCCGATGATCACGTTCTCCTTGAGACCCTCGAGGCCGTCGTTCTTGCCCTCGATCGCGGCCTCGGTGAGGACACGGGTGGTCTCCTGGAACGACGCGGCCGACAACCAGGACTCGGTCGCCAGCGACGCCTTCGTGATACCCATCAGCTCGGGACGACCCTCGGCGGGACGCTTGCCCTCGGCCACCAGGCGCTTGTTGACGTTCGCGAACTCGCGGGCGTCGGCCTTCTGGCCCGGCAGGAACGCCGAGTCACCCGGGTCCGAAACGCCGACCCGGCGGAGCATCTGGCGGACGATGACCTCGACGTGCTTGTCGTGGATCGACACACCCTGTTCCCGGTAGACCTTCTGGACCTGGTCCACGAGGTACTGCTGGGTGGCCCGGATGCCCTCGATGTCGAGGATCTTCTTCGGGTCACGCGAGCTCTTCACGTCACCGGTCAGCTGCGCACCCGCGACGACCTCGGCACCGTCGACGATCCCGGGCGCGAGGTGCGTCCGCATCGACACTGCGTGGATCTCTTCCTCGCCGTCGTCGGCGACGACGGTCAGGGTGCGCTCGCCCTTCTCGTTCTCACCGATGCGCACGACGCCGGAGGACTCGGCGAGGACTGCCGCGCCCTTCGGGGTCCGAGCCTCGAAGAGTTCGACGACGCGCGGCAGACCGTGGGTGATGTCCTCACCCGCGACACCACCGGTGTGGAAGGTCCGCATGGTCAGCTGCGTACCCGGCTCACCGATCGACTGGGCCGCGATGATGCCGATGGCCTCACCGAGGTCGACGATCTTGCCGGTGGCGAGCATGGTGCCGTAACAGAAGCTGCAGATACCGGCGCGGTACTTCTCGTCGAGGACGTCGCCGTCCTCGACCGCGGCGTCCACCTCGGCCGCCAGGTGGCGCGGGTACTCGCAGGTGAGCACCGAGCGGACCCGCAGTCGGGTGACCGCGGCGTCCTCCACCAACACCTCCATGACCTCTTCGGTCACTTCGGTGTTGCGCGGCATGATCGACCCGTCGGCCAGGGTGACGTCCTCACTCAGCACGCGGCTGAGCAGCGACGTCTCCATGAACCGCACGTGGTCCGGATCGTTGGTGATGTTCTCGATCCAGATGCCTCGGGTGGAGCCACAGTCCTCGTCCCGCACGATCAGTTCCTGGGCGACGTCGACGAGGCGACGGGTCAGGTAACCGGAGTCGGCGGTACGAAGCGCGGTGTCGGCAAGACCCTTACGTGCGCCGTGGGTGGAGATGAAGTACTCGAGGACCGACAGCCCCTCACGGAAGTTGCTCTTGATCGGCCGCGGGATGATCTCACCACGCGGGTTGGCCACCAGACCACGCATACCGGCGATCTGACGCACCTGCATGACGTTGCCGCGAGCACCCGAGCCGACCATCATCTCGATCGGGTTGAACTGCTCGGCCTTCTGCTCGGCGAGCATCGCCTCGGTCACCTGGTTGGTGGCGTCGGTCCAGATCTCGACTTCCTTCTGGCGCCGCTCGTCGTCGGTGATGATGCCGCGGTCGTACTGCTGCTCGACCTTGTCGGCTTCCTTCTCGTGCTTGTCGAGAATGGCCGCCTTGGCCACCGGCGTCCGCACATCGGCGATCGAGATGGTGAGGCCGGCACGCGTCGAGTACTCGAAGCCCAGTTCCTTGAGTCGGTCGAGGCTGGCCGCCACTTCCGACTTCGTGTACTGGTCCACGAGCAGCCCGGCGATGTCGGTGATGTCACGCTTCTTGACCACGCGGTTCTGGAACGTGAAGTCCGACGGGAACGCCTCGTTGAAGAGCAGGCGTCCGAGCGTGGTCTCGACCATGACCGACGTGCTGCCGTTGGAGCCCGAACGCCGAATGACGATGCTGCCGTCGCCCGCGGGGTCCTCGACCCACTCGTTCTTCGCGTCGTCCCACTGCTGGCGCGCCGGGTACTCCTCGACCGGGAATCGACCGGCCGGCATCCGCACCCGGATCGGGGCGTGCACCGAGAGTCCCGACTTGCCGTCGGCACCGCGCGTCTCGTGCGCCATGCGCGCCTCTTCGAGCGTGCTGAAGACGCGCCCGGCACCGGGCGCCTCGGTCACGATCTCGGTCAGGTAGAACGCGCCGATGATCATGTCCTGGCTCGGCACCGCGATCGGGCGACCGTGCGCCGGCGACAGGATGTTGTGCGCCGACAGCATGAGCAGCCGGGCTTCGGCCTGCGCCTCCGCCGACAGCGGGAGGTGGACGGCCATCTGGTCACCGTCGAAGTCGGCGTTGAACGCCGCGCAGACGAGCGGGTGGATCTGGATGGCCTTGCCCTCGACGAGCACCGGCTCGAACGCCTGGATGCCGAGGCGGTGAAGGGTCGGGGCCCGGTTCAGGAACACCGGGTGCTCCTTGATGACCTCTTCGAGCACGTCCCACACCTGCGGGCG
>JBBSBV010000024.1:0-66737 GCA_038250905.1 Acidimicrobiia bacterium
GGTTCCCGGGGTGATGGGCCGCGGAGTGGCGCGCCGAGGAGTGGGGCGCCGCGTACTGGTGGTTCCCGGGGTGATGGGCCGCGGAGTGGCGCGCCGAGGAGTGGGGCGCCGCGTACTGGTGGTTCCCGGGGTGATGCGCCGCGGAGTGGCGCGCCGAGGAGTGGGGCGCCGCGTACTGGTGGTTCCCGGGGTGACGGGCCGCGGAGTGGCGCGCCGAGGAGTGGGGCGCCGCGCAGTGGTGGACCACGCTCGGGTGGGGGCAGGAGTGACGGACCGAAGGGCGGGACCCTTGGGACCTCGCGCCGGCGCGAGCCCGCGCCTGCGGCTCCCGAGTTCCGTGATACCGGGCGCAGCAAGCCCGCCAAGGCCGCGGCGCGCAGTGGTCCGCCCGTGCCGTTGCGGGTGGTGCGGGGCAAGGGCAAGCCAAAAGCGGCGCCGGTACGCAGTGGGAAGGCGGGCAAGCGTGAGGCCGCCGCCGCGGAGGTCGCGCCCGGTCCGGTCCGTCGCCGTCGCGGGAAGGGCCCGATGTCGGTGCGCGAGGAGATCCTGCGCCACGGTGGTGCGCGGGGCGACCGCTGGTACGACGCGGTGGCCCGGGCATCGGAGGCTTTCGCCGACGACCGCGAGCGCGATGCGATCCGCATCCTGCGGCCGGTGCGCGCCGCGCTGCCGCAGGCGCCGTCGGTGCGGGAACTGCTCGGCGTCTCGCTGTACCGCGCCGGCCAGTACAAGGCCGCGGCCGAGGAACTCGAGGTGTACGCGGAGATCACCGGCGAGGTCGACCAGCACCCGGTGATGATGGACTGCGCCCGCGCGTTGCGTCAGCCCGCTCGCGTGCAGGAACTCTGGAACGAACTCGCCGAAGTGTCGCCGTCGTCGGAGTTGGTCACCGAGGGGCGCATCGTGCTCGCCGGGAGCCTGGCCGACAACGACCGCCTCGCCGAGGCCGTCGCGATGCTGGGCCGGCGGGCCTCCGGGACGCCGAAGAAGATCATGCCGCACCACCTGCGGCTCTGGTACGCCCTCGCCGATCTGGAGGAGCGCTCCGGCAACCTGCCGCGCGCCCGCATCCTCTTCGACCGGATCCGCCGCCACGAGGCGGGCTTCGCCGACGTCGCGGAACGGCTGGCGGCGCTGGGATGAGCCGGGGATCGGGCCCCTCGGGGCTCCGGTAGGATTTCCCGCTTCATGCAGCCAGGTTCCGCGCAGGTCGTCATCCTCGGCGCCGGCCGGTCCGTCCGCGGCGGCGTGCCCTCGGCGATGGTCGACATCGACGAGCGTGGTCGGGTCATGGACTGGCTCCTCGATGCCTTCGCGGTCCTGGGGGATCCGGAGATCTACTTCGTCGGTGGTTTCAAGGCCGAGGACGTGGTCGAGCGGTACCCGCAACTGCATGTGGTGTTCAACCGGGCCTGGGCCGAGACCGGCCCGGTCGAGTCCCTGGGACTCGTGCCCCTCGACCCACTCCGACCCACCTACGTCTGTTACTCCGACGTCGTGTTCCGCCGGCAGGCCGTCGAGATGCTGGCCGCGGCCCCGCCGGGCGCGGCGGTGGCGGTCGACTCGCGGTGGCGACGGCGGTACGACGGGCGCAGCCCCGCCGACCTCGCCCGGGCCGAGAAGGTGCGTCGCATCGGATCGTCGATCGTCGAGATGGGCGTCGACGTCGCCGTCGACGCGGCCGACTCGGAGTTCGCCGGCGTGGCCCGGCTGTCGCCCTCGGCGGTGGTGGCCGCCACGCGTGCGATCGTGAACGGCAGCCTCTCCCCGACGGCGGCCCTGCCGGCACTCATCGACAAGATCCGGACCGCGGGCATCGACGTCCACGGTGTCGACCTGCGCGGCGAGTGGGCCGAACTCGATGCTCGCCAGGACCTCGCCCGCTTCGTGCTGGGTACCAAGGCCGAGTCGCTCGACCGACTGCGGCGCATGGACCACGGCGCGGTCATCGGCGCGCTCGTTTCGTTCACCCGCTCGGAATGGACGGCTGATCCCGATGCCGTCATCCGTCGCATCGCCACCGAACTCCCGCGCGAAACGCTCATCGTGCGCAGCAGCGCCCTGAGCGAGGACGGCTGGCGCAACTCCGGGGCGGGACAGCACGAGAGCATCGCCGACGTCGCACCCGATGCCACGGCGCTCGTCCCGGCCATCGATGCGGTGTTCGCGTCGTACGTCGACGGCAACGAAGCCGACCAGGTGCTCGTGCAGGAGATGGTGCGCGAGGTCGCGCTGAGCGGGGTGGTGATGACCCGCACCCACGCGCTCGGTGCTCCGTACTACGTCGTGAACTTCGACGACGCGACCGACCGTACCGACGTGGTCACGAGTGGCGGCGACGCGCGCACGGTGGTGTGCCTGCGGGGCGCGGACCATCCGGCCAACCTCCCCGCCGCGATCGCGCCGGTGCTCTCGGCGGTACAGAAGATCGAGGCCATCGTCGGCCACGACTCGCTCGACATCGAGTTCGCGGTCACGAGTGACGACGAGGTCCACGTGCTCCAGGTGCGACCCATCGCCATGACCGAGCGAGCATCGCCGATGGACGACGAGGTCGTCGTGGCCGCGGTCCGGGCCGGTGCCCGGTTCGTGGCGGACCGGCAACGGCCCCAGCCGACCGTGCTCGGCCGCACCACCCGGTACAGCGTGATGGCCGACTGGAATCCGGCCGAGATCATCGGGACGACACCACGCGCACTCGCGTTGTCGCTGTACCGGTATCTCGTGACCGACGACGTGTGGGCCCGACAGCGGGCGGAGTACGGATACCGCGACGTCCGCCCGTGCCCGCTGTTGGTGGAGATCGCCGGGCACCCGTACGTCGACGTGCGTGCGTGCTTCAACTCGTTCGTGCCGGCGACGTTGTCGGACGACCTCGCGACGCGATTGGTGGAGCACCAGGTGGACTACCTGGCCGCGCATCCCCACCTGCACGACAAGGTCGAGTTCGCGGTGCTCATCACGTGTCTCGCGCCCGACTTCGACCACCACGCGCAGCGCCTCGTCGAGGCCGGATTCGCAGGCGCCGACATCGATGCGCTCCGGGATGCGCTCCGGGAGTTGACCACCGGTGCGTTCGATCGCCTGCCCGACGATCTCGCGGCCCTCGACCGGCTGCAGGCGCGGATCGCCGCCCGGTCGGTCGACGATCTGGCGCCGCTCGACGCCGCGGCGTACTGGCTCGAGCTGGTCCGGACCGAGGGCACCCCACTGTTCAGTCATCTGGCCCGGGCGGCGTTCGTCGCGACGAGCATCCTGCGCGGCCTCGGCGCGGTGGGCGCGGTCACCCCGGCCCGCATCGACGAGTTCCTGGCGACGACCGAGACCGTGTTCGGTCGCCTCCAGGCCGACGCGGCGCGGGTGCGGACGGGCGAGATGACCTGGGCGGCCTTCGTCGACGAATACGGGCACCTGCGTCCCGGCACCTACGACATCACGTCGATGCGATATCGAAGCGCGGCCGAGGAGTACCTCCGGCCCCTGGTCGACCAGCCGGCCCCGGCAGCCGAGGTCGCCGTGTTCGCGTGGACCCCGACCGAGACCGCGGCCATCAAGGCGGCACTCGACGCGGTCGGGCTGGGGATCGAGGTCGATGCGCTCGACCGGTTCATCCACGGCGCGATCACCGGGCGCGAGGCCGGCAAGTTCGTGTTCACCCGGCCGCTGTCCGACGCACTGGAGGCGCTCGCGACCTTCGGGGCCACCGTCGGTCTCGATCGCGACGACGTCGCCAACCTGCGCCTTGCGGACGTGTTGCGTCTCCGGGACGCGATGCCCGACCCGGTTGCCTTCCTGCGCGCCCGCGTCGCCGAGGGCGAGGAGGCCCACCACGTGACCCAGGGGGTTGCGCTCCCCGGGCAGATCGCGACGGCGGCCGACCTCGTGTGCTTCGAGCAGTCGGATGCAGAACCGAACTTCGTGACCGCGCTGTCGGTCCAGGCCCCGGTGACGGCCGGGTTGGTAGCCGGCCACCTCGACGTCACGGGCCGGATCGTGCTGATCCCGAGCGCGGACCCGGGCTACGACTGGCTGCTCGCCCGAGGCATCGCGGGACTCGTCACCATGTTCGGCGGCGCCAACTCGCACATGGCGGTACGGGCGGCCGAATGCCGGTTGCCGGCGGCGATCGGTGTGGGCGAGTCGCGCTACGCCACGCTCGCCCGGGCCGACGTGATCCGACTCGACTGTGGTGCGCGGACGATCTCGGTGGTCCGGTGACCGGAGCCCGCATCGGCATCACCCAACGGGTGGAGGTGCTGGCGGACCGCGGGGAGCGCCGTGACGCACTGGACCAGGCCTGGACCACCTGGATCGGCCAGGCCGGAGATCTCGCAGTCCCGATCCCGAACACCGCTGACGACGTGGTCGCGTTCGTCCGCGCGCTGGAACTCGACGCGATCGTGTTCAGCGGCGGCAACGATCTTGCCCACCTCGACGGAGCCACCAACGCGGCGCCGGAACGCGACGCGACCGAGCGCGCGCTGCTCCACCACGCCACCGAATCCGGGCTCCCGGTGCTGGCGGTCTGCCGGGGGATGCAGATGCTCGTCACGTTCTGGGGTGGACAGCTCACGCCGGTCACCGGCCACGTCGGGACACCGCACGCGATCGAGCGGGTGTTCTCGCCCTGGGGGCTGCGGGCCGGACCCGTGAACTCGTTCCACGACTGGGGGATCGCGCCCGACGGCGTCGGTGCGACCCTCGAGGTGCTGGCCACCGCGCCCGACGGCAGCGTGGAAGCGGTCGCGCACCGCACACTGCCGCAGGTGGGCGTCATGTGGCACCCGGAACGCGCCGTGCCCGATCCCGCCGACCGCGAACTGCTCGGCCGCCTCGTGGAACGGGCGGGTTAGATGCGCGCGGTCATCCTGGCAGCAGGGGAGGGGACCCGGCTGCGGCCGTTCACCGCCGACCGGCCCAAGTGTCTCGTCGAACTCGCGGGGCGTCCGCTTCTCGCCTGGCAGTTGGACGCACTCACCGCGGCCGGCGTCGACGACGTCACCATCGTCACCGGGTACCGCGCCGATCAGATCACGGTGGGAACCCGCCGGGTCCACAACCCGCGGTACGACGACACGAACATGGTGGCGAGCCTCATGTGTGCACGCGACGCGTTCGACGGTACCGACGACGTGCTGGTCGCCTACAGCGACATCGTGTACGAGGCGCGTCTCGTCGAGGCGCTCACCGGGTCGGCGGCCGCGGTCGCGGTCCTCGTCGACCGGGAATGGCGTGCGCTCTGGGAGTTGCGCATGGCCGACCCGCTCGGTGATGCCGAGACGCTGCGCATGGATCCCGACGGGCGCCTGCGCGAGTTGGGTCGGAAGCCGTCGAGCTACGACGACATCGGCGGGCAGTACGTGGGTCTGGTGCGCGTGCGGGCCGACGTGGCACCGGAGTGGCCCCGCCGCTACGACGCGCTCGATCCTGCCGGCACCTACGAAGGTCGCGATCGCGACCACATGTTCATGACGGCGTTCCTGCAACTCATGATCGACGATGATGTGCCGGTGCATGCGGTGACGGTGGATCGGGGCTGGCTGGAGGTGGACACCTGCGAGGATCTCGAGGTGTACGCCGGACTCCACGCTCGTCAGGAGTTGGCCGGGTTCGTCCGGCTCGACGCGGAGGGGGCGCAGTGAAGCTGTTCTCGAAGTCGGCCAAGGTGCCGAACGGTCGCAAGGCGTTCGAGGCGCTGCCACTCGCCGATCGGGTGATCACCTTCTACGCGGAGGACGCGGGATCGTTCCCGCACTTCGCCCCGATCATCGAGGCGCTCACCGGCGACCTCGGACGGTCGGTGTGTTACCTGACGTCGGCCGCCGACGACCCGATCCTCGAGGCCGGCCTCGCCAACGTCCGGCCCTTCTACATCGGTGAGGGCGTCAAGCGCGCGTTCCTCTTCCAGACCATGGAGGTGGGGGTGCTGGTGGCGACCGTGCCCCAGCTCGGCATCTCGGTGCTGCCCCGTTCGCGCTTCGCGGAGAAGCTCGGCACGCGGTACCTGTACGTGTTCCATTCGATGGCGAGTACCCACATGATCTACGAGCCCGACGGCTTCGACCACTACGACACGGTGTTCTGTGTCGGTCCGTACATGGTCGACGAGATCCGGGCCCGCGAAGCACACCAGCAGCTGCCCGCGAAGGAACTCGTCGAGCACGGCTACGGGCGGCTCGACGCGATCCTCGCCGACCGGTCGGCCGAGCCCCATGCCACCGGCGACAAGCCGACCGTGTTGGTCGCGCCGTCGTGGGGTCCGACGTGTCTCTTCGAGACCGTCGGCGCCGACGTGGTGCGCACGCTCCTCGACGGGGGGTGCCGGGTGATCGCCCGACCCCACCCGATGACCAAGAAGCGTTCACCCGGGGCGGTGGAGGAGCTCGCCGCCACGTTCGCATCGCATCCCGATTTCACCCTCGACGAGGACATCGCCGCGACCCGTTCGCTCCACGAGTCCGACGTCATGGTGAGCGACTGGTCGGGTGCGGCCCTGGAGTATGCATTCGGCCGGGAACGGCCGGTGATCTTCCTCGACGTGGACCGCAAGGTGAACAACCCCGACTACGAGGTGCTGGGCATCGAACCGTTCGAGGCATCCGTGCGCGATCAGATCGGCGTGGTCGTCGACCCGACGGACCTGTCGACCCTCGTCCCGGCCGTCCACCAGATGACCGGATCGGCCGAGGAATGGCGGTCGCGGTTGCAGGCGGTACGCGAGGCGAACATCTTCAACGTCGGACACAGCGGTCGGGTCGCGGCCGAGCACATCGCCGCCGCCGCATCGGCGTTCGCCCAGGCGCGCCGCGGATGACGGCCGCCGACCGGTTCGCCCGGCTCGCGACGCTTCAGCCCGCCATCGATGCGGAGGGTCCGGGCTCCATCGTCGTGCCCCGCCTGGTCGCGGGCTGGCTCGCCGCCGGGCCTGCTGTCGCACGCGGTTCGGACCGAGCCGATCTCGAAGCACTCTGCCGGCAGGTCGACGTGCGCCACCGTGTGTCCGTCACGTACCAGGAAGGCTGGAAGCGGGTGGAGCCCGAGGTCGACGTGGTGCCGGCGACCCTCGCCGGCCTGGTCGCGGTGTTGCTCGCGAACGCAGGGTCGATCGGTGATGCGGGCGCGCCGGACGATCAGGGCTGGGGGCTGAAGTGCGCCAACTCGGCGCTCAAGGCGTTGGAGTTGGCCGACGGCATCCCGGCGGAGGCCGAGTTGCGGGCTTGGGCGGTGGCCGTCCTCGACGACCGCACCCGACCTGCCGCCGACCCGGTGGGGGAGACCCGATGACGGCGCGGGTGCTGCCCATCACGGTCCTCGCGTGGGAAGGCCCGCAGGCGCGCGCGTACCTCGCCCGGTTGGCGCGCGACGAGTTGCGACCGGAGCGGATCGTGCTCATGGTGCGCGACCCTCTCGGCGGCGCGCTGCGGCGGGTGCCCGGCTCCGACGTCGGCGTCGCGTTGCGGGTCAACGCCCGCGCCCAGGACCGCGCGAACAACTTCCATCCCTACAAGATCCGACGCAAGCTTCCGGAGTTGGTGGCCGCAATCGCGCGTGGGCTCGCGCCACTCGTCCCCGACCCCGAGTCCCTGTACCGGGCCATGTACGACGGCTTCCGCTACGAGCAGTTCTCCGACGAGGTCGTGCGGGTCGGTGCGAACTCGTACTCCGATCCCCGGCTGCTCGAGGTGCTCGGCCGCATCGCGCCGGCCACGGTGCTCTTCACCGGCGGCGGCATCGTCCCGAAGTCGGTCTTCCAGATCTCCGGACTCAAGCTCGTGCACGTCCATACCGGATTGCTCCCCTTCGTCCGGGGTGCCGACGTCCTGTTGTGGTCGCTGATGGTGCGGGGCCGGCCGGGAGTGTCCGCCTTCTTCATGACGCCGGGTCTGGACGACGGCGACGTGCTGGCGACCTGGGAGACCGATCCGCTCGCCATCGCCATGCCCGCCGGGCCTCGACCCGACGACGAGACGTTGTACCGGGCCGTGTTCTCGTTCGTCGATCCACTGCTGCGGGCCGAGCTCCTGGTGCGCGACGTCCTTGCGCCGGCCTACGACGCGCGCGAACTCCGGGCCGCTCCCCAGGACCTCGACACCGGCATCACGTTCCACTTCATGCATCCCGCGGTCCGCCAGCGCGCGCTCGCGCAGCTCTTCGTGTCACCGCGTGCGGAGCCGCCGGCCTCGGCGTCGGCGACCCCGATGCTCGAGCGCTACCGCCGCTACTACGAAAAGCCGTCGCCCATCGCGCCACTTCGGTTCGCGGCCGACGCGGTACGCGCCAAGCCCGCGTTGCGGGCGCTCGGGGTCCGCAATCGCCAGCGCGACTACGCCGCGCTCCAATCGCATCCCGGCCGACTGGCCCTCCACCGGGCGCTCCACGAGCAACTCGTCGGGCAGAGTCGGGAGTGGCCGACCTACGACTATGGCGAGGCGTACTGGTATCAGTCGTCGGACGAGTTGGGGATTACCGGCTTGCGTGACACCACGGCCCGGGTCGAGGCCTTCGGGCTGCGCGACCTCGTGCGGGACCGCACCGTGCTCGAGATCGGATCGAACAGCGGATTCCTCTCGCTCGCCATTGCCGACGCGGCGCGCCGGGTGGTGGCCTTCGAGATCAACCCCTTCCTCGTGCAGGCCGGACAGCTGGGCGCTGAGTTTCTCGGGACCACGTCGGTGGAGTTCCTCGTGTCCTCGTTCGAGACGTTCGACGACCGGGGCGAACGGTTCGACGACGTGCTGTCGTTCGCCAACCACCACACCTACGACGGCAACACCCATCAGGGCCTCGAGGAGTACTTCGAGCGCTGTTACACGCTCCTGCGTCCCGGGGGTCGGCTGATCTTCGAATCACATCCGCCGGCGTTGGAGGGACGCGACTTCGGTCGCACCGTCGAGATCATCGAGCGCTGGTTCACGGTCACCCGCTCCGAGATCCACCAGTACGGGACCTTCCTCGACCGGGATCGTCGCTTCATCGTGGCGGACCGTCGCGAGACCCCCGGTCCCGCCGGATCCTGAAGGCCGGCTGAAGGCCGCCTGAACACGCTCGGTGACGTCCGATGCCGCCGTCGACCGCACGGGGTGGCGCTGCTAATATTGCCTGCCTTCGCCGGTGGCTCTGCCGGCGTTCACCACCTGGGGGAACCATGGGAGTCTTCGGCTATCTCGACGCCGGTTCGGGCAGCATGATCGTCGGCGCAGTCGCCGCGGGGGCTGCCGGCGTGGCCGTGGCCGCCAAGGTCGGCTGGCGACGCATGACGGGCGCATTCCGCAAGGGCGACGGCCTCGAATCCCCGGATGCCGACCCGACGATCGACGTTCCGGACCCGGAGACCGCGGCCAACGAGAGCTGACCTCGGTCCGCACGGCCATGGTGGAGCCGGATGCGCCGTCGCGCGCCCCGGCCGACGAATCGGGCTCCGTACACTGAGCGCCCCTACTTCGGCCCCGGATGCTCCAGGAAGAACGAGTGGAGTTCGGCGTGATCGACACGCAACCGACGGTGGCTGAGAGCGCGTCGGTCGCGCCGTGGGATCTCACCTCGGCCCAGCGGTCGAAGGCGCTGATCGCCCTGCTGGTTGCCCTCGTGTTCCTCGCCGGGCTCGGTATCGGCCTCGACCGGGTGACGACCAACACGCACCGGGCGCTCCCGGTCGCGAGCTCGGTGCCGTTCCCCCGCGATATCACGGACGCGTTCGCGGCCCGGCCCGGCCCGGGTCTCGGCGTGACGGCGACCGGTCAGCACTGGTCGACCCCGCGCGGCACCTGGGGCGTGGCCGGTGACGGGGCCGGTGTCGTGGCGATGGCGCCGCTCGGATCGGCAGTCGCCCTGGTGCGCGTCGGTCGCGGTCCGGGAACGATCGCCGTCACGGCCCAGACCGTGTCCAAGGGGATGGGCCTCGCGTTCCGGTGTCGTGGCCTGCTCGACTGCTGGACGCTGACCGCGGTGCCGGAGTTCGGAACGTGGCAGTTGACCAAGATCGCGGCGGCTGCGCCCACCGACATGGGCAACATCGGCACGGAACCCGTCGCCCCGGGCACGCGGATCCGTATCAACAACCGCGTCGACGGGTTCGACGTGTACGTGAACGATGTACTCGCGAAGCAGATCTCGGATGCGTCACTCGACGACGCGCAGATGGCCGGACTCGTGGTGAATCCCGAACCCGGGGCCACCGCTGCTCGCTGGACGCAGTTCTCCGCCCACCAGGTGAACATCGTCGGGCCCGGCGCTCCGGTGCACGATGCGTTCGACCGCCAGAACGGTTCGCTCGGCACGACCGAGACCGGCCAAGCCTGGAAGGTGGACGGCGGTTCGTGGGCGGTGCAGGACCGGGAGGCGGTGCTGACGTCGCGGCCGACCGTCGACGCCAACATCGCCACCGTCGACATCGGCCGCTCGACCGGCTGGGTGCAGGTGACCGCGACCACCATGCCCGACGGGGTGGGTGCGGTGTTCCGGTACCAGGATGCCCAGAACTACTGGCGCATCGTCGCGGTGCCGGGTTACGCGACCTTCAACGTGTTCAAGGTGATCAACGGGCGGGAGACGCGCGTCGGTGCCACCGGCGTGACCAACTTCGGCACGATCAGCGTGGGTCTCAACAAGATCGGGGCCAACGTGAACCTCGGGATCCGGATGCGCGGGCAGGAGTTCACGTTCTTCATCGACGGTTTCGAGACCGTGACCATGCGGTCGACCGAACTCATCAACGCCCACCGCGCCGGGATCGTGGTCGCGTCCGACAAGGGGACCGACGCCCGCTTCGCCGGATTTGCCGCCGGTCCGCTCGACATCGCCGGAGCCAACCCATGACCGCCACCGACCAGCCGGCCCGGAGCGTGGCCGAGACCGAACTCGTCGCGGTGGCGCCGGTGCCGCACAACCGGTTCCCGGCGATCGACGGGCTGCGCGCGATCGCCGCCCTCGCAGTCGTCGTGTACCACGTGACCACCACGTACAACCTCGAGACGTTGCACTACGACACCTGGCAGTGGACCCAACGGCTCGGCAACTTCGGTGTCTCCACCTTCTTCCTGATCTCCGGATTCCTCCTGTACCGGCCGTACGTGGCCGCGCTCTTCGAGGACCGCAAGGGCCCGGCGTTGATCCCGTTCTGGGGTCGACGGTTCCTGCGGATCTACCCGGCGTACTGGGTGGCCGTCACCGTCGCCGCGTACGGGATCGCCGTGATCAGGATCTCCAACTTCCAGATCTTCTACACGACCTACGGGCTCCTCCAGAACTACCGCGCCGGGCTCACGCTCAACGGCCTCGGGGTGGAGTGGACGCTGGTGATCGAAGTCAGCTTCTACCTGGCGCTGCCGCTGATCGCGTATCTGTTCCGCGTGGTGACCCCGGCGAACGCCAGTCGGGGGGTCAAGCTGGCCGTGCAGCTCGCGGGACTGGCCGGGCTCTATCTCCTCGCGATGGTCGTGCGGGTCTGGCGACTCTGGGGCCTGAAGACGGCGACGCTGGCGGACCTGCGGGGCGGAAGCTGGTTCCCGATCCATCAGGTGGGTCAGTGGTTGGTGGGGTACCTCGACTGGTTCGCGCTCGGCATGCTGCTCGCCGTGGGCAGTGCCTGGGTGATCGGCGGCGGGCGGATCCCCATGCTCGGCCGGGCGCTCGCCCGGTATCCCGCCGCGTCGTGGTTGTTGTCCCTCGCGTGCTTCTGGGTGGCGTTGCAGCTCAACACGCCCGAGAGCATCTACGCGTCGGTGACCCGGACCCAGGACTTCGGGATCGCGTTCCTCTACGGGCTGGTCGCGTTCTTCCTGATCTTCCCGTTGGTGTTCGGCGACCAGTCCGTCGGACGCATCCGCCGGTTCCTCCAGACGCCGGTGATGGTCTACCTCGGGCTCATCTCGTACGGCATCTACCTGTGGCACAACATCTGGGTCAAGCAGCTCAAGGTGTGGGTCCACGACGGCACCATCGGCGCCAACATCTGGATCTGGTTCGCAATCGTGCTCGCCTTCGCATTGCTCAGCGCGACCGCGAGCTACTACCTCGTGGAGCGGCCCGCGATCCGCTGGTCCCACCGGCGGTGGCCCGGCAGCAGCTCACCGGCCGCGGGCGCCAAGCCGACCGATGACGCGCCCCCCGACGCGCCCGACAACCCCCCGGACGCCGCACCCGCAACCACCGGGGCAAGCGCGTGACCGACACCGTGACCAGCCGCGCCGCCGACGACGACACGCGCCGCTTCGGGCCGCGCCGTCGGGAGATCCGGGCCGGGCTCGAGTTGTTCGCGCTGTGCGGCGTCGCGTTCGCGCAGCCCACGTTCGATCTGCTCGGCAAGAACACCGGCATCTTCGCCACACGGGGTTCCACCGCGCTGGATCTCATCGTCATCTCGCTCGCGATCCTCTTCGTGCCTGCAGTGGCGCTCTACCTGGTCGAGGTGATCATCGGCCTTGCCCTCCCCAAGATCCGGCGCTTCGCCCATGCGGTGCTGTGTGGCATCCCGTTCGGGATCTTCGTCGAGGAGATCCTCAAGCGGACCACTGACCTCGCGCCGGTGCGGCTCGTCCACCTCGGCGTGTTGAGCGGGATCGTCGGCACCATCGCGTTCCTCCGGCTCGACTGGATGCGCATGTGGTTGCGGATGCTGGCGATCGCGCCGGCGCTGTTCGCGGCCCTGTTCCTGTTCGCGTCGCCGGCCTCGGCCGTGGTGTTCGGCGGCAAGGTGGAACCCGCGTCGCACGTGGAGGCGAAGACCCCGAAGCGCGTCGTGATGGTGACCTTCGACGAGTTCCCCGAGCAGTCGCTGCTCGACGGCAACGGCAAGATCGACGCCACGCTGTTCCCGAACTTCGCCAAGCTCGCCGCCGGCTCCACCTGGTACCGCAACGACACGACGGTCGCGCCGTACACGGAGCGCGCGGTGCCGGCGATCCTCACCGGCCGGCTGCCACCGACCGGCAATGTGGTGCCCTCGTCGGCCGACTATCCCCAGAACCTCTTCACTCTGCTCGGCGGTGTGTACCCGCTCAACGTCCACGAAGCGGTCACCTCACTGTGTCCGAAGTCGTTCTGCGCGGCGCGGGCGAGCGACGCCACCGGACTGAAGCGGATGCGGCTGCTCGGCAGCGACGCGCTCCACCTCTGGAAGGACTTCGCGTCGCCCAAGCCGTCGACGATCAACTTCTCCGAGGACTCGGTCGTCCAGTACGGGCTGCCGCAGATGCGCCAGTTCGTGGCGTCGCTGCAACCGGGTTCGAAGCCGCAACTCGACTTCGTCCACATCGAGTTGCCGCACCAGCCGTGGCACCTGCTGCCGACACTCCAGGACACCGGTCATCTCGCGCCGCAGCAGGGTGCGAGCAAGCTCGTCTGGCAGCCCGACGCGTACCCGGCCGAGAGCGCACGACGGCAACACCTCCTGCAGGTGATGGCGGCCGACACCGTGCTCGGCAAGATCGTCGACCGACTCAAGGCCATCGGTGCGTGGGACGACTCGCTCGTCGTGGTCACCGCCGACCACGGTGTGTCGTTCCAGCCCGGTGAGGGAATCCGCAGCGTCACCCAGCACAACTACGAGGACATCCTCTGGACCCCGCTGTTCTTCAAGTACCCGGGGGAGCAGAAGCCGGTGGTCGACGATCGGCCGGCGCAGTCGATCGACGTTCTCCCGACGGTGGCCGACGTCATCGGCGTGAAGATCCCGTGGAAGATCGACGGTACGACGCTCCGCGGCCCGGTGCGCAAGGACTTCCCCCGTGAGTTCGACCAGACCAAGGGCAACAGCTTCTCGCCGCCCGACGCGCTCGGACCGAAACCGGGGGAGCGCTATCTCAAACTCGACCCGGCCGGGTTCCAGGACGTGATCAAGAAGCAGGCACTGCCCGCCGGCGGCGATCCCGGGCTGCGGGTGTACCGCATCGGTCCGTACGGCGACCTCGTCGGCCAGACCGTCGCGGGGCTGCCGATGGCGCCCACGTCACATCCGTCCCAGGCGCATCTCGGCGGCCCGCTCGTCGACCAGTTCCGTGGCGGCCCGTCGCCGAAGTACGACATCCTCGACCCCAAGGCGAACAACATCCCGTGGGCGTACATGCAGGCCATCGTCGACAACATCGACGACGACACGTGGATTGCCATCGCGCTCAACGGTCGCATCGTCGGGATCGGTGAGGGCCTGCCGTTCCAGGGGACGACGAGTGGCACGCTCACCGCGATCCTGGCCCCGCAGTTGGTGAGGGCCGGTCCGAACCAGTTGGCGCTCTACGCCATCGACGGGAACGCGAACGCACCGACGCTGCGGCCCATCCCGGTGTACCACGGCTTCGGGGAGTAACTCGTGGTGAGCCAGGCCGCGCCGAACGAGACCGTCGCCGCCGTCCACCAGAAGTTCCCGTGCATCGACGGGCTGCGCGCCATCGCCGCCGCACTCGTCGTCGTCTACCACGGCTCGCTTCTGCTCGGGTTGGGCGGGTTCGCAATCCGGCACTGGGACGTGGTCGGACTCCTGGGCCCGCTCGGTGTGTGCATCTTCTTCGTGATCAGCGGCTTCCTGCTCTACCGGCCGTTCCTCGCGTCGCTCATCGACGGCGCACCCTTCCCATCGGTGAGAGCGTTCCTGTGGCGGCGCGGGTTCCGGATCTTCCCGGCGTACTGGGTTGCGCTCACCTTCTTCGCCGTGGTGCTCGGCCAGATCGACATCCCGAACGTGGGCGACGGACTCACGTTCTACGGGCTCGTCCAGAACTACCGGACCGGGTACACGGACCGCGGGGTCGACGTGGCCTGGACCCTCGTCATCGAGGTGAGCTTCTACCTCGTTCTCCCGATTTTCGCGTGGCTCCTCTGGCGGGTCGTGCGCCACGTTCGGTCCCGGCGCGCGATCTTCTGGACCAATGTCGCCGGGGTCGCGGCGTGGTACTTCGCCGGGATGGGGGTGCGCATCTGGGACATCTACTTCCGGGTCAACCCGCTCGGTACCACCGGAGCCTGGTTCGAGGTTCCGCAGACCACGCGCTGGCTGCCCGGATCGCTGCACTGGTTCGCGGGCGGGATGGCACTGGCGTTCGCGGCCGAATGGTCGGCGCGGGGCGGAAAGCTGCACCGGGTCCTGGCCACCCTCGGGCGGTATCCGGTGATCGCGTGGGGTATCGCGGCCGCGTTTCTCACGTGGGAGATCGCGATCGACCTCCCGGCCAACGTGTACACCGGATCGCACTTCCAGGGGTTCGTCGTCACGTTCGCCACGCCGTTGTTCGCCACGTTCCTCGTGCTGCCGGCGGTGCTCGGTGACCGGCAGAGCGTGATCCGTGACGTCCTGCGTTCGCCGCCGGCCGCATGGTTGGGCCTCGTGTCGTACGGGATCTACCTCTGGCACCGACCCATCATGAGGGAGGTCGCGGCCCGCACGTCCGGCAACGGATCGCGCACCGGTCTGCTCTGGTTCGGGTACCGCTACGCCATCGTGATCGCGCTGACCCTCGCCGTGGCCGCGGTGAGCTTCTACCTGATCGAACAGCCGCTCATCCGCTGGTCGCGGCGGTTCCGCGGCTTCGGTCGACGGCGCGGCCCACTCGCACGACCGGCCGAATCGACGACGCCCGCATGAGCGTGGCATCGGCCGAGGTCGCGGCCACGGTCTCGAACCCGCCGGCCGAGCCGCGCCGGCCCTGGATCGGTCACGAAGCCGCCTGGGCTGCGGTCGTCGCCGCGGTACTGATCGCTCCGATCGTGATCGCGATCGGGTTGATGGTGACCGGCCACGGAACCTATCGGCCCGGGTTCGACAACGCACTCATGGAACTCCGGGTGCGGGATGCGTTGCACCACTTCGTCTACACCGGCCCCTATTCGCGGTACGGCTGGTCCCACCCGGGCCCGTTCCTCTTCTATGTCGATGCGATCGCGTACAAGCTCTCGGGCGAGAGCACGCGCGCGTTGCCGGTGGCCGCGCTGGTGATCAACGGGATCGCACTGGGTGCGATGACCGCCATCGCCTACCGCATCGGACGACTCCCGGCGGTGATCTGGATGGCGGTGCCGACGGCGCTGCTCATGCGCACACTGGGCGCAGAGTTCCTCGGGAGCCCGTGGAATCCCGACGTGTCGCTGCTCATGTTCTTCGTGTTCGTCCTCGCGGCCTGGGGCCTCGCGGTTGGCACCCCGCGCATGGCTTGGATCCTGGTGGTGGTCGGCAGCTTCATCGTGCAGAACCACGTCGGCTACGCACTTCCCGTGGCCGTGATCGCCATCACCGCGACCGCGATACTGCTCTGGAATCGACGCCGGGCCGGAGCGAGTCTGCTCCTCCCCGATCGCGCCGCGTCGCGGTGGGCGCTCGTCGGATTGGCGGCCGTGCTCTGGGCGCTTCCGATCTACGGCGATCTGGTAGCCGGCAACTCCAACCTCCGCGACGTCGCCCGCTTCGCACTCGACGGTGGGGCGTCGACCCACGAACCGAGAACCGGCGCACTCGTCGCGCTCCGTACCGTCGGCGCGCAGTGGGGGCCGCGTCCGGTCTGGGCCGCAGTTCTGCGCAAGGACCTGGCGTTCAACGGAGCGTTCGCGTACTCGGAGACCCGATGGTGGTTCCCGGTGCTGGGAATGCTCGCGATCGTCGGGCTCGGCGTGGCGTGGCGCCGCGCGCGACGGACGGTCGGACCGTTCGCCGCGCTGCTCGGCGTGGGATTCGTCGTCGCGTTGGCTTCGGTCGCGTCGATGCGCGGACTCGTGTACGGCTACCTGACTCAATGGAACTCGGTGCTCGGCGCGGGGCTCGGCATCCTGGTCCTCGCCGGGATTTGGTATCTCATTCCGGAACGGTGGCTCTCGCGGGTCGGTCCCGGGTTCCTGGCGGTGGTGCTCGTTGTCGTTGCCGTGGTCGGCGTCGGGCTCGTGCGGGCCAGCGCCGATGCCCGCATCCCGTCGGACACCGTCTCGTACACCGTTGCGCAACAGCAGGCGTTGGCAGACGCGATCGGTCCGCCGACCGTGCGCGCCGTCGCCGACCGCAAGGGAGTGGTGGTGCTCGACACCACGCACGGCGTGCTCGAGAGTCCCGCGCTGGCGCTCGAACTCGAACGGGCCGGCATCCCGGTTCGGGTCGTGGGTCGGGCGAGTTCCGTGCCGTACGGGCCCGACCGCCAGTGGCGCTGCGGCCCCTACCGCGCCCGGGTCACCTTGCTCACGGACGACGATGTGATCGCGAAGTACCGGCCGCCCTGGCCGCGGGTGGCGCATTGGGAGGTGCCGTACACCGCGGCGGAGCGGCAACGGCAGCTGTACGTGCGCGGGCTCTGGGCCTCCCGGCCGCCGAGTCCCGAGCGCACCACGAAGCTCACGATCTACGACTTGCAGATCGACGGACCGAAGTACGCGGTCGCGGCCTACGTGTCACCGCCGGGCGTGCAGCGCTGCCGTTGACGCGCTGAAGTTCAGGGTGTGGTCGAGGTGGGTGTCGAGCCGTGGGTGTCGATCACCCGTTGGATCTGCGGTGTGAGCCACTTCCAAACGTCCACCGCTCCCGGGACCGAGAGGTGCACGCCATCGGAGAGCGGTGACGGCTTGATGGCGCAGACGTGCTCGCCGAACGGGATGAGCGTCACGTCCGGGTGCTGCTTCGCGAACTCGGCGTAGGTGGCGTTGAGCCAGCGCACGCGGTGTGGGTCGCCGAGACCGGGTGCCACCTGTGCGGCCTCGGCCGCATTTGGGGCGAGGCACGGGACGGTGAGCAGGATCAGGGGAATGTTCCGGTGCGCGGCGACGGTTCGGGCTCGTTCGAGCTGACCGAGGAGGTTGCGGCGGAGGGCCGACGAGTACATGGCTTGGTGGTGGCCGCTGACGTTCCGATCCCACATGTCCCAGACGCCGGTGAGGAGCAGGAGTGCCCGCGCGTCGGCGACGTCGATTGCGCGGTTCCAGAACATCGGCCACTGCCGGCAGACCGAAGTCGGCGTCGTGAAGCGGGGTCCGACCGGCGTTCCGCGCTCGATGCCGCAGCCGACCATCCCGACACCGAGAACTCCCACCGGCGCATCGTGGGCCTGGTTGGCCCCGGTGGCGAGGCTGAATGCCATGGAGTCTCCGGCGAGGACCACGCGCGGCGATGCGGTGTTGACCGCCTGGTCCAGCGCGAGTTTCTGCAGTTCGAGATACTGCCGCTTCATCGCGTCGATCGCGTTCTTGGGTCCCGACTGGAGGACCGACGGCGAAGCTCCAGTGGTCGGCTTCGGGTCGGCTTCGAGGTGGAGTCGGGGGATCAGCCAGTTGGCGACGAGATCCGCACCATCCTTGGAGAGGTGGACACCGTCGCTGCGGGTGACGACCCCTTTGACGGTCGAACGGTAACTGTCACCCGGGCAGAGAAACCCATAGAGATCCACGACCTCCGCGCTGTCGCGATGGGCTGCGACGGTTTCACTGATCACCCGGTTGGCCGCCTGGACCCGAGGTATCGCAAACGCGCCGGGCTGGTAACTCGTTGCCGCACTCGTCAGTGGGCTCACGCACGGGATCGTCAGCACCGTGACCTTCGCACCGGTGTGCCCCGCGCGCGCGATCGCCCCTTCGAGCTGACGGCGGAAGGCCGCGTCCCAACCGGCGCTGCCCGGACCGACGAAGCTGTTCGTACCGTTCGGCTTCACGTCGAAGAGGTCCCACGCGCCCATGAGCAGGATCGCATGAGTGGGCTCGTAAGCCTTGGTGATGGCGGAAATTCCAGCTTCCCAGGGGCAGTCACCTGAGAAGTTGCTCGGGAACGAGACTTGCCCGTGGATCAGACGGCAACCGCCGGACCACCAGACGATGGGGTCGAGCCCGGCATCGACGAGTCCGGGGCGGAGGCTGTGGGCGACCGAGTCGCCGAAGAGGACCACGCGCGCACCGGCGCCACTCCCGGCGGACTGGTCGCCATTGCTGGTGCTTCCGGCCGAGGTGCTGGCGGTGGTGAGGACGAGAGCGGCGACGAGCGCGGTGGCAATGGCGGGAGTAGCGATGCGCCATTGGCGGGGGGTGAGAGCGCCGCGGCGGATGGGCATTTCGATGAGGGAGTAGCTGGCGAGGGCGATGGCGAGCGCGACGGCGGTCTGGAGCGCGAAGAGCGGCCATCCGGTGAGCCCGATCCGCTCGGGGGACATGACGATGTCGACGGGCCAGTGCCAGAGGTAGAGGCCGTAGCTGATGAGGCCGAGGCCGCGGAGGGGCGCGAGGGAGAGGACGCGGTTGATCGGGCCGCGGGTGGGGTGGGCGGCCGCGGCGATCACGAGTGCGGCCGCGATGCCGGC
Organism: Acidimicrobiia bacterium; assembly: GCA_038250905.1. Classification (GTDB taxonomy): domain Bacteria; phylum Actinomycetota; class Acidimicrobiia; order IMCC26256; family JAENVU01; genus JAENVU01. The sequence continues at coordinate 19,248 of JBBSBV010000024.1, forward strand.
GACGGCGAATCCGCCCTGGTAGAGGCGGGGGGCCTGGCCGTCGAGCGTGGTCCACATGACGGCGAGGACGAGGACGCCGACGATCGCGACGGCTTCGACCGCGATGCGGGTGATGCGGTCTCTGGGGAATCCCCAGATCGCAACCGCGGCGGCGATGGTGATGCCGGCGAACAGGGCGAAGGATCGGGTGTCGGTGCCGTAGTAGGCGCGGTTGGTGTTGGCCTTGCTGTAGACGGCGGCCATCAGGACGGTGGACGCGATGCCGCAGGTCACCGCGGTGACGAGGACGGCCATGGCGGTCTTGCGCTTCCACCACGCGGCGAGGCCGACGAAGATCAGTGGCCAGAGAAGGTAGAACTGTTCTTCGATCGCGAGGCTCCACGTGTGTTGCAGCGGCGAGGGTGCGAGGAACAGGTCGAAGTAGCTCTGATGGGCGAAGATCGCCCGCCAGTTCGCGACGTACGCGATGGTGGCGAGGGCATCGCCGCGGATGCGGGTGAGCTCCGCGGGATTCGCGAACACGACGCAGTAGAGCGCGACGCCGAGCAGTACGAGTGCGAGGGCAGGGAGCAGTCGCCGGGCGCGGCGGGCCCAGAAGTGGGAGAGCGAGACGTGGTCGGTGCGGCGCCATTCCGCGAGGAGTAGGGACGTGATCAGGTAACCCGACAGGACGAAGAAGAGGTCGACGCCGAGGTAGCCCCCTTTGAGGTGGCCACCGTGGTAGAGCAGAACCCCGGCCACCGCCACGCCGCGCAGCCCGTCGAGCGCGCCGATGTGCGGCAACGACACCCCGGCCGTGCTCGAGGTGGTCCGTGGTCCGGGGGTTCCGGTCGGAGCAGGCACGCTCACACCGACACGTCGTCCTCGGTCGCCGGCTCGACGTCGGCTTCCGACTCGTCGACCGGATCGCGACGGACGAGACCGACGACCCCGTCGACGGCTAGCAGGACGACGACGAGCCAGGCCGATGTCCGGAGCCGTTCGAAGAAGATCGGCCAGTCGAACGTGGCGGGGTAGTCGTGGCGGAGTTGGCCCGACGTGACCCAGGCCAGGATCACGAGGACGATGACCGCGGGCGTCACGCGCAGCACACCCCGCCATCTCGGGCTGATCAACGCGGCGGCGGTGAGGATCGCGACGGGCAGCGCGGTCCACGGGCGGCTCAGGACTCCGGCGGCGATGCCCGCACCGATCGCGGTGACCGCCAGTGCGACGGCGCGCGGACGGTGCCCGCCGGTGCGGAAGGGATTCACCAGGGCGCGGGTCCCGATCTCGCGCGGGTTCTCGACCGCGTCGCGCCGGCGCCGAGCGCGCACCCACGAGCCGATCACGATGCCGAAGCATGCGAGCAGGCCGAGGATGGAGAGCGCGAACGCGATGCGCATCTGGTTCTGCGGTGTCCACTCGACCATTACGTGCAGAGGTCCGGTGTGTCCGTGCGGGTCGATCCGCCACCCGTTCGCGTAGCCGTCGACGAGTTGGGCCGGTCCGAGGTCCTTGCCGTCGAGGGTGGCGTGCCAACCGGGGTTGAGGCTCTGGCCGACGACGAGCCAGGTGGGCTTCGTCGCGCCGTCGACCCGGACGGTGTAAGAGGTCTCGGTCTTGTGGGTCACGGTCGCCTTCGGCACGCTGGCGGGGGGTGTCGCGGCGCGCAGCAGCGTCGCGGGTGCCGTCGCGGCGCCCCCGGCCGCCGAACTGAGCACCACGCGGCTGAAGTCGAGACCGGTCTTGTCGTTCATCTTCCCGTAGAGCGAATGTGCGCCGGCCGCCAGGTGGAGGGATGCGGTCGGATCGCACGCCTGGAACTTGATGGGGCGACCGTCGAGCGCGTCCGCCGTGGTCCCGGACAGGCGAATCGGGAAGGGGGTGCCGTCGACCGAGAGGAGGTCGGTGATGCAGGTGTTCGGGAGGTCGACGGGTCGGGCGGCCTGCTGCACGCCGGGAATGCCGAGGTCGACGATGGCGACCGGCAGGGTGATCACCGTCCCGAAGTTGCCGGACGGTCGCTGCTCCTTGCGGACCTGGGTGATCGTGAACCGCAGGTGGTCACCGGTCAGCGGCGCGAAGTGCAGCGGCACGGTGACGACACCGTGGTTGCCGGGTGGGATGGCGGGCAGGTCGACGGTCCGGCTCTCGGGCCCGGCGTCGAGGCGGATCTGGGTGGGCACGGAGTGGCGGCCGTCCGCCTGCACCTGGAGGTCCATGTGGTCGAACGTGGTCGGCGCCGGGAGGGCGATGTCGATCGCTTCGCCCGTGATCTTCTTGCCGATCGTCTGCCATTCGGTGGTCGGGTCGCCGTCGACCGCGGTGGACACCCGGGTCGTCGGGTCGCCGACCGTGGTCTTCTTGCCGTGGGTGACGGTGATGCCGCCGGCCTTGACGTCGGGGATTCCGAGCCGCGCGTCGATGGTCTGGTCGAACGTGTTGGGGCTGAGCTGCGCGGTGCCGGTGAGGGTGAAGTCGCGTGCGGTCGGCAAGGCGAACTCGCGGCGCAGTTCGGTCTCGTTGCGGGTCATCACGATGGCGAGCGCGTGGTCGAGCGATGCCTGCCCGAGGCCACTCAGGAGATCGTGCGGGAGGCGGATCGCCTCGATCGCGCGGATCGGTTGCGAAGGATGCGCGTCGTCGTGCAGGCCGACCTCGGCGAAACCCACCCCCGACTTGCGCAGTTGGGCCTTCTCACTCGGACCGTTGCCCACCCGGTTGGCCACGGTGCCGGCGATCTGGATCTCGAGCTGGGAGAACTTCCGGGTCGGAAACGTGAGCGTCTGACCGCGACGGGTGCGTGATGCCGGGGCGAGGTCCCGGACGATCTCGTGCTTCCCGTCGAAACGGATCCGGACCTTGGTGATCCAGCGGCCGCGGCCCTTGCCGAACGGTTGCACGACGTGGACCGAACCGGTGCGGATCGGTCCGTTGAGGTTGATCTGCAACGTCTCGGGTCCGACCTTGGAGAGCCCGGACGCCACTTCCCACGCGGTGAGGAGTCGGCCGTCGAGCGCAGCCGAGGGCCGGGCGTCGGGGGAGTACCCGAACGACGGCGTGCCGTAGGTGGTGGCGCGGGTCGACTTCAAGCCGTGCAGGTCGGTGACGGTGCGGCTCGCGTCGGTGATGCCGGGGAACACGTCGAGGCGTTGGTCGAGCAGGTCCGGTTCGAGGGGCTGCTCCCCGGGCTGTTCGGTGTATCCGTAGTTGTTGCTCATCGAGGCCCAGCGCATACCGCGGCGCCGGTTGGTGTCGGTGACGATCAGGACGCCGTGGTCTCCGGCCGCGGCCTTCAGGGCCTTCGGTCGGCCTTCGTAGGAAGGGGAGTAGAGGACGAGTCGACGCGCGTCGAGCAGGCCCGCGCTCGCGAGGTCGACGAGTCCTTCGCCATCGCCGTCGACCACGATGGGGTCGCTCGCGGTCTTGGCCCGGACGATGGCCAGCGGGTCCTTCACCGCGAGGACGGCAACGGGAGCCGGCTCGGGCTTGGCGGGCTTCGCCAGGTTCCCGAGGTCGGGGAACCGCAGGACGCCGGGGATCTTCGTGCCGAACGTCTTCGGTGCTTCGAGCCCGGCCGGCGGGTGGTGGGTGAAGATGTCCCACAACGCGCGGGCGGGAATCAACGAGAAGCGGTCGGTCTGCAGGTCCATCCGCAACAGCACGTCACCCGCGCCCATCAACCGGGCGATCGGGGCCACCGCGTTCGGGTCGAGGATTGCACCCTGCAACCGCTGGTCGACCGCGATCAGGAGGTTGGCCGACGCCTCGGTGCCCCACGGCACGAGTTCGCGTGCCACGTAGTCACGCTTCAGGAGACCAGGCTCGATCGGGTCGATGGTGTCGCCCCATCGGTAGGCCGCGAAGTCGGCGCCGGGCAGCCCGAGGACACGGGTCGTGTGCGGCTTCTGGTCGAGGGCGCGCGCGGCCTGGGTCCAGTAGTTCGGGATGTCCTGCGGGCGTTCGAGGTATGCGCTGTAGTACCGACCGTTCCAAACGCCGGGGTTCCCGGCGATGCAGAGCACGGCGATCACGCTGGTCATCGCGAGACCGACGACGGTGCGACCCCGGCGGGCCAACGCGTCCGAGACGGCCGAGACCGCGACCGCGAGCAGCGCAGCGAAGGCCAGGACCAGGAGCGGCAGCGCGCGTGACGTGCTGCGAAGCGCAAGGCCGGCCGTCGAACCCGTTGCCCAGCTCTTGATGATCGAACCCAGCACCGTCGGGTCGTGGTACGGCGACGCGGCGACCGCGATCGTCACCGCGATCACGGCCATGACGACGAAGAAGACCCGGTCCCGCCACCGGAGCACCGCGGCGGCGACCATCGCCAGCAGCGGGATCGAGAAGCTCGCGGCGATGACGAGGGGCCGGTGGTTGAGGTCGAGCACCGCGTCGTTCCAGTAGCCGCGGCGGTCGGAGCCGTAGAAGAACCAGTAACCCAGGCCCCGCAGGATCTCGGTGGCGGTCGACGTGGCCGACACCGATTCGATCGACTCCGTGAACCGCAGGATGCTCAACCCGTACTTCGCCTGGATCACGAGTCCGGCGGCCCACCAGAGCGACGCCACGACCGTGAGGAGCACGGTCCGCCAGGTGAAGCGCCAGACTGCGGCCCAGTCGGTGTCGCGGCGCACCCACACCGCGTACGGGATCCAGAGCGTGGGGCCGATGAGCGCATACAGCAGCGCCGGGAGGTTCACCGCGCCGACGAGTTGCACGGTGATCGCGATCAGGGCCGCGTACCGCCAGGGGCGGCCGCGTAATCCGAGGATCACGAACGCGAGCATCCACGGCAGTCCCGCCCACGGGCTGAGGAGCACGCTGAGACGAGAGGAGTACTGGAGGACGTAGGGCGTGAAGGCGTAGGCGAGGACACCGACGACGACGCCGGCCCCGCGCACGTCGAGCGTGCGCAGCAGGAACCGCATGCCGAGGCCGGCCGCGAAGATCAGCGTCCCGAGCCACAGCCGTTGGGTCACCCAGCCCGGGACTCCGAGCACCTCCTGGAGCACCCAGTAGAACGGCCCCATCGGAAACAGGTAGCCGACGGTCTGGTGGCTGACCGTCCCGAGCCCGATGTGCGGATCCCAGAGCGAACTGGCGTCGGCCAGGAACCGACCGGGATCGATGGTGAGGTAGCTCTTGGTGTCGGCGATGACCCGGCCCGGGCTCGTCGCGAGCACCGGGACGTACGCCAGAAGGCCGAGGACGAGGATTCCGACCCGGTCGAGGAAGGCGGCGCGATCACGCCTGGAACGGGGACGTGCCGACGTCGTGGGTAAGGCGGCGGTCATTGTTGGTGTTGTCCCCAGTCTTCACGCCACCACTTATCCGCAGGGCCGGAAAGTGTACCGGTCCCCAGGTCGGATCCGGTCGCGCCGGGTCTCCTCGGCGGGCACTGTCACACCGGCCCGGTACGGTCGCCGTTCCGGGCGTCGAAGCGACCGGGAGCCAACTTCCTCCGCATTTCCCCGTGTGGCAGCGCGCCGGTCCGATCGGACCGGCGCGTCACCGTCGGCGCGGTCACGGACCGTGGAGGAGTTGGAGCAATGGAGATGAATCTGGTCGTGGTACGGGGTCCGTTGTCGGGCCCGCCCGAGGTCCGGACCCTGCCGTCGGGATCGTCGGTCGCCACCCTCGGGATCCGTAGTCGGGCCGGGGTCCGGCCGACCTCGGTTCCGGTGACGGTGTGGGATCCGCCGGCCTGGCTGAGCGAGCTGACCGAGGGGGACGACGTGATCGTCCTCGGTGCCGTGCGCCGGCGCTTCTACCGGGCCGGCGCGAGCACCGGCAGCCGGGTCGACGTGGAGTCGGCCTTCATCGGGCGGGCGGGCAAGCGGCAGGTGGGCGCCGTGGCCAAGCGGCTCGAGGCCGGCCTCGACGCGCTCCTGGCGGGTGAGTGAGGGAGACATCGCGGGTCGGGGCGATTTTCGTCGAGTCGCTTCAGGTCATTTAGGGCGACCGAAGAGCTTTCACATGGCAACGGTCTCGGTTCGAATCCCGCATCGCCCACCGTGTCGTCTCAGCCCGGACAGAGGAACTTGGGCCCACACGCCGCGCTCAGGGATGTGCCTCGGGCGCCCGCAAAAGGCTGAGGAGCCCATTCGCGACGACAGGAGATGGAGGTGACAGAAACGCAGACTTGGGTCATCAGGAGTCGTGCAACCCACTCAACGACTCGCGAGAGTCTTTTTCATCTGCGCGAGACAATGCTAGGGACCAGGCGAATCGCAACGATTCGTCTCGGCCAGAAGTACGATCCCGGCGATGGGCAGACTTCGCTCGCCGTTTCTGGCCGGGCTAATGCTCATCACCTTGTTCGGCCTTGGGATACGAGTGGCGTGGGCCGTCACTCGCGGTACCGACCGCGTCATCTACGACTCGACCTTCTATTTCACCGCCGCCCACGCGCTCGCTGAGGGTCGGGGGTTCGTCACGCCATATCCAGGCGCATCGCATATCGTCGAGGAGGCGACGCACCCGCCACTCACGCCGGTGCTCCTCGCCCCGGCAGCGAAGTTCTTCCGCGGCGATCAGTTGCCGATGCGCCTTATGTTTGCGCTGATCGGCGCTGGAAGCATCGTGCTCATTGGATTGCTCGGAGCCAGAGTTGCGTCTCGGCGCATCGGGCTGATCGCTGCTTCCGTCGCCGCGGTATATCCATTTCTCTGGGTCAACGACGGCCTCATCATGTCCGAATCGCTCGCGACCGCCCTAACTGTTGCGACCCTGCTGGCGGCGTACCGCTTGCTACACACGCGTGTGTGGCGTGCCGCGATTTGGGTTGGGGTGTTCGGCGGCCTCGCGGCCCTCGCGCGACCGGAACTCATAGCACTTTGTCCGCTCATTGCATTGGGTATCGCGCTGACGCAGAACGTTGGCCCGATGCGACGACGCGTGGGCCTCAGCGTCGCCGCCTTCGGGATGACACTCATGGTTGTCAGTCCGTGGGTGGTCTACAACCTGACGCGCTTCGACCGGCCGGTCTTCATGACCACCGATGGCGAGGTGACACTCCTGGCATCGTCGTGTTCCCAGACCACCGGCGGCCCCGAGCTCGGCCTTGAAGACGGCGCGTGCTTCTACCCGTACTTCGAGCCCGGCGATCAGTCTGTCGCCGCTGATCACTACCGCGAGCGTGCGCTCCGGTACATCCGAGCGCATCCTGCGGACTACTCAAAGACCGTGCTTGCCCGCTTGGGACGCGACTGGTCGCTCTTCCGCCCGTTGCAGGCAACCGTCGACGAGGGCCGGCCTCACTGGACCCTGCAGCTCGGTCTCGCGTTCTACTACCCGATGTTGGTATTTGCGTGCGCCGGAATCCTGGTGCTGAAGCGACGCCGAGCTACTTGGTGGCCGCTAGCAATGCCAGCACTCATCATGAGCCTGACGGCTCTCGTCTCGTGGGGCGAACCGCGATTCCGGGCGACGAGCGAACCATCGATCATTATCCTCGCAGCAGTCGCGATTGGAGCGATCTGGGATCATCGCCGGACGAAATCGGCGACTAGGAAGCAGCCAGCCGCATCTTCTAACTTCAGCCCAACTGAGCAACCTGCCCCGAGTCGCCCGGCTGCCCAGGAAACGCGATAGCCCCGAGCAGTGCAGCCCGACCGCTTGAGGCAGCTAGGCCGCCAGACTGCCCGCCGCCGCTACGCCATGCGATGTCGCGCCAATGAGCGATCCGCGGCGCGTCGTGGGCCCCGATGACGGTCGGTAACATCCCGAACCTTCGCTCGCCCGTGGAACGTTCGGGAGAATCCCAGTGACCGCCATACTGCGACCCGCACGGCCTTCCCCCGAGGGTGCGCCACACCGTGCGGATCGCTTCGTGGTGATGCTCGCGGCCGTGGTGACGTTGCCGCTGGTGGTTGCAGGCGTCTACGTCCTCGTGCATTTCGGCGGTTCGTACCACGCGAACGACGACAATGCCCTGAACGAGATCGTGGTGCGTCAGCTCGGCCAGCGGCTGATGCTCCTGGGTCCGTACTCCCGCGGAGTGTGGAGTCACCCGGGCCCCTTGTTCTATTACCTGATGTGGATTCCGTACCGAATCTTCGGATCCACGTCCGGCGCAATGATGGTCGGCGCCATCGTGATGAACGGGCTTGCGGTGGTCGGATCGATCGTCATCGCCCATCGGTGGGGCGGACGTCCATTCGCGATCGCCGTCGGGTTGGGGTTCTCCTGGCTGATCGTGCGGCTTCCGAGCGGCCTGCTCTGGAACCCCTGGAATCCGTTCGTCACGATCCTTCCGTTCGCGTTGTTCATCTTCTGCATGTGGGCGGCGATCAACGGTGATCGGTTCGCCCTCCCACTCGGTGGGGCGATCGGAACCTTCTGCGTACAGACCCACATCCTCTACGCGGGGCTCGTCGCCGTGGGTCTGGCATACACCGTGGTCCTGGTCGTCCTGCACCGTCGTTTGCCCGCGCCGGACGGGCAACCACGCGGTCTTCAACCGCTCCTCTGGTTCGGCATCATCACCATGGTGTTGTGGGCGCCGCCGGCGATCGAACAACTGATCCATTCGCCGGGAAACCTGCGGAACACGTTCCGCTACCTCACGAATGGAGGGGCGACCAAGACTCTCACCGACGGGGTGCGCGCCACGTTCGCGCAGTTCACACTGCGGCCGGACTGGATCTTCGGTCTGCGCCCGGTGACCGAGATCACGCGAGAACCGACCGCCCTGGGCGCGACCCAGGTTCCGGTGCTGCTGCTGCCGTACGGCGCGGCCCTGGTCCTGCTCTGGCGTCGCGGTCGATCACCCGCGAGAAGTCTGTTGCTCCTGCTCGGCGTGGTCGTGATCGCTTCGATCCCCATCCTGGCTCGGACGGTCGGGCCGATGTACGAATACCGCCTGCGCTGGTTGTGGGTCGTGGCGATGTTGGTCGTCGTCACAACGGTGTGGGGTCTCGGTTCCGTTCTCGCCGAACCCGTCCCGCGCCTCGTGGCGGTCTGGGCGCCCGCCGCGGCCGCAGTGGCCGTGAGCGTGTTGGTGGTGCTCGGCATATCGACGCTGTTGTCGGCTGATCCGCCCGGCTACGAGGAATCACGCACGGTCGACCGTCTCGCGAGCCAGATTCAACGCCACGTGTCGGCACGCGGCCCGGTCGAACTGGCCGGAAAGTCGTTTGCGGCCTCCCTCGACACCCCGGGACTGATGCTCCGACTCGGACGAGCGGGCTACCAACCGCGGGTTGCTGCGCTCCCGGAAAACCGACTCCGGTACGGCACCGAAGGTCTCACGGTCGGGGTCGCGTCGCGGCGCCTGACGATCCTGGCGGATGACGAGATCGACAGCAGCGGTCCGACGGTGCCCGGACGCGAGGTGGCGTTCGTGTCTCGACTGTCCCGCTCCGATCGGGTGCGGACGAGGATCGAGATCGCGTCGCTCATCCGACCCGGAGTGCCACCGGGCGCGGCCGCCCTCCGCAAGGCGCAGCGGTTGCAGGCGTCCCTGACGGGGCGAGCCGCATTCCTGGCCGAGGCGCCGTCGGTGGTCCTGCCTCACGGTGGTGACGTCACCGCCCGCAGCCCGCGCCACCGGGCGCTGTTCCTCGGCGACGGCCTGGGCGTCGAAGCCGCGGACCCGTTGATGCTGGATGTCGGTGCGCACCCGGGATGGGGTATCCGGGTCCGGGCCCGGGGCCTGCTCGCGCCGTGCGACTGGCTGCGAGGTTTCTCGCGACAGCTGCGGGAGACCCGTCCGGCGGTGGTCGGTCTCCTCTCCGCCGGTGACTCGGCCGCGACCAAGTGCATGACGAGCAGCACGGGCGGCGTGCCGTTGGGTTCGCCGGAGTACTACCGGCGGTACCGGGATGCACTTGCCGGCATCTTCGACGAGGCCGTGCGGGCCGGGGCCCGCGTCGTGTACTTCGAGCCGCCGCCCTTCTCGGATCCGGCGCGGGAGGATGCGGCGCGTCGCGTCGCCGCGATCGTCCGGTCGCTCGCACCGCAGTATCCGGGAGTGACGGTATCGACCGCGGTTCGGGATGCACTCTCCGAGCACGGCGGTTACACGGAGACGCTCCCGTGTTCGGCGGCGGAGGTGCAGGCGCACCGTTGCGGCCCGTCGGGTCGGATCACGGTGCGCACGCGGCCGGGACTGTTGGACTCCGGATTGCACCTCTGCCCCGACGGTCTGGTGCCGAACGCGCCGATCATCTGTCCGGTCTATTCGAGCGGCGCGGTTCGGTACGCCCGCGCGGTGGCGGACGCGATGCTGGGAGCAGCGTCCGCTACGAGGTGAACACCTCGATGGCGCGCCGGTATTTGCGCGCCACGGCCTGGACCGCGTCGGCGCGTGAGCAGGTTCCGGCGAGCGCGTCGACGATCGGGTCCCGCCAGATACTGCGTCCGATCGCGAAGCCCCGACACCCCGGGACGCCCGCGCTCGTTCGGAGCCAGTGATCAACCCGCGCCTCGGGGGCACCCCGTCCGAGCACCACGTAGCCGGCGTGGTCCCGCCCGCCGGCCCGAATCTGTTCCGAGACCATCCACGCGTCGTCCCGGCGGTCGAAGCCCTCGAGCTTCCACACGTCGGCCTCGATCCCGGCGGCCTGGAACATCGCGACGGCCCGGCTGGTGAGGCCGGGGCGGACCTCGCGGTCGTAGCCGTCCGGGCCGCCCGCGGCGGCGAGTTGGGCCGGGGTCGCGGGGACGATGAGTTCGAGCAGGAGCGCCCGATCGTGGTCGCGCACCCACGCTGCGACACGGCGCAATCCCTCGATCGAGCGACGATGGTGTACGGGGTCGCCGTCGGGGTTGCCGCGCACGAGCACCTTCACGAACGGTGGGTCGAACGCCTCGATGTGGGCGGCGAAGTCGTCCCCGTATTCGAGCTCGAACCAGTCGAGACCGGCGCGCTCCGCCGGCATGGCGAGGAGTTCGCCCCGTTTCCGGGCCCGCCGCGCGACCCCGGCGCCGTATTCCTCGTCGACGAGCAGACCGGTACCGACCGGGTGCCCGGCCGCGTCCATCGCGAGCGCGAACCCCTCGGCGATGGTGGCCTTGGCGGCGACGAGTCGCTCGCGCGCGTCGGGGGCACGCTCACCCACCGCGCCGAGCAGGTCACGCGCGAGGCCGGCGCGCCGGTCGATCGCCAGGATGAAGAGTGGATCCGCGTCGCCGACCGTCATCGGTTGCGACACTACGGGTCGAGTGCGCCGATCCGGCGCGAACTCCATGGCGGCCCCATGACCGGAATCTGGGGCTACTGCCGGTACAGTGGTACCGCCGCGTCGACGGATGCCGACGCCGGTGGTTTCGCATGAGCTACGGCTCGAAACCAAGACTCGAAACCAGTGTTCGAAATCCTGGTCCGGAACCCCCACCCGGATCGGGGTACGGATCTGGCCGGAACGCGTTCCGACCGGTGCCGACCGCTCTCGGGGAACGAAGCGAGGATCACGTGACCGATACGACATCGGCGGTTCGTCGGCCCGAAACGCTGGAGCGAGTGGTCATCCGCTTCGCCGGCGACTCCGGCGACGGCATGCAGCTCGTAGGGGACCGCTTCACCGACGTGAGCGCCGCCTTCGGCAACGACCTGGCCACCCTCCCCAACTATCCCGCCGAGATCCGCGCTCCGGCCGGCACGATCGCCGGGGTCTCGAGTTTCCAGGTCCACATCGCCGATTTCGACATCGTGACGCCCGGCGACGTCCCGAACCTGTTGGTGGCCATGAACCCGGCGGCGCTGAAGGCCAACCTCGGCGACCTGCCCCCGGGCGCCTCGATCATCGCCAACACCGACGCGTTCCAGGCCCGTAACCTCGAAAAGGCCGGCTACCACGGCAACCCGCTCGAGGACGACACGCTCGCGGCGTACACCGTGTACCCGGTGCCGATGACGAGCATCACCGTCGAGGCCACCAAGTCCACCGGCGCCAAGCCCCGGGACGCCGAGCGCTCCAAGAACTTCTTCGCGCTCGGGCTGATCACCTGGATGTACACCCGGCCGGTCGAGGGCATCGTTTCCTGGATCGGTGAGAAGTACGCCAAGAACACGATGGTGCGCGACGCGAACCTCGCCGCGTTCAAGGCCGGCTACCACTTCGGCGAGACGGCCGAGATCTTCGAGTCCCCGTTCGAGGTGCAGCCCGCCACCTTGCCGCCCGGCCGGTACCGGAACATCTCCGGCAACGTCGCGCTGGCGTACGGGCTCATCGCCGCAGGGCAGCAGAGCAAGCTGCCGATCCTCTACGCGTCGTACCCGATCACGCCCGCGTCCGACATCCTCCACGAGTTGTCGAAGCACAAGAACTTCGGTGTCCGCACGATGCAGGCCGAGGACGAGATCGCAGCGATCAGTGTGGCCATCGGTGGTGCCTTCGCGGGCCAGCTCGGGGTGACCGCGACGAGCGGTCCCGGCGTCGACCTGAAGGCCGAGGCCCTCGGGCTCGCCATCAGCCTCGAGCTGCCGCTGATCCTCGTGGACGTGCAGCGCGGTGGGCCGTCGACCGGCCTGCCGACCAAGACCGAGCAGGCCGACCTCCTGCTCGCGATGTACGGCCGTCACGGTGAGGCCCCGCTGCCGATCGTCGCGGCCTACTCGCCGAGCAACTGTTTCGACGCCGCGTTCGAGGGTGCCCGCATCGCACTGAAGTACCGGACGCCGGTGATCGTGTTGACCGACGGGTACCTCGCCAACGGCTCCGAGCCCTGGCTGTTCCCCGACGTCGATCACCTGCCCGACATCTCGGTGCCGTTCACGACCGAGCCGAACCACCTCAACGAGGACGGCTCCACCGAGTTCTGGCCCTACGTCAGGGATGAGACCACGCTGGCCCGGCCGTGGGCGATCCCCGGGACGCCCGGCCTCATGCACCGCATCGGTGGCATCGAGAAGCAGGACGGCACCGGCAACGTCAACTACGACCCGGTCAACCACGAGTTGATGGTCCACCTGCGGGCCGAGAAGATCGCCAGGATCGCCAACGACATCGCGCCGGTCGAGGTCGACGACCCGACTGGTGACGCGGAGCTCCTGGTCCTCGGCTGGGGGAGCACCTGGGGTGCGATCAAGGCCGCAGCCCGGCGCGTGCGCACCGGCGGGAAACCGGTGGCAACGGCCAACCTCGTGCACCTGAACCCGTTCCCGGCGAACCTCGGTGCCGTGCTCGGTCGGTACTCGAAGGTGCTGGTGCCGGAGATGAACCTCGGCCAGCTGTCCCGGCTGGTGCGGGCCGAATACCTCGTCGACGCGCAGAGCCTCACCAAGGTGCAGGGCCTGCCGTTCCGCGCCGCGGAGATCGAGACGAAGATCCTGGAGATGATCAATGGCTGATCCGGTCACGCTGACCAAGAAGGACTTCACCTCGGACCAGGAGGTCCGGTGGTGTCCCGGGTGCGGCGACTACTCCGTGCTCACCGCGCTCCAGCTGATGATGCCCGACCTCGGCGTCCGGCCCGAGAACACCGTGTTCGTGTCCGGGATCGGCTGCTCGAGCCGCTTCCCGTATTACATGAACACCTACGGCATCCACAGCATCCACGGTCGCGCGCCGGCGTTTGCAACCGGCGTGGCGGTGGCCCGCCCCGACCTCGACGTGTGGGTGGTGACCGGCGACGGCGACGGGCTGTCGATCGGTGGCAACCACCTCATCCACGCGTTGCGCCGCAATGTGAATCTCACGATCCTGTTGTTCAACAACCAGATCTACGGCCTCACCAAGGGTCAGTACTCACCGACGTCCGAGGTCGGCAAGGTCACCAAGAGTTCGCCGTTCGGGTCGCTCGACTACCCGTTCAACCCGATCTCGGTCGCGATCGGCGCGGAGGCGAGCTTCGTGGCCCGCACCCACGACCTCGACCGCAAGCACATGCAGGAGGTGTTCCGACGCGCGCACGAGCACAAGGGCGCGGCGTTCGTCGAGATCTACCAGAACTGCAACGTCTTCAACGACGGTGCGTTCGAACACATCACGAGCAAGGACAAGCGTCCCGACATGCTCGTGAACCTGCACCACGGGGAGCCGATCCGCTTCGGCGCGGAGCAGCAGTACGGCGTCCGCCTCAACGAGTACGGCGAGGCCGAGGTCGTCACCGTGGCCGACGTCGGTGAAGGCGCTCTGCTCGTGCACGACGAGGCGCGCCCCGACCCGACCGTCGCGTTCGCGCTGTCGCGGTTGGCCGAGACCCCGACGAGTCCCACGCCGATGGGGGTGCTGCGGGCGGTGTCACGGCCGACCTACGAGGCCGAGGTGCAGACCCAGCTGGGTGCCGCGCAGGCCACCCGGGGTCCCGGCGACCTCCGCGCGCTGCTCGAATCGGGCGGCGTGTGGGACGTCACTGCCTGAGCCGCAGGTTCAACGGATCGGGTGCAATACCGGATTGCCGGGGAGTCCGGTCACTTCGTAGAGCCGCACGACATTGCGGTCGCGGATCAACGAATCCGGTGCAATCGCGGTGAAGAGCCAGCGGGTACCGAGCGGGGCCGACGGCGCGGTCGCGGCCACGCGTCCGTTGAGTGCGATTGCGATCACTGCGGGCTTGTCGCTGAGTCCGTACAGCATGGCCGGGATGGTGGCGCCGGATCGGGCGCCGGTGCGGAGCACGTGCGCCTGGTCGAGGGTGACGCGGAAACTCGTGCTCGCGCCCGACGGGATCGAGGACACCCGACGACCGACCAACCCGCCCAGGCCCGCGGGATTGAACAGCCGGTACCGACCGGTTCGGTCGTGGGTGAGTGAATCGACGTTGTCGTCAGTGAGCAGGGTGTGCAGCGAGGCGTCACTGTCGTAGCTGCGTACCGGGCTGAGGATCGCCGCCCCGCCAGCTTCGGCGCTCTCACGCGCGAACAGTTTCGTCTTCGAAGTCCGTTGGCCCGCGATGGTGCCTTCCACCGGCCATGGCAATCGCGACTTGACCAGATCGGCGAGCGTGGGCAGCACGTCGATCGACATGACGTTCGCATCGCTCACCACCCCTTGGGTCTGGCCTGGCGCCTTGATGATCAGCGGGGCGTCGAGCATCTCGGGCAGGTCGATCGCCGGGATCGGATCGGCGGAGAGGCCCCGTGATCCATGTCCCGGCCGGAAGGCGATGCCGTGGTCGGCGGTGATGGCGACGACGGACGAATCGAACTGGCCCGTCGCACGCAGGCGGTCCGTGAGGTCACCGATGAGCCGGTCGACGAAGCCGGTCTGGAGGAGGAGCCGCTGGTGTGCGGACTCGGCCTGAATCGGATTGGTGTCCCAGTTATCGCCGGATCGGACACCGTCGAGCGGCGGCGCCGTGTACTCCACGCCCGATGGCAGGAATCGGTACGGCACATGCGGCAACAGGATGTGGAGCACGTGCAGCGTGGGTACCTCGTCGGCCCGGAATCCGTCGAGGAACTGATCGAAGCGCACGGAGCGCCGACCGAGGGCATCGCCGAACTTGGTGACGGTCTCGACGAACGACGTCGTCGGCGCACGGCGGGTCTGATCGAGTGAGACCACGCGGCCAAAGGTGTCTCTGGCGTCGGTCACCAACGACGCCAGTGCCGGCCCAGAGCTCGACCGGCAGCCCGCCGCACACAGCGATGTCACCGACTCGCTGACGTCGAGCCGGAGCTTCTTGCCGAAGGCGTTGAACAAGTTGTGCGGATAGTTCGCGGCGGTGGGCAGCCCGGCGTGCGGTAGCGAACCCGTCAAGATCGCAGGCACCGCGTACGGGGTCGCGTTCGAGACACTGCTCGAGTTGCGGTACCACGTGGCGGTGGCGGCCAGGTCTCGTAAGTGCGGAAACGCAGACGAGATCGCACCCGCCGAATCCATCACCGAGGAGGTGGGCCACTCGTCGAAGATCACGAGCACGACCGACGGTGAGGAACCCCGCGCCGGGTCGCGGTTCGCAGCGGTCGTGGCGGCCGACGTCAGGAGATCCGCGGTGGGTGACGCCACGAAGAACATCAGGAGGAAGAGCACCGGAGCAACGGCGAGGAGCGAGATGAAGGACCGCACCGCGGCGAACCGGACGAAGGCGACGATGCAGGCCCCGGCGACCAGCGCGGCGACGACGAGCAGCACGACCCCCCGCGCCCCGAAGGTGCGCGCCGCCACCTGGATCGCCAACAGGCCCGCGAAGACGGTCAGTGCCACGAGGTGGAGGACGCGGGCCGTCCGCGCCGAGAGTCGTGCGATCACGCACTCCAGGAGCCAGAGGACGACGGGAATGGCGAAGGCGACGAGCAGTGCGAAGGCGACGATGTCGGTGCGGTCCGCGCGCCGGAAGATGAACGAATCCGGACTCTTCCCGAACACCGAGAGGATCGGCTGCGCGACCGCGAAACCGGAGGCCGCGAACAACTCGAGAAACTGACGCCCGCGCCATCGAGCGGCGGTCGTCATCGTGGGTCCTCGTCGGGCCACTGCTCGAGCGCGCCGTGCCCGTCGAGCGTCGCACTCCAGGTGAAACGCACTGGCTTCCCCCTTGAACCGAGCGGGGAACATACCAAAGCAGTGCCGCAGGGATTCGTCGCCAGGTCGTTCGACCCAGCACTCGCCTATGACGGGGGTCGGGACTCGAAAACGGCCACTGCGGCCCGGCGGGTGATCACCTGGTTGATCCGGCGTTGGAGCGACGGCGACCGGTCGCCGGACTGGGCCCGCACGTAGAGCCGAGCGAGCAGGCTCGCGTCGGCGGCCCGACGGGCACGCGACTCGGCGCCCCAGTACGCGATCTCCCGCTGATCCGGCTGGGCCCGGAGCCGGTCGACCGATTCGTCGACGGCGATCGACAACACCGAACGCAGCGGGCCGCCGCGGTACACGCGATGGGCTCCGAACGACAGGCGATCCACGGGGTTGTCGTCGACCCGCACGCGGACACCGGAGTCCTCGAGGCGCAGGACGAGTCCGCTCACATAGAAGTACCCCGGAAAGCTCGCCGGTCGGACGATGACCGTTCCGGGTGCCGGACGGACCCGGGCGAGGACCTCCCGACTGATCGTGTCCATCCGGCGGACGTACGTCGCGTCGGGGACGCCGGTGGACGTGGCCGCGACGACGCTCGCGGCACCGGTGACGAGCAGGACCGCGCCGACGCACGCGACCAGGACCGTGATCGCCCGCCGGGCGTGGATCCACGCCCGGGCCGCCATCCACACCGTCGTGGCCAAGGTCAGCGCGCCGAGGAGCCACAGCCATCGCAGCCGGTAGTCGTAGATCGGACCGGGGGTGCGGGCGAGGGCGATCACCGAGATGACCGCGGCGACGCTCAACCCGATCGCGAGTTGACGGACGGCGCGCGACTGGCGGCGCCAGGTGAGGGTGAGTGCACCGAGGAAGATCGCGGCCAGGAACGGCCATTGGGGGTGGAGGACGCTCAGCGGTTCGCCGGAGAACTGGCCCGGAGCGTCGGCGCCGAGGACCCAGTCCGGCGTCACCGTGTACGCCTCGGCGACCACCCGGTATCCGGCGTCCAGACCGCGCGTCGGCGTGTCGCGGGTGAAGAACGCCCGCGCGTTATCGAGGTTGCCGGCCCCGCTGATCTGATCGATGACCGGCGGTGCCCACATCACGCCGAGCACCACAACGGTCGCGAGCAACGGGCCCAGTATCGGAGCGTTCCGGCCGCGAGCGGGATCGGCACCGAGCCGGTCGCGCCGCCGCGCGAGCGCCCAGGCGACGAGGCTCCAGAGCGCGATGGCCCCGGCGATCGGGAGGTAGCCGATGTGGGTCTGCACTTCGAACGTGGCGACGAATGCGACGAGCGGTAGGTACCACGTGCGGCCGATCGCCAGCCCCCACGCCGCGGCGAACATCAGCGCGAACGGGAGGACGGTGAGGTAGGGGTTCCAAGGATTGCGGACGAGTTCGGCCCCGAGGTTCGCGACGACGATCGAGATCGAGAACGCGAACACGGCCATCGCGGCGCGGCCGCCGACCCGGCGCGCCACCACCACGGCGCCGACACTGGTGGCCCCGTTGATCATCAGTGCGCCTGCGAGCATCGCGGAGGAATCTCGGCCGAGCAATCGGTACGGAAGCGCCAGCGCGTAATACATGGCGGGGCCGGGGTGGCTCCAGCTGTTGCGTGAGAACGGACCGATGAGCACCGAGTAGTGCCCGATGTCGCGGACGCGCAGTTCGTTGATCGCGTTGTCCGCCAGTGCATGGAAGCCCGATCCGACACCGAACACCACCGCGAAGAATCCGACGACGAACGGTGCGAGCACCACGCCGATCATGAACCATTCGGCCGGACCCCATCCGGGGTCGGACTCCGCCGGGGCCGTCATCGGCGCGAGCGCGGCCGCGGATCGGGTCTCGGTCACGGTCGATGGTCCTTCACGGCGGGGGGATTGTGTCATGGCGCACCGGCCCGCTCGGTCCACCCGTAGCCCGGGCCCCGGGGCGTGCGATGGCCTCGGCCATACTCTGCGGGTGGATCCGAGCGAGCAGCCCGCGCCCGTCGCGGCCGACGTGTGCATCGTGATCCCGTGTTACAACGAGGTCGCGCGGCTCGATCGGTCCGCCTTCCTGGACCTCGCGGCGCGGTCGTCGGTCCGGCTGCTCTTCGTCGACGACGGGTCCGACGACACCACCGCCGCGGTGCTCGCGGACCTGGCGGCGGCCGAGGACCACATCTCGGTGCTGACGCTCCCGGAGAACTCCGGAAAGGCTGAGGCGGTCCGCCGGGGAATGGTGGAGGCCATTGCCGGTGGTGCGGATCTCGTCGGGTATTACGACGCCGATCTCGCGACGCCACCGGATGAGTTGCTGCGCCTGGTTGCCGTGCTCGCCGCGTCGCCCGAACTCACCTGTGTGATGGGATCGCGGGTCGCACTGCTCGGCACCGCGATCGAACGACGCGCCGTGCGCCACTACGTGGGCCGCGTGTTCGCGTCGGCCGCGTCGGTCGCGCTCGGTATCACCGTGTACGACACCCAGTGCGGGGCCAAGGTGTTCCGGTGCGGGCCCGCGCTGGTGGCGGCCACGGCCCGTCCGTTCGAGTCGGGCTGGGCGTTCGACGTCGAGTTGCTCGACCGGCTGCTGACGGGATCCGACACCGTGGCGCCGGTCCCGGTGTCCGGGCTGCTCGAAGTGCCGCTGCACTCCTGGCGTGACGTGCCCGGCTCCCAGGTGCGACCCGCGGGCGCGGTGCGCGCACTCGTCAGCGTGGGGCGGATCGGTGCCGCGCGGTTCCGTCGGCGCGGCGCGGGACAGGCCTAGGGCAGATACGGTTTCGGTGGCGCGGCCAGCGAGTTCGCAACGGCTCGTCCGAAGCGGAACTCCCCGGAGCTGTAGACCGGACATACCCCCGATGGTGCAGACGCGATCCCGGTCGGGCACAAGTGGAGACCGGCGTCTGGCAGTCCTGCCACAGCCCGGATAGCTATGCGTCCGGCCGTGCAACCCATCGCCGCAGTTTCGGTCAGCAGGCAGGGTTTCGTTTCCGTGTACTTGCCCGCGTTGGAGAGCGAGGTATGCACCGAACCGGCGATGCTCACTCCGTGATATTGGAACGCTAGCGTCTTGACCATCGCGGTGATCCTCGTCGTGATCGTGGTCCGCAACGGGTCGGTGAAGGGAGGCGGCGTGAAATACACGACCCTGGCTCCGGAAGCAGTCACCTGGGAGAAGAACGAGTTGAGCGCGACGAGGTAGTCGGCGTAATAGGCATCCGAACCGGGAACCTCTGTCGAACACGGACGGGTCCCGATGTTCGCAGCGGTCTCGAGGCCCACGATCGACGGGTGGTAGGTAGCGAGGTCGCCGGCGATCCACGGGAGCCAATCGCACAATGCTGTCCCCCCGAAGGAATGCACGTATCCATGCCACCCCTTCTTCAACTGCAAGCGCGTCACGATTTGCGCGCGTGACTCATAGGTCAACGAGTCCCCGTACATGAGCGCAGTTTTTGGCGTGACCGTCGCCTCAGCGAGCGTCGGGAGCAATACCGAGACCCCGAGCAACACGGCGATGACCGCGAAGATCTTGCGCATGTGAATCCACCCCATTCGTCCCAACTGCCTGGGCGCATGGTAGCGGTCGAGCCACCCACCGGGCCGAAGCCCGGCGCCGGCGCGCAATCTAGTCCTCGTCGAGGCTGCGGAAGACGAGCCCGGTCCGGGGCTTCGGCGCGAAGAACGTCGTCTTCTGCGGCATCCGCACCCGCGCTTTGGCCGCGGCGCGGATCTGCTCGACCGTGACCGGCGCGAGCAGGATCGCGGCGTCGGCCTCCCCGGCGGCGACCATCGCGGCGATCGCGGTCGCGTCGTGGCGGTAGGTGATCTCGGCGTCACCGAGCGCATCCTCGGCCACCGCGTCGAACCAGGCCGACGGCACCTCGGCGAGCACCGGCTCGAGGTCGGCCCGCACGCGGGCGAGGTCATCGGCGTCGGCGACGAGCCGGGCGAGGCCTTCGGAGTCGACGAGGCCGACCCCACCCTGGTCCCGGATCGTCGCGACGAGTGTCGCGAGCGCCTCGGGCGTGTTGGGCGCAGCGTCGACGATGCGGAACTTCCGGGCGAGCGCCAGGCGCAGGCCGGTGGACGACGCGACGTTGCGGAGCACCCGGTGGATCGGCTGGACCCAGAGGTGCTCCTCGGCCAACTCGACGACGAGGCACATGACGGCGTCGTCCCCGGCCTCGGTGATCCCGGCCGCCCGCCGTTCCTCGCGGTAGGCGATCGCGGTCTCGAAGCGGTGGTGGCCGTCGGCCAGCACCACCGGTTCGTCGGCGACGATCGTGCGCACGAGTTCGATGTCTGCCGGATCGGTGATCGAACCGAGTTCGTGGCGCACACCGTCGTCGTCGACGGTCGAGGCCAACGGGATCGCGCGGGCTGCGATCGCCGCGAGCCCGGTCACCGGCGTGAGGCCCCAGATGGGATCGAGGTTGACGCGGGTGGCCCGGAGGAGGGCGAGTCGGTCGCTCTTCGCCTTCGGCATCGTGCGCTCGTGGGGGAGGACGTCGCCCTCGCCCGACGCGCGCGGCATCACGAGCCCACCGAGCACGCCGACGCTCTGACGCGGCGCGCCGCGATCGTCGGTGAAGGTCATGCGGTACGAGTAGAACGCCGGCTGCTCGTCGCGCGCGAGCACCCCTTCCTGGTCCCAGTCGCGCAGCATGGCTGCCGCCTGTTCGTACCCGTCTCCGTCGCCCGGAAGGATGAGGCGCACCGAGTTGTGGTGCGAGCGCGCCGCGAGGGCGTCACGCTCCGCCGGATCGATCACGTCGTAGGGTGGCGCGGTCACCGCATCGAGGTCGTCGGTGCGGTAACGGATGCCGCGGAACGGGCGGAACTCGGGCACGGGCGTGGGCCTCCGGGGGTCGGTCGGGGGATTGTGGCACGCAGTTCCGGGCTGACCGAGTACCGGACCGGATCGGATCGGGAGGAGACCGCCGGATGCCAGACCAGCCCGATGCGGCCGTGATCGTGTGCGACCTCGACGGCGTGCTGTGGCGCGGCGACGCGCCGATTCCGGGTTCGGCCGATGCGATCGCGAGGTTGCGGACGGCCGGCCGGCGGGTCGCGTTCCTGACCAACAACAGCAGCCACCGGGTGCAGGACGTGATCGACCGACTCGGGGCCATCGGTGTGCCCGCCGACGTCGCCGACGTGCTCTCGAGCGCGCAGGCGGCGGCCGCGCTCCTCGCCGCCGACCTGCCACCGGGGGCGCGGGTGCTCACCTGCGCCGGGCCGGGTGTGGTCGAGGCCCTCACCGGCGCCGGTTACGAGTGTGTCGACGCCGGGACCGACGGTGCGGCGACCGGACCGTTCGATGCGGTGGTGGTCGGTTTCCACCGGAATTTCGACTTCGCGCGGCTGGACCGGGCCGCGGCCGCCGTCCGCAACGGCGCCCGCTTCGTCGCCACCAACCTCGACGCCACGTATCCGGGGACCCACCGCGTGTTGCCCGGCGCGGGTGCGCTCGTGGCGGCGGTTGCGACCGCGTCGGGTCGCAGTCCGGAGGTGGCGGGCAAGCCCCACGAGGCAACCGTCACGTTGGTACGGGCGCGGCTCGGATCGAACGGCGTGATGGTGGGGGACCGGCCCTCGACCGACGGTGCGCTCGCGGCCCGCCTCGGTTGGCCGTTCGCGATGGTGCTCTCGGGCATCGGCGGGCACGATCCCACCGAGCCCGTGCCCACCGATCCGGCCCCCGGTTGGGTGGCCGACGACCTCGCCGAACTGGTGTCCGAGCTGGCCAGATACCGCCGGGACTGACGGCGGGGCGCTACCGTGAGGGACCCTTTTTCAGGAGCACAGGCATGCCGCAGACCCCCGACTGGGCCAAGTATCTGAATGCCGGCGTCGAGTTCGTCGCCATCACCCGCACCCAGGCGCGCGCTCGCGCCAAGGAACTGGTGTCGCAGGGTCAGTTGGCCCAGGAGCAGGTCCAGGGCTTCGTCGACGATCTGGTGGACGAGAGTCGCCGCCGGACCGACACGATGATGGACCTCATCCGCCAGGAGATCGGCCGCCAGGTCAAGACGCTCGGCATCGCGACCAAGGACGACCTCGCGCGGCTCGAGGCGCGCATCGTGAGCAAGTCCGCGTCCGCGAAGCCGACCGCGAAGAAGACCACCGCCAAGAAAGCCGCGGTCAAGAAGCCCGCGAAGAAGACCACCGCCAAGAAGACCGCGGCGAAGACCACCGCGACGACGACCCGCGCGGCGCGGGCGTCCTGACGCGCCGTTGCGCCGACGGCTTGACGCTGAGCTCGTCCGGCGCGGGCTGGTTCCGAGCCGGGCCCGAGCGGTCGAGGTCATCGATGCCGGGCGAGTCACGGTGAGCGGAGCGCCCGCCACGACGCCCGCGCGTCAGGTCGGCCCGGACGAACCCGTGGTGGTGGCCGGCGCCGCAGCCCGCTTCGTGTCCCGGGGCGGCGAGAAACTCGACGCCGCCCTGGAGTACTGGTCGATCGACGTGCGTGGCCTCCGGGTCCTCGACGCCGGCGCGTCCACCGGTGGATTCACCGACTGCCTCCTCCAGCGCGGCGCGGACCGTGTGGTCGCGCTCGACGTCGGCCACGGCCAGCTGGCGTGGTCGCTGCGGAACGACCCGCGCGTCGACGTCGTCGAACGCACGAACCTCCGACTCCTCGACGAACTGGCGGGCGGCCCCGCGGCCATGGCGGTCGCCGACCTCTCGTTCATCTCGCTGGTCACGGTCGCACCCGCGCTCGCCCGCCTGACGGTCACGCCGACCCGCATGGTGCTCCTGGTGAAGCCGCAGTTCGAGGCCGGGCGAGCCCGGCTCGGGAGTGGGGGCGTGGTCCGGGATCCGGCCGTCCACCGGGCCGTGCTCGATGAAGTGATCGACGGACTCGCGGTGGCCGCGGGCCTCGTCGTCCGCGACGTCATCCGCTCGCCGCTCCACGGTGCCGACGGCAACGTCGAGTTCCTCGCCGACGTCGCCAAGTCGGGCGATCGGGTGAACGCGGCGCGGCTCGACGCAGCCGCGGCGGCGGAGTCGGTCCGGTGACCCCGGTGCGCCGACTCGGCGTGGTCGCCCATCCGGAGCGGCCCGAGGCCCACGAACTCGCGGTCCACACCGTTGCCTGGTGTGCGGAGCACGACATCACGACCACGGTGGTCGAGACCGGACCCACCCACACGATGCCGGTCGACCCGTTCACCGAACCGCTCGACGCGGTCCTCTCCTTCGGCGGCGACGGCACGATGTTGCGCACGGTCTCGCTCGTCGCCGCCCGGGGACTCCCGGTGCTCGGCGTGAACTGCGGGCAGATGGGTTACCTCACCGAGATCGAACCCGACGGTCTCGATCTCGCGCTCGGTCGCCTGCATGCCGGCGACTACTCGGTGAGTGAGCGCACGATGTTGTCGGTCGAGGTGCAGTCGGCCGGACCGGCCGCGGGCCGCTGGATCGCGGTGAACGAAGCGGTGTTGGAGAAACCCGATCCCGGTCGGCTGGTCCGGTTCGAGGTGGTGATCAACGGCGCACCGTTCACGAGTTACGCGGCCGACGGTGTGATCGTCGCGACGCCGACCGGTTCCACGGCCTACTCGTTCTCGGCCGGCGGTCCGATCGTGTCGCCCCGCCTGGCCTGCTTCCTGATGACGCCGGTGTCCCCACACATGCTGTTCGACCGGACGCTCGTGCTCGACGACGACGAGGAGTTGGACCTCCGGGTCACCGACCGTCCCGCAGTGCTCACCATCGACGGACGTGAACTGGGCGAGGTGGAACCCGGCGCGGTGGTTGCCTGCACCTGTGCGCCCGACCGGGCGCGGCTGATCACCTTCGCGCCGCGTGACTTCCACCAGATCCTCAAGGCCAAGTTCGGGCTGGCCGACCGCTGATGCTCCTCGAACTCCGGATCACCGACTTCGGGATCATCGAGGAGGTGCACCTGCTCGTCGGGCCGGGGCTCACCGCCATCACCGGCGAGACCGGCGCGGGCAAGACGCTCATCACCGGTGCGATCGCGCTGTTGGCGGGCGAACGGGCCGACGCCGCCGTGGTGCGTGACGGCGCCGCCGAAGCCCGCGTCGAGGGCCGGTTCGAGGATCCCGACGGCAACGAGTTGGTGTTGGCCCGGGTGGTGCCCGCCAGTGGCCGCAGCCGCGCGTACGTCGACGGTCGCCTCGCCACCGCGTCGGAACTGGCGAGCCTCGCGGTTGCATTGCTCGACCTCCACGCGCAGCACGCGCACCAGGCCCTGCTCGAACCCGCGGCTCAGCGTCGGATCCTCGACGCGTTCGCGGGTGAGCCGGCCACCGCGGCTCTCGCCGAGTACCGCGGGGCGCGAGCCGCACTCGCCGACGTGATGGACGAGATGGCCGGACTCGGTGGCGACACGCGCATGCGGGCGCGGGAGATCTCGCTGCTCGAGTTCCAGGTGGCCGAACTCGCGGCCGCCGGACTCGACGATCCCGACGAGGACCTCGAACTGGACGCCGAGGAGCAACGTCTCGCCGATGCCACCGGGATCCGGGAGGCTCTCGCGGCGGCCCGACACGCGGTCGACTCCGGCGTCGCCGACGGCATCGCGAACGCTGTGGCCGCGGTTGCCGGGCACCCGGTCCTGGCCGAGGTCGACGTCCGGCTACGGGCCCTGCAGGTGGACGCGAGCGAGATGACCCACGACCTGCGGGAGCAGGAGGAGGGGATCGTCGACGATCCGGTCCGGCTCGACGCGGTGCGGGCTCGTCGCCAACTGCTGCGGGAACTCGGCCGGAAGTACGGCGCCGACCTGGCCGAGGTGATCGCGTTCCGCGACTCGGCCGGGGTGCGGCTCGAGACACTGCGCAGTCACGACGTCCACGTGGAGGAGTTGGAGCAGGCGCGCCTGGCTGCGACCACCCGGGTGGATGAGGCCGCGGCGGTGCTGCGGGCGGTCCGGACCCGGGCCGCGGGACCATTCGCGGCGGCAGTCACCGAGCAGCTGCGGGAGTTGGCGATGCCGGGGGCGGCGATCACCGTGACGGTGGCGGCCGGCCCGGCGGTGGACGACGGTGCGGACGAGGTCGTGATGATGCTGGCCGCCAATCCGGGTGAGCCGGCGGGGCCGTTGGCACGGGTCGCATCGGGTGGAGAGCGGTCCCGGGCCCTGCTGGCGGTGCGGGTGGCGGCCCAGGTGGCGGGCGCGGTGCCGGGGGGCCGGGCGCTGGTGTTCGACGAGGTCGACGCCGGGGTCGGCGGCGAGGCGGGGGCGGCGGTGGGCCGTGCCCTGGCCGAACTCTCCGGGACTGCCCAGGTACTCTGCGTGACCCACTTGGCCCAGGTCGCAGCGTGCGCAACGGCGCAGGTCGTGGTGCGCAAGGGGGAGACCGAAGGGCGCACGGTCGCCCACGCCGATGTCGTGGACGGGGAGGATCGGGTGACGGAACTGTCTCGCATGTTGGCCGGGGTCGAGGCCTCCGACCACGCGCGCCGTCACGCCGTGGAACTGCTCACCCGGTCCGGCGTCCGGTGAGCGTGCAGTGAGACGGCACGAGACCGCAGTGATCGAGACGCCCACGGCGCCGATCACCGCCGTCGTACGCGTCGACCGCCGGACCAAGGACCTCACCAAGCGGATGCAGCCGGGTGAGATCGCGGTGATCGACCACGCCGACATCGACCGCGTCGCCGCCGAGGGCCTCATCGCGGCGCGGGTCGGTGCGGTGGTCAACGCCGCGGTCTCGGTCACCGGCCGGTACCCGAACGGCGGTCCGATCCGGCTCGTCGAAGCCGGGATTCCACTGGTCGACGATTGCGGCGAGGCGTTGTTCGCGGCGCTGGTCGAGGGTCAGGTCGTCACCCTCGAGGCCGGCGTGCTCCGGCGCGACGGCGGGGTCGTGGCCCAGGGCACCGTGCGCACGCGCGAGATGGTGCTCGCCGCCATGGAGGCCGCGCGCGCCAACATCGGTGACGAGTTGGAGCGGTTCGCCGAGAACACGCTGAAGTACATCCAGCAGGAAGCGAAGATCACCTTCGAACCGCTGGTGCTCCCGAACCTCCACACCAAGTTCCAGGGCCGACACGCGATGGTGGTGGTGCGCGGGCACGACTACCTCAACGACCTCGCGGCGCTGAAGGCATACCTCCACGAGTACGAACCGGTGATGATCGGTGTCGACGGTGGTGCCGACGCGTTGCTCGATCTCGGGTTCCGGCCCGACATCGTCATCGGCGACTTCGACTCGCTCACGCCGAAAGCCGTGCATTGCGGTGCCGAGTTACTCCACCACGTGCACCCCGATGGCCGCGCGCCGGGCCGGGAGAACCTCGAAGCCCTCGGCCTCGTCGCCGGCACCGACTACCAGGAGTTCGTGGCCGAAGGCATGAGTGAAGACGTCGCGATGCTGCTCGCCTACGAGGCCGGTGCGTCGCTGATCGTCGCGGTCGGCACCCACTCGACCATGGTCGAGATGCTCGACAAGGGCCGCAAGGGCATGGCGTCCACATTTCTCACCCGCCTGCGGCTCGGTCCGGTCCTCGTCGACGCGAAGGGGGTGCACCGCCTCTACGAAGGCCGGGTGCGTCGCCGCGACATCGTCGTGCTCATCTTCGCTGCGCTCTTCACCATCGTGGTCATCGGTCTCGTCGCCCAACCCCTGCATACCTACGTCGACGGCATCCGCCTCACACTCGACGACCTCTGGTATTCGCTCACCCACTGAGGCCTGATGATCAACTTCCGCTACCACGTCGTCTCGATCCTCGCCGTGTTCCTCGCGCTCGCGATCGGTACGGTGATGGGCGCGTCGTTCGTGGGCCGCGGCGTGATCGACAATCTCCAGAAGCGCATCGACAGCGTGCAGGGTCGAGTCGATCGGCAGCGCGACGAGAACGACCGACTCCAGGGCGACAACGATCGACTCAACGCCTACGTGGAGGCCACCCAGAACTTCACGGTGGCCCGCTCGCTGGTCGGCGTACGCGGCAATGTCGTCGCCGAGCGGGGGACCAACGCCGAGACCGTCGATGCCCAGGTCGCGCTCCTGCGCCAGGGTGGCGGCACCGTTCCCGGCGTGGTGTGGCTCGAGCCCCTTTGGACGCTCGACACCGCGGATTCGGTGCAGGCGCTGCGGCTGGCCACCGGGCTCACGAACCGCTCCAAGCCCGCATTGCGTGTGGCGGCGGCCCGGCTACTCGGTCAGCGCCTCGGTTCGACGGCCCCGCCGACCGACGACCTGCTCACCAAACTCGTCGATGCGAAGTTCATCACCCTCTCGGGTACCGCCGGGACCAATGCACCGACCGCCGCCGATTTCACCGGTCCCTCCACGCGCGTGCTCGAGATCGGCGGGCCCGGCCATCCGGTGCCGAACGACCTCGTGCCGTCGATCGCGACCGGCGCCCTCGACGCGAGCGTTCCGGTCGCGGTGGGCGAGGTCTTCGTCGCGAATGACCAGGGGCCCGACCGCGCCGCGTGGATCGACGCCATCGCCAACGCCGACGCCCTGCGCGACCGGATCAGCACCATCGACGATCTCGAGCTGGTCGAGGGGCGCGTCGGCGCCACGCTCGCACTCTCCGAACTCGGGTTGGGCACCGTGGGCAACTACGGCATCAGTCGTGATCACCAGGTTCCGGCGAAGCTGCCGACCGTGCCCGTCGCGAAATAGCGACCTGATCCGCCCCTCGACTCCGCGGCCCGGCATCGCCCGCCGGGCAGACTGACCCGGTGGCTGTCCTTCTCGCCTGGGTCGTCGGGTTTCTCGCGGTCCGGTTCCTCATGCGCACCGGTCACGAGATGTGGCGCTCGCCGGCCCTGGCCCGGGAGAACTTTCGGGGCCGGACGGTCTTCACCGCGTCCGTGCTGATCCTGGTGATGGCGGTCCTCGTGGTGGAGGCCGGTCGGTCGGGACTCGGCGCGATCGGGCTCGGCGACGCGCCGGGCCTGAACGAGGCGCGGCCATTGGTGCTGTTCGCCGCGTTCGGGTTCGGGCTGCTGGGCTTCGTCGACGACGCGCTCGGCGGCGAGGACCGGGGGTTCAAGGGCCACCTCGTCGCGCTCGCTCACGGCCGACTCACGAGCGGAATGGTGAAGTTGCTCGGCGGCGCCGCGATCGCGCTGGTCCTCGCCGCCGCACCGGGGTTCGTCACCTGGCAGCGCCTGTTCGCGGACGCGGTGCTGATCGCGCTCGCCGCCAACCTCGCCAACCTCCTCGACCGCCGGCCGGGGCGGGTCATCAAGTGCTCGCTGCTCGCCTACGTCCCGCTCGCGATCGTGGCCGGCGCCGGGCCGGTCGGAGTGGCAGTCGCGCCGTTGATGGGCGCCGCGGTCGGCGTACTGCCCGAGGACCTGCAGGAACGGATGATGCTCGGCGACACCGGCGCCAACGTCCTCGGCGGCGTGCTGGGACTGGTGGTCGTCCTCGAGTGCTCGCGCACGGCACGCAACGTGATCTTCCTCGTCCTCATCGCGCTGAACCTCGTGTCGGAGTTCGTGTCGTTCAGCCGGGTGATCGACGCGGTGCCGGTCCTGCGCCGGCTCGACCAGCTGGGACGGAAACCGACCGATCGCTAGCGCGGGTGACAGTCCTGCTTCACCCAGAGGACCTTGGGGCCGGGCGCATTCGAGATGACCGCCCGGTACCCGACGGCGGCCAGCCGCTCGGCGAGGTTCGGGAACTTCGTGAAGCGGTCACCCGACCATCGGACCACCGCACAGACGTCGGGTCGGGCCGCGGTATTCACGATGTCGTCGCCGGTGAGCTGCAGCGTCTTCGTGGGTGACGTGATGCGCAGGATCGAGACGTCGACGAACTTGTCCGGCACCCGGCGGCCCGCCCGCCACACCAGGCCCGGGGTGTCGCTGATGGCCAGCGCGCCGGCGGGGAGCCGTTGGAGCCGGTGCTCGAGGGTCGCGGTGAGACCGGTCGGGCCATGGGGACGGATGAGTTCACCGAGGTGGACGATCGACCACGGTGCGATGAGCACAGCGAGCACGACCGCGAGGGCCCGGATCCGGCTCGCCCGCAGCGCGATGCCGACGAGCAACGCGAGCGGCACGACGACGTGGGCCACGTGGTTGCGCCACATCGGCGACTCCGTGAGGACCACGACCACGATCGCGACGAACCACACGAGCATCGGGAACCACGGGGCCAGGTCCGTGGCGTCATCGGGGTCGTCCGCGCCCGCCTTGGCTGCGTCCGCGCCGCGGCGACGGGCCATGAGGTAGGCGACCGTGGCGAGGAGTGCGACGACGGCCGCCACGAGCAGGGGCGCGTCCCGCTCGAACAGGGTGCGGGCCAGTTTGGAGAAGTTGGCGCCGATGGGCCGGTCGGCGACGGCATCGGTGTGGTAGCGGACGTACTGGTCGTAGACCCGGGACAAGCCCCACGGCAGGGACACGACGAGCACGGTGACGACTGCGACCACGGGCACCAGGAGCAGGTCGCGTACCCGGCGGCGCAGCAGCATCCACAGACCGGCCGCGGCGAGACCCGGGATGACGAGCAGGCTCTTGACCGCGAGCGCGAGTCCGGCGAGCAGGCCGACGACGATCGCCCGTCGCCAGGTGGGCCGGCGCCAGTAGACGAGCGCCGCGAGCACGGTGCCGGCGGTGAGGGCCTCTCCGATGCCGTCGGAGGTGAGCGGCCCCGTGGTCCAGAGCACCGACCCGCTCAACGCCACGAACACCGCGGCCATGAGCGCCGCGCCCGCGGTGGTCAGGCGCCGTCCGATGAGCAGCACGAGGATCGCGAGGACCACGCCGGCCAGGACCGACGCGGCGCGCGGTGAGTCGAGGCGTCGGAACGTGAGCAGGTCGCCGAGCCACGCGATCGGGAGGAACAGCGGCCCCTGCGACGAGAACACCTGCTTGAACGGCAGCCCACCGTGGCGCATTGCGATGACCGACATCGCGAACTGGCCGTCGTCGAAACCGAGTGGCTGGGGTGCGAAGAACGCCGGGATCCGGACCAGGAGGGCGATGACTCCCACGGCGATGACGTCGCGAGTCTGCCGTTTCATGGTCGCCACGTATGAGGACGGTACTGGCCCGGGGTGTCGCGGCTGGATCACCGACGCGGTGGGGGTGACCTGGTACGGTCGATCTCCCGAGAGCGCGTGACGCTGCTGCGCATGTGCACCGGGACCACGGCGGAGGTTTTTGGTTTGGCGAAGCACATCTTCGTGACGGG
Organism: Acidimicrobiia bacterium; assembly: GCA_038250905.1. Classification (GTDB taxonomy): domain Bacteria; phylum Actinomycetota; class Acidimicrobiia; order IMCC26256; family JAENVU01; genus JAENVU01. The sequence continues at coordinate 49,782 of JBBSBV010000024.1, forward strand.
TGGGGTCGCATCCAGTCTCGGCAAAGGCCTCACGGCCTCGTCGCTCGGGCGGCTCCTCAAGGCTCGGGGCCTGCGGGTCACGATGCAGAAGCTCGACCCCTACATCAACGTCGACCCGGGAACGATGAACCCGTTCCAGCACGGCGAGGTCTTCGTGACCGACGACGGCGGCGAAACCGATCTCGACCTCGGTCACTACGAACGCTTCGTCGACGTTCCGCTGAATCGGAAGTCGAACGCCACGACCGGCTCGATCTACCAGGCCGTACTGGCCAAGGAACGCCACGGTGCGTACCTCGGCGACACCGTGCAGGTGATCCCGCACATCACCAACGAGATCAAGGACCGGATCCTCTCGTTGGCCACCGAGGACGTCGACGTCGTGATCACCGAGGTCGGCGGCACCGTCGGCGACATCGAGATCCTGCCCTTCCTCGAGGCCATCCGGCAGTTCCGCAAGGACGTCGGCCGGGACAACGTGTTCTACGTGCACGTGACGCTCGTGCCGTTCATCGGCCCGTCGGGTGAGCAGAAGACCAAGCCCACCCAGCACTCGGTGACCGAGCTGCGCAGCCGGGGCATCCAGCCGGACACCATCGTGTGCCGCTCGGACCGGCCCATCCCCACGCGGCTCAAGGAGAAGATCAGCCAGCTCTGCGACGTGCCCGAGCGGGGCATCGTCTCCGCCATCGACGCCGACACGCTCTACGAGATCCCCCTCGTCCTCCACGACGAGGGTCTGGACGACTACGTGTGCGAGGTGCTGCGCCTCGACCGCGCGGAGCCGGACCTGAGCGAGTGGCAGGCACTCGTCGACCGGGTCCGCGCCGCCGACTTCGACGTGCGCATCGGTGTGGTCGGCAAGTACGTGACCCTGCCTGACGCCTACCTGTCGGTCGCCGAGGCCCTGCGTCACGGTGGCTATGCGTGTGGTGCCCGGGTGCAGATCGACTGGATCGCGTCGGACGACACCGAGGGCCTGCTCGCCGAGGGTCGGCTGCGCGAACTCGACGGCATCGTGATCCCCGGTGGGTTCGGGTTCCGGGGGATCGAGGGCAAGGTCGCGGCGGCCGGCTTCGCGCGGTTGCAGCAGATCCCGTTCCTCGGACTGTGCCTGGGCCTGCACTGCGCCACCATCGAGTTCGCGCGGGATGCGTGCGGACTCGCGGGTGCGAACTCCGCCGAGTTCGACACCCAGAGCCCGCACAAGGTGATCGACCTCATGGACGACCAGCGTGAGGTGGTCGAGATGGGCGGAACGATGCGCCTCGGCGCGTATCCCGCCAAGCTCGCACCGGGCACGATCGTGCGTGAGCTCTACGGCCAGGAAGTGGTCTACGAGCGCCACCGGCACCGCTACGAGATGAGCAACCAGTACCGGCGCCGCCTCGTCGAGGGCGGCCTGGTGATGTCGGGGACGTCGCCGGACGACCGGCTGGTCGAGTTCATCGAACTGCCGCGCGCGGTCCACCCGTACTACGTGGCGACCCAGGCCCACCCGGAGTTCAAGAGCCGGCCCGACCGACCCCATCCGTTGTTCTCGGGCTTCGTGCTCGCGGCGAAGGAACGCGCCGAGGGCCGCGCACCCCGGCTGCCGCTCGCCACCGACGGCTCGCCGCTCCTCGACGCGCCGACCACGGTCTGACCGCTGCGGTGACCGGCGGCGGGGACCCGCTCTCGCGGCTCCTGCTGGAACACGAGACCTGGCTGACCGTCGAACGGGGACTGGCCGCGAACTCGCTCGCCGCGTACCGCCGCGACCTGCGTCGGTACGAGCAGTACCTCCGCCGCGCCGGCGTCACCGACGCGCACGCGGTGGGTGAAGGCACGGTGAGCGCGTACGTGGAGCAACTCAAACGCGCCCGCACCGACGACGGCACTCCGCGGTTCGCACCCTCGTCGATCGCGCGGGCGCTGGTCGCGGTGCGGTCGTTCCACCGGTTCTGCGTGGACGAGGGCTTCGTCGATCTCGACCCCAGCGAGGACGTCGGTGCGCCCCGCGTGCCCCAGGGGCTGCCGAAGGCGCTCACCGAACCGGAGGTCGACGCGCTGCTCGCCGCGGTGGAAGGGGACGAGCCCCGCGCCCTCCGGGATCGAGCCATCCTCGAGACGCTCTACGCGACGGGCGTGCGGATCAGTGAACTGGTGGGGCTCGACCGGGAGGACCTCGATCTCGAAGACGGGCTGATCCGCGTCCTCGGCAAGGGATCGAAGGAACGGGTGGTGCCCGTCGGCCGGTCGGCCCGCCGCGCGATCACCGAGTACCTCATGGGGGGCCGCTCCACGTTGGAACGGCCGGCCACCCGCCAGGTTGCCGGGGACCCGCTGCTCCTGAACGCGCGCGGTGGCCGGCTGAGCCGCCAGAGTTGCTGGAAGATCGTGACCGCGGCAGGGGGGCGGGTCGGGATCGAGCCGGGCAAGTTGTCGCCCCACGTGCTGCGCCACTCGTGCGCCACCCACATGCTCGAACACGGGGCCGACATCCGGGTCGTCCAGGAATTGCTGGGCCATGCCAGCCTCTCGACGACGCAGGTGTACACGAAGGTCTCCCCGGAACGTCTGCGGGCCGTCTACGAGTTGGCCCACCCTCGGGCCAAGATCGGGGGAGGGCCCCGGTAGGCTGTTCGGCTATGTCGATGACCGAGTTCTCTTCCCAACGCGTCGAGCTCCTCGCCGAGCGCGATCACCTGCTCACCCAGTTGGGGCACATGGGCCGGGCGCCCGGCACCAGCGAACTCGAGTTCGACGAGGGTTTCGCCGACTCCGGGCAGGTCACCGCCGAGCGCGGCGAGGTCGACGCCCTGGCCGGGTCGCTCCTCGAGAACCTGAACGACGTGAACGACGCGTTGGCCAAGCTGGATGCCGGCACCTACGGCACCTGTGAGGACTGCGGCGCCACGATCGCCCCCGACCGCCTCGAGGCCGTGCCCGCGGCCCGTTACTGCATTACCTGCGCGTCCAAGCAGCACTGATCGGTGCATCTCGATGCCGACACGTTCATCCTGTTCGGCGGGCTGATCGTCGCGGTCATCCTCCACGAGATCAGCCACGGCGTGGTGGCGCTCTGGCTGGGTGACGACACCGCGAAGCGGGCCGGGCGGCTCACGCTCAACCCGATCCCGCACATCGACCCGTTCGGTTCGATCATCCTTCCCGCCCTCGGGGCGCTCTCGGGCGTGGCAATCCTCGGCTACGCGAAGCCGGTGCCGGTCAATCCCGGCCGGTTGCACAACCCGAAACGGGACTACCTCTGGGTGAGTCTCGCCGGCCCGGCCACCAACCTGTTCCTCATGTCGGTCGCCGCGCTCGCCGCGCACTTCGTGTTCCAGGGGCTGACCCATCCCGCATCGGGGCAGCTCATCGACTACCCGCTCGGGTTCCGGATCCTGTTCCTGTTCGCGATCGTCAACCTCGGACTCGGCGTGTTCAACCTGCTGCCGATCCCACCGCTCGACGGTTCCGCGATCTTCGAGCAGTTCATGCCCGCGTCGTGGCGGCCCGGGTGGTACCGGTTCCGCCAGTATGGAATCCTGATCCTGTTCGCCCTGGTGTTCTGGACCGGGCTCGGCGAGAAGGTCATCGACCCGTTGATCAACCGCCTGGTCGACTTCATCGTCACGTGAGCCGGGTGGTGAGCAAACCGTGATAGTCGGCCACTACGTCCGTCGGTTCTTCACGTCGCTGTCCACCCGACCCCCGACGGACGCGGATGAAGCCTGGGTCGAGACCGTCGTCTCACCGGCCGAGTTGCTGCTGTTCCGGCGCCTGTCCAACACCGATCGCCGCCACCTGGTGCACAGCGCCCGGATGGTCGAGTCGGCACTCGGGCCCCACGCCGACCCGGTGTGGGTACAGGCCGCGCTCCTCCACGACGTGGGCAAGTTCGACGCGCACCTGGGGGTCTTCGGCCGCGTGTTCGCCACCGTGGTGGCCGCCGGTCTGGGAACGAGTCGGGTCCAGGCGTGGCACGACCGGCCCGGCTGGCGGGGCCGCTGTGGGCGCTACCAACTGCACGGTGAGGCCGGCGCGGCGGAGATCCGCGCCGCCGGCGGTCCGGAGGAAGCGGCGGTCTGGTCCGAACTGCATCACTACCCGGAGCGCTTCGCGGCCTCGCCGATCCCGCCCGAGATCCTGCGGGTCCTCGACGCCGCGGATCACTGACCCGCCGAGAAATCGGACCCGGCCACGGCGCGGGCGCGGCGCGCTCAGCCGGGCGGGACGAGACCGGTCGCGGCGCGGACCCGCGTCATCGTCGCCTCGGCGATCTCGGCCGCGCGGGCCGCACCGATCGCGAGTTGGCGAGCCAGTTCGGCGGGATCGGCCGCCAACTCCTCGTACCGCTCGCGCGTGGGTCGGAGGAACTCGATCACGGCGTCGGCGACCGCGCCCTTGAAGGTGCCGTAGCCCGAGGTGCCGTACTCGGCCTCGAGGTCGGGCACCGGGCGGCCGGTCGCCACCGAGAGCAACGAGAGCAGGTTCGACACGCCGGGCTTGGCCGCGACGTCGAAGCGCACCGCGGTGTCCGAGTCGGTGACGGCCGACTTCACCTTCTTCGTGATCACCTTCGGATCGTCGAGCACCAGGATCGTGCCCTGGGGTGACTCGACCGACTTGCTCATCTTCGCGGCCGGGTTCTGGAGGTCCTTGATGCGAGCGCCCACCGGCGGCACCGTCGCCTTCGGGACCACGAGCGTGTCGCCGAAGCGGTGGTTGAACCGGATCGCCACGTCGCGGGTGAGTTCCACGTGTTGGACCTGGTCCTCGCCGACGGGAACCTCGTCGGTGTCGTACAGGAGGATGTCGGCGGCCATCAGGACCGGGTAGTCGAGCAGGCCGGCACTCACCGATTCCTGGCCCTCGCCCTTCTCCTTGAACTGGGTCATGCGCCGCAACTCGCCGACGGTCGCCACGCAGTTGAGGATCCACGTGAGTTCGGTCACGGCCGGCACGTGGCTCTGGACGAACAACGTGCACCGGGCCGGATCGAGTCCGGCGGCGAGCAGGAGCGCGGCGAGGCGGCGGGTTTCGGACGTGAGCTGGGCTGGGTCGTAGGGGAGGGTCATGGCGTGGAGATCGACCACGCAGAAGATCCCGCCGTCCTGCTGGGCCACCCAGCGGCCGACCGCCCCCACGAAATTGCCCAGGTGCATTTCGCCCGACGGTTTGATCCCGGAAAACTGACGCATCACGTCATCATGGCTCGTTCGCTTGCTCTCCTGGTGGTTGTTTGCTCCGCGGGTTTCGCTCCTGAGCGGCCCGCTCCGGTGCGAGTGATGTGCCACCTGGGTTGCGGCGCGCTCCCATCTCCTCGGCGTTTGTCGCCGGAGCTGGCCCGGGGCGTGCTGAGGCGACAAACGGTCGCCATGGGTGGCGGTGGGGCCAGGGAACGATCCAGCCGACTCTGCCGCGAAAGCCCGTCACCAGGGCGGATCCCGGGTCTCGGCGGGTCCCAAATCGCGCGCCGCGCGCTGGCTAGCCTGACCGTCAGATGTCGTACGAAGTGAGCACTCCGGTCTACGAAGGGCCTTTCGAGCTCCTGCTCCACCTCATCCTCAAGGAAGAGGTGGACATCTGGGATGTCTCGATCGCCCAGGTGATCGACCGCTTCATGATCGAGATCGAGAAGCTCGACCGGGTCGACCTCGACGTCGCCACCGAGTTCCTGCTCATCGCGTCCACGCTCGTGGAGCTCAAGGTCCGCCGGCTGCTGCCCGGCGCCGAGATGACCGAGCTCGACGAGGAGCTGATGCGCTTCGAGGAGCGCGACCTGCTCCTCGCCCGACTGCTCGAGTGCAAGACGTTCAAGGATGCGGCCCGGGTCCTCGAGTCGATGTTGCGCCGCGGGGCCAAGGTGGTCTCGCGCAGCGCGGGTCCCGAGGAGCCGTTCCGGTCGCTCTCGCCCGATCCGCTCGAGCGGGTCACCCCCGAGCAGTTGCTGGCCGCCGCGATCCGCGGGCTCACCCCACCTCCTCCGCCGCCCGAGGTCGACCTCTTTCACGTCGCCCCCATCCGCATCAGCGTCCACGAGGCGGCCGAGGCCGTGCTCATTGCGCTCAACCACACGCGGCCGGTCAGCTTCCGGACGCTCGTCGTCGGGATCGAGGATCGGATCGAGGTGATCGTGCGGTTCCTCGCGGTGCTCGAGTTGTACAAGCAGGGCATCGTCGACCTCACCCAGCTCGAGACGTTCGGCGACCTGTCGGTGCGGCGCTTCGAGGTCAGCGAGACCGAGATCGACCTCGTGGCCATGGAGGACTGGGAATCGGTGACCGACACCCTCGACACCAGCGCCCTCGACCCCAGCGCCCTCGACCCCAGCGCCGACGCCGTGTCGGCCAACTGATCCGGTTGAACCCGGGGATCGCAGACCGATGAGCGACATGGTGATGACCGAGACGAAGCGGGCGATCGAAGCCGTGCTCATGGCGGCGATCGAACCCGTCGAGCCGCAGCTGCTCGCCCAACTCACCGAGACGCCGGTCAACGCGATCGAGGCGCTCTGCGACGAGTTGCACGAGGAGTACGAACGCGAGGGCCGGGGCTTCACCATCGCCCGGGTCGCCGGCGGCTACCGCTTCCAGACCCACCCGGAGATGAGTGCGTACATCGAACGCTTCGTGCTCGAGGGCCAGTCGATCCGCCTGTCGGGTCCCGCGCTCGAGACGCTCGCGATCATCGCCTACAAACAGCCGGTCTCGCGGGCCCAGCTCGCGGCGATCCGCGGCGTGAGCGTCGAGTCCACCATCGCCACGCTGATCCAGCGCGGCTACGTGATGGAGCTGGGTCACGATCCCGGTCCCGGCCAGGCAATCCTCTACGGCACCACCGTGCGCTTCCTCGAGCAGATGGGCATCGACTCGCTCCAGGACCTGCCGCCGCTGGCCCAGTTCGTCCCCGAACCGTCCGTCGTCGAGGCGCTCGAACGCGGACTGCACCTGCGCGTCGAGGACGCGACCGACGCAACGAACGAGGACGCGAGCCCCGAGGCGGCACCCGAGGGCGACGAACCTCGCGTCATCGAGGAGTGATCACCGAACACGACGGTGTCCGGTTGCAGAAGGTGCTCGCGCAGGCCGGCATCGGTTCGCGGCGTGTCTGCGAGGAGTTCATCGCGGCCGGGCGGGTCACGGTCAACGGCGAGGTCGCCATCCTCGGCCGGCGGGTCGACGCCGAAGCCGACACCATCGACGTCGACGGCGTCCGCGTGCCCACCAAGGCCGGGCTCGTCTACTACTTGCTCAACAAGCCCGAGCGGGTCATGTCCACCGCCAGTGACCCGCAGGGTCGCCCGACGGTCGTGGAGCTGGTGCCCGACGAACCGCGGGTGTACCCCGTAGGCCGGCTCGACTGGGAGACCGAGGGCCTGCTGCTGCTCACCAACGACGGCACGCTGACCCTCCGCCTCACCCACCCGCGCTACGGGGCGGAGAAGGAGTACCTGGCCGAGGTCGACGGTGTGCCCACCCGCGCCGCGCTGCGGACCCTGCGGGAGGGTGTGGCGCTGGAGGACGGCCGGACCGCACCGGCCGCGGTGCAGCTCACCCAGGAGCGGGGCGACACCTCCGCACTCACGATCGTGATCCACGAGGGTCGGAACCGGCAGATCCGCCGCATGTGCGACGCGGTCGGTCATCCGGTCCGCCGCCTGGTCCGGACCCGGATCGGTCAGCTCGCCGACCGCAGCCTGAAGCCGGGGGAGTGGCGCCTGCTCACGCCCGCCGAGGTGCGCGCGCTCTACGCGGCCACGGGCGACGAGCCCGATCCCGAGCCGGATGCCGCTGACGTCGATGTCGCAACCGACAACGACGTCGCAACCGGCAACGACGCCGGGCCCGGCGAAGGCACCGGGTAGCCTCGACCGCCGTGAAACTCCGAGGCCTCCGCGGCGCCACCACCTGCGACGTCGACACGGTCGACGAGATCGACGGGAAGACCAAAGCGCTGGTCGCGGCGATGCTCGAGCGCAACGACGTCGACCACGAGGACCTCGTGAGCATCGTCTTCACCGCCACCGACGACCTGCACTCCCAGTTCCCCGCGACGGCGGCCCGCGCGCTCGGTCTGGGTGACGTCCCGCTGCTGTGCGCCCGTGAACTCGACATCGTGGGGAGCAAGCCGCGCACGATCCGCGTCCTGATGCACCTCTATACCGAACACACCCGGGCGGAGCTGCATCACGTGTACCTCGAGGGCGCGACGACCCTGCGCGACGACCTCCCGGAGTGACCGTGACCGTTGCGATACTCGGTACCGGCCTCATCGGCGGGTCCATCGGCCTGGCCCTCACCAAGGCCGGTATCTCGGTGCGCGGATTCGACGCGGACCCCGAGGTCGCCGCCCGCGCGCTCGCCATCGGTGCGGTGGAACGGGTGGCCGCGTCGCCCGCCGAGGCGGTGGCCGGGGCCGATGTCGTGATCGTGGCCGTGCCGGTCGGGAAAGTGGCGGGCCTGGTCATCGAGGCGCTCGATGCCGGCGCGCCGGCCGTGACCGACGTCGGGTCGGTGAAGGCCGCGGTGATCGGGGCGGTACGGGCCGCCCGGCCGGACCGATGCGCGCGGTTCGTCGGCGGCCACCCGATGTCGGGCTCGGAGCAGGACGGGCTCGACGGCGCCAACGCCGATCTCTTCGCCGGTGCCACCTGGGTGCTGACCCCCACCACCGATACCGACGCCGCGGCCCACACCGCGGTGCGCAACGTGATCGGCCGGCTCGGCGCCGAAGTCGTCGAGATCCCACCCGAGCAGCACGACGCGTTGGTCGCGGTGGTGAGTCACGTTCCCCAGCTCGCGGCCACCACGCTGATGAACGTGGCCGCGGCCGGTGGCGACGACCACGCGCTGCTCATGCGGCTGGCCGCAGGGGGGTTCCGGGACATGACCCGTATCGCGGCCGGCCATCCCGGCATCTGGCCCGACATCTGCGTCGCGAACCGCGACGCCATCCTCGACGCACTCGACGCGTACCGGGCGTCGCTCGACGGCGTCCGGGCGATGGTCGAACGCGGCGACGGCGACGCGCTCCTCGGCGCGCTCGAACACGGGCGCCAGGCGCGCCGCAACCTGCCGAGTGGCGCACGCGTCACCGGTCCGCTCGTGGAGTTGCGGATCCCCGTGCCCGACCGTCCGGCGGTCCTCGCCGAGGTCACCACGATGGCCGGCCGGCTCGGCGTGAACATCGTCGACATCGAGATCGCCCACTCCATCGAGGGAGACGGAGGTGTGCTCGTGCTCGTCGTGGCCACGAGCGGTGCCGAGGACTTCGACCGTGCCCTCGCCGAGGCGGGCTACCACGTGAGCCAGAAGGATCTGACGTGAGTTCCGTGCCGGGCACTGCTCCGGCCGAGTTCACGGTGACGGGTGGCCGACCGCTGCGCGGCCGGTTGCGAGTGCCCGGATGCAAAGGCATCTCACACCGAGCGTTGCTCTTCGCCGCCGTCGCCGACGGTCACTCGACCATCCGGGGCCTCGCCGACGGTGCCGACGTCGCGTCGACGATCGAGTGCCTCGACGCGCTCGGTGTACGGATCCGCACCGCGGCCGACGGCATCACGGTGCGCGGCCTCGGGTTCGACGGCCTGCGCGAGCCCACCGGGGTCCTGGACTGCGGGAACTCGGGCACGACCATGCGGATGCTGGCCGGCCTGCTCGCGGGCCGCGACTTCCTGTCGGTGCTCGTCGGCGACGAGTCACTGTCGGCTCGGCCCATGCGCCGCGTCCTGGACCCCCTCGAGGCGATGGGCGCGGCGGTCGACGGCCGCGTCGGTGGGACGTGCGCTCCCATCACGATGCGCGGCGGCGGGTTGACCGGTCGGCACCACGAGTTGGCCACCGCGAGCGGCCAGGTGAAGACCGCGCTCGTGCTCGCCGGACTCCAGGCCGACGGCATCACCGAGATCGTCGAACCGGCGCCGAGCCGCGATCACACCGAGCGGATGCTGGCCGCGCTCGGCGCGCCGGTGACGCGCCTGAACGACCGCGGCGTCCGGGTCGAACGGGGGCAACCGAGCGCGTTCGAGATGACGATCCCCGGCGACGCCAGCTCGGCGGCGTTCTTCGTCGTGGCCGCGTGCATTGTCCCCGGCTCCGATCTCGTACTTGAGTCCGTGAGTGTGAACCCGGCGCGCATCGCCTACGTCGACGTGCTCCGCCGCATGGGGGCGACGATCGACGTCACCGTCACCGGCGAGGAGGTCGGCGAGCCGGTAGGAGACATCCGGGTGCAGGCCGCAACGCTCGTCGGCACCGAGATCGCGGGGGACGAGTCGATCATCGACGAACTTCCGGTCCTCGCAGTGGCCGGCGCGTTCGCGGACGGCATCACCACGATCCACGACGCGGCCGAGTTGGCGGTCAAGGAGAGCAACCGCATCGGGACCGTCGAACAGGAACTCACCCAACTCGGGATCCGGGTCGAGACCCGGCCCGACGGTCTGGTGATCCACGGCGGCGCGCCGGTCGGGGCGTCGCTCAAGAGTCACGGCGACCACCGGATCGCGATGGCAGCCGCGGTTGCGGGACTGGGTGCCGCGGGGGAGTCGACCGTGCGGGGATTCGGCGCGACCGGGATCTCGTACCCGGGCTTCGCCGCCGACGTCGAGTCGGTGCTCGCGTGAGTGACGGGCACCCGAGCGGGCGGGTCGTAGCGATCGACGGGCCGTCGGGGTCCGGGAAGTCGACGATCGCACGGGGGGTCGCCGCCGCGCTCGGACTCGAGGTCCTGGACACGGGTGCGATGTACCGAGCGGTGACCGGTGCGGTCCTGCGGGCCGGGGTCGACCCGAGCGACGAAGAGCAGGTCACGGTGATCGCCCAGGCGTGTCGGCTCGAGTTGGTGGACGGCGTCACCACGCTCGACGGGGCCGACGTGTCGGCCCTGATCCGGGGGCCCGAGGTGACCGCGAACGTGTCGGCGGTCTCGGTGCATCCGGGCGTGCGGGCCGAACTGGTCGCCCGCCAGCGGGCGTGGGTGACCAAGCACCGCGGCGGCGTGGTCGAGGGTCGTGACATCGGCTCGGTCGTCTTCCCCGACGCCCCGGTCAAGGTCTTCCTCACCGCGTCGGAGGAGGAGCGGGCACTCCGGCGTCAACGTGACGAAGTGGCCGCGAGCCGGACGGTCTCGGTCGAGACGCTGCAGGCGACGATGGCCGCGCGCGACGCGGCCGACTCGACCCGCTCGGTATCACCGTTGCGCACCGCCGACGGCGCGACGATCATCGACACCACGGGCCGGACTCCCGACGCCATCGTCGCCGAGATCGTGGACGCATTCCGTCGCGCAGAAGGAACCAGCTGATGTTCTACGGCTTCGCACGAGGCTTGTTGTTGGCCCTGAGCAAGGTGCTGTTCCGGGTCCGGATCAGCGGCACCGAGAACGTGCCGACGTCGGGCGTCTTCATCGTGGCGCCCACGCACCGGTCGTACTTCGACACGCCGTTCGCGTCGTTCATCACCCGCCGCCGGATCCGGTTCATGGCGAAGGAGGAGCTGTTCAAGAACTCCTTCGGCGCCAAGCTGTTCCTGGCCCTCGGCGGGATCCCGGTGAAGCGGGGCTCGGCGAGTGCCCGGTCGGCCACCAAGGCCGTCGAAGCGGCATTGCGGGCGGGTGAGCCCGCGGCGGTGTTCCCCGAGGGCACGCGCGCCCACGGTCCCGACGTCGCACCGCTCTTCGACGGCACCGCCTACCTCGCGGTGAAGCTCGGCTGCCCGATCGTGCCGGTGGCCATCGGAGGCAGCGAGAACATCCTCGCGAGCGGCAAGAAGCTGCCGAAGCTCCACCGGGTCTCCGTGAAGGTGGGCGCGCCCGTCGTGTCCCCGCCCGACGCCAGCACCCGCAAGCGGGGCGACCTGGTCGCGGTGAGCGACGAGTTGATGAAGTCGCTCCAGACCCTCTTCGACGCCGCCAACCGCGAGGCCGGCGTCAGCTGAGACAGCCCCGGTGGGTCAGTTACTCAGTTCGTTGGGCGCGAGCTTGCACTTGCCCATGATGTTGAAGATCTCCGACTGGTTCCCGAACGCATTCTTGAATGCGTCGGAGGAACTCTTGCGGCCGAGCATCGAGTCGACCATCGCGGACTTGAACGCCTTGTTCGCCAGCAGTTCGTCGAACAGGCAGCGCACCTTGGCCGGTGCGACCTTCGCGAAGGTGCCGGAGCTGTCCTTCGACGCCTGCTTGACGACGAGATCCGTGAAGTTGAAGCACTTCCCGTCGGTGAGCACGGCGACGAGTTCTTCGGCTTCCTTCTGCGTGAGGTGCTTGCCGATGGTGCTGAAGGGACTGTCGCCACCGCTCTTCGCGAGCTCTGCCGGGGTCACGCCCGACGACTTGAACTTGTCGGCGCCGACCGAGTTGACCACGCCTTCGGCTACGCATTGGGCCTGCGACCGCGTGAAGCCGCTCTTCGCGCCGTCCGCGTCGTAGCTCTTCATCATCGCGTCGACGTAGGTCTTACCGTCGCTGCTCGACGAGCTGCCACCGCTGCTCCCGCAGGCGGTCGCGATGATCGAAATGGCCATGACGGCGATGAAACGACGCATATCCGGGACTCTCCACTCGGGGTCGGAACCACCAACGTCGATATCGATCGGCCTCGGTTCGGGGGTCCTTGAGGGTGGAACCGGCTCCGATCGGCGCGCGCTCCCCGCGAAGGGTGCAATGCGGGCGGATCAGCCGGTCAGCAGGACGCCGAGGAACAGGGCTACGACCGCGAACACGACCGAAAGGCCCTCGCAGGCCCCCGAGAACGCGGCGGCGCGGCGGCGGTCCGCATCGGTGGTGGCGGCCCGGACCTTGGGTGCGGCCACCAGGATGTGCACTGCGGCGGCGATGCCCGAGAGCGCGACGCAGAGGAGCTTCACGAGCAGCGTGGTCAGCCACGGCGTGTCGCGATCGCCGACGTGCGACGCCATGAGGTTCCACACCCCGGTCGCGAGGAGCACCGCGAACGCGGCCCACGCCGCGCGTTGGAAACGTCGGGCCACCGCGCGGATGCGGACCCGGGCGGCCTCCGGGTCGGGGTCGTCGGGCGCGGGCCGCAACGCGGGGATCACCACCCCGAGGGTGAGTTGACCGCCGACCCAGATGCACGCCGCCAGCACGTGCAGGAAAAGCCGGATGGATTCGGCGGTGACCGGGATCACGTCGAGTGTGACGAGCGCACGAGGTCGGCGAGGACCTCGGCGGCGGAGATCGTCCGATCGTCGGTCGGGATCAGGTCGCGCAACTCGCGTGGCGGCGGGAAGTACTCGTCCTCGTCGGTCACGTGGACGAGTTCGACCCCATCGGTCGGCGCGAGCTTGGCGATCACGGCCTGCACGACGTCCTCGGGTGCGCTGGCCCCGGCGGTGACGCCGACCACGTCCGCATCGCCGAGGGTAGCGAGATCGAGTTCGTCGGGCCCGTCCACCCGGACCACGTTCGAGCAGCCGGCCGCGATCGCGACCTTGGCCAGCGCGAGCGTGTTCGACGAGTTGGCGCTGCCGATCACGACGACGGTGTCGGCCTGCGCTGCGATGGCCGAGAGCGCCGACTGGCGGTTGGTGGTCGCGAAGCACAGGTCGTTACGGGTCGCGGTCCAGAGTTCTGGGAACCGGGCTCGCGCATCGGCGGCGACGCCCTCCCAGTCGTGGAGCGCGAGCGTGGTCTGCGCGAGCAGTGCCACCTTGTCGGGATCGGCGACCGAGGCCAGGGCGTCGTCGAGGTCGTGGTCGTGCTCCACCAGTCGGATGGCGTCGGGCGCGACTGCGAGGGTGCCCTCGGCCTCGTCGTGCCCGGCATGGCCGACGTAGAGGATCGTGTAGCCCTTCTCGGCCCGGACCCGGGCCTCGTGGTGCACCTTGGTGACGAGCGGGCACACCGCGTTGACGACGAACCGGTCCCTCGACTGGGCGGCGGCGACGATCTGGGGCGCCGACCCGTGGGCCGAGAGCATGAGCGGCGCACCGGCGGGGACATCGTCGATGTCGTCGACGAAGACGACCCCGAGGCCCTCGAATCGCTCGACGATCAGCCGGTTGTGGACGATCTCGTGGTAGCAGTAGACGGGCGGCGGGAAGAGGCGGACCATCCAGGCCAGGGCCTTGATCGCCATCTCCACCCCGGCACAGAAACCGCGCGGTTCGGCGAGCAGGACCTTGCGTGGCGACACCGGCCAAGGCTAACGCTGGGCCCCTCCGCTCCTAGACTCACCTCCATGCCTCTTGCACGCGTTGTTGCCGTCGCGCCCGGAAGTCCGGCGCACGGCGGGGGCGTGGCCGTCGGCGACGAACTGGTCGACGTGAACGGCGAGGCGCTCCGGGACGTCATCCGCTACCAGGTGCAGGTCGACGAGCCGAACGTGGTCCTCACGCTCAAGCGGGGCGAAACCACCCGGTCGGTCACGATCGAGAAGCTCGCGGGAGCGCCGCTCGGCGTGGAACTGGACAGCGCGGTGTTCGACCGCGTGCGGACCTGCGACAACCACTGCCCGTTCTGCTTCATCTACCAGCTGCCCAAGGGCATGCGGAAGAGCCTGTACCTGAAGGACGACGACTACCGCCTCTCGCACCTCTACGGGAACTTCACCACCCTCACCCGGTTCACCGAGGCCGATCTCGAGCGGGTGATCACCGAGGGGCTCGGTCCGCTCTACGTGTCGATCCACGCCACCGACCCCGACGTGCGCACGGCACTCCTGCGGAACCGGCGCGGTGCCACCAGCCTGCGGTGGCTCGGCCTCCTGCTCGACGCCGGCGTGGAGATCCACGGCCAGATCGTCGTCTGCCCGGGCATCAACGACGGCGCGGTCCTCGACGACACGCTGCTCGGGATCCTCGACCGCTTCCCGCAACTCGCGTCGGTCGGTGCGGTGCCGCTGGGGGTCTCCGACCACACCACCGAACCGGACATGCGGCCGCACACGCGCGCCGAGGCCGAGGCAGTGCTCGATTCGATCGACGCGTGGCAGGCGCGGTTCCTCGATGCCGTCGGTCACCGCATGGTGTTCGCGGCCGACGAGTACTACCTCATGACCGACCGCCCGTTCCCGGACGCCCCGGAGTACGAGGGGTTCGTCCAACACGAGAACGGCATCGGGATGGCGCGTACGTTCCACGACGAGGTCGTCGCCGCCGCGGCGGGTGAGTCGGTCGACGGCGTCGGCGTGCGCTCCGGATTCTTCGCCTGGGTCGATGGCGCGCCCGCGCAGGGCTACCGAGCACCGCGCACCGCAGGGTTGGCCGTCGTGGACGCCCGGGCCGACGCGCCCGTCGTGATCCTCACCGGTGAGTACGGCGCCCTGGTGCTCGAGCCGGAGGTGCCCACCTTGACCGCGACCGCCGGCGTCGAGGTCACGGTGACGCCGGTACGGAACTCGTTCTTCGGCGGCAACATCGCGGTCACCGGCCTGCTCACCGGCGCCGACGTGTCCGCCGCACTCGCCGCCGTGCCGGCGGGCTCTCGCGTGCTGCTGCCCGACGTCGTGCTCTCCGAGGACCGGTTCCTCGACGGTCTCACCCTGGCCGACCTGCCCCGGCCGGTCGAGATCGTCGGCACCGACGGCGCGTCGCTGGTGGGCGCGTTGGGCCGGCGCCGCACGTCACGGGCCCTGGCGGGGGTGGGGGCATGAATGTGAGTGCGCTGCCGATCGTGGCCGTCGTCGGCCGTCCCAATGTGGGCAAGTCCACCCTGGTGAACCGCTTCGTGGGTCGGCGCGAGGCGATCGTGCAGGAGAAGCCGGGCGTCACCCGTGACCGCAAGGAACTGGTCGCCGAGTGGAACGGTCGCGCCTTCCGCGTCATCGACACCGGCGGGTGGATCGCCACGGACGAACCACTCGCGAAGCAGGTCAGCCTCCAGGCCGAACGCGCCATCAAGGAAGCCGACGCCGTGCTCATGGTGGTCGACGTCACCGTCGGCCTCACCGAAGAGGATTCCCAGGTCGGTCGCATCCTGCAACGCACCGACAAGCCGGTGCTGCTCGTCGCCAACAAGGCCGACGACGACCGGCGCGAGCGCGAGATCTGGCCGCTCGTGAAACTCGGCCTCGGTGACCCGCACCCGCTCTCGGCCATCCACGGCCGGGGGAGTGGCGACCTGCTCGACGCCCTCGTGAAGGTCCTGCCCCCCGAGCCCGAGGTGGTCGACGACCGTCCCGAGTTCGACGGCGAGCGTCCGTTCGCGGTGGCCATCGTCGGTCGTCCCAACGTCGGCAAGTCCACGTTGTTCAACCGGATGGTCGGCGATGAGCGCAGCGTGGTGCACGACATGCCCGGCACCACCCGCGACACCATCGACACGATCGTGGAGTCCGAAGACGGCACCATTCGCTTCGTCGACACCGCGGGGATGCGGCGCCGGAGCCGCGTCGACGAACCGACCGAGTACTACTCGGTGCTGCGCGCACTCGACGCGGTCGACGTCGCGGACGCGGCACTGCTCGTGATCGACGCGACCGAAGGCGTCGCCCACCAGGACCAACGTCTCGCCGAGCGCATCGACGGTGCCGGCACGGTGATCGTGCTCGTCCTCAACAAGTGGGACCTCGTTCCCACCGAGGAGCGCGAGCAGATCCTCATCGATGTCGCCGACCGCATGGGCTTTCTCGGCTACGCGCCGATCCTCAAGGTCTCCGCGCTCACCGGCCGCAACCTCAAGGACGTGCTGCCGGCGCCACGCGAAGCCGAGGCGGCGTACCACATCCGTATTCCGACGGCGGAGCTGAACCGCGTGGTGCGCGACGCGCAGCAGCGCCACCCGCCACCGCTCGACAAGAAGCACCGCCCTCGGATCATGTACGCCACCCAGGGTGCGGCCGACCCGCCGACCTTCACGCTGTTCTCCACCCGCACGCTGCCCGCGACCTACCTGCGGTACATCGAGCGGATGATCCGCGAGCACTTCGATCTCGGCCCCACGCCGATCAAGATCCGGGTCCGCCGCCGCGGCGAGTAGGGCCTGGCCGTCTGTTCTGGACGCCGGTAA
>JBBSBV010000025.1:0-66643 GCA_038250905.1 Acidimicrobiia bacterium
GGTCGGGTGTGTTTGTGGGTTCCCCCCACTCTTGTTGTTGGGGCTGCTTAACTGGGGGGGGGGCCCGTTGCCGGCCCGGGGGGGGGGGGGGGGTCAAACCGGGCCCCCCCCGCCAGGACTGTACGTCGCCGTAAGCTGGCCGAATGGCGACGACTGACATCGAGATCCCGACGTTTCCGGAGCACCGGACGATCGACGAGGAGCGGCTCTACCGCAAGCAGCGGTTGGCGGCCGGGTTCCGGCTCTTCGGCAAGTTCGGGTTCGACGAGGGCGTCGCCGGCCACATCACCGCGCGGGACCCGGAACTGCTCGACCACTTCTGGGTCAACCCGTTCGGGAAGAGCTTCAAGCAGATCTGTGTCTCTGATCTCCTGCTCGTGAGCCACACCGGCGAGGTCGTCGAAGGCAACGCGCCGGTGAACGGTGCTGCGTTCGCGATCCACTCGCAGGTCCACGCGGCCCGGTCCGACGTGATCGCGGCGGCCCACTCCCACTCGATCTACGGCAAGTCGTGGTCGTCGTTGGGGCGGCTGCTCGACCCGATCACCCAGGACGCCTGCGCGTTCTACGACGACCACGGATTGTTCGACGACTTCACCGGCGTCGTCCTCGACGTCGAAGAGGGGAAGCGCATCGGTGGTGCACTCGGTGACCACAAGGCGGTCATCCTGCGGAACCACGGGCTGCTGACCGTCGGTCATTCGGTCGAGGAAGCCGTCTGGTGGTTCGTGACCATGGAGCGGTCGTGTCAGGCCCAGCTCCTCGCGGAGGCGGCCGGGAAGCCGGTCCTCATCGACGCCGACATGGCGGCCCGGACCGCTGACCAGGTCGGCTCACACGCAGCCGGCCGCTTCTCGTTTCAACCGCTCTGGGACGTCATCACCGCCGAGCAACCCGACCTCTTCGACTGACGCCGAAGCGCGGGTTACCTAGGCCGGGGTCTTGGACTGTTCCTTCGCCCAGGCCGTGGTGCCCGCGAGGAACGCACCGGTGTCGGGGAACTTGCCGCCGACGACATCGGCGAACCAGCCGGGCACGTAGATCTCGAACGTCCCGGCGTCGAGGGCCTGGAGCACCGGTTCGACCATCGCGCTCGTGGGCAAGGCCTCGATCGCCGCGAGTGACGGATCGTTGTCGGGCAGGTGGAACAGCCGGGTGTCGATCACGCCGGGGTTGACCACGTGGACCTGCACGTCGTGACCGGCGATCCCGAGGTCGACCTGCATCGACTCGGAGAAACCGGTGAGTGCCGCCTTCGAAGCGGTGTACGCGGCCTCGCCCGGCGGACCGAGGCGGGCTGCGACCGACGAGATGTTGACGATGCGCCCGGCCCGCTCGATGAGTTCGGGGAGGAACGCGAGCATGAGTCGGACGGGTGAGAAGTAGTTGATGCGCATCACGGACTCGACGATCTCGGCATCGAGGGCCAGCACGTTCTTGCGCTTCGGAATGCCTGCATTGTTGACGAGCACGTCGAGCCCGCCCATGGCGAGGCTGACTTCCGCAGCGAACGGCTCGAGCGCGTCGAGGTCGTCGAGATCGATGGTCCACATCTGGGAGGTGGGGGAGTGCTCCTGCACTTGTTCGAGCACCTCGGCCAACTCGGGCTCCCGGCGGGCGCAGATCCCGACGACCGCGCCGGCCTCGGCCAGACCGATGGCGAGCGCGGCGCCGATCCCGGTGGACGCACCGGTCACGAGCACGTTCTTGCCGGCGACGGAGTACCCCATGACGACCTCCCGCGTGGTGTGAGCGAGGCGACGCTAGCCTCCGCCGCTGTGACGCTGACGCCCGACTCGGTCCGCCTCGACGGTTGCGTTGCGATCGTGACCGGGGCTGCGGTGGGGATCGGCCGGGCTACCGCGCTCGCGCTCGCGGCGTTCGGCGCCGACGTCGCGGTGTGCGACCGGGACTCGGCAAATCTGGCGTCGTGCGTTGCGGAGATCGAGGCCAGTGGCCGGCGGGCGACACCCGGCCTGATCGACGTGCGGGATACGGAGGCGGTCGGGGTCTGGGTCGAAGAGGTCGCCGCCGCGCACGGTCACATCGATGTGCTGGTGAACAACGCCGGCGGTGGATTCTTCGCCGACTTCCTCACGGTGAGTGAGAAGGGTCAGCTCGCCCTGGTGCAGGAGAACTTCGGGAGCGTCACGAACTTCGTGCGCGCCGTCGTCCCTCACCTGCCGGAGGCCGGCGGCTCGATCGTCAACATCACATCGATCGAGGCGCACCGGGCCGCCCCGGGGTTCGCGGTCTACAGCGCGATGAAGGCTGCAGTCGCCAACCTGACCAAGACGCTCGCCTTGGAGCTGGGTGCCCGATCGATCCGGGTGAACTGCATCGCGCCCGATGTCATCCCCACGCCCGGTATCGGCGACGTCCCGGTGCGCACACCGTTGCCGCGCACCGGTCACGTGGACGACATCGCCGCCGCCGTGGTCTTCCTCGCGAACCCGGCGCTCTCCGGGTTCGTCACCGGGACGACACTCGCGGTCGATGGAGGCAACCGCGCCGCCGGCGGTTGGCATCGTGATGCCGACGGCTCGTTCACGACATGACGACGCGACGGGCGCGGTGAAGTTCGGAGTCGCGCTCGGCGCACTCAACCCGCATTTCCATCTCGACGCGGTGGCCGCGGCCGAGCGCCTCGGCTACGAGTCGGTGTGGCTGCCCGAGCATCTCGTCCTGCCGGTGGAGATGACCCGATCCCCGCGCCCCGGTGAAGATCACCCGCCCATCCCCGCGACCACGCCGGTGTTCGACGCGTTCACCTACCTGGCGTTCGTCGCGGCGCGCACCTCCACGCTCCGGCTCGGCACCCACGTGTACAACCTCGGCCTACGTCATCCGTTCGTCGCCGCCCGGGCTGCGGCCACGCTCGACGTCCTGAGCGGCGGTCGGTTCGAGTTCGGCGTCGGTGCGAGTTGGCTGGAGCAGGAATGGACCGCGGTCGGTCTCGACTTCGCGACGCGCGGGCCACGGGTCGACGAGTCGATCGAGGTCTGCCGACGCCTCTGGACCGATCCGGTCGTGGAGCACCACGGCAGATGCTTCGGTTTCGATGCGGTCGCGTTCGAGCCCAAGCCCGTGCAGCCAGGCGGGCCACCGGTACTGATCGGCGGGGAGAGCACCGCAGCCCTGCGGCGGGCGGCGCGCCTCGGTGACGGGTGGATCGGTATGGGCCACACGTTCGAATCGGCGGCAGCCCAGATCGAACGGCTCCGAGCGTTCCGGGCGGATTCCGACCGGTCGGAACGGCCGTTGCAGATCTGCCTCGGTGGTCGGGTGACGTCGCGCGACGACGCCCACCGGTGGGAGGACATCGGCGTCACCCGCATGATGGTGTCGCCGTGGCGCCGCTCGCCGGAGGCGGTCGAAGCGCTCGAGCGATTCGCCGCCCTCGCGCTCACCTGATCCCAACTTGCGTCGCAAACCCCCGATAGTCGCGGTTTTGCGACGCACGGTACGGGCGGTCGGTGAGAAGCGCCTCGGGGTGGGCGCCGAAGTCTCGGATGGTGCCGCGGGTCCGGAACGCGACGGGCATCACCTCGGGCTGCATCGAATAGCAGATGCCGGTCATGAGGCCCGCGAGTTCCGCCGCGGTGTCGATCGCCTCGAGGTCCATCCCGCGGCCCATGCCGATGTCGCAGGCCCGGCGCAGCACGATCGCGGCCTCCGCGTCGAACGGCGTAAGCGTCTGGTCGGCCCAGCGGATGAACCCGCCCTTCCACGGCGCCTCGGTGAACGGGGGCGGATCGACGAGGACGCGCTGCATGCCGTCGCGGGTGAGCGTCCAGTCGTGGACCAGCACGCCGTCGCGCCACAAGCGCGGGTGCAGGAGCGCACCTTCGGGTTGGAGCGCGACGTCGTACTCGCGCCGATCGTCTCCACGCGCGGCGTGCGACACACACAGCCCGGCGAGGTCGAACTGGTGGGTGCACTGGAAGTGCGCGTCGGTCACGCGGGCCACTGCGGTGCACCGGTCCGACAACTCCATGCCGACCAGCGCGCCGAGCGCGCCACCCGCGTCCGGGCAGGTGGTCCACGGCCACCGGAACGACTCCATCGCCACGTCGGTGACGCGCGCGCCGTCGTGCGTGAGGGTGACTTCGAAATGGTGGAAGTCGTCCTCGAGTCCGCCCCAGGTGTGTTCCGTGTCGAGGCGGACGAGCCGGATCCGCCGACGGTAGGGGAGTTCGGGATCGCCGAGCCGGACGGTCGGTGCCGTGGTGCGCGGTTTGATGGGGTCGGTCACGTCGTCGCTCACGCGTCGTCGGGAACCGCTTCGCCCAGGAACACGATGGTGCGGGTGCGGAACCGCCAGCGGTCCTCGTCGCGCACGAGACGGTCGTGATAACGGCCGGCGGTGGAGATCCGGAATCCGTCGTCGGTCTTGTTCATGTAGAGGAAGTCGGTGAACGCCCGGGCGCTACGACCGTCGTCCGCGACCTCGATCACCGAGTTGTACGTGACGTGCTGGCCGGGTGCCATCCCGGGCCGCTGCGTGCCGATGTGGTCGTGGATCTCCTGGCGACCGTTCCGGCTGGTACCGAACACGGTGAACTGCGCGTCCTCGGTGAACAGATCGGCGAACTCGGTGGCCCGCTTGTCGTCGTAGTGGTGGCAGTACTCGGCGATGAGTCGACGGATGGCCGACTCGTCGGCGAGGTGATCGGGTGCGCTCATACGCGCAGGATGCCACGCAGCTGACGACCGTGTCAGGATGCCCCGATGGTCGATAGCGCCGAGTCGAACGTGCCCCGCCACGACATCCCGGCCCGCGGGCGGAGCGGGTTCGTGCTGGTGGACGGGCGCCAGGTGCACTACCTGGAGTGGGGACGCGCCGACGCCCCGGCGATCGTCTGCCTGCACGGCGGGGGCCAGACGGCGTACATGTGGGAAGGGCTCGGGAGCGCGTTCGCCGACACGCACCACGTTCTCGCGCCCGACCTCCCGTGGCACGGCGACAGCGACCCGATCGCGGACATGTCCCGGCAGGCGCTGGCCGAGACCGTCCCACCGCTCCTGGCGGAGTTCGGCCTCGACGAGGCGGTGTTCGTGGGTGCGTCGCTCGGAGGCCTCGTCTCGATGACCGTCACCGCGGCCCGGCCGGAACTGGTACGTGCCATCGTGCTCGTCGACATCGCGACGCGGCTCGAGGACAAGGGCGTGGAGCGGATCGTCGAGTTCATGCGAGCCCACGAGTCGTTCGCCGACCTCGACGAAGCCGCCGCCGCGATCGGTGAGTACCTGCCGCAACGGCGCAAGGCCGAGCCGGCCCGCCTCACCCGCAACCTCCGCCAACGACCCGACGGCCGGTGGGAATGGAAGCACGGCTACACCCGGCGGCTCCGCGACGGTGCGGAGCTGACCGAAGGTGGAGGCTGGCGCGAGTTGGTCGGTGGACTGGCCGACGATGTGCAGTACTTCACGTGCCCGGTACTCGTGCTCCGCGGCGCGGGGTCCGACGTGCTCTCGGCCGAGGGTGCGGACGAGATCGTCGGGCTCATCCCCAAGGCGCGACTCGCAACGATCGCGGCGGCCGGGCATCACGCGGCGGGCGACAACCCGGAGTCGACAGTGGGACTGGTGCGGACGTTCCTCGCCGAGATCGGCTGGTAGCGCGCCGCGGGGTGGTCAGTCCGCTTTCGGCGGCCGGCAGTTGATCACGAGGGTGAACACGTTCTTGACGACGGGATCACCGGTTGCCTGGTCCCGCCACGTGGTCTCCTGGACATAGAACTCGAGCTTGCCGCCGTTCGACTTCTCCTTCTCGTACACGTCGGTGATCTCCGACGTGCCTTCGAGAACATCGCCGACCTTCGGCCACCGGAAATATTCGAAGCCCTGCTCGCCGTGCAGGATCGCGCGACCCGGACCGCGCAGCTTCTCGATCGGGAGTCCGGCCGCGCCGCCGGTGCCGTCGGAGCCCCAGAACGGCATGACGAACGGGAACGTGGGTGGGACGGGAGCGCCGTCACCGTCGTAGACCGCGTCGCCGTCCATGAGCGCCTGGGCGAAGACCCGGACCGGACCGCGTTCGATCCGCACCACCTGGGTGCCGCCCTTGGTGCCCTTGAGTTCGGTCAGTGCCACGTTCCGCTCCCGATGACGTCGACGTCAGGTTCGGCCGGGGAACCTATCGCGGGCCGCCGGGCGATCGGAGGGTCCGAGACCGCTGATCACTCGGACGCGGGGCGGAGTTTGTGCTTCATCACCTTGCCGGTGGCGTTGCGGGGGAGTTCCTCGGTGAAATGGAGTTGCCGCGGCCGCTTGTAGTCGGCGAGCCGCTCGGCACAGAACGCGAGGAGCGTGTCGGCATCGAGGTCGACATCCGGTCGACGCACGACGTACGCGGCGATGTCCTCGCCCAGGACCTGGTGAGGGATACCGACGACCGCGGCCTCCTGCACGTCGGGGTGTTCGAGCAGCACCGCCTCGATGTCGGTCGGGTACACGTTGTGACCACCGCGGATGATCATGTCCTTCTTACGCCCGGCGATGTAGAGGAAGCCGTCCTCGTCGAGGTAGGCGAGATCACCGCTGCGGAGCCAACCGTCGGCCGTCCACGTGCTGTTGGTGGCGTCGGGATCCTTGTAGTACTCCCGCTGGGCGCCTTCCATCTTGGTGAGGAGTTCGCCCACCTCGCGAACGTCGCACTCGGTGTCGTCCTCGCGGAGGATCTTCAGCTGCATCGGACCGACCGGCTTGCCCACCGAACCGATGCGCTTCGTCACCTCGTCCTTGGGCATCACGATGTACGCGGGCCCGGCCTCGGTCATGCCGTAGGAGTTCGACACGGTCGCGTCGGGCAGGCGCTCCTGCAGCGTGAGCAGTGTCTGCGGCGCGAGGGGTGCACTGCCGATCGAGACCGCGCGCAGGCTCGTGAGGTCGGGATCGGCGAAGCGAGGATGGGCGACGAGCAGTTCGGCCATCGCGGGGACGAGGAACGCCATCGTCGGCCGTTCGGTGGCCACGAGGTCGAACCACCGGTCGGCATCGAACTTCGGGAGGTAGAGGCCGGCGAGGCCCATCTTCATCGGGTTGTAGATGAACGCGATGCCGGCGAACGTGAACATCGGGGCGCCGTGGATCCAGCCGCTCGCGGTCCATGCCGGTTCGTGGTTCGGGATCATGGCGACGTTGCGATGGCGGACCGCAACGCCCTTGGGGAGCCCGGTGGTACCCGACGTGTACATGATGTCGGCGAGGTCGTCGAGGGTACGGGGAACCTGGATGGCGGAGCCGTCGGCGCTGAGGAACTCGTCGTACTCCTGCACGTCGGGGCCGGCACCGCCCGCGCTCACCACGAACCGGATCGACGGGACCGCGGCGGCAACCGAGAGCGCGGTGTCGAGCAGTGACGCGCCGGTGATCACGGTCGCGACTTCCGCGTGGCCGAGGATCGTGACGACCTCCGGGACCGACAATCGGGTGTTGGTGGGCACCACGACGGCTCCGGCCTTGTGGACCGCGGCGTACGCAACGATCCAGCGCAGGGCTTGGTCGCTCGGGAGGTAGATCGACACCCGGTCGCCGGGTGCGATGCCCGCGTCGACCAGTCCCCGTGCGAGTCGGTTTGACTCGACGTCCCATTCCGAGAACGTGACCTGGGTCCCGGCGTCGAGGTCGCGGTAGGCGACTTCGGATCCGTGACGACCCGCCATGAAGCGGAGCTGGTCGACTTGTAGATCGCCCCACTCGGGCATGGTTCCCACCTCACCGGATCGTGTGAGCGGGGGACGCTACCGGACGGGCGAGTCCCGTCGGGAGGAGCGCGGTCTGGCAGGCTGGGTCGATGCGGGTCACGTTCCTCGGTCACGTGGGCATGTACATCGAGACCGACGGCGGGTCGGTGTTGTGCGATCCCTGGTTCAACCCGGCGTACTTCGGATCGTGGTTCCCGTTCCCTCGCAACGACACGCTCGACCCGACGCTGTTCTCGTCACCCGACTACCTCTACATCTCGCATCTCCACCGTGATCACTTCGACCCCGAGTGGCTCCGTGCGCACGTGGACAAGGCGGCCACGGTGCTGTTGCCGGCATTCCGGGTCGACCATCTCGAACGGGCACTCCGTGAGGTCGGGTTCACGAACTTCGTCCACACCGACCACGCGGAGACCGTGCATCTCGGTGCGCTCGACGTGACCATCCTCGCCATGACCGCCCCGGCCGACGGACCCTCGGGCGACTCGGCACTGGTCCTGCGGGACTCGACCGCGGCCCTGCTCAACCAGAACGACGCCCGGCCGCGGGACTTCGACGAGCTCGAGTCCTTCGGCCCCTACGACGCACACTTCACGCAGTTCTCGGGTGCGATCTGGTTCCCGATGGTCTACGACTTCCCGCCCGACGAGCAGCGGCGCCTGGGCATCGCCAAGCGGGCCGCGCAGATGGATCGCGCCGTGCACTACCTGGCCGATATCGGATCCCCGAACCCGATCCCGGTCGCGGGTCCGCCGTGCTTCCTCGACGACGACCTCTGGCAGTGCAACGACCTCGACTCCGATCCGGCCAACATCTTCCCGGACCAGACCGTCTTCATCGAAGAACTCGCGCACCGGGGCTTGCCCCCCGGCCACCTGCTCGTCCCGGGCTCGGTTGCCATCATCGCCGCCGGGCAGTGTCACGTCGAACACCCCTTGGGGACCATGCACCCGGACGCGATTTTCGCCGACAAGCGCGCCTACCTCGAACGGTACCGGGACGACTGGCGGCCGTGGCTCGAACGGGAACGGGCGAGTTGGCCGCGCGGTCGGTACGACGTGGTCGCGGAGCTGCGGGCGTGGTTCGAACCGATCCTCGACCTGGCGCCGTACACGCGTGACGGGGTGAACGGGAACGTGTTGCTCCACGTCGGGGACGTCGGTGTGCTCATCGACTTCCCCGCGGGCCGGGTCACCGAGTGGGCGGGCGAGCCGGTCATGCACCGCATCGACGTCGACCGAGCGCTCGTGGAGTCGCTCATCGAACGGCACATCGAGGACTGGGTGAACGAACTCTTCCTCTCGTGCCGGTTCCGAGCGCATCGTGAAGGCCGGTACAACGAGTACGTCTACACGTTCTTCAAGAACCTCTCGGTGGAGCGGATGGCGTTCTGCGAGGGTTACTACGCCACCATCGAAGAACCCGACGACGAGATGTTCCGCTGCGGCGACTACCTCGTCCAGAAGCGCTGCCCGCACCTGCGAGCCGACCTCGAACGGTTCGGCACCGTCGACGGTGACGTGCTCGAGTGCAAGGTGCACCACTGGCGATTCGAGCTCTCGACCGGCCGGTGCATCACGTCGGACGAACCCGAACACCACCTCCACACCGAGCGGATCTGACGTGCGTATCGATCTGCACGCACATACGGCGCCGCGATCCAACTGCTCGCGGACGACGTTGGAGGAACTCGTCGCCACGGCGCGCGCCCACGGTCTGGACGCGCTGTGTATCACCGAACACGACGTGCGCTGGCCGGAGGACGAACTCGCCGATGCGTCGAGGCTGCTCGACTTCCCGCTGATCCCGGGTGTCGAACTGACCACCGATGTCGGCCATGTGCTCGCGTTCGGTCCGCTGCGCAAGCCGCTCTGGATGGGGTACTCGCTCGCCGAACTGGTGGAGGAGTGTGCGCAGTCGGACACCGCGCTGGTGCTCCCGCATCCGCTTCGTCGCTACGCCGGGGAACGAGCGGTGAAGGGCGGCCGCAAACCGCCGACCCCCGCCGAGATCGTCACCCTGCCCCAGTGGGAGGTCGTCCACGCGATCGAGGCCGCCAGCACGCAGACCACCACCCTGGAGCACACCCTCACTGCCGCCGCACTCACCGCGTCGCCCCGCCCGGCGGTGGGAGCGAGTGACGCCCACGGTCCGGGACTGGCCGGTCTCTTCGCCACCGAGGTCGACGGCCCGGTGCACACGGCCGAAGACCTGGCCCGCGCGATCCGCGCCGGTCACGTCCGTCCGTCCCGGTTCGCCGACTGACGTCGGCGTCAGGGATACGATCCCCGGGCTTCGCACACCCCCGAACCGGAGGACGCCCCATGGGTGACGCCGTCATCGTCTCGACCGCCCGTACCGCCATCGGTACCGCCCGCAAGGGCACGTTGCTCGACGTCTCGGCGTTCGACCTGGCGGAGTACGCGGTGGGTGCGGCTCTGGACCGCTCCGGCGTACCGAAGGACGACGTCGACGACCTGCAGATGGGGGAGTCGCTCCAGGGTGGCGGTGACATCGCCCGGTACGCCGCGGTGGAACTCGGTCTCGAGAACGTGCCCGGCGTGGCGCTGAACCGGCACTGCGCCTCGGGTATGGCCGCGGTGCAGGGCGCGGCCGCGAGTATCCGGGCCGGTATGGATCGGGTCGTGATCGCCGGTGGCGCCGAATCGATCTCGAGTTCACCCGCGGTGATGAAGCGCAAGCTCGGCACCGACGAGATGGAGCCGTGGATGTCGCCGAGCCATCCGGCCACCCCCGATGCACCGGCGTTCGACATGTCGATCACCGTCGGGTGGAACTCGGCGCAGAAGGCGAACGTCACCCGCGAGGAAATGGACCACTGGGCGTTCGAGTCGCACAACCGTGCGATCGCGGCAATCGACAGCGGCAAGTTCGAGGCCGAGATCGTGCCGATCACGGTGAAGCGACGTGACGGCGAGACGGTCGAGTTCTCGGTCGACGAGCACCCGCGGCGCGGCACCACGATGGAGAAACTCGCCAGTCTCAAGCCGCTCCACCCCGAGATCGAGGGCTTCAGCATCACCGCCGGGAACTCGTCGGGTCTGAACGACGCCGGCGCCGCGATGATGATCGTCGACTCCGAATACGCCCAGGCCCACGGGCTGCGGCCCATGG
This sequence comes from Acidimicrobiia bacterium, assembly GCA_038250905.1. GTDB lineage: Bacteria > Actinomycetota > Acidimicrobiia > IMCC26256 > JAENVU01 > JAENVU01. Next base: position 10,845 of record JBBSBV010000025.1, read on the forward strand.
CGATCGTGAAGTCGTGGGCGTCCTCGGGCGTGCCACCGCGTGACACGGGCCTCGGCCCCACGCTCGCCATCCCGAAGGCGCTCGACCGGGCCGGCCTGACCGTCGGTGACGTCGACCTCTTCGAGATCAACGAGGCGTTCGCCGCCATGTGCGTGGCGAGTACCCGCATCCTCGGCATCGACCATGCCATCACCAACGTGAACGGCAGTGGTTGCAGTCTGGGTCACCCGGTGGCTGCGACCGGCGCCCGCATGATCATCACGCTCGTGCACGAGTTGGCCCGGCGTGGTGGCGGCATCGGCGTCTCGAGCATGTGCGCGGGCGGCGGTATGGGTTCGGCCACCGTGCTCGAGGTCATGCCGGCCTGACCGACCCTGCGCCGGTTCAGCAGCCGAGCTGGAGTTCTGCGGGTACCGGTGCCGGGGCCGCGCAGGAAACGTGGTTCTGCCCGTAGCCGTCGATGGTCCAGGTGGCACCCAGCCGCTGCAACGCGACGGTGAGTTGCACGACGCCGGTGCCCGGGTTCGGCACCAGGGTCACCGCCGACCAGATGGGGTTGGCCGTCGACACCCGACAGTTCGCGATCGTGTACTTCTCCAACGGCACCGGTCCGAGATCGCCGCCCTGTACCGCGCCGTAGATCGCGCCGGCCCGTGCGCCACAGTTGCCGGGGTTCGACGGTGTGGTAGTGGGACTCGTCGGCGGCACCGTCGACGGCGTGGTGGTCGAACTGCTCGAAGTCGTGCTCGACGACGACGTCGTGGTGCCGTGGCGGCGCCGGGTCGTCGTCGTGGTCCGGTTCGGCTTGGGCTTCGCGCTCGACGAACCGGAATCGCACGCGGCGAGACCGACGACGGCGAGGGCGGCGCAGAGGAACGCAGTTCGGCGGAGCACCATCACTCCAGCATGGCCGACCGGGACCGGCTGGGGTCGGCTTTGTCGGCCGGCGGCTTCGCTATCGTGCCGCCATCAACGCCGACCTCGTCCTCGCCCTCGAACTCGCCGACGCCGCCGATGCCCTCACCATGGCCCGGTTCCGGGCCGAGGACCTCGTCATCGACCGCAAGCCCGACACCACCCATGTGACCGAAGCCGACCGGGCCACCGAGATCCTCATCCGGGAGGGGATCCAGTCCGCGCGGCCCGGTGACGCGGTGCTCGGCGAGGAGTTCGGGGTCGAGGGCAGTTCGCAACGGCGGTGGATCATCGACCCGATCGACGGGACCGCGAGCTACGTGCGCGGGTTTCCGGTCTGGGGCACGCTGATCGCGCTGGAGGTGGCGGGGGAGTTGACCGTCGGTGTGGTGTCGGCGCCGGCGCTGCACATGCGGTGGTGGGCGGCGCGCGGAGAAGGCGCGTTCATGAACGAGCGCCCGATCCGGGTCTCGGCGGTCTCGAACCTGACCGACGCGCAGCTGTGTTACTCGGACCTGCCTTCGTGGACCGAGTTCCGTACTACGGCCCAACCGATGATCGATCTGCTCCATACGGTGTGGCGGACACGGGGGGTCGGTGACTTTCTCCAGCACATGTTCGTCGCCGAGGGCGCGGCCGACATCGCGGTGGAACCCGTCGTGAATCTGTGGGACCTCGCGGCGATCCAGGTGATCGTCGAGGAGGCGGGCGGTCGGTTCTCGAACCTCGAAGGCGAACGGACCGCCGATGGGGGGAGTGCGCTGTCGACGAACGGGTTGCTGCACGACGAGGTGCTCTCCGCGCTCTCGGATGCCCGGCCGCGGTGATGAGCGCGACCGGACCGCTCACGGTCGGCATCGACATCGGCACCTCGTCGGTGAAGGCGATCGCCGCCGACGAGGACGGCATCGTCGTCGCGCAGGCGCGTATTCCGCACGAGATCCGGATTCCCGCCCCCGACCGTTTCGAACACGACCCCACGTCCGCATGGCGGGACGGCCCGCGAGCCGCGCTAGCCGCACTCGCGCTCGACGAAGCGCCCGCCGGGGTGAGTGTGTGCGCGATGGTGCCCTCGGTGGCGGCGGTCGATGCCGCGGGCGCACCGTTGACGCCGGGCCTGCTCTACGGCGACGCGCGCGGGCAGGGCGAGCCCAGTTCCGGCAATCCCGCCCAGAGCGGCGAACTCCTCAACTTCCTCCGGTGGGCCAAGGAGACCGCGCCCGAGGCGGCCGCGTTCTGGCCCGCCACCGCGATGGCCAATCACGCGCTGAGTGGCGAAGCCGTGCTCGACACCACGACCGCGAGCGTCGCGTACCCACTGTTCGACTGGACGGCGTGGGACCCGGCCGTTGCGGCCGGTCTCGGCATCACGGTGGAACAGCTGCCCCGCATCGCGCCGACCGGGTGGGCCTGCGGTCACGTCGGAGGCCCGGACGGTCCGGTGCTCGCCCCCGGCTGCATCGACGTGCTCACCGACCAGATCGTCGCCGGGGCGAACCAGGTGGGCGACGTGCTGCTCCTCATGGGCACGACGTTGATCGTGAACACGGTGACGCCGCTCCACGATGCCGTCCCCGACTACTGGGTGATGCCCTTCACGGAACCCGACCTGTTCCTCGCGGGCGGCCCGAGCAACGCCGGTGGACTCTTCATCAACTGGGCGACCCATGCGATGGGTGCCGAGACACCAGTCGGCGCGCCCCGTCCCGACCGCGTGCCGGTCTGGTCGCCGTACCCGCGTGGGGAACGCGTTCCGCTCCACGACCCCCATCGACGGGGGATGCTCGCGGATCTCGACCTCACCCACGACGCGGCGGCGATCCGGCGCGCGACCTTCGAGGCCTCGGGGTTCGTCACCCGGCGGATGGTCGATGCGGTGGCCACCGCCCATGGGGTGACCCCGCGGCGGATCGTGGCGACGGGCGGCGGTACGCGGGTCGAAGCATGGGTCCAGGCGGTCGCCGACTGCACCGGCCTGCCCGTCCAGACGACCGCGGTGCCTGAGGGCGCCGCGCTGGGCTCGGCGTTCCTCGCCCGCCTCGCGGCCGGCCTCGAGTCCGGGGTGATGACCGACGCGCGGCGTTGGGCCCGCCCCGGCCGCACGGTGGATCCGGATCCCGCGTGGGCCGAACCGGTCGCCGCTCGGTACCGCCGGTTCCTCGAACTGGCGAGCTGAGCGCGCCGCGTCATCCGGGAGTGGAGAACTCCTAAGCTGACACGCATGTCAGTCACCGCGGATCTGCCGTTCGACGTCATGGGCCAGTTCTCGGGGGTCGCCGGCGACCTGCGTGACCCGTACCCCGACTTCCACACGAAGCGGCGCGAGCGGCCGGTCGAACTCATGGAGGATGGCGGGTACGAGGTCTATCCGTACGAACTCGTGTCGAGCGTGATGCGCGACAACGTGACGTTCGCATCGGGTTCGATCCGCGACTTCATGAGCGTCGTGATGGGTCCGTATCCCCTTGTGGGCATGGACGAACCCGAGCACCGGCGGTTGCGCACACTCGTGGCCCAGGCGTTCCGGCAGCGGACGCTCGCCCACTGGGACGAGGACCTCGTGGTGCCGGTGGTCGACGAGATGATCGACGGGTTCGCGGCGCGCGGGAGTGCGGATCTCGTGAGCGAGTTCACCTACCACTACCCGGCCCAGGTGATCGCCGCGATCCTCGGACTGCCGCGAGAGGACCAAGCCTTCTTCCACCCGCGGGCGCTCGCGTTGATCAACGTCGCAGTACGACCGGAGGAGGGCATCCTCGCCAGCGAGGAACTGCGCGACTACTTCGTCGCCATCATGGACGAGCGACGCGCGCACCCCGGCACCGACATCATCAGCGAACTCACCGTTGCCGAACTCGACGGCGAGCGCCTCGGGGACGAGGAGATCCTGTCGTTCCTACGCCTCCTCCTGCCGGCGGGCGCCGAGACCACGTACCGCGCCACCGGGAACTTCCTCTACGGGCTGTTGACGAATACCGACCAGCTCGCCGCGTTGCGGGCGGACCGGGAACTGATGCCCCAGGCGATCGAGGAATCGATCCGATGGGAGGGCCCGCTCCTGATCACGTCTCGGGAGTGCGCCGCCGATGCCGAGATCGCGGGAGTGCAGATCCCGAAGGGTGCGTTCGTGACGGTCAACGTCGGTGCCGCCAACCACGACGAAACGCGGTGGGACCGCGCCGACGAGTTCGACATCTTCCGTGGTCCGCAGCCCCACATCGCGTTCGGCCACGGCGTGCACATGTGTCTCGGGATCCACCTCGCCCGGATGGAGATGGCGTCCGCGGTCAACCGGTTGCTCGACCGGTGCCCGAACCTGCGCATCGACCCGGCACGATGGGAAGCCGACGACGTCCACATCCACGGCGAGCGGTTCCGGTCACCGACGACACTGCCCGTGCTCTTCGATGTCGCGTAGCGGCACCCGATGACCGACGCGATGACCGACCTGACCGACGCGACCGCCCCGGGACCGATGCCCTGGCGCATGCTGGCGCTCATGGGCGGCGCCGGCGTCACCCACTTCACGAACCCCGGGTTCTACGACGCGATCGTCCCGAAATGGATGCCGGGTCCGGCGCGGGCCTGGACCTACGCCAGCGGTGTCGCGGAACTTGCCTGCGTAGCCCTGATGGTGCGGCCGCAGACGCGGCGGGCCGGCGGTTGGGCGGCACTGGCCACCATCCTCGCGGTGTGGCCCGCGAACTGGCAGGTGGCGCTCGACGGTGGGGTGCCCGACGCGAAGCCGCCGATGGACACCGCCGCGGTCTCGTGGGCCCGATTGCCGCTGCAACTCCCCATGCTCTGGGGCGCCCTCAACGTGGCCCGCGGCAGGTAGGGAACGGCTCAGGCGGGGCGGAGACCGGCGGCGTGAGGATTGCCGGGTGGCGGGAGCGGGTGGCGGAAGAGTGCGGCCGCATTCTCGTGACCGATCTTCGCGACCTCTTCCACGGTGAGACCACCGAAGACGTCGGCGAACACGGCCTGTGAGTCGGGCCACGTGCCGTCGCCGTGGGGATAATCGGTCTCGAACATGATGTGGTCGACGCCGATGGTGTCGCGCGTGACGAGCGTCGACGGGTCGTCGATGGTGCAGAACCAGAAGTTGCGCCCCAGAACTTCGGCCGGGCGCAGGTCACCGGCGAAGTACTTCCCGTAGCCGGAGCGGTTCACGATGTTCTCCAACCGGTCGTGGAGCATCGCGACCCACCCGATGCCACCCTCGCTCATTGCGATCTTGAGGTCGGGGTGGCGAACCGCGTAGCCGGACCACAGCCATTCCGCGCATGCCGAGAGCGAGAGTTGGCCGAAGAGCGTGGCACCGAGCGGCACCATCGGTGCGTCCATCGGCATCGCAGCCACCCCGGTCGAACCGACGTGGAGACAGATGACCGTGCCGGTCTCCGCGCAGGCGGCGACGATGGGATCCCACCAACCCGAGAAGATCGACGGCATATCGATCCGATGCGGCTGTTCCGGCAGGGTGACGGCCGTGAAGCCGCGCGCGGCGTTCCGGCGGATCTCGGCGGCGGCGAGGTCCGGGTCGCCGAGGTAGGTGATCCCCATCGGCACGATGCGATCGGGATACGGCCGGTGCCACTCCTCGTAGAACCAGTCGTTCCATGCCTCGGTCACCGCGAGGCCGAGCGCAGGGTCGGCCGCCCGTGAGAACACCGCGCCACAGAACCCGGTGATCTGGCTCGGGAAGTTGACCGAGGCCCACACGCCGTTGATGTCCATGTCGCGGATGCGGGCGTCAATGTCGTAGCAACCGGGTCGCATCTCGGAGAATCGGGTCGGCTCCACGAGCCAGTCGCGGCGATCGCGTCCGACCACCGCGTTCAGCCCGACCTGGAAGAAGATTCGGCCGTCGAACTCCCACACTTCGTGACCCTCGACGGTCTCGACCACCCGCGGGGCGGCGTCCTGGAGCGCACGCGGGAGTCGACCGGCGAACATGTCGGGTGGTTCGACGAGGTGGTCGTCGACCGAGATGAGCGTGTGGGCGATCGGCCGGGGCGCCGGATCCTCGAGCAGTCCGTGCGTGTCCGACTTGCGCCAGTTGAGGCGCCAGGGCGACTCGGTCATGCGACCTCCTTCGAGAGGTCGCAGTCTGGCACCGGTCGACAGGTGCGGGGGTAGGTCGCCTACCGTCTCGCACAGATCCCGAACCGTCCGGGATCCCGTGGCGGAGTGATGACAGTGCTGGCAATGACAGGGCAGGACCCAGGTCGATCGCAGCCGATCGGGGCACGCGTCGCCGCGGCGGGAGTCGCGCTCTTCCTCGTCGGGGGCTGCGGGAGCAGCGGTGGTGCGAAGGTGGTCGCGACTTCGACCTCGTCGCGCCCCGCGGTGGTGAAGGATCTGTGCACCGTGATCACGCCCGCCGACGCGGCGTCGGTGTTCGGGGCGCCGGGAACCGCTCGGCCGCGATCGGGCTCGACCACCGGACTGACCGGTGCGTGCCTCTACAAGAAGGACGGCACCGCGCCCACCATCGACCTCCTCCAGGTCCGGGTCTACGACGGACCTCAGTACTACGGCGCACAGCTGTTCAAGAACGCCGAGTCGGTCGAGATCGTCGGCGCCGACCGCGCCTTCGAGCGCGTCGGCACCGGCCCGGGCGGCGCGACCACCTTCGACCTCCAGTTCGTGAAGGACGGCAAGACCGCCGCGATCAACTACGTGGCCACCGGCGGGACGAGTCCGACCGCGTCGAGCGCATCGTTGCGGGCCGTGGCCGACAAGTTGGCCCGGAGCATCTGAGGCGCGTCCGATCCCGGTAGGGTCGGTCGGACGACGAGAGGAGCAACGGTGGCACTGGCGATCGAGATCAACCGCGAGGTCTGCATGGGGTCGGGGAACTGCTCGTTCTGGGCGCCCGCCGTATTCGATCTGGACGACGACGGCGTAGCGATCGTCATCGACCCGGCCGGCGACACCGAGGAGAAGGTGATCCTGGCCGCCCAGGGCTGTCCTACCCAGGCGATCTCCGTGACGCGCGACGGCGAGAAGATCGTCTGATCGCCCCCTCGGTCGGTCAGGGGCGGCCTGATGCCTGAACTCGACGTCACCCGCCTGGCGCGGGTGGCCCGTGCCAACGTGCGGCGCAGAATGGCCCGGCGGCCGATCGCGTTCGTGTTGAGCGGCGGCGGATCGCAGGGCAGCTTCGAAGTCGGCGTGCTGCGCTACCTCTACGACGACGTCGGGCTGCGCCCGTCGATCCTCGTCGGCTCGTCGGTCGGGGCGATCATCGCGGCCAAACTCGCCGAGGGTGACGACGAGACCACCGGCCGGCGTGCGCTCGACGAACTCGAGGGCATCTGGCGCGGCCTCGCCACGAATCGCGACATGTGGCTCACCGAGCCCTGGCTCGACAAGCTCCGCGCGCAGGCCAACTGGGCTTCGGAACTCCGTGGCCGCGCCGGTGAGCACGGTGCCGCCGGTAGCCAGGCCCGGGTCGTGATGCGCATGCTCGGCGAGATCGTGCGCCACCCGCCCGAGACCGACGGCACGGTCGAGGCCCTCCGCGCCGCGATGCGTGCCAAATCGCTGCTCAACATGGCCCCGGTGCGCACGATCGTGGAAGAGCAGATCTCACCGACCCGGATGCAGGAGTCCGGCCTCACGTTGCGCGTCGGCGCGGTGAGCCTCGAGAGCGGGGAACTGCGCTACTTCGACCAGCACGGTCAGACCTACGCCCGGGATGGCGAACCACTCGACGTGGAGTCCGTCAACGTCCACGACGCGATCCTCGCGTCGGCCTCCATCCCGGTGGTGTTCCCACCGACTCCGCTCGGGGGCGAGCACTACGTCGACGGTGGCGTTCGCGAGATCCTGCCGCTGGCGCTGGCATTCAACCGGCTCGGCGCCGGCCACATCTTCGCGGTCGTCGCTTCGGCGCCGGGCGTGGACCCGTGGGGCGACGTGTCGGACCGAGGACTGTTCGAGATCGCGCGCCGGGTCTCCGCCGACATCGCGCCCGACGAGACCCTGCTCAAGGAGATCGATCCACCGCGCGGCTGGGGTCGGCGGGTCACCGTCATCGCGCCCGAGGTCGACGTCCACGACGCGCTGACGATCGACCCCGAGTTGATCGGGGCGTCGATCGACTACGGCTACATGCGGGCCTCCGACGTGCTCCTCGACCTCGACGCCGGCCTCTCGGACCTGAGCCACCGGATCGCCGAGTCCCGGATGCGGCTGCGACTGACGCGCGGACCCATCGCGGGGTTGCTCCAGCGCGATGGGCTGGACGACGCGCCGGATCCGGTCGCCGAGGCGGCCGAACTCCGCACGCTCCGGGACCTCGTGGAAGCCCGGGAGGCAGGTGGTGGTCCGCTCCCGCCGGGCGGCTGCGGACTGGCCGCCGACTGACGGTTCCGGGCGCGCTCAGCGCGCCCCGCGGATCAGCTGGCCGGGCCGGGCACCGGTGTCCTCGCCGTGCTCCAAGGTGACCTCGCCGCGCACCACCGTCGCCACGTAACCGTCGGCGCGCTGGACGAACCGGCGGGCGTCGCCGGGCAGGTCGTAGACCATCTCCGGCGCGTGGAGCCGCAGCCCCGCGTGGTCGATGAGGTTCACGTCGGCGCGCATCCCGGGCGCGATGGTGCCGCGGTCGCCGAGCCCGTAGAGCGACGCGGTCTCCGAGGTCATCTTGCGGATGACCCATTCGAGGGGCAGTTGATCGTGGTCGCGATCGCGCGCCCAGTGCGTGAGCATGAACGTGGGGGTCGACGCATCGCACGTGGTGCCGCAGTGCGCGCCACCGTCACCGAGACCCCACGCGCTGGTGGGGTGCAGGAGCATCTCGCGTACCGCGTCGAGGTTGGTGTCGGTGTAGTTGAGGAGTGGACGCATGATGAGCGCCCGGCCGTCGTCCTCCATGAGGAGTTCGAGGTAGAGCTCGTAGATGTCGCGACCGCTCGCCGCGGCGCGCGCCGCGACGCTTTCCGACGGGTCCGGCTCGTAGTTGGGCGGATCACCCAGCGGAAACGCCTTGGCCGGGTCGAGGAACTGGAGCATCGCCGGATCGGGCGTGGACGCCTCGCGGACCAGGCGGGCGCGGAGATCCGCGTTGGCGCGCAGGCGGCCCACGCGTTCGGCGAGCGGGAGCAAACCGAGTTCACCCCAGCTGGGGCAGTACGCGAACGGGTGGAAGGTCTCGAGGCCGAGGAGCAGCGTGACCGGGCGCCCGGCGACCTGCGGACGGACGCGGGCCCCCTCGGCGCGGGCATCGCCGGCCAGTTCCAACATCCGTCGCCAACTGTCGGGGTCGTGGTCGTTCTGGGTGAGCGCGAAGCTCACCGGCCGGCCGATCGCCGCCGACAACCGCCGCATCCAGTCCATCTCGCGGTCAGGGGCGGCGAGATCCTCGCCCAGCGCGCCGGCGGGTGCGAGTTCGAAGATCCCCGCGCCGGCGTCGGCCAACGCCTGGCCGATGCCGAAGAGTTCGTCCTCGGCCGCGAAGGTGCCCGGCACCGGTTCGCCGTCGATCGCCATGTGGGCAATGGTCCGCGAGGTGGACACTCCGAGCGCGCCGGCATCGATGGCCTGGCGCACGATCACCGCCATGGCCGCGATGTCCTCGGCCGTCGCGGGTTCGTTGTGCGCACCGCGGTCACCCATCACGTAGGCGCGCACCGCTCCGTGGGGGATCTGCGATCCGACGTCGAGCGCCTTCGGCAGTTGGTCGACCGCGTCGAGGTACTCGGGGTAGGACTCCCAGCCCCACTGGATGCCTTCGGACAACGCGGCGCCGGGAATGTCCTCGACGCCCTCCATCAGTCCGATGAGCCACTCGTGCTTGTCGGGTCGGGCCGGCGCGAAGCCGACGCCGCAGTTGCCCATCACGACGGTGGTGACCCCGTGCCAGCACGATGGTGTGAGTTGCGGGTCCCAGGTGATCTGGCCGTCGAAGTGGGTGTGAACGTCCACGAAGCCCGGCGTCACCAGCAATCCGTCGGCATCCAGGGTCCGATGCGCCTCGGTCCCGGCGAGTGAGCCGGGTTCGGCGACCTCGGTGATCCGCCCGTCGCTGATCGCGAGGTCGGCACCGCGCGGTGCGGTACCTGTCCCGTCGACGAGGGTGCCACCGGTGATCACGACATCGTGCATGAGTGCCTCCAGATCGATCTGTACCGAGAGACTAGGAGCATCTGACGGGTCGTCAGGTGGCCGGACGGCCTCCTACGATCCCGCGATGCCGATCGGGATCAACGAGGAACACCAGGAGCTGCACCGGGTCGTCCGGGGCTGGTCGGAGCGGAGCTGTCCGCCGAGCGTGGCCCGTGCCCTGCTCGACGCGCCGACCGAGATGCTCCCGCCGTTCTGGCAGGGCCTCGCCGGTCAGGGGTGGCCGGGAATTCACGTGGCCGAGGAGCACGCCGGCGAGGGAGCGTCGGTCGTCGAACTCGCGATCGTGCTCGAGGAACTGGGCCGGGCCGGTGCACCGGGACCCTTCCTCGGTCACGCGCTGGCGGCCGCGGTCCTCCAGCGCGCGGTCGACGCCGGCGATGCTCACGCCGCGGAATATCTCTCGGGCCTCGCGGCCGCGGGTTTCGTCGGCAGCGTCGCGCTCACCGGATCGGTCGCGGTGGCGGACCAGGACGGTCGGCTGCGCGTGAGCGGCACCCTCAGCCCGGTGTTGTCGGGCCACCTGAGCGAACTGCTCCTGGCCGACACCGGCGAAGGATGGATCGTGCTGCTCGCCGGGGAGTTCGAGGCCACCGAGTTGCCGTCGGTCGATCTCACCCGCCGGGTGGCGTCGGTGACCGTCGACGCGGTGGTGGCGCCGAGCCGACGGCTGGCCACCGTCACCGCCGAATCGGTCCGGGATCTCGCGGTGCTCCTATTTGCGGCCGAAGCCGTTGGTGCGTCGCAGTGGTGTGTGGACACCGCGGCCGAATACGCGAAGGACCGGCGCCAGTTCGGGCGGCCGATCGGACAGTTCCAGGGCGTGAAGCACCGCTGCGCCAACATGGCCGCGCGTACGGAGCTGGCGCGGTCTGCCGTCTGGGACGCGGCGCGAGCAGCCTCCGACCCCGAGACCGCCGCGCTCACCGCCGCGGCCGCGGGGGCACTCACCGTCGACGCGTTCTTCGAGACCGCGAAGGATTGTGTGCAGGTCCTCGGAGGGATCGGGTTCACGTGGGAGCACGACGCGCACGTGTACCTGCGCCGCGCCATCGCAACCCGCGCGCTCGTGGGCACGTCGGCCGACTGGCGAGTCCGGGCGGCGCAGCTGGCGTTGGCCGGCGCGAGCCGGCGGCTCGTGGTCGACCTGCCCGAGGACGCCGACCAGCTGCGCGACGAGATCCGAGGGTTCATCACGACGTTGACCGGACTCGACCCGGCCGAGCAGCGCCGGACCCTGGCCGATGCCGGGTACCTCGCGCCGCAGTGGCCGAAGCCGTGGGGGAGGGACGCCGGCGCGGTCGAACAACTCGTCATCGACGGCGAGTTCCGCGCCGCCAAGGTGACCCGGCCCGGGCTGATGATCGGGGCCTGGGCCCTGCCACCGTTGATGGTCTACGGGACGGTCGAGCAGCAGCAGCGGTGGATCCCGCCGACGCTGTATGGCGACATCACCTGGTGCCAACTCTTCAGCGAGCCGGGCGCCGGTTCCGATCTCGCCGGTCTCACGACGCGGGCCGAACGCATCGAGGGCGGCTGGCTGGTGAACGGCCAGAAGGTCTGGACCTCGATGGCGAAGGAGGCCGACTGGGGCTTCCTGCTGGCACGCACGGATCCCGACGTGCCGAAGCACGAGGGCATCTCGTTCTTCATGCTCGACATGAGTTCGCCGGGCATCGACGTCCGGCCACTCCGGGAGTTGACGGGGCACGCGTTCTTCAACGAGGTCTTCTTCGACGACGTGTTCATCCCGGACGACTGCCTCGTCGGGCGCGAGCACGACGGGTGGCGTGCCACCCGGACCTCGCTCGCGAACGAGCGCGTCTTCATGGGCAACGGCGCCACCATCGGACGGGGCGTGCGGGGCGTGCTCGACCTCGTGCGCGAGCGGGGACTCGAAGCCGACACCGCGACGCTCGCCGACGTGGGTGATCTGGTGGCACGCGACTACGCGTTGTCGGTGCTCGGCTACCGCTTGATGCTCTCGGCCCTCGGCGGTGCCGATCCGTCGGGCGCGGAGGCCTCGGTGCGCAAGTTGCTCGGCGTGGAACACGACCAGCGCGTGCAGGAGGTGGGCCTCGCGCTCTTCGGCGCCGAGGGTGCTGTCTTCGCCGGCGCGGCCGAGGGCTGGTCGCACCAGTTCCTCTTCACCCGCAACCTCACCATCGCCGGCGGCACCAGCGAGATCCAGCGCAACATCATCGGCGAGCGCGTGCTGGGTCTCCCGAAGGACGCCTAGCCGCCGATTCCAGGCCGAGCGCGGCGACGGCACCGAACCACGGACACCGCGAACGCCACGACCAGCGCTGCGCCGAGTGCGACGAGCGCCGCGGTGGCTCCCCCTGCGAGCCAGAGCATCGCGATGGCCAGAGCCACCGCGCCGAGCAGCGGCAACCAGCTGTTCCCCGGTCCGGGCGGTTCTTCCGGGGGGTCGGCCCACATGCCCGCCATTATGGACGAGCGAACGCCGGCGAAGTTGACGTTCGTGTCAGGGAACGGGGACACTCAATCCCTAGCGACGAGGGGGACGGACGATGGCGGAAGCGAAGTTGTTCTTCGACGAGATCTCCGAGGGTGACGCGGCGCCGGAGTTCTCGCACGAGCTCACCCGGACCGACCTCGTGATGTACGCCGGGGCCTCGGGCGACTTCAACCCGATGCACACCGACGAGGTGAAGGCCAAGGAAGCGGGCCTTCCGAGCGTGTTCGGCCACGGCATGTTCACCGCCGGCCTGCTCGGCAAGGCGCTCACCGATTACGTGGGCGTCGGCAACCTGCGCACCTACAAGATCCGGTTCACGAAGCAGACCTGGCCCGGCGAGGTGCTCACCACCCGGGTCACCGTCGCCAAGAAGTACGAAGAGGGCCACGAGCACCGGGTGGATCTGGAATGCTCGGTCACCAACCAGGACGGCGAACCCAAACTGAGCGGCGTGGCCGTCGCCGCGTTGCCCGCACACCGTTGACCCGCCACCGTCGACCTGCCCGACAAGGATGAGGACCGAGACTCCGTGACCGCGATGCGATTCGATCTTCCCCAGCCCGATCTGGAGACCCAGCCGTTCTGGGATGCCGCACGTGACGGGCGCCTGTCGATCAAGCGCTGCAACGCCTGCGTCCGGTACCACTTCTACCCGCGTCCGTTCTGCCCGCATTGTTGGAGCGAGGACGTGGAGTGGGTCGACGCCAGTGGGCGGGCGACGCTCTACACGTGGTCGGTCGTGCACCGGAACGACCTCCCGCCGTTCCCCGACCGGGTTCCGTACGTCGCGGCGGTGGTCGATCTCGCCGAGGGCCCGCGCATGATGACGAACGTGGTCGACTGCGAGTTCGACGCGCTGAGGATCGGCATGGAACTCGAAGCGGTCTTCCACCCGACCTCGGACGAGGTCACGATCGTGCAGTTCCGTCCCGTCGCGTGACGGACGCCGACGTGAACGGACCGCCCGAGGCGGAGTGGAGCTTCCCGTTCGAGGGCGCGCTCCACGACGAGTTCCCGGCGCTGCACGACGCGCAGAGTGCGTGGCTGAGCCAGATCGACTCGCTCTCCGCACCCGACCGCAAGACCCACGAGTTGATCCGACTGGTCTGCACCGTGATCCTGCGGAATCCACCGGGGATCCGTCGCCATGCGCAACTGGCCGGCGAGGTGGGCGCCACCTGGGACGAGATCCTGGGGTCGATCATGCTCACGGTCCCACCGTTCGGGATGCTCGCCGCCGTGGAGGCGATCCCGATCGCGCGCGAAGGATTCGACGCCGCCGCACCACCGGAGGACGACTGACGTGACCGACTCGACCGCGACTACCGAATCCGCCGCGGGACCCGAGGTGCCGTTCCGGATCCTGCCCGCGCTCACCGACCTGAACCGCGAGTTCTGGACCGCCGGTGCGCGCGGCGAACTGCGGTTCCTGCGGTGCAACGCGTGCGGCTACTACAACCACCCGCCGACCGCGGTGTGTCCGATGTGTCACTCCAAGGACCTCGCGTCGCACACGGTGTCGGGCCGGGCGACGCTGCACACCTACACCGTCAACTACCAGCCGTGGATGCCGGGCCCGGAGTTGCCGTACGTGATCGCGATCGTCGAACTGCCGGAGCAGGCGGGGCTGCGACTCACCACCAACGTCGTCAACTGCGCACTCGAGGATCTGGAGATCGGCATGCCGATGCGAGTGACGTTCGAGCACCACACCGACGGCGAGGACGAGATCTACATCCCGCTCTTCGAGCCGGAGGCCTGAGATGAGCAAGTTCGTCGAGAAGTCGACCGTCATCAGCGGCGTCGGCCAGTCCGCCATCGGTCGCCGCCTGTTCCGCGATCCGCTGGAACTCACCCTCGACGCGTGCCTCGCCGCGATCGCCGACGCCGGCCTCACCACCAAGGACATCGACGGTGTGGCCACCTATCCGGGTCCGATGAGCGTGCCGCCCGGATTCAGCGGTGCGGGTGTCGTCGACGTGCAGGACGCGTTGCGGCTCGAACTCGGCTGGTGGTCGGGTGGCATCGAAGCGCCGGGCCAACTCGGTTCGGTCATCAACGCGTGTCTTGCGGTTGCGTCCGGGCTCGCCAACCACGTGTTGTGTTTCCGCAGCGTGTGGGAGGGCAGCGCCCAAGGCACGAAGGGTCGTGCGTCGACCATGCCGGGTGGCGGTGGGAGCGGGAGCTTCCGGGCCAGCGGTTTCATGGAGTGGACCCTGCCGTTCGCGGCACCTTCCGCCGCGCCGTGGATCGCGCTGATGGCGCAACGGCACTTCTACGAGTTCGGCACGACCCGTGAGCAACTCGGGCAGATCCCGCTCAACGCGCGGAAGAACGCGGCGTTGAACCCGAACGCGATCTACACCGATCCAATGACGATGGACGACTACCTCAGCGTACGGATGGTCTCGACTCCGTTGTCGCTCTACGACTGCGACGTGCCGTGCGACGGCGCGACCGCGGTGATCGTCTCGCACGCCGACACGATCCCCGACCTGCGCAAGCCACCGGTGCACGTGGAGGCGGTGGGGACCGCACTGCGCGGCCGGCCGAGTTGGGATCAGTTCGACGATCTCACCACGATGGCGTGCCGAGATGCCGCCGCGCAGCTCTGGACCCGCACCGACCTGACCCCGGCCGACGTGCAGCTCGCCGAGATGTACGACGGTTTCTCGTTCATCGCGCTGGCGTGGCTCGAGGCCATGGGCTTCTGCGGTCACGGGGAGGCGGGGCCGTTCCTCGAGGGTGGCCAGAACATCGCCCGTGACGGTGGGATCATCCCGCTCAACACCCACGGCGGCCAACTCTCCGCCGGTCGCCTCCACGGCTACGGCTTCCTCCACGAGGCGTGCACGCAGCTGTGGGGCGAAGGTGGCGCTCGCCAGGTCCCGGGCGACCCGGAGGTCGGCGTCGCCTGTGCCGGTGGCGGTCCACTCGCCGGCGCGCTGCTGCTCACGTCCCACCGGTAGACGCAACCGCGATCCCGAGCGCTTGTCGATTTGGCTGCTCCGCAACCCGGTGAGTCGACAAACCCTCGGGTGTGGGGACTGCCTCCGGTCGCGGCACTCACTAACGTCGCCGGGGTGTCGGCCCCAACTTCCCGTCGGTTTCGGACGGCGCTGCTCGTCATCCTGATCGTCGCGGCGGGCGTGCGCACCACCTTCATCATGGCGGTGGCCCGGCACGACCACCGTTTCTACGACGCCGGGTACTACGAACTCCAGGCCCGCCAGATCGGCAAGGGCCACGGCTACAACGATCCGTTCCTGTTCCTGCCGGGTGCATCCCAGCGATCGACCCCCGCCGCCGACCATCCGCCGCTGACGGTCTTCTCGATCCTCCCGATCATCACCGCGGGTGACCGGATCGGCTTCGCCGAATCGACCACGCAGCTCATCGTCCGGTTCGAGATGCTCCTGATCGGTCTCTGCGGCATCGTGCTCATGGCGCTGCTCGCCCGCCGACTCGCCGGCGACACCGCCGGGCTGATCGCCGCGGGCATCGCCGCGTTGTACCCGTACCTGTTCGTGAACGACGGCCTCATCATGAGCGAGTCGCTCGCGGTGCTCGCGGTGTTGGGGGCTCTGCTGCTGCTGGTGCGCCTCATCGACTCGCCGCGTCCCCGAACCGCGCTGTTCCTCGGACTCGTCTGTGGCGCGGCCGCGCTCGCCCGCGCCGAACTGATCCTGCTGGCGCCGCTCCTCGGCATCCCGCTGTTGTGGACCTTCCGCGCCCGGGCGTGGCGGGAGCGATGGACGGTGCTCGGCGCGATCGCCGCCGGGGCGGTGATCGTGGTGGGACCCTGGGTCGCGTTCAACCTGAGTCGGTTCGAAGAGCCGACTGCGATCTCGACCAATGACGGCATTGCGATTCTCGGGTCCACCTGCGATTCGGTGTTCTTCGGCAGCGCGATCGGACTCACCAACCTGCACACGTGCATCCCGAAGCACGCGCCACGCGGTGACCAGTCGGTGGTATCGAAGATCTACCGGCAGCGCGCGATCGACTACATCAACGCCGGGCACCGCGGGCAGTTCGTGAAGGTGGTGCTGGCCCGTATCGGGCGGGACTGGAGCGTGTTCCGGCCCGGCGACATGGCGTTCATCAACGAGAGCGAGGGCCGCCCGCGCTGGCTCACCAACCTCGGCCTGTGGTGGTACTACCCACTCGCAGCGCTGGCGATCGCCGGTGCGGTCATCCTCCGCCGCCGGCGCACCCGGGAGTGGTTCCTCGCGGTCCCGCCGGTGATCGTGTCCGTCGGGGCGGTGCTCTCGTACGGCCAGACCCGCTTCCGGGTGCCGGCCGAGCCCGTGATCGTGATCCTCGCGGCGGTGACGATCTCCGCCATCGAGGCTACAACACGATGGCGGCGAGCTCCTCGAGATGGTCGGCCGTCGAACCCCCGAACAACGACAGCGTGAGCAACCGCTTGTAATAGAGGTGGATGTCGTGCTCCCAGGTGAAGCCGATACCGCCGAAGATCTGGATCGCATTCGCCGCCACCCGGTAGAAGTCGTCGGCGGCGAACGCGCGGGCCATGGTCGCGGCGCGGTGCCGCTCGACCGGATCGGCGGCGTCGCAGGCCCACGCCGCGTAGTAGCCGACGGCGCGACCGAGTTCGATCGACCGGAGCATGTCGGCGCACAGGTGTTGGATGGCCTGGAACGACCCGATCGGCTTGCCGAACTGCTCGCGTTCCTTCGCGTATTCGATCGCGAGTTCGAGCGACCGCTCGGCGGCACCGATGCCGTCGAGCACCATCGCGATGCCGAGCGCGTCACGAGCGGCATCGATCGCCGCGCCGTCCTCGGCCAGCACCGTCCCGGCGGCGTCGGTGAAGGCGATCTCGGCGAACTTGCGGGAGCCGTCGATGGTGTCCGTCGGGGTCACGATGACACCGGGGTCCTTGGTCTCCACCGCAACGAGCACCCGACCCGCCGCCACGACGATCACGTCGGCGGCACACCCGTCGAGCACCTGCACCTTGTGGCCGGTCACGGCACCCCGCGCGTCGGCGGTCGTGGACCCTCCGCGTCCGTCGGTGAAGGCCACCGTCCCGATGGTCGAACCGTCGGCGATCCCGGGGAGCCAGCGTTGGCAGACCGCCTCGTGCGCCGCTTCCTGGAGCGCGACCACCGTGGCGACGGCCGAGGCCGGGATCGGGCCGGGGTAGACGCCGCGACCCAACTCGCCGAGGGGGAGGGCGAGGTCGACGAGGCCCATGCCCGCCCCGCCGAACCGCTCTGCGACGAGCATCGCGGTGAGTCCGATGTCGGCCAGGCCACGCCAGACGTCATCGACGGCGGCGGTGGCGTCGTACATCGATCGCACGTAGCTGATCGGTGCTCGCTCCGCGAGGTAGCGCCGGACGCTCGTCGCGAGGAGTTGCTGATCTTCCGTGAACTCGAAATCCATCGACCCGACCTGACCGCGGAACCTGACGTGGGTGTCAGCTCGGCGACGCTAGCGGGTACGTTTCCGGGCGTGCGACTGCAGTACGGAGCGAGCGAAGAAGCATTCCGGGCCGATCTGGTGCGCTGGATGGAGGCCAACGTCCCGCCTCCGGAGATGCTGCGCCGGCCGAAGCTCTCGAGCGCTGACCTCCAACCGTGGGCCCGCGACTGGCAGCGCAAGCTCTTCGATGCCGGCTGGCTCGTCCCCGGCTGGCCGCCCGAACTCGGTGGCCGGAACGCATCGGCGGTCGAGCAGATGATCTACTTCGAGGAGATGTCGCGCCGGGAGATCCCGCGCAGTCTGAACCCGCAGGGACTCGGGATCATCGCCCCCTCGATCCGCGACTACGGCACCGACGAGCAACGGGAGAAGTTCCTCCTCCCCACGCTGCGCGCCGAGATCGCGTGGTGTCTCGGGATGAGCGAACCGAGTGCGGGCAGTGACCTCGCGAGCCTGCGGACGCGGGCGGTGCTCGACGGTGACGAGTTCGTCGTGAACGGCCAGAAGGTCTGGACCTCCGGCGCCCACCATTCGGACTGGTGCCTGTGTTTCGTCCGGACCAACCCCGACGTGCCGAAGCACAAGGGCATCACGGCGTTGATCATCGACATGACGACGCCGGGGGTGGAATCGCGCCCGTTCCCCGAACTGACCGAACCCGACTTCATGGACTTCAACGAGGTCTTCTTCACCGACGCACGGGTGCCGAAGGCCAACCTGCTCGGAGAGATCGACGGCGGCTGGCCGATCACCCAGGGTTCGCTCGCCCACGAACGGGCGATGCTCTGGATCGACTACGCGTTCAGCATGGAGCGTGCGACCCGCGCGCTGATCGCGTTGGGGCACGAGCCCGATGGCCGCGGTGGTCGTATCGGGGACGATCCGGTGTTCCGCGACCAGGTCGCCACGATCGCAGTCGACACGCAGGCGCTGCTGTGCATGGGCTACCGGGGTTTCTCGAAGTTCATGGCCGGCAAGTCGGCACCGGAACACTCGCTGCTGAAGTTGTTCGGGAGCGAGGGCGTGCAGCGCGCGCTCGCGGTCGGCGCCAATGCCCTCGGGGCGCCGGGTCTCGACCGCAACCGTCTGGGTCCGCAGATGTGGCGGGAAGGCGCGTGGCTCACCCAATGGATGCGTTCGTTCGGCGGCACCATCCCCGGCGGGACGAGCGAGATCCAGCGCAACATCATCGCCGAGCGCGTGCTCGGACTCCCACGGCGATAGCGAGGTCCCATGGCCGACCGGGTGTTGAGCGACGCCGAGATCGCGAAGATGCAGACACCGCTCTGGGAGCAGGCGAAGGTCGCCGTCGACGCCGGTGACGCTGACGCGGCCAAGGCGCTCATCGACCGAGCGGTGGCCCAGTGGGCGAGCCTCAAGGACTACTCGATCAACTGGATCACCACGCTGCTCACCTTCATCGCCGAGGAGATGGGCGAGGACGCGGTCGAGCGCGCGCTCCGCAAGACCGGCGACGAGTTCGTGAGGCCGCGACGGGATACCGGGACCGCGTGGGCCGATGTCCCGGCCGCGCAGCGGGCCAAGGTGATCGCCCGCTCGATGGTGGCCAACATGGGTGCGGTGGTGGTCGATGAGGACGACGAGAAGATCGTGCTCTCGTTCCGCTGTGGCAGTGGCGGCAAGTTGATCGACGACGGTCGGTACGAAGGCGAACACCCGTACGCGATGCTGCGCGAACCCGGTGGTCGCACGTTCGGTCGCGACGAGTTGTGGGTCTACTGCGCGCACTGCTCGGTGAACAACGAGATCCAACCCGTGGAGTGGGGCGAGGCACCGACGAGCATCGAGTTCCCACCGGAGCGGCCGGGCGAACCCTGCGTGCACCACATCTACAAGGACACCGCGGCGATCCCGGAGTCGGCCTATCAACGCATCGGGACCGAGCCTCCCGCGGACGCCTAGCCGACCGGCGTCACCAGGGCGCGTAGGCCGTCGTCGAGGCGGATCTTCGGGGTCCAGCCGGGCGGGGGTTCGGCAGTCATCCACGGGCGGAGCATCTCGCGGGGCCGGGCGTCGCGCGCACCCCACTCGACGTTCAGTGCGAGACCGGTGGCCCGTTGGAACCGGTCGACGAGTTCGCGCAGGGTGATCGCACCGTCGCCACGCGCGCCGTAGACCGCACCGGCGGGTGCGACCGCGGTCGCGAGGAGCGCGCTCACCGCGTCGTCGACGTGGACGAGGTCGATCAGCTGGGTGCCGTCGGTCATGGGGACGACCGTGCCGTCGCGTCCGGCGCGCAGGAGGAACGGGATCAGCTTGGCGCGCGGGTCGTCGGGGCCGTAGGTGTCCATCAGTTCGAGGGTGTGCACCGCGAGACCCTGCACCTCGGCGTAGTACACGAGCACGTCGGCGAAGGCCTGCTTGGTGGCGGCATAGAGGGAGACCGGGCTGTACGCCGCGGCGTCGTAGTGCTGCCAGACGGTCCCGGTATTGACGAAGCGTGCCCCGTCGACGCGGCTCGTCGCTTCGGCCAGCGCCGTGCCGAACTCGATGTTGGCGGCAACCATCGGCGCGATGTCGGCCGGCTGGTGCACACCGCGGAACGCGGTCGCGAGGTGGAAGCACACCTGCGGTCGGAGCCCGCTCACGAGATCGATCACGCCGTCGGCTCCGTCGGGGATCACGTGCTGGCGCACGGCCGAGGGCAACGCCGGGCTCGGCACCCGCACGAGCGCGTCGACCTCCCGACCCTCGGCGACCAACCGCCGCACGAGCGCGGTGCCGACGAATCCAGTGGACCCGGTGACGAGGGCGCGGGCGGCCGGATCGGACATGGTCGTCAGGGTAGGCGAGGCCCCGGCGATGCTCGGTGCTCCCGGTCCGAGTCCGGGGCGCACTCGAAGACGGTCCGGAGCCGGGCGGCGGCGATCCGCAGGTCGGGCGGTGTCAACGTCGCAAAACTGAGGCGGACCCGATGGGTGCCGTCCGTGTCGACGGTGAAGGCATCGCCGGGCACGTACGCGACGCCGGCCGCGATCGCAGCCGCGAACACCGAGCGGGGGTCGACGGCCGTGCGGCCCCAGAGGAACATCCCACCGCCGGGCATCGGCGCGTCGACCACACCGCCGAGGGCGTCGTGCAGCGCGTGGGCTCGAGTGCGGTACCGCGCGCGCGTCTCGGGGAGATGCGTCTGCAGGAACGTGTCGTCGGCGAGGAGGTCGGCGACGACGAGTTGCGGGAGCGTTGCGGTGTGGAGATCGACGGTCTGCTTCGCCGTCACCAGCGGGCGCACCAGCGCGCGGGGCGCTCGGAGCCAGCCCACTCGCAGCCCCGGGGCGACGACCTTCGACGCCGATCCGAGGGTCACGGTGTGGTCGGGTGCGGCGAGGGCGATGGATGGCGGCGGCGAATCGGTGAACCCCAGTGCGTGATACGGGTCGTCCTCGACGATCGCGAAGCCGTAGCGAGAGGCAAGGTCCGCGAGGTGCGCGCGACGGGCAGGGGAGAGCGATGCGCCGCTCGGGTTCGAGAAGTTCGGCACGCAGTAGACGAGCTTGGGGCACCATCCGGCGCGAAGGCGCCTGGCGAGGTGGTCGGTGTCGAGGCCCTCGGCGTCGATGGGGATGCCGACGATTTCGGCACCGTGGGCCGCGAACACCTGCCGCGCGCCGAGGTAGACGGGATCCTCGACCGCCACGGTGTCACCCGGGTCGAGCAGGACCCGGCTGACGAGATCGAGGCCCTGCTGCGAACCGGTGGTGACGATCACCTCCTCGAACGCCCCGAGCGCGGGTGCGATTGGCGTGCCCGCGGCGACGAGCGCCCGGAGTTCGGCCAGTCCCTCGGTGGGTCCGTACTGGAGCGCGAGTGGTCCGTACCGACCGCCGACGGACAACGCCCGATCGGTCGCAGCCCGAATGTGATCGGTCGGAATCGCCTCGGGGGCCGGGAGTCCGCCGGCCAGTGAGAACACGCCCGGGGCCTCGGTGAGGTGGAGCAGGTCCCGGATCTCCGAGGACTCCAGGCCGGCGGTCCGGCGGGCCGGTTCCGGGAATCTTGCGGCCATGGTCGAGCGCGTTGCAGGCATCGGGGCATTGGACCGCGGAACCGGCGGGCGGGGAAGGGCGTGGCGAGCGGGGGACCGACAACACCACCTTGGGGTCGCGTGCGGCGTTGCACAATGGGCCCGTGGCTCGCCGTGCAGATCTCGCTGCCTTCCTCAAGGCCCGTCGTGCTGCGGTCGCGCCGGCCGACGTGGGACTGGCACCCGGCCTGCGCCGGCGGACTCCCGGTCTGCGCCGCGAGGAGGTGGCGCTCCTCGCCGGAGTCTCGGTCAGTTGGTACACGTGGCTGGAACAGGGCCGACCGATCAACGCCTCGGTCGACGTGCTCGACGCGTTGGCCCGCGCCCTGCGGTTGGACCCGGTGGAACGGGCGCACCTGCTCGAGTTGGCCGGCCACTCGGCGCGCCCGTCGATCGCGGTCGGCCGGGATGCGTGCCCGCCCGGTGTGGTGGAATTGCTCCGAGCCGTCGCGCCGGCTCCGGCCTACGCCATGGGACCACTGTGGGACCTGCTCGCGTGGAACGAACCGTTCGCGGTGCTGTTCCCCGACGTCGAACACCTCCCGGCCGAGGACCTCAACCTGGTCTGGTTGCTGTTCGGGAACGCAGAGGCCCGCGCCCTGAACGGCGAGTGGGAGGCCGAGGCGCGCCGGACGTTGTCGCAGTACCGCGCCGAGGTGGCACCGTTGCGGGACGACGCGACCGTCGCCGGATTGGTGGCGAGGCTGCAGGACGCGAGCGAGGAGTTCCGCGAGTGGTGGCCGCGGTACGACGTCGCCGGGTTCGAGTCGCACCGGCGGGTGTTCGACCATCCGGTCGCGGGCCGACTCGAGTTCGAGAGTGAGCAGCTGGTCCCGGCCGGGGCACCGGACGTGCGGATCGTGGTGCACCTGCCCGTGCCCGGCGACGACTCGGCGGAACGGCTCGCGGCGGTGGCCGATCCGCCCTCCTAGGCCGCCCGGTATACGGAATCCCCGCCAGTAGAGTCGTCCTGATGTCCGATTCGAGTCCCCGGCCGATCGGGGCCGCACCGCACCTTGCGGGATTCGACGGTCTCCGGGCGATCGCGGTGGTGGCAGTGGCCGTGTACCACTTCATCCACCTGGTGCCGGTGTTCCCGACCTCGAACGGACACCCTTTTGCGATCGGTGCCCAGCTGCGCGTGGGGGTGTGGATCTTCTTCGTGCTCTCGGGCTTCCTGCTCTACCGCCCGTACGCGATGGCCCACGCCGGTCAACGGCCCGAGCCGAACCTCGCTCGCTACGCCCGGTCCCGAGTACTACGGATCTGGCCGGCCTACGCGGTGGCGGTGCTCGTGCTCTCGTACGTGTGGCACCGAGTCGATGTCGGCGGCGCAAACGGTCTGCTCGTGCACCTCTCGCTGACCCAGAACTACATCCCGTCGCAGTTCTCCGCGCCCGGGTGGGGTGTGCTCGGCCCGGCCTGGAGCCTCGTGGTGGAGGTGGCGTTCTACGTGTCGCTCCCGCTGATGGCCTGGATCATCGGACGGGTGGCCGCGGACCGTGACGTCTGGCGGGCCGAGATCGGGTGTCTCGTCGCGCTGGCGGCCGGGGGAGTGGCGTGGCAGTTGGCGACGGTCGGCCACAAGCTCGGCGCCACGATGCTGCCCGGCTTCACCCCCACGTTCGCGATCGGTATGGCGTTCGCGGTCGGCGCGGTGCACGGTCGCGACTTCGGCCTCTCCTGGTTGGCCCGCCGCCCGTGGTTGTGCTGGGCCGGCGCGGTGGCCCTCGTGGTCGCGAAGGGCGTGATCGGCGGCCAGGACGGGTTCGAGCAGGGGTTCGGGGTGGGGAACCAGATCGTCTATGCGGCGATCGCCTTCCTCGCGGTGCTCCCCGCGGTGTTCGGGAGTCACGAGAGCAGCGGGAACCGGATGCTCCGTTCGCGGCCGTTCCACCTCATGGGCCTCATCAGCTACGGCGTGTTCCTGTGGTCGATCCCGATGACCGAGGTGGCCCAGCTGGAATGGATCGGTCCCGACATCACGGGCCGCAACTGGCTGGTCGCGGTCAGCGCGACCGCGGCGACGCTCGCAGTCGCGACCGCGAGTTGGTGGCTGGTCGAGCGCCCGGCGCTGCGGCTCAAGGACTGGCCCCGCAACCGCGTCCGCGCCGCATCGGGCGCCCGGGCCTAACTCCGCAGTACCGAACCGGGGAGCCGGCCGAGCCCGTCGGCAGAGGGGACGCCGTCGACGCGGATCGGGATCCCGTTCACCACGGTGTGGGTCATGCCGGTCGGCTGGTCGGCGGTGAGGCGCTCACCGTTCGCCGGGAAGTCGCGGATGCGCCGCAGCGGTCCCGGTGCGACCGTCGCAGGAGCGAAGACCGTGATGTCGGCGGCCATACCCACCTGGAGCTTGCCCCGCCCACCGTCGGCCGCGTCGAGGCCGTAGACGCCTGCGGGTTCGGCGGTGAGTTTGTGGACCGCCCGTTCGAGCGAGATCACTTCCTTCTCCCGTACCCAGTTGCCGAGCAGGTCGGTCGGGAGGCATGCGTCGCACAGCTGGCTCACGTGCGCGCCCGAGTCGGCCAGACCGAGGAGACAGCCTTCCTGCTGGAGCAGCCACGCGATCGCGTCCGGGTCGTTGTTGGCGAGCACACTGCGGAATCGGGTGGCCAGGTCTTCCTCCAACGCGAGGTCGAGCATGACATCGAGCGGGGTGCAGTCACGCTCGTGCGCGAGTTCGGCGACACGCCGGCCGATCAGCTCGGGGTGCTTGGCGGATTCCGCCACTTCGAGCGCGCCCCAGTTGGGTCGGATCATGGTGCGCGTCTCGAGGTCTTCCAGTGCTGTGCGGCGCCATTCGGGGTCGCGGTACGCGGCGAGCCGGGTCTCCATCGGCGCGTTCATCAGCTGCGCGAACGCCGGCGCCATGTTGAACGTGAACGGCTCGCGCAGGTTCATCTGGAACGCCAGCACGCGCACCGAGATCTGGGGCCAGACCTGCCCACCGGCCGCCCGGGCCGCGTCGTTGTCGGCGATGATCCTCTCGTGCCACGGGAAGCCCTTCACCGTGAGCAGTGCGGTCCAGGTGAGCGGACGCCCGATGCGCTGCTGCAAGCCGTACACGTCGGCGTGCTTGATCTTCTCGCCCGGCAGCAACGCCGCGACCCCTTTGTCGAGGTCGTGCAACGGTTGGAGGAGCGCCTCGAGTTCGGCGAGGTCGGCGCGGCGGCTCGGGACCGGGCGCCCGGCGTCGCCGTTGTGCGTCGCGGAAGAACTCGTGGCGAAGCCCATCGCGCCGGCGGTCATCGCCTCGCGGACCACAGCCTGCATCTCGGCGAGTTCCGACGGGTTCGGGTCCCGGTCGTAACCCTCCTCGCCCATGACGAAGAGCCGCAACGCGGTATGGCCGATGTAGACGCCGTAGTTGAGCGCACTGCCGTGCCGGGCCACGGAGTCGAGGTACTCCGGGAAAGTCTCGAAGTCCCAGGGGATCCCGGCGGCGAGCGTGGCGAGGTCCATGTCCTCCACGTGCTGGAGGGTGCGGGCGAGGAGATCGCGGTGTTCGGGCCGGCACGGCGCGATCGAGAATCCGCAGTTGCCGGCGATCACCGAGGTGACGCCGTGGAAACTCGACGGGGTGAGCGCGGGGTCCCAGAACACCTGGGCGTCGTAGTGGGAGTGGATGTCGATGAAGCCCGGGGTCACGGCCTGACCCGCGGCGTCGAGAACCCGCTCACCGCTCAGGCCCGGGCCGATCTCGCTGATCCGGCCATCGGTGACCGCGACGTCGGCGACCACGCCCGGTGCGCCCGTGCCGTCGATCACGGTGCCGCCTCGGATGACGATGTCCGCGCCCATGCTTCCCCCTGTGCCGGTGCCGGTCGCAGCACGTTACCGCCGCGTTCCCACGGTGGGCGGCGGAGGCCGAGTAGCAATGGCCCCCATGTCACGCCGCGCCCAGGTCCTCGCCGTCGGGGGCATCGTCGGCCCCGCGGCGTTCGTCGGGACCTGGGCGATCGCGGGCGCGACGACCCCGGGGTACTCGTTCGTGTCCAACGCGATCAGCGACCTCGCGGCCGTCGACGCGTCCACCCGCGCGGCCATGACGACCGCCCTCGTCGTCGACGGTCTCGGGATCATCAGTTTCGGACTCGCGTGCCGCGAGGTCCTCGACGGCAAGGCGTGGATCGCGGCGGTGATCACCGGCGCGGGGACGTTGGGAGTCGCGGCATCGCCGCTGCGGGGTTGGACCGGTGATCAGGTCCACGCGGCATTTGCCGGGGTGAGCTACGCGGCGACCTCGGTCCTGCCGTTGCTCGCCGCCGCACCCCTCGCCCGGGCCGGACACCCGAAATGGGCCCGAACCTCGGTGATGGCGGGGGTCACCTCCGCGGTCACGCTGCTGGCGAGCACGGCCGGTCCGGCCCACGGGCTGTTCCAACGGCTCGGCCTCACCACCGCCGACGTCTGGATCGCCGCTGCCGCAGTGGCCATAGCGAGTTGCCGCCTCCCGACGCCCTCGCTTCGGTCCCGCTGACACGCGGATAGGGGCGTTCCGTGACGCCCCCGTGAGCGCGGGGAGCGTCGCGAGTCCCGAGGGAGTCCCCGAAACCGGTACACTTGGTCTTCCCCCTCCCCGGAGAAGCTTGTATGTCCGCGCGCGCCCTTCGCGACGATGTGCGCAACGTCGCCATCATCGCCCACGTCGACCACGGCAAGACCACGCTGGTCGACGCCATGTTGTGGCAGACCGGCGTGTTCCGCGCCAACCAGGACGTGAACGACCGCGTCATGGACTCGAACGACCTCGAGCGCGAGAAGGGGATCACGATCCTCGCCAAGAACGCCTCGGTTCGGTACGGCGGCGTGAAGATCAACATCATCGACACCCCGGGCCACGCCGACTTCGGCGGCGAGGTCGAGCGTGGACTCACCATGGTCGACGGTGTGCTGCTCCTCGTGGACGCGAGTGAGGGCCCACTGCCCCAGACGCGGTTCGTGCTGCGCAAGGCGCTCGAATCGAACCTTCCCGTGATCCTCGTGATCAACAAGGTCGACCGGCCCGACGCGCGCATCGCCGAAGTGGTCGACGAGGTCTACGAGCTGTTCCTCGACCTCGACGCGAACGAAGAGCAGATCGACTTCCCGATCGTCTACACGAACGCGCGCGCGGGATGGGCGAGCATGGATGTGGAGGTGGAGGGCAGCGACCTCAAGCCGCTGTTCGAGTTGCTCCTCGACCGCATCCCAGCACCCACCTACACCGAGGGCGCGCCGCTGCAGGCGCTGGTGACCAACCTCGACGCGTCTCCATACGTCGGCCGGCTCGCGCTGTGTCGGGTGCAGGAAGGCACGATCGCCAAGGGTCAGACCGTGGCCTGGTGTCGCGTCGACGGTTCCGTCGAGCGGGTGCGCATCACCGAGTTGTACGTGACCGAGTCGCTCGATCGCATCGACGCGACCGAAGCCGGTCCGGGCGAGATCATCGCGATCGCGGGTCTCCCGGACGTCACCATCGGCGAGACCTTGGCCGATGCCGAACACCCGGTCGCGCTGCCGGTCATGGCGATCGACGAGCCGAGTCTGGCGATGACGATCGGGATCAACACCTCGCCGGTCGCCGGGAACGACGGCACGAAGTTGACCGCGCGGCTCCTGAAGAACCGCCTGGACGCCGAACTGGTCGGCAACGTCGCGATTCGCGTCGTGCCCACCGAGCGTCCCGATGCGTGGGAAGTACAAGGCCGGGGCGAGCTGCAACTCGCCGTGCTGGTCGAGCAGATGCGCCGTGAGGGCTTCGAACTCACGGTCGGCAAGCCGCAGGTCGTGACCCGCGAGATCAACGGCAAGCTGCACGAGCCCGTCGAGCGCGCGTCGGTCGACGTGCCCGAGGAGTTCCTGGGTGCGGTCACGCAGCTGCTCGCGGTGCGCAAGGGGCGCATGGAGCAGATGATCAATCACGGCACCGGTTGGGTCCGGCTCGAGTACCTGGTCCCGGCCCGAGGGCTCGTCGGTTTCCGCACCGAGTTCATGACCGAGACCCGAGGTACCGGCATCCTCCACCACGTGTTCGACGGCTACGCGCCGTGGTTCGGGGACCTGCGCGGTCGTCCGAACGGCTCGATGGTGGCCGACCGACGCGGCGTGACCATGGCGTACTCGCTGTTCAGCCTCCAGGAACGCGGCGAGATGCTGGTCGGTCCGGGCGTGGAGGTCTACGAGGGCATGATCGTGGGCGAGTCGTCCCGGTCAGAAGAGATGGACGTCAATCCGACGCGTGAGAAGAAGCTCACCAACATGCGGGCCTCCGGGTCGGACGACACGGTGCGATTGACTCCTCCCCGTCAGATGTCGTTGGAGCAGGCGCTGGAGTTCGTGGCGGACGACGAGTGTGTCGAGGTGACCCCGTCGAGCGTTCGCCTGCGCAAGGTGATCCTCGACGCCTCGCAGCGAGGCCGCATGCGTAACTCCAAGAAGCCACCCCGCGCCTGAGCCGACGGTGTCCAATGCCGAATGGTTCCTCACGACCGAGCGGCTCCTGGTGCGGGGGTTCACCCTCGACGATCTCGACGAGTTCCACGCGTACCGCAACGATCCTGACGTCGCCCGCTGGCAGGGGTGGGGCGTGCCGTACTCACGTGAGGCGGCCGAGGCGCTCGTGTACGAGATGGCGATCTCGGAGCTGTTCCGGCCCGGTGCGTGGACCCAACTCGCGCTCGAACGCAAGGACGAGATCGGACTGATCGGCGATATCGGCGTCCGGCGGGAACCGGTGGAGCCGACCGCCGAGGTGGGGATCACCCTCGCCGCGGCCGTCCAGGGGCAGGGCTACGCCACCGAAGCCCTCGATGCCGTGGTGGACGACCTCTTCCGCACGCTGACCCTCGCCCGGGTGATCGCCATCGTCGACGTGGAGAACGCGCCGGTGCGGCGACTGCTGGACCGCACCGGATTCACGGTGGTCGCGCAGGACGGCGACGAGTTGATCTTCTCGCGTCGCGCCGAGCGCTGAAGGTCGCCGGCGGCGACAACGTCCGGCCCGGTTCGGCGCGAGTCGGGGCGTCTGTCATCCTGGGCCCATGCAGTCGGGATCATCGGTACGCCTCCACCGTCGGAAGTTGTTCCTCGACGGCGCTCCGTGGTCGGTGCTCGCGCCCCGACCGACCGATGTCTCCCGCTACGCGACCGTGCGCGTGGAGGACCGCTGGCAGCTGGACTGCGACCTCGCCAGCCTCGACGACCTCGCCCACATGGTCTGGGCCACCGCGTTCCAGAACCAGGCCCGTACGATGATCCTCTTCGATCAGCCTTCGCTGCTCCCGCCGGTGGCCGACGAACCGGAGTCGATCCCGTTCGTGTTGGCCCCGGCCGAACTCGACGAGCCCACGGCCGCGGTGCTCGATGCACTGTGCGCCGAACTGCCGTTGACCCGGCCGTCGGAGGGGACCGTCCGGCTCCGCACCGCGGGCCTGGACCGAGCTCTGCTCGCGCCGGGCGCGTTCGTAGCCAAGGAAGCGGCCGCCGAGGACGCCGTGCCGTGGGATGCAACGCAGTGGAACCACTGGGTCACCGAGGTCTCCGGCGTGCTGCGGATCATGGCCCCGGCTCCCGTCCTGCGTGCCTACGCGCTCGCGGCGGCGGAGATCGGCAGCCTGGCATGGGGGAGTGCCGACGGTGAAGCGGCATCGACCCTGGCGCACGAGTTCGTGTGCTTCGACCGGTCGATCGTCCGCCGCTCCGAGGAACTGCGGGCATACCGCGAGGCCGAGTTCCCCGGACGCGCCCACGCCGATCTCACCGCCGCCGACCGCCGACGCCTCTGGGACTTCACGCAGCGCTGACCGATAGTTGACGTGCGTGTCAGGTTGGGACACGCTGCGCCCATGATTCCTGAGCGCCTGATACCCGACACGATGCGGGCTGCGGTCTACAAGGGCAACCAGACGATCGAGGTCGAGGACTACCCGACCCCCACGGTCGGACCCGACGACGTGCTCCTCGAGGTCAGCCACTGCGGGGTGTGCGGTTCCGACATCCACTTCGTCCTGGAGGGCTGGTCGGCGCCGAACCGGGTCCACGGTCACGAGTACAGCGGCACCGTCGTGGCGGTGGGCGATGCCGTCACCCGATGGTCCGTCGGCGATTCCGTGGTGGGTGGGCCCTCGGTTCGCTGCGGGGAGTGCGAATACTGCCGAGGCGGCCGGCCCAACCTCTGCACCGGGCGCGGCTCGGTGGGCACCGGCGAGTGGCAGGGTGCGTTCGCCGACTACATGCGCGTTCCCGAGGGCGAGTTGTTGCGCCTCCCCGACGGCCTGAGTCTGCGGGAGGCGGCGCTCACCGAACCGCTCGCCGTCGCGCTCCACGGCATCACCCGCGCCGGTGTGCGACCGGGTGAGCGCGTGCTCATCACCGGGGGCGGCCCGATCGGTGCCCTGAGCGCGGCCGCGCTCATCCATCGCGGGATCACCGATGTGGTGGTGAGTGAGCCGTCGCCCGTGCGACGAGCGTTGTGTGCCCGGCTGGGCGCGACGGTGGTGGAGCCCGGCGACCTGCAGACGCCACCGATGCCCGACGCGATCATCGACAATCCGTTCCACGTGGCGCTCGAGTGTTCCGGGCACGCAGTCGCGATGGAGCAGTGCCTCGGTCAGCTCGCGCGGACCGGACGGCTGGTCCTGGTGGGTGCCGGAATCAAGCCGCCGCGGTTCGATCCCAATCGCATCCTCCTGAACGAACTCTCGATCACCGGCGCGTTCTGTTACGACGCCGACGGGTTCGAACGCGCGCTCGAGATGCTCGCCACTCCGGGGTTCCCCACCGACGTGCTCATCGAACCCGACGACGTCGGCCTGGACGAACTCCGGGATGCCATCGGTCGCCTCGGTGCGGGTGACGTCCCCGCCAAGGTCGTGGTGGCCCCGGCTCGAGGAAGACAGTCATGAGTGAGGCGTTCAGCGCTGCGAACTGGAACGGCACGCGCCGAGAGGGAGAACGATGAGTACCGGAACGCGTGCGCCGCGGTTCAACCACGTGGCGATGAGTGTCCCGTCGGCGCTCCTCGGGGCCGAGGGCCGTTCGGAGTTGACGGCGTTCTACGGTGACGTGTTCGGTTGGAACGAGTTGCCCACCGAAACCGTCGACGGCCAGAAGTTGGTCTTCGGCGTGCACACGATCGAGCAGTTCGTCTTCCTCATCGCGGACGAGCCGCCGATGACCTGCCCGCGGCTCGACCACTTCGGTCTGAGTGTGGGCACCGAGGCCGATCTCGACGCGGTGTTGGCAAAGGCGAAGGCGTGGCAGGCACGCGACGACCGCGTCGACGTCATCGACAAGAAGACCGAGGATCACGGGATGCTCGCCATCACGTCGATCTACGTCGGCTATCTCCTGCCGATGATGGTGGAGATCCAGTGGTGGGAATACCGGTGAGTGCGCTGCGCTGGGGCGCGTTCGTCCCGCAGGGGTGGAAGCTCGAGTACTCCGGCTGGAGTGCAGAAGCCGCCTGGTCCCGTTCGGTGGAGTTGGCCCGGCTGGCCGAACGCGTCGGCTACGACCACCTGTGGGTCTACGACCACGTGGAGACGGTGCCGCGACGCGAAGCCACCCACTGTTTCGAGGCGTTCACGATGCTCGCGGCGTTGAGTCAGGTGACCGAGCGCGCGGAACTCGGTCAGCTCGTCACCTGTTCCAACTACCGCAACCCCGGCCTCCTCGCGAAGGAGGCGGCGTGCGTCGACGTGTTCTCGGGTGGCAGGCTCATTCTCGGACTCGGTGCCGGCTGGTACGAGCGTGAGTACGAGGCGTACGACTACGAGTTCCGGCCGGCGCGCGAGCGGCTCGCGATCCTCGACGAGACCATCCAGGTCATCCCGCGGCTGTGGTCGGAGGAGACGGTCGACTTCGCCGGCGAGTTCGTGAAGTTCGACGGGGCGTACTGCGATCCGAAGCCGGTGCGTTCGCCCCGTCCCCCGATCTGGGTCGGTGGGGGCGGCGAGAAGGTGACGTTACGGATCGCGGCGCGCCATGCCGACGCCACCAACTGGCAGGTCGGGCTGACCGACTTCGTCCACAAGTCCGGGGTGCTCGCGGGTCATTGCGCCGACGTGGGTCGCGAGTTCGAGACGATCACCCGCACCCACGGACCGGACTGCGCACTCTTCGACTCCGAGGCCGACCTCCAACGCTGGATGGACTCGCCGACGGGCGGTTCACTGTGGGGGCGCGGTGAGCCGGAGGACTACGTGCGGGACAACTTCGTGGGGACGGTCGACCAGGTCACCGAGAAGGTGCAGGGCTTCGTCGACGCCGGCTGTCGCGAGTTCGTCCTGTGGTTCCGGGACTTCCCCTCGAGTGAGAGCATGGAACGGTTCCGGGCCGAGGTCGTCCCGGGCGTCAGCGCCTGAACCGACGGTCGTGCCGCCGACGCCCGGTTGGCGGCCGGTACGCTCAACGACCCGCATGAAAGTCGATGTCGCGGCGTCCGCTGGCGAGGCGCATCCAGGTGAGCGGCCCTCCGGTGCGCGGAGTGGGTCGGCCTGGATCGGATGGCTGGCCGCGACCGTCGCCGTCGGCACGGGCTTGGTTCTCCGCTTCGTGGCTCCCGCCGACCTGTGGCTCGACGAGGCACTGACGGTCAACATCGCCAAGTTGCCCCTCGACCAACTCCGGACCGCGCTCGAACGTGATGGCGCGCCGCCGCTCTTCTACGTGTTGCTCCACGGCTGGATCGCCGTCTTCGGCTCGGGCGACGCGGCGGTGCGGGCGCTGGCCGGGGTGATCGGCGCGGTCGCCGTCGGTCTCGCCTACGTGGCCGGTACCCGGCTCGGGCGCTCCGACGCGGACCGGCGGTGGCGGGGACTGAGCGCGGCGGTGGTGGTCGCGACCTCTCCGTACGCGATCCGCTACTCCTCCGAAGCCCGGATGTATTCGCTGGTCGTGGCGCTGGTGCTCGCCGGTATCATCCTCGTGGCCGACCTGTGGATCCGGCCGTCCGTCGCACGTATCGCCGGTTTGGCTGTGGTCAGCGCCGGTCTGCTCTACACCCAGTACTGGTCGCTCGTGCTCGCGGCGGTCGTCGCGGTGGTGCTCGTCGCGGTCGGTTTCCGGGGCGACACCGACACCCGCGCGGCGGTCCGGCGCACGCTGGGTGGGATCGCGGCCGGCGCGTTGCTGTTCGTGCCCTGGATCCCGACGCTGCGCACGCAACTCGCGCACACCGGCACGCCGTGGGACGCACCGGCGCAGCTCATCGGGAGTTCCTGGCACTCGATCGTGGCGTTCGGCGGCGGGCGCAACGCCGCCGGCTGGATCTTGACGGGCCTGTTGGCGGTGGTCGCGACGGTCGCCGTCGTGCGACCGCGTGGCACCGCGGTGCCGACGGCCCGCGCCCTCGCGGTCGTCGGGGCCGGCACCCTGGGACTGGCCGTGGTGGTGTCGGTGGTGGCCGGGAACGGAGTGCAGGACCGGTACGCGTCGGTGGTGTTCCCGTTCGCGGCGCTGCTCGGTGCGCTCGGCATCGTCGCCGTGGTCGACCAGCGGGTCCGGATCGCGTTCCTGGTGCTCATCGCCGCGGTCGGCATCGTGGGCGGCGTGCGTGCTGCGCGCGAGGTGCGCACCGCGTCGGGCGCGATCGCGGCGGCCCTCGTGCCCCGGTTGGCACCCGGTGACGTCGTGGCCTATTGCCCGGACCAACTCGGGCCGAGTACTGCACGGCTGGTGGACCGGAGCATCGGTACTGCCGCCTCGGTAACCCAGGTCACGTTCCCGAACCTGTCGCCACCCGACTTCGTCGACTGGTCCGACTACGCCTCCCGCAACCGCGCCGCAGAGCCGGCGCGGTTCGCCGGGCGAGTCGACCGGCTGGCCGGGACCGGCGCGGTCTGGCTCGTTTGGTCACCCGGCTACCGGACCCTCGGCACCAAGTGCGAGGCCGTGATCAACGATCTCACTGGCGGCGGCCGGCAGTCGGTACGGATCATGAGCGCGGCGGGGCCGAACGGGGAGCGGGTCGAGTTGCGCCGGTTCGCCCGATGACCGCCACCACGTCACGGATGGACGCGCCGGACGCGCACGGTAAGCCGTGGCACCGGCGGGTCGGCTACCTGCTGCTCGCTGCCCTCGCGTACATCCCGGTCCTCGCCGCCCACCCCGGCCGCGTGGTGGCCGACACGAAGCAGTACCTCTACCTCGATCCGGGTCGCGTCCTGGAGCGGGCGTGGTCGATGTGGGACGGCAACATCGGGTTCGGCACCGTGACCCACCAGAACATCGGCTACCTGTTCCCGATGGGCCCGTACTACTGGTTCCTCGACCGCGTCGGGGTTCCCGACTGGGTTGCGCAGCGGCTCTGGCTGGCCACGATCCTCTTCGCCGCCGCGACCGGGATGCTCTACCTCTTCCGCACCCTGGGGCTGCGGGGCGCCGGTGCGCCGGTCGGTGCGCTCGTGTTCATGCTCAGCCCGTACTGGCTCGAGTACGCGGCGCGGCTCTCGGTACTGCTGCTGCCGTGGGCCGGCCTGCCGTGGATGCTCGCGTTCCTGATCCGCGGCCTGCGTCGGGGTGGATGGCGCCATGCCGCGCTCTTCGCGCTGTTGATCCAGGTGATCGGCAGCGTGAACCTCACCGCGCTCGTCTTTGCGGGGATCGCGCCGTTGTTGTGGATCCCGTACGCGCTGGTGATCGAGCGGGTCGACTGGCGTCGGGTCTTCGGCATCGTCGCCAAGATCGGGGTGCTCACGCTGTCCGCGTCGGCGTGGTGGATGGCCGGCCTGTGGGCCCAGGGCGGGTACGGACTCAACATCCTCAAGTACACCGAGACGATGCGCGTGGTGTCGCGCACCACGATGCCGAACGAGGTGTTGCGCGGACTCGGCTACTGGTTCTTCTACGGCCGCGACCGGCTCGGGCCGTGGATCGAGGCGAGCACGGGCTACACGCAACGACCGCTCCTCATCCTCGTCTCGTACGCGATTCCCACGCTGGCGTTGCTCTCGGCAGCGGTGGTCCGGTGGCGCTACCGGGCGTACTTCATGCTCGTGATCGTCGTCGGGGTGGTGGTCGCGGTCGGCGCACACCCGTACGACTCGCCAACACCGGTGGGTGGCGCGTTCAAGAAGTTGTCGCAGACCTCGTCGGTGGCGTTCGCGTTGCGCAGCACGGGACGCGCGGTGCCACTCGTGGTATTGGGGCTGGCCGCGCTCATCGGCGCCGGCGTTTCCGCGGCGGTGGTGCGGCTGCGTGCCCGGGGACGGATCCGGTGGTCCTACGCGATCCCAGTGCTCGCCGGGTTGCTGGTGTTCCTCAACCTGCCCGCGCTGTGGACCGGTGGGTTCTACGGCGACAACCTGCAGCGGCCCGAGGAGATCCCCCAGTACTGGAAGCAGGCAACGAAGGATCTCAACGCGAAGAGTTCCCGGACGCGGGTGCTCGAGGTGCCGGGTTCCGACTTCGGTTCGTACCGGTGGGGCCAGACCGTGGATCCGATCACGCCCGGGCTGATCGACCGCCCGTACGTGGCGCGTGAGGTGATCCCGTACGGGTCACCCGCGTCCGCCAACCTCCTCAATGCGTTCGATCTCCGCATGCAGGATCGCAAGCTCACCCCGGACTCGATCTCCCCGTTGGCGCGGCTCATGGGGGTCGGCGACATCACGCTCCGCAACGACGTGCAGTTCGAGCGGTACCGGCTCCTGCGCCCGTTGTTCACGTGGGACCTCTTCACCCCGACCCCGGCCGGGCTCGACGCGCCCCGGACCTTCGGCAAACCCGCTTCCACCCAGAGCACCGAGTTCCCCTTCCTCGACGAGCAGGCCTTTCTCGCCGATCCCACACTCGCGTTGCCGCCGCCCGTCGCGATCTTCGGGGTGAAGGATCCGGCGCCGATCGTGCGGACCCGGAGCACCCAGCAGCCGATCGTGATGGCCGGCGACGGTGAGGGCATGGTCGACGCCGCCGAGGCGGGCATGCTCGACGTCCAACCGCTCGTGCAGTACTCGGCGTCCTTCGGCAAGGACCCCCAGGCCTTGCTGGCGCAGGTGCGCCGGAACGCGACGCTCGTCGTCACGGACAGCAACCGGGACCGTGGCCGCCGCTGGAGCACCCTCACCGAGACGGCCGGGTTCACCGAAGGCCCGGGCACCCATCCGCTCACCAAGGACGAGTCGGACGCGCGCCTCGACCTCTTCCCCGACGCGCCGCGGGACTCGCAGACCGTGACCGTCCTCCACGGCGCGCGCAGCATCCGCGCCGACTCGTACGGCAATGGCATCACCTACACGCCGGAGGACCGTCCGAGCCGCGCGTTCGACGGTGACCCGCTCACCGCGTGGCGGGCCGGCGAGTTCGATTCTGTACGCGGGCTGCGGATCCGGATCGGTCTCGACCACCCGATCACGACCGACCACGTGAACCTCGTGCAGTTGCTGCAAGCGCCGAACGACCGCTACATCACCACCGCGACGGTGCGGTTCGACGGCAAGGACGCAACGCCGATCACCCTCGGGCCCGGGTCGCGGACCGCGGCCGGTCAGACCATCACATTCCCGAAGCACCGGTTCCGCACATTCGAGATCGAGGTGGGGGACACCAACGTCGGGGAGCAGTTCATCTTCGGCGGGCTGAGCCCGGTGGGCTTCGGCGAGATCCGGCTCCGGGACGACGCGGCGGGCGCGGCGCCCATCGTGGTGAGTGAGGTCGTCAAGATGCCGGGCGACCTGCTCCGCACCGCGGGCGCCGCTTCCGCGCACCAACCCCTCGTGCTCCTGATGAACCGCGACCGGATTCTGCCGGTTCCCGCCCGCCACGATCCCGAACCGACGCTCGCTCGCGCGTTCACCCTGCCGACCCCGCGGGGGTTCTCGGTGGCCGGCGACATCCGGCTGTCGCGCGATCGGGACGACGCGCAGATCGACCGCACCCTGGGGTACCGCGGCCCGGTGGAGGCCCGTTCGTCGGCCCGGCTGGTGAACGCGCCGGCGGTGCGGGCATCGGCGGCACTCGACCACGATCTCGCGACCGCGTGGGTGACCCCCTTCCGCACCGCGGTGGGATCGCAGTTGCGCGTCGGGTTCGGCGCGGCTCGCACGTTCGATCACCTCGACCTCGCGCTGATGGCCGACGGCCGGCATTCGGTACCGACCGCGTTGCGACTCACGACCGCGGCGGGCGAGACGCGCACCGTCGCGCTCGACGTACCGCCGGATGGCACGGTCGCGAACGGGACCGTCCCCGTGACCGCCCGCTTCGCACCGCTGACCACCGACGTCCTCACCGTCCGCATCACCAAGGTCCGCCCGGTGCTCACCAAGGAATACGACTGCGGATGTGATGTCCAGACGCCCGCCGCGATTGCCGAACTCGGGGTGCCCAACCTCGCCGCGGTGGTGCCGCCCGTTCAGATGCCGTCCGAGTGCCGTACCGACCTCCTGACGGTCGACGGTCGACCCCTTCCGTTGCGGCTGACCGGGACCACCGCCGACGCGGTTGCGTTGGCGCCCCTTGCGTTCGCGCCCTGTGCCGACGCCCGCGGACGACTGCCCGGATCCCAGGCGCGGGTGACGACGTCACTCGCGGCCGGTGCGCACGAGGTGGCCACGCCGACCGGTGCGACGAGCGGACTCGTCGTGGACCGGCTGGTGTGGTCGAGTAGTCGCGCGGGTGGTCCCGCCCGCAACCTCACCGCTGGGGCCACCGTGACGGCGGCTCCGGCGCGTCCGGGTCCTGCGGTGCGCATCGTCCGTAATGGTCGCGCCGCGATGACCGCCGACGTCACGGGCGCAACGCAGCCGTTCTGGCTGGTGCTCGGGCAGAGTGAGAATGCGGGCTGGCACGCGACGGTCGACGGTCACGACCTCGGACCGTCACAGTTGGTGGACGGGTACGCGAACGGATGGCGGATCGTTCCGCACCACCCGAATCTCACCGTGGATCTCGAATGGGTACCGCAGCGCACGGTACAGCGGTCGATTGCGTTGTCGATGATGGCGGTGATGCTGTGTCTCGGCATCGTGATCGTCTCCTACGGCGCGCGCCGGCGATCGCGCTACCTGGCGGCCGTCACGCCGGCCCCGGTGGCGATCCTGTGGCCCTGGCGCGACCTCGCGGGCCGAACGGGCCCGATCGCGACCGCCGTCGCGGCGGTCGCGGTGGGGATCGGCGGCTCGATCGTCGTGCGACCCGAGGTGGGACTCGGCCTCGCAATCGCCGTCGTGGCCGCGTTGTGGTGGAAACCGGCCCGGGTCGCGCTGCGTCTTGCGCCGGCGGTGGCCATCGCCGCGGCCGGTGGTTACGTGGCGTTCCGCCAGGCCCGCCACCATCTCCCGCCGATCTTCGAGTGGCCGACGTTCTTCTGGCGGATCCGTACGGTCGGCTGGTTGGCAGTTGCCACGTTGGCGGCGAGTGCAGTGGTCGAGCTCGTCGCGAGTCGGCGTCGGCGCGGGGCGCGCTGAACCTCGGGCCGATCGGTCAGTCGGTGACCGGTGTGCGGTCGACGCGGATCGCCGTCGCCATGGCCACCGCGAAGAACGCGAGGGCCAGCCAGGCCAGTTCCGGTCGATGGTCGATCCGGCTCGCCATCAGGAGTGCCGCGGCGAGGAGTCCGAGGAGCGGGGTCAGGCGGGGGATCACCGCGAGTCCGAGCATCGCGACCGCGGCGAGCACGGCGTAGCTGAGCCGCGAGGCGACGGCGGTGACGGCGAAGACGGAGGCAGTCGCGAGGAGTGTTGGCCCTAGTGGTCGGCGCGTCAAAGCGGCGAGCCGCACTGGGTGCGGGACCGCATCGAGATCGCCGTCAGGTGCGAGGGGAACGCGCGCAGTCCGGCGGCGGCGGGTGAAGAAGAGGATCGCGCCGCAGAGCAGGATCCCCGCCACGGAGAGTGCGAGCGCGATCCAGATGTACCGCTGCGGTGCCCACTCGAGGGCCAACGAGATCGGTCCAGCGTGGTCCGGCTGCACGTACCAGGCATTGGCATAACCATCGACCAGTGTGGGCGCGCCGAGGTCGTGACCGTTCAGTCGCGCCTGCCAGCCCCGGTTGTGGCTCTCGCCGAGGACCAGCCAGAACGGCTTGCCGTCGGTGTGCCCGGCGATGTCCACCGTGCTCGGCGAGGGATTCCGCACCCGGAACCGGGTTCCGGAGTGGGCCGGCGC
The DNA here is from genome assembly GCA_038250905.1 of Acidimicrobiia bacterium. Lineage (GTDB taxonomy): Bacteria > Actinomycetota > Acidimicrobiia > IMCC26256 > JAENVU01 > JAENVU01. The sequence goes on from JBBSBV010000025.1 coordinate 49,967, forward strand.
AACCAACGGCCGGACTGCCGTGGCGCTCCCGGCTCGGTTCGAATCGAGCACGAGCCGGTCGACGTCGATCGCGGTGTCCCACCCCCTTGCGGTGGTGATGGTGTGCGATCCCCGGGCGAGCTCGAGCGGGCCGTCGCACGCGTCGAGGGCGAGACCGGAGCGCGCCGCGGCGTCGGTGCCGGTGATCCGCACCGGGACCGGCGTGCCGTCCACCCGCACCAGGTCGGTCCGGCAGGCGGCCGAGATGGTGCCGGTCTCCGGTGCCGTCGGGAGGCCCGGGATCGTGATCGCGTCGAGTGCCACCGGGGGGACCTGCGCCGGTGCGTTCGCGCCGGTGCCGGTCGGCGCAGGTACCGCGGTGACCGTCAGCCGCCAGGTGCGGGCGGTGGCCGGGGGAAAGGCCACGGTGACGGTCCGCCGGCCGTCGACCACGGGCGTCGACACGTTGGTGCGGGCCACGACCCGGCCGTCGGCCACCACGTCGACGCGCGTCGGGGTCGTGTGCGCGGCGTCCGCGAGCGCGGAGAACGACAAGTGGTCGGTGGTGACGGGGTTGGTGGCCGAGGCCTCGACCCACTGGCCGAGTTGCTGGCCGTAGTTGGTGGTCCACGCAGTCGAGGCCTGCCCGTCGAAGGCGCGGGATGCGCGTGCACCGACGTCGCCACGGAGGTGTTCGGACGCGCGGAAGGTCACGCCTGGGACGGTCGTGCCGAGCACGGTGTCGATCGTCGGGTCCGCCGCGTCGGGATTCGCCCGGGCCGTTCCGCCCAAGGAGTAGGTCCGGGTGTCGGGGAGCACGAGCCGCCGGTCGAGGGCCAACTCCTCGTCGAGGCGGCCGTCGGTGGCGGTGTCCTGGCGGAGTCGGTTCATCACGACCGCCAGGGGATGACCGGCTGCGTCGCCGCCGACCCGGTTGGAGAGATCGAGTGGGAGGCGGACGGTCTCGCGGACCTTGACGTGGTCGAGGCGGATCTCCGCCAGCCCGATGGCGTTCGCGAACTGCGGATCGAACGGCGGCTCGTGGATACCGGCGATCGCCACCGTGAGCCGGTGCACCGATGTCGTCGGGAACGCAATCCGCTGACCCTGCGGTGTGATGGAAGCGTCGCCGAGGTCGACCTCGAACGGCGGCGCATCGTCGACGGTGATCCGGACACGGGAGATCCAGCGGTCGCGGGGGAGTTCGAGCGGTTGCACGATGGCGATGTGGTCGACGCGTGGCGCGCGGTACGGCCGAACCGTGATCGCGGCGCCGAGCGGATCGGAACCCCCGACGCGCCACGACGTGCGCACGTCACCGTCGAAGGCCTTCGCCGCGTGGTCCTCCGCCCGGTCCGCGCCGCCGTCGGCGGTGGCGTCGACGCGCGCGCCGTGCTGTTCCACGACCGAGCGAGCGGCGTCGCCGCGGTTGGGCAGGGGGTCGAGGTCGCCGGCGTAGCCGTTGATGTCCTTGGTGGTCTGTCCGGCGCGTTCGGTGGCGCCCTTCGTGTCGCGGATCGACGAGAAGTACGAGGTCACCCGGCGACGGTTGGAATCGGTGAGCGCGAGGGACGCGCCGGTTTGCAGTGCGTGGCGCAGCGCGGCGGGCGGGAGCGATGCCAGTTCCAGGATCCGCTCCTCGCCGGTGATCAGGCCGGCCCCCGCGAGGTCGACGATGCCGTCGCCGTCGCCACTCATCACGATCGGATTCCGGTCCGCGGCTGCCCGCACGATCGGAACTGCGGCGCGCACGCCGAACAACGCGACGGGAGGCGGATCGGCCGCCGTGGCCGGTGTGCGCAGGTCGACGCCGTCGGGCGTGGCCGCCTGGTTGCGGGTGGTCGGACCGAACGCACGGGGCCCGGTGAGCCCGGTCGGGCGCGGCGCGGTGAGCTTCTGCCAGAGATCACGCGGGTGGGGAGCACCGGACCGTTCGTAGGCAAGATCGCTGCGGACCGCCACCGTGCCCACGCCGAAGATCCGTGCGATGGGTGCCACGGTGTTCGGCTCGAAGCTCCCGTTCTGAATGCGGCGCTCGAACGCGTCGAAGAGGTTCACCGACTCCGGCGATCCGTAGGGGAGGACCTCACGCGCGAGGTAAGGACGGGTGGTGAGCCCGGGCGTGATCGGCTCCACTGCGTTGCCCCAGCGGTAGGTGGCGAAACTCGAACCGGGGATCTCGAGGATGCGCGTGGCGTGCGACTGGCGGTCGAGGGCGCGCGTCGCCTCGTGCCAGTACGCCGGAACGTCGTTGGGCCGTTCGACGCTCGGCGTGAAGAACCCGTCCTGCCACACCGGCAGCAGGGCCACCGAGACCGCGAGGACGAGCCCGAACCCGGCCGCCGCCCGGATCATCCGTGGGGTGAGGGCCGCGACGCCGGCCGCGAGCAGGCCCGCGACACCCAGCACCACCACGGGAACGACGCGCGGTGTGTTGCGCAGCGCGAGACCGATCGAAGTGGCGTTGGTGAACGACTTCCACCAGGCGCCGTAACGGGTGGTGGAGTCGAAGGGCCAGGCGCCGACGCCGACGATCGTCCCGACCACGATGCACGTGGCGAAGTAGGCGCGATGACGCCACCGCGTGATCACCCCCGCCAGGAGCGCCGCGCTCGGCACCAGGAAGCTCGCGACCACGACGGAACGCGTGGTGAGGTAGGCGTCGGCCTGGACCAGAGCCCGGCCGCCGCGGTCGTAGCCGTAGAAGAACCAGTTGCCCAGGCCGCGCAGGATGTCGCCCGGACTCGACGCCGACGCGACGGTCCGGACGTTCTCGGTCAACTGGAGGATCGGGAGTCCGTATGCACCCTGGGCCCAGATGCCGGCGATCCACCACGGCGAGACAGCCAGGCTGAGCAGTGCGATGCGGGACCCGGCGGCCAACGCGTCACGGGCGCGGGTCCGCCCGCCGAAGAGTTCGAGCCCGATCCAGATCACCGGGCCGATCGCGACCAGGAGGAACGCGGAGGCGTTCACGCCGCTGATGGTGAGCACGACCAGCGCGAAGATCGCCGGGTCGCGCCAACCGCCGCGCCGGGCGGCGCGCATCGTGAGGCCGACGAGCCAGGGCAGGGCCGCCCAGGGCAGGAGCAGGACCGAGATCCGCGCCGTGAAGGCGAGTTGGTAGGGACTCAGGCCGTAGACGAGGGCGCCGACGTTGGCGCCCGACCGCCGGACGCCGAGGTGGGTGAACAACCACCGGGCTCCGAGCAGGGCCGCCAACGAGATCGTCCCGAGCCAGAGGCGTTGGGTCACCCAGTCGGGGAGTCCGACCACCTCACCGAGCCAGTAGAAGGGGCCTATCGGGAACAGGTAGCCGATGTGTTGGTGCGAAACGGTCCCGGCGGCCACCTGGGAATCCCAGAGCCACGGGATCCGGGCGAGGAAGCTGCCGGGATCGAGGTAGAGGTACTGCTTGGTGTCGCTGCTCACCCGGCCCGGCGACGACAGGAAGAACGGCAGGTAGGCGACCACCACCGCGACGACCGCATCGATGCGGGGGAGGCGGGTGACCCGTCCGGTTTCCGGGGTCCCGACCGGCGTCATGCGAGGTGGGAGGTTAGTGGGTGCCGGGCCCGCCGTTCCTGCGCTCCGCGAACCGGACCGGTGGGCCCGATACATTCGAGGCGGTGGTCGACACGCGTGATTCGGTCCGAAGTTGGTGGCCGGTCATGGCCTTGGGGGTGGGCGCGGCCGTCGTCGCGCTCCTGGCCCGGCACCTCCTGTACCCGGCGTTCTCCTGGAACCGGGACGAATCGGTGTACCTCTGGCAGGTGAGCGGACTCCAGCACGGTCAGTTCACCTCGACGACCGGCGGGTTCCCGGGTGCGTTCCACCCCTGGCTCGCCGGGATCCGGGGCCACTCCTTCTTCTCGCAGTACACGTTGGGCTGGCCGCTGATCCTGCTCGCCGCCAAGGTGGGCTTCGGTTCGCCCGACGCCGCGTTGGCCCTCGGTGCGGTCCTCACCGTGGTGGGCACGTACCTGCTCGCACGGGAGATCACCGGCAACGATCGCATCGCCTGGATCTCCGGCGCGGTCATGCTCTGCTCGCCGATCCTCGTGATCCAGAGCGGGATCTTCCTCGGTTACCTGTTCACGCTCGGGCTCGGGCTGCTCTTCACTACTGCGACCATTTCGGGGTTCCGCACCGCGAAGAAGGGTCGGCTGGTCGTCGCCGGCCTGCTCGTCGGCTGGATCTTCATGACCCGGCCGTTCGACGCGGTGCTCTGGGGCGGTGCCGTCGTCGGCGTCCTCGCCTGGGATCACCGCCGGCAACCCAAGGTCCTGCTCACGAACGCGATCGCGATCGGGCTGGGGTTCCTCCCTCTGCTCGTGGCGACGCTCGCCTACAACAAGCACGTCACCGGCGCGTTCGGACAGTTCCCGATCACCGCCGCCGACCCGCTCGACACGTTCGGCTTCGGCCATCGCCGGATCATGCCGACGTTCCATCCGGCCAACTACACGCCGGGACAGGCCCTGCGGAGTACCACGAAGCAGGCCGTGTACCTCCCGATCTTCTTCGCCGGCAGTTACGTGCTCGCGGGCCTCGCCGGGTGGGGACTGTGGCGGCGCCGCAAGGAGCGGGGGACGCGGGTGATGATCGCGCTCGCGCTGGCCTTCCCCGCCGGGTACCTGTTCTTCTGGGGCATGTTCGTGTCGTCGCCGACGATGCCCCTCAGCGGTCCGATCTACTTCATCCCGATCTACGCGGTCCTCGCCATCGCCGGCGTCACCGAGGCCCTGCGCTGGTGGCAGGAACGGCGCCGGGTCACGGTCTGGCTCCTGGTGGCGATGGTGGTGCTGACGGTGCCGATCGGGATCAACCGCATCGACGTGAACCGGCGCATCAGCGAGTCGCAACTCCCGTGGAAGCGCAGTTCCGCGTCGGTCCCCGACAACTCGTTGGTGTTCGTCTGGCAGTCGGGCGACTACCTCATGTTCCTCAACCCCTATTCGGTGAACCGCCCGTCGATCACCGGCCCGGTCATCTATGCGGCCGACCAGGGCGCTGCCAACCTCGACGTTATGGCCGCGTACCCGCGCCGCCACGCCTACCTCCAGCAGACGTCGATTGCGCCGGTCGGCCAGGTACCCGACGACACGCCCGAGACCCCGCGCGTTCGACTCCGCCCGATCCGGTTGGTCCGCGGGAGCACCATCGGGATCCGAACGGCCGCGAAGGGACCCGCCGGCGGCCTCACCTTCTACGCGTACGACTCGGGCGGCGCGGCGATGACGCCCACCGAGTCGACCGCTCGGACCACCGGCTATCGGGTCCAGGTCGGCGAGAGCAGCCAGGGCACGACCGGGCTCGGGACCCAGGGCACCGGGACGATCACGATCGGCCTCGGCCGGGGGAGCACCGCGGCCGAAGCTCGGGATCACCCCGTCTTCCGCCAGGCCATTCGGTACCGGGTGGCGAACGGCGAAATGGCCCTCATGACACCGATCGACAGCTTCCAGCGGGTGAAACTCGGCCCGCACCTGCGGTGGGTAGGGGTATCGCCGGGAGTAGCATCGCCGCTCTCTCTGGCTACCCGACTGTCTCCCTGAGGAAGTGATGACGCAATCCGACGCGGCACCCGCGACGTCCTCGTCGGTGGTGATCATCGGCGCAGGGCCCGCCGGGCTCACCGCTGCCTACCAACTGGCCAAGGCCGGTCGGACGGCCACCATCCTCGAAGCCGATGACATCGTCGGTGGCATCAGTCGTACCGTCGAGCGCGACGGTTGGCGGTTCGACATCGGTGGCCACCGGTTCTTCACCAAGGTCCGCGACGTCGACGACCTGTGGTTCGAGATCCTCGGTGCCGACGAGTTCCTCCAGCGCCCCCGGATGTCCCGCATCCTCTACCGGGGCAAGCTCTACGACTACCCGCTCAAGCCGCTCAACGCATTGCGCAACCTCGGACCGGTGGAAGCCGTCCGCTGTGTGAGTTCGTACGGCTGGGCCAAGATTCACCCGCCGGAGGACACCAGCAACCTCGAGGGCTTTTATGTGAGCCAGTTCGGTTGGCGGCTCTACGAACACTTCTTCCGCCGGTACAACGAGAAGGTCTGGGGCGTCCCGACCCGCGAGATGTCGGCCGACTTCGGTGCGCAGCGCTCCAAGGGCATGTCGCTCATGACCGCGATCACCGAGAGTCTCACCCCGAAGTGGCTGAAGGCGCGCCGTAGCAAGGGCGAGCAGGTCACGTCGCTCATCGAGTCGTTCAACTACCCGAAGTACGGGCCCGGACAGATGTGGGAACGTTGCGCCGAGATCGTCACCGCCGAGGGCACCGACCTGATCTTCGACGCCAAAGTGGTCAAGGTCTCCCACCGGGACGGTCGGGCGTACGCGGTCACTGCGATCGTCGACGGTGCAGAGCGCACCTTCCCGGCCGACGACGTCATCTCGTCGATGCCGTTCCGGTCGCTGATCCGCGCCATGGACCCGCCGGTCCCCGACGACGTGCGCGCGGCAGCCGAGGGGCTCACCTACCGCGACTTCATGACCGTGGCGCTCGTGGTGCCCCAGGAGTACTCGTTCCCCGACAACTGGATCTACATCCACGATCCGGCGGTCAAGGTCGGTCGTATCCAGAACTTCGGTTCGTGGTCGCCCTACCTCGTGAAGGAGGGCCGGACCTGTCTCGGCCTCGAGTTCTTCGTGAACGAGGGCGACGACATGTGGACCAAGGCCGACGACGACCTCATCGAGCAGGCGAAACGCGAACTGCAGCACCTCGGCCTCGCCGACAGCTCGAAGGTGGAAGCCGGGTACGTGGTGCGGATGCCGAAGGCGTATCCCGTCTACGACGAGCACTATCAGGACAACGTGGCGGTGCTGCGCCGATGGATCGCAGAGCACGCCCCGAACGTGATGCCCACGGGTCGCAACGGCATGCACAAGTACAACAACCAGGACCACTCGATGCTCACCGCGATGTTGTCCGTCGACAACATCCTGGGCGCACACCACGACGTCTGGACCGTCAACGTCGAGGACGAGTATCACGAGGAGACCATCGATCGCACTGAACGCGACGGCAGTGCCGGGCGGGCCGGTACCGGTCGGGACGCGCCCGTGCTGGCGCGCGAATCGATCGAAGCGGCCGCCGCCCGTCGACGTGAAGGTGAGAGCTAGGTGCGAGTCCAGATCTGTACGCCGACGTACATCGAAGGCGACAACATCGAGGAGTTCCTCCGCAAGACCCGCGCCGCGATCCCGTCGGCCGACATCCTGGTCCTCGACGACAACAGTCCCGACGGGACGGCCGACATCGCCGAGCGGGTCGCGGCCGAGTTGGGCCAGATCGAGGTGCTGCGCCGGCCGGAGAAGCTCGGACTCGGCGCCGCGTATCGAGCCGGCTTCGCCGTCGGCATCGCGCGTGGGTACGAGGTCGTCTGCCAGATCGACGCCGACCTCTCGCACGACCCCGAGGTACTGCCGGATCTGGTGGCCGCGATCAGCGCGGGTGCCGACCTGGCCATCGGGTCGCGCTACGTGCCCGGGGGCGAGATCCCGCACTGGCCGTGGCGACGCCGGGCGCTCTCGAAGTACGGCAACTTCTACACCGGCTTCATGCTGCGCACCGGTGTGCACGACGCCACCGCCGGCTACCGCGCCTTCCGGGCCGACACGCTGAAGGGGATCGACTTCGCCGCCACCCGGGCCAAGGGATACGGGTTCCAGATCGAGTTGGCCTACCGGGTCTCCCAGCACGGCGGGAAGATCGTCGAGATCCCGATCACCTTCACGGACCGGGTCCGGGGCCAGTCGAAGATGTCGATGGCGGTCATGGCCGAGGAGATGGCGCTGGTCAGCTGGTGGGGGATCCGGGACCGCATCCGGCGCCGTCGTCCCCCGCGCTGAGTCCCCCCGATACCGACCGGGCGCGACCTACTTCTGCTTGCACTTCACGTAGAGCTGGTAGAGCGGCTTGTGGTCGTCCGGCCGATGGCCGAAGTTCTTGACCAGGCAGAAGTCCCGCTGCAACACCTTGGTCGACTCCGTGCTCCCGAACTGCCGCGAGTCGTTGGGCTCGGACCAGTTGGTCCACACGCCCGAGAGGATCGCCACTTGGGAATGCGCGAGGTCCGACGGCATGCGTGAACCCTTCCGGTTCGCGACCCCGGGGTCCATCTCGATGTAATAGGTGCCCGGTGGATACTCCGGCAGCAGGTAGTAGAGGTAGGCGTCCGAGTACGGCGTCTTGCGCAGATCCGTCGTGCCGACGAAGAGCTTGGCGCCGGGTTTGGCCACCTTCGGAACTTCCTTCAGCAGCGCCTTCGCCGCGTCGGCCACGTCGGGCCGGCCGTAATAGAAGGTGCGACCGTTGCGGGTGATCGGGAACGCGAGCCGGTGTTTGCCGAAGGACTGTGCGGTGAAGTCGGCGTAGGACCAGCCGGTGAAGTGCGGGATGAGGAGCACCACGCCGATCGGGATCGCCAAGGCACACACGGTGCGTCGCCAGAACGCGCCGTTGGTGCCGGTGCGGAGGTGCCAGAACTCGAAGGCCGCGACCGGCAGGAGCGCGACCGAGACGCAGGAGACCCACGAGAAGTGCGCCGAGTCCACCCGTTGGACGCCCTGGGAGATGATCCCGAGCCCGAACAGTCCCGAGGCGAGGAGTACCCGCGCCGGATGACGGTCGGGGTCGCGTTTGACCGCGAGGCGGCCGATGACGGGCACCAGGATGACCACCGCGATCATGAAGAAGAACCAGATGAAGAGCTGCTGGCTGGTCTCGAGGTGGGGGAGTGGCCACTTGGGCGGCGAGATCGCGCCGGAGCGCTGCAGGAAGCCGTCGAGGTGGCTCCAGGACGGCGGGATGGGCAAGCGTCGCCCGCCGCGCAGGTACACGACCGGGTCGAGCACCATCCCCTTGAACGTGTTGTACGGCCCGGCCGTCGCCAGCTGGATGATGTAGAGGCTGAGCCCGATGCCGAGCCCGGTGAGGTAGCGCCGGGTCATGCCGCGCCCGGTGCCCCAGAGCCCGCCGAGTGCGCCGAGGCCGACCGCGATGACGAGGTCGAGGCGGAACAACAGTGCCCCCGCGCTCACCATGCCGCCCCAGAACGCGAACCGGGCCGCGAGCGCCGGGTCGATCGTGAGCCGACGCCGGCCGGCGAGCACCAGCCCGAGCCCGAGCAGGCCGAGGGCCACGCCTCCGATCCACGCCAGGGCCGTGAGGCCGAGCGGCGGGAGGATGAAGAGAAGGGAGAGGAGCGCGCAGCAGAGCGCGAGGCGCCGGCCCCAGGCCCGGGCGAGCCAGTAGATCCCGGCGACGACACCGATCTGCTGCAGGAGTGCGAAGAGGCGTTCCGACCAGAGCCTCACGCCGAGGACCTTCATCCACCCCGCGAGTGCCCACAGGCTGCCGGGACCGTAGAGGTGCAGGAAGTCGCGGTTGGGGAAGTCGCCGTGGAGAACCCGCTCCGGGAAGACGAGCATGAAGCCCTCTTCCATCGGCGGCCCCTGGTTGCGCAACAGGCCGCGCAGCGGCAACGCGAACGCGAGGGCGAGGACCAGGAAGACGACGATCCGCTTGGTGCGGGGCGACCATGCCGCCACCCGATCCGACGTGCGTGCCACCAGCCCGCTCATGCGGCGGACGCGGCGCGCGGAGAACGCTGGAACCGGGGCCGCATCGAGGGCAGAGTAGTCGGACCCGCAGCAAAAACCGACGTATGGGTGCGCCTCGAAGCACCGGGTGGAACCGTAGAATCCCCTCGATGCCGACGTCGTCCGTGCGGGAACTCGACGTTGCCCGCAGCCGGCCCCGCGGATCGCGACCGGTCACGACGCTGGTGTGGCTCGGCTTCGTCGTGGGCTTCGTCATCACCCTGATCGCGCTGGCCCGGCCCCGCTGGTTCCCGATCCTCGACCTCGCCCAGACCGAGATGCGGGTGAGGGACGTGTTCACGCTCCACCCGCCCCTGATCGGTCTCCCTGGCCGCATCGGCAACCTCGCCCGGCAGGGCAGTCACCCGGGCCCCCTGAGCTTCTGGACGCTCGCACCGTTCTACAAGCTGTTCGGATCGTCGGCCTGGGCCCTGCAGGCGGCGACTGCGACCCTCAACGCCATCGCGATCGGCCTCAGCCTGGTGATCACCCGGCGCCGGGGCGGGACGAACCTCGTGCTCGGTATGGCCGCAGTACTTGCCGCGCTCACGTGGTTCGACGGCCCGTCGGTGCTCACCCAGGCCTGGAACCCGTACCTGCCGATGATGTGGTTCATGGTCGTGATGCTCGGGGTCTGGTCGGTCCTCTGTGACGACCTCGCCGTCCTGCCGATCACCACGTTCGCGGCGGTCTTCTGCCTGCAGACCCACATCTCGTACCTCGGCCTGGTCGGCGGCCTCGGCGGCGTCACCGCGGTGTGGCTGGTCTGGAGCGGATGGAAACGGCGCCCGGCGCTGGGGGAGCACCCGTGGCGTTGGGTCGCGATCTCGGTCGGCATCGTGGTGGTCACCACCATTCCGATGATCGTCCAGCAGGTCCGTCACGAACCCGGGAACATCACCCTGATCTGGGAACACTTCACCAACCCGCCGGAAGCCGCGATCGGCGCGCGCCAGGGGCTCGACGTGCTGTTGGTCCACCTCAACCCGTGGCGGCTCCTCGGCGGGCAGGATGCCACCACCGGTTCGGTCCTGCCCGGTCTCGGGCTCACGCTCGTCTGGGCGGTCAGCGTCTTCGTCGCGTGGCGCCGGCGCGCGTCGTCGCTCCTCGCCCTCGACGTGGTGATCGCAGTGAGTCTCGTCCTCGGCCTGTTCTCGATCGCGAGCATCTTCGGGTTCGTCTGGTACTACCTGATGCGCTGGGCGTGGGGCATCAACGCGCTCATGCTCTTCACCATCGGTTGGGCGGTCGTGGTCCAACGTGCCCAACCGATACGGCGGACGGCGCGGACGCCGCGGCTCGTGGGGATCGGTCTCGCGGTGATCACCGCGATCTATCTCCTCGGATTCGCGATCGACGGCGCATCCGCGGAACCGCCGACTCCGCGCGTCTCCACCGCGCTCGGGCGGCTGGTCCGACCCACGGTGCGGGCCATCGACGCGGGCTCGGTGCCCGGCGGCGGCCGCTCGGGCCGGTACCAGGTCACGTTCGTCGACCCGGTCACGATCAACGCGCCGGGCTACGGCCTGCTCTCGGAGTTGGAACGCTCCGGTATTCACGCCGGTCTCTCGCCCGTCTACGCGGCAATCGTGCGCGACCAGCGCGTCGTCACCAAGCGCCAGGCGACCGGGGTCGTGCACCTCTCGGTGGGTCCCGACATCGCGCGGTGGAACCGCAAACCCGGCGCGCACCGCGTTGCCACCGTCGACCTGCGCACGCCGACCGAGCGGCGCGAGTTCGACCGCCTGAAGTCCGAAGTCCGGGCCGAGTTGATCGCCGCCCACCATCGGAGTCTGGTGCGCAACCTCGACGAGAACATCTTCACCGCCACCTTCGTGACCGACATCCCGGTCCGGACGCAACGCAAGCTCAAGCGCATGCTCGACATCGGGGAGCCGTCGGCGATCTTCGTCGGACCGGGAACGTTGGCGGACGCGTGAGCGAACACCGCATGGTCCTCCCGGGCGAGCGCATCGTGCCGGCGGTGCCGACGACCAGTGACCGGGGTTCGCCGTGGGTCGCGGTCGCGATGGTGGTCCTGGCCTGCCTCCCGATCGTCGTGGCGACGATCCGTGCGATCACGCACCACTGGGTCCCCCTCGGCGACGACGGCCTGCTCGCGTTGCGCGTCCAGGACGTGTTCTCGCGTCACGTACCACTCCTGGGCTCGGCGTCGTCGGCGTCGTTCGCCGCGCCGAAGCCGCTCAACAACGCGGGTGCGCTGTATCCCGATCTCCTGAGTGTGCCGGTGTGGATCCTCGGTTCGGCAGTCGGTACCGCCATCGGGGTCGCGCTCGTCAACATCGGCTCGGTCGCGGTGATCGGCACGGTCGCGTGGCGACGGGCCGGCCTGGTCGGGGTGGCGCTCGCAACGCTGGTGACCGGAATCCTGGCGTGGTCGATGGGCAGCGAGTTGCTCTACGACATCTGGCAGCCGCACGCACTCCTGATCCCGTTCCTCGCGTTCCTCTTCACCATCTGGGCCGTCGTCGCCGCCGACTTCGCGATCCTGCCGGTGGCGGTGTTCGTGGGGAGCCTGCTGATGCAGACGCACCTCACCTACGGATATCTCACTCCGGCGCTGCTCGTGACGGCACTCGTCGGTGGCTGGTGGCACGGCCGGTCGGCGACCGAGCGGCCGCGTTTCGGCTTCTGGATCATGGTCGCGGTGATCGTCGGGTTGGTGGCTTGGACCCAGCCCTTGATCGAGCAGGTGACCACCCACGACGGCAACATGTCCCGGCTCGTGCACGAGATCCAGGACCCACCGAAGCAGGTCGTGGGCAACGACGGCGCGTTGCGCCTCACGGCCACGGTGCTCACCCACCCACCGTTCTGGTTCCGTGACTCCTTCGGTGACACATTCCGGCCGCCCGGCACGCCCTACGGGTCGACCGCGACGACAATCGACGGTACCGGCGCGGTCGGGACCGGTGCGGCCGTCGTCGGCCTCGGGATCGTGGCCGCGGTGATCGCAGGTGCGTTCCTCATCGCCCGTCGGCGGCGGGATACGACGGTGGTCAGTCTCCTGGCGGTCGCGGCGGTGGCGTCGGTCGTGAGTTGGTACACCGCGTCGAAGGTGACCACCGACATCGTCGGGGTGGCACCGCACCAGTTCCGGTTCCTCTGGCCGCTCGCCGCGTTCCTCACCTTCGGAATCGCACTGGCGGCGGCACGGCTGTTCGCCTCCGCGCGTGCCCTCCGGGTGGTGACCGCGGTTGCGGCGGCAGGAGTGCTCGTCGTCACGATCGCCGATCTCCCCACCTACGCTGCGACGGCCGGTCCGCAGCTCGACGAGTCGGTGAACCACGTGCAGCGCGACCTCGACCGGCAGATGGGGGCCGCGGCCCGGTACGCGCCGCTCGACCTCGCCTGGGACGCGTTGCGCTTCGGCGAGCCGTACAGCGGCGCGCTCATGGCCGAGCTGCGTCGCCGGGACATCGAGTTCGTCACTCGGGACAAGTACCTGGCCCGCCAGTTGGGTCCGACCCGGGCCTCGAACGGGCACGACGCCACCGACAAGATCTTCTACCGCACCGGCGACGTCGCCCTCTCCCCGAAGCTTGGCCCGTTCACGCGGATAGCGTTCCACGACGGACTCGACGCGGCCCAGCGCCGCGAGTTCGCACGACTACGCCGCGAACTCGGGGCGTACCTCGGCGAACACGGACTCCGACAGACCGCCACGTTGCGGAACGGGATCGCCGTCGGCATCTGGCGCGCGCTCAGCGGCCCGTTCGACACTCCGGAGGCAATCAACGGCGCGTTCGACTCGCGTGCTCTCGCCGGGGCGTTCACTGCGGGCGCGCTCGACATCCCGGCTGCCTGGCGCGTCCGCTTCCGGGAGTACTCCCACCTGCAAGACCTCGCCGACCGTGAAACCGTCGGCGTCTACGTCGGACCCGTGAACACTCCGAGTCCCTGACGGTCTTCGTCCCGCAGGGGAAGGTCAAGCGACGTATCGCCTGGGTGGCCTCCGGTTCCTGAATACGCGTGCCGATGAGTCAACGAGCCGCGCGCGGATGCCCGGGCGTAGGACCGTCGATGCGCCGGGTTGCGCCGTCGAAGTAGGTGAAGTGCTGCCTGTGTGTGAAGCGGCCGACGGCGTCGCCGAGCGGCTGGTGTACGAGTGTGGAGCCTGAAGGAAGGGAAACAACCGTGGAGAGACTGGTGTGTCTGACGAGGCAGTTCGCGTTGTCGGGATCGCTGCGCAATAGCACGAGGGCGTAAACCGCAACACGGGTCGATGGACCGTCGACCTGTGACAGGACGGTGGGAGTTCCGACGGAGTTGCAGGTTGCACTTTCGTATCCGATCTGAGCTGTGCCCGAGCCCGGTGGCTGCGGTGTTGGTTGCTCAACCCAGGGGATGGAACGGAAGATGGTGGCGACGGAAGCCGTTGGGGTGACGGCTTGACCGCACACCGATCCGGCACCGGTGTATTCGAGCGCTCTTCCGGACCCGTCCGCAGCGAAGATAAAGAAGCGGCCCGGGGCGTGCGGATCACGCGGAACCGGATCTGTGCGTCTCGGGCAGTAGGAGCCGCCGGACCGCCACGAGACAACCCACGCGGGCTTGCCGTTCAGCGATTCCGCACCGATGTTCCGGCGACCAGTGAGGTCGGCGATGTGGACCTGGCCGAGCGCGACCTCGACGTGGTCGACGTAGGTCATCGGATACGAACCGGCACGGAATCGTCCGATCGCAACGTTCTCGGCGACAGTCGCTGGTCGTCCTGTCGGTGAGATGACCAGGGCACCATGGTCGTAGGAACGGGTGCGCTCGATCCGACTGTGAGCGATTGGAAGCGTTCCGATGCGAGCGTTCGTCCCCGTGTGCCGGGAACCAGTGATCGCGACGGTGGCTGGGACGATGAGCGCGACAAGAACGCCGACCAGAGCGGCTCTCATGATTCCCCGTCGTCGCGAGTACTTCCGTGCTCGTTCTGCGACCGTGTCGAGAGTGGGTCGTGCGACAAGTGGCGTTTCGTTCGTAGCTTCCTTGTACCGGTCGATTTCAAGCATCCGTCGGCTCCAGGTCGGGCGGCTCGATGGCGATGAGGTCCGCAATGTGGGCGTGAGCATCGGCGAGTGTCGATGCGACGGTGCCCCTCGTGATGCCCATCGCCGTCGCGATCTCGGATTGCGTGAGATCGGAGACATATCGCAGGACGACCGCGGTGCGTTGTCGGAGAGGAAGGTGCTGCACTACCTCCCACACCGCCGACGCAGTTGGAGGGAGCACCGGCTCGGTGCGTTCCCGGGCGAGCAACCTGCGTTCTGTGGCCATGCGGCGGTGCCGTCGGCGCAGAACGTTCAGCGCTGTACGGAAGGTCCAGCCGATCGGAGAGTCCATGTTTCTGACCCGCGCCCACCGCGCGAATGCGCGGGCGCATGCCTCGTCGACGGCATCGCTGGCGAGATCCAGGTCGCCCGTGATGACGACGAGGCTGTGCACGAGCTTCGGATGACTCTCTCGGTACCAACTCTCGAAGTCCTGTCCGCCCGGGCTCATCGGCCTAGTAAGTCACAAGGGGTGTCCAAGTGTTGGGTTCCTCGCCAAGAAAGTCCTGGCTACCAAAGCAGGTCCGGAGGGTGTGTCGATGACGGCTGACTTCAGATGACATTGCCGCGCCCCTGGGTGGGTGCAGCGACGGTCCTGGCAGTGACACTCCGCCTAACCGCTCGGTGCGGTGCGCTCCTGTGCAACGATCCGCAGAATGTCTCCGGTGTTTGCGCGTCGTTTGTTGGTGGTCGGTGGCATTGCGCTCGCCATTGGGTGGGCATTCGTTGACGGTTTCACTGGCGCAAAGCTCGCGTGGTGTGTCGGCGCTGCGCTGGTCGTCGCCGTTGTCTGTGTGTTCACGGTGCCGCTGTTCAGGTTCGTGTCCAAGAACGGAGACCGACCCAGTGGTTGCGCGATCCGTGTTGCCGGGGTGCTGGTTGGGCTGGTGCTAGTCGTTGTCGTCGGCGGACTGATGGGTGCAGGAATCGGCGTTGTGCTTGGAGGTCTGTGTGCCGGGTTCGGGCTGACCGCCATGGTGGCTGCCAAACCGTCCAGGTAGCTCCGGTCGCTCGGGTGTGGTTAACGCGCCCCTGGGTGGTCGACGCCTCACTCACCGGCGGCCGCAGAGTCGGGACGCCGGTCGTTAAGGTCGCGTCTGTGAGTGACGAGCCGTCGAACACCGCGAGCGAATGGATGCGCGGGACCTACGCCGTTCTCAATGACTTCGAGTCGCCTCCCCACGAGATGATTCGGTCGTCGTTCACCGACGACTTCGTCTATGAGGACCGTCGACTCGGAGCGATCTTTCCGATAATGGGCGCGGAGTTGGGCGCGGAGGCGTTCGCGTCCATTTGGGACACTGGTGCTGGACGACCCCGTTTCACCGTGCCCGAGATCTTCGCTGTACGAGGGGAGCGCCTAGTCGCCGCCAGGCTTGTAGTCGATTACGACATCGGGTTCGCGCTCGAGGCCATCCAGATGATGCAACTCGATGCCACAGTGACCCGAGTGCAGCGAGCCTTCGACTTCGATGTCGATGACGTCGACACGGTGATCGCCGAACTTGACCGGCTACACAGCCAGGCCGACACGAACTGAACGAACCCCACGCTGGGCTCTGGGAACATCGACGAACACTCCCGTGGTTGGTGCCCGTGTCGCTAGAACGGCGCGAACAGTTACCCTGATCGCGCCGGGGTCGGCATTGCGCCGAAGTAGCGGAGTCAGGGCTGGAAGCTCCCCACCCAGGACCAAGGAGTGGTGCCCACGCCGATCCCGGCACCATTGGCCGCCACCGTCTCGGGTGTGCTTAACACGCGCTTGGGTGCGGTGGCTCCGCGTGCAATGACTGGTTTGGTTCGGCGATAATGCCGTTCGTGAGGCAGGTAGGTGCGGTTGTGTTGGCGGTGGTGATCGGGTTCGGTGCCGCCGGGTGCAGTTCGGGCGATCCAACCGCGTCCGAGCGTTCAGCGGCACGCGCCGCTTACTGCAAGTTCGGTGTCGCAGACGGTCCTGATGTGGTCGTGACGTTGAAGTCGGGTGCGCCTGCCCGCGAAGTCGACGGGCTCGTGAACGACC
>JBBSBV010000026.1:0-64442 GCA_038250905.1 Acidimicrobiia bacterium
CTGAACGCGCCGGGTTCGCAACCACTGCCGGCCGCCGGGCGTCCGGGTTCTAGTGTCGGGGATTCGGGAAGTGGCGCAGCTTGGCAGCGCACCTGCTTTGGGAGCAGGGGGTCGCGGGTTCAAATCCCGCCTTCCCGACCAACCGTTCGGCACCCGGTGTCGGCCTACTTCTTGACCGTGCACACCACGCTGGTGATGCCGGACGACGCCGCGGTGACCGTGCGGTTCGGCGGGTTTCCGGTCGGGATGGCGATCGTGAAGGACCCCGAGGTCTCGCTGGACCCGATGCCGATCGTCAGGGTCGTGGGAGACAACGAGCCGGTCCCGACGCTCTTCGTGAGCGACACGGAGCGGCTCGTGCCCTGGGTCGCCGGGTTCAGGTACGCGTCGAACATCGTCACCTTCGAGACGAAGGATCCACCGTTGCCGACGTGCACCGAACCCGAGGCGCACGTCGGGCTCGAGTTGGTGTAACCCAGTTTGCTGGGCGCGCCCGCGACCACGGTGATCGACGTCGAACCGGTGAGGGCACCGGCCGTCGCCGTGAGCGTCGCGGTCGCCGCGTTGTACAGCTTGATGGAGGCCGATCCGACGCCCGAGGTGAACGAGACCGACCCGGGGTAGAGGGGTGCCTGACCCGAGTCACTATCGGCGGGGCCGGTGAAGGTGACGGTCTTCGAACCGGAGTAGCTGGTGTCGGTCGTGACCCCGTCGGTGGTGGCAGTGATCGTCGCAGTGAACGCAGTGCCGGCGGTCTTGTTCCCGGCGGTGACCGAGACGATGAAGTCAGGTGGCGCCGACGTGGTCGCGGAGAACCCGGACGTCTGGCCTGAACTCCAGTTGGTGCCGATCCGAGCCTCGACGGTGTAGGTGTACAGGGTCGATGCGCTCAGGCTGGTGTCGTCACACGCGAAGGTGCTGCCGCTCACCGTGCACACCGTCGCGGTGGACGGCGCGGTGCGGCGCACTACGTACTGGGTGGGGGTGGCGCTGGCTCCGCTCGGCGCGACCCACGTGATGTGGATCGACGTCGAACCGGTCTCGGTGGCAACGGTGGTCGTGGCCGGACCGATCCACAGCCCCGCGCTGTAGCCGGCGCCACTGCTGCTCGGCGACCAGGACGCCGACGCGCCGACCTGCGTCAGGACGAGCACCATGACGGTGACGAAGGCGAACGCCAAGCGCCTCATGCCGCGGTTCCGGAAAGCGAGCGGCGACGCAGCACGATGGTCAGTCCGGCGCCGGCTGCGACGAATCCGATCAGGAACAACGACACCAGGCCGGCGCCGGCGCCCGTGAACGCAAAGCCCCCCGCCGGGGTGTTCGTGCCGCTGACGATCTCGGCGCGTGCGTCGAAGGTGAGGGGGAACATGGCGCCTTGGCAGTCGTCGGGCGCGGACACGAGCATCTGCACCCGCACGGGGACGACCGCGGTGTGGTGCGATGGGACGACGATGTCACCCGAGAAGGTGTGCGCGATGACGTTGCTCGCCGGGCACTCAGGACCGGCGTCGCCGACAACGACGGCCGCAGCGAGCACCGCGAGGTCGTATGGCTGTGGGTTGTACACCGAGACCGGCACCACGAGGTCGGCGTTCGGGTACAGGCCCCGGAAATCGGCCGTCATCACGAAATCGTGGTCGGTGGCTGCGCGCGCGGTCCCGACACCCGATGCGGTCAGCACCGCGAGCGAGAGGGCGAAGAGTGCGAACAGTCGGGTGAACATGGCTCGGGACCGGAGCCTGAGATGGTGAGCCGGTCCGCAGACGTCATGCGTCCACGGACCGGCCCCCAACATCAGGACTCCGGAACGGGGTCGGTCAGCTACCGGCCGTGAAGGTCACGGGAATCGTGAACGTCGCGCCCTGGCAACCGGTGTCCGAGGCGTTGGACATCGCCACGCTGGGCACCGTGAACGAGAGTGAACCGCTCGCCGGGACCACCTTGGAAACGGCGGTCGTGGTGTACGAGACGCCGGTCGTGACACACGAGACGTGGCCCGCGTCTGCCGTCGCCGCGCCGTTCGCGTTCACCGAGGTGATGGTCACCGGGAACGGGTTCGCGTTGTTCACCGTGAGGTACAGGTTCGCACCGGTGATCCCGGGGTAGAGCGCCGCGGTCGTCGTCGCGACGCTGGTGGTCAGCGCCTGCGAGGACAGCGCGGTCGCCGTACCAGTGCCGCCGCCGCCGACGGTCCACGCGGCGAACGCCGCGCTGGCACCGAGGGCTGCAGTGAGCGACAGCGCGAGGACTGCGACCTTGCGCTTGCGACTGCGACTCCGGCGCGACCCGCGACCGCTCTCGATCATTTCCACTGAATCTGACATAACGGGGGATTCCTCATTTCTGTGAAGGCCGGAACGGGAGGGAACCGGCAAGATGAGGAGTCCTGTTCTCCTCGACGTGCGCACGTCTTCGGCATAATTTGAGAAAACCTGAGCGCTCCAGATCGGGAAAAACCGCTCAAGGTTCGCTCGTGGCCGCGCGTGGGCGCGTGACCCGATATACCGCCCGGAAAATCGGGGCCGATTCCGCGTCGTCGGGGCTCGGTGGCGCCGGGCCCGTCGACTCAGTGCGGGAGCCGCGCGTCCGCCACCAGCCGGCCGAGCGGCGTCAGCCGGTATCCCACGAGCAGGGATTCGGTCAGGTCGAGGGCCTTGAGCTTGCGGACGTCGGCCTTGAACTCGAGTCGGGGTCGATCGAGCGTCGCGGCGAGTTCGGTCGACACCGTTTCCGGATGTTCGCCGATGAGTTCGAGCACCGCCTGGGTCCAGGGCCCGCGCTTCGATCGCGTATCCATCCGGTCGAGTCTCTCCACGACGAGTTCGACGTGCGCGTCGTCGAGCGGAACCGCGACCGGCACGGGTTCCACGTCCACGACGTGGAAGTCGATCCGGTAGAGCAACGTGTCGTCGTGGATCGGTCCGGCGTGGGCGGCGCGGTCGCGCAGGGCGTCGAGATCCGGGACGCCCGCGTCCCGCACGTCGGCATCGGTGATCGCGGCGAACGGGAGCAGCTCGATCGAGTCGACCTCGATCACCGCCGCACCGACGTTGTAGCGCCCGCCCACCTTCGCGTGCGGACGCTTCCACAGCCGGAACGTGACGGTGATGGTCCCGTCGGCAATCGCCGCGTGCGAATCGTGCGTGAACTGCATCAAGAGCAGACGCTACGAGGTCAGAGATCGAGCCGCATGCAGACCCGGGTCGTGGGGTCGAGACCGTGCCCGGCTTCCTCGACCCGCAGCGCGCGGAGCGCGTCACCAAGTTCGTCGTCGGCCAAGGATCGATATCCGAGATGCGCGTACAACGGTGCATTCCAACTCACGTCGCGGAACGTACTCAGGGTGATCGCGTCGAAACCCTGCTCGATTGCCCACACGCGCGCCTGGTCCATCAGCAGCCGGCCGATCCCCCGCCCCTGCGCCTCGGGAACCACGCTCACCTGCTCGACGTGCGCCGCGCCACCGAGGCGGTCGACCACGATGTATCCGAGTATCCGGTCGGCATCCTCTGCGACCCAACTCCGCCCGTCATCGGCGTAGGCACGCAACTCATCGACCGAGAACGGATCGTGGGCGGCAATGGCACCGAGACCGACGGACCGGAACTGTTCACCCGCTTCCCGCTCGATCGATCGGAGCCGCTCGCTGTCGGCCACGATCGCGTTTCGAATGGTGACGGCCATGCGGCGAGTCTCGCTGCTCGACCCTGACCGGAGCGGGGAATTCGACGGGTGGACCCGGTCATTCGAGCCGGGGGGCGCGTTTGGCGCGCTGCTACCCTCGACGCCTTCGCGGGTGTAGCTCAATGGTAGAGCCCCAGCCTTCCAAGCTGGCCATGCCGGTTCGATCCCGGTCACCCGCTCCACTCTCTTTGCGCAGGTCACACCGCATGGTGCACACCTTCACCAGCGGCCCCGATCCGACGTCGTACGACCCGGTGCGAAGATGACCGGGTGTCCGCGGCGACCATCGAGTTCCCCCACCTGACCCTCGACGACCTCCCACTGATCCGCCGGTGGCTGAACATGCCGCACGTGTACGAGTGGTGGGGCGTGGCGTCGGGACCCGGGTCACTCGGCGGTCCGGGTGACGCCGCCGCCACCGAGGCGCAGGTCTACGAAAAGTACGCGCCGGGGGTCGACCCGGAAGCGGTCGGGACGCAACGGCACGTCATCACCGTCGACGCCCGTCCGGTCGGACTCATCCAGTGGTACGCGCTCGCCGACGAGGCGGCCTACGCAGCCGAGATCGGCGAGGCCGAGCCGGGCGGCGTCGGCATCGATCTCCTCATCGGCGAACCCGACCGCGTCGACCGCGGACTCGGTCCTGCGGCGCTCGATCGGTTCGTGACCGAGATCGTGTTCGCCGATCCCACGATCACCCGCGCCATCGGCGCACCGCACCCGGACAACGTGCGATCGTGCCGCGCGTTCGAGAAGGCCGGATTCGTGTTCGTGCGCGACGCGGTCGTGGCGGACTCGGGACCCGAACGGGTCCACGTACGCCGCCGCTGACCACACGAGTGCCCGCATGCCAGCATGTCCGAACCCGTCCGCCCGCACCGGGGGAACCGCATGAAGATCGATGGATTCACCGACGGCGAACTCGAGCGTTTCGCCGGGTTCCAACGGCTGTCCTACGAGATCCAACGATCGGTACTCGACACGATGCACGACGGCATCACCGAGCGGGAGGTCGCCCGCCAACTCTTCCGGCGGTATCGGGACGAGGGCGTCCGGGGCTACTTCCACCTTCCCGTCGTGCTGTTCGGCGATCGCACGGCGGTCCCGGATCCCTGGACCGTGCTCGGCTTCTGGCCCACCGATCGTGCGCTCGGCCCGGGCGACGCCGTCATCGTCGACGCCTCGCCCATCTTCGGCGACTACCTCGTCGACACGTCGCAGTCCTATCGCCACGGACCGAACCCGATCCACGCCGCCATCGCGCGCGATGACCTGGCATTCCGGGCGTCGATCCTCGAAGCCGTGCGCGCCGGCGTCACCTTCCGCGAGATCGCGGTCGCTGTCGATACCGACCTCACCGCAGCGGGCTACTCGAATCGCCACGTGAAGCACCCGGGCGAGGTGCTCGGTCACCGCGTGGCCCGACTCGGGCGCGACGTCGAACCCGACGCCGACGGATTCGACCAGACGCTGATCCGCTGGTTCGTGACGGAAGTGGCGGGCGCGACGACTCCCGCCCATCCGTCACCGACCTGGAACCACCACTCCGGTTCCGACCATCCGCCGGCCGACGGACTGTGGGCCGTGGAACCACACATCGCACGCGAAGGGATCGGCGTCAAGTGGGAGGAGTTGCTCGTCGTGCGCGGGCACGAGATCCACTGGCTCGATGATGCGCCACCCCACGTGACGGCGCCCTGACCCAGCGTCCGCACCCTCGGCCCGGTCCGTGACCCAGCCGGAACTGCCAGACTCCGCCGTCATGGAGGCCTTCGTCGTCGCACCCGCGGGGTTCCTGCTGGCGGTGCTGTGGTTCGACCTGATGTTCGACACCCAGGTGCGTGGCGCCCATCCGGCCGCCGGCGCGGTCACCTCCATTTCGGCCTATTACCGCCGCGTCACCACCGACGCCCGGCCGATGAACTTCGCGGTCAGCGCGGCGATGGTCGCCACGACGGCGGCCATCGTCGTGGAGATCGTGACCACGAACCCCGTGTGGCTGGGCTGGGTGTCGCTGGCCCTCGCTCTGGCACCGATGGGTCTGGCGGCCGGTCGTACGGTGCCGAACGCGAAACGGCTCGGTCAGGCCAGCGGACCCACCGAAGACCAACTCCCGCGCGCCCGCTCCGTTCTGCGTGACCACCGGTGGTGCCTCGTCTCCATCGCGCTGTTGGTCGGCATGCAACTCATCCACGCCTGACCGGATCCCGGTCGGCCGAAAGGAACGCAATGGACCCGCTCGTCGCCCGTCGCACCTGGCGCACCCTCGAACCAATCCACGGCATGATCTACTTCTCGGGGGAGGCCGGCGCCGAGTACGAAGCGCTCGGGTTGTCCGGTCAGATGGGGTACTTCGCTTCCCGCGCGGCACCGATGGGTGCAGTGCCCGCCGAAGTGGTCATCGCGACCTTCTTCAACTTCCGCCCCGCACTCGTACGCGAGTCGATTCCGGCGGCCTGGCAGATCGCCACCAGGGATCAGATCCTCGCCGCTCGCGTCAGGGGCGCCGATGCCGCACTCCGGCGCACGCTGGGCGGGGCGGTGGATTCACCCGAGATGATCGAAGCCGCCGATCTCGCGCAGCGCGCCGCCCTCGTCGCGTGCGAGCACCTCGACGGTCGTCCGCTCTTCGCGGGGCACGCGTCACTCCCCTGGCCCGACCCGCCCCACCTGCGTGTCTGGCACGCCCAGACCCTCCTGCGCGAGTTCCGCGGTGACGGCCACATCGCCGCCCTCGTCGCCGCCGGCCTCTCCGGACTCGAAGCGGCGATCACCCACGTGGCGACCGGCGACGTCCCCGGCGCGGTGATGCTCGCCACCCGCGCCTGGCCGGCCGACGAGTGGCGGGCCGGCGTCGACGGGTTGCGCGCACGCGGCCTCCTGGAACCGGGCGACGACCTGACCCTCACCGACGCCGGACGCGCGCAACGGCAATGGATCGAGGACGTCACCGACACCTCCAGCGCGGTCGCCTACGCGACCCTCGGCGAGGACGCCTGCGCCCGCCTCCGCACCCTCACCCGCCCCTGGAGCAAAGAAATCGTCGACCAGGGTTTTTTAGCCCCGCGGACGCCCTGACCCTTCCCGCTCCCGCACGCATACCAACCGTTACTCGAGCCGGAGCTTGCGGAGGCGAGCAGTCCGGGAGCGAACCCCACGTCACGGATGACGAGGAGCAGTGTGAGCGGACGGACCGAAATGACGTGGGAGCGAACGAGCAATCAAATCGGTGTGGGGGCGTACTCGTCGGGCGCTTCGCCCTCGGGGCGAGGCTTGACGAGTCCACGCGACACCCAGTTGTGCTGGTCGGCCCAGACGAGCATCGGCGGCAGCACGACGAGTGCACTCAGTAGCGCGACCGCCACGTTGACGGCCACGATGATGCCGAAGTCCCGCAGCAGTGGCAGCGAGGATGTGGCGATGACCGCGACCCCGGAGATGGCCGTGAGGGCGGAGACGATGAACGCGCGTCCCGTGCGCGCGGCCGCCACGTCGACCGCTTCTTTGGGACTCAACCCTCGTCGTCGTTCCTCGACGAACCGCAGCAGGATCAGCGAGGTGAACTCCGTACACGCCGCGACCACCAAGGGACCACCGACGGCCGTCATCGGGCTGAGGGTGAAGCCGGCGAAGTAGGCGAAGAGCGACGCGACACCCACCGCGATCATCACCGGCACCAACGACAGGAGCGATCGGATGACCGAACGCAGCCGGACGGTGAGGAACAGGAAGACGAAGCCGATCGAGAGGTAGGTGAGCAGAATCCGATTCGCCTCGAGGTTGTCGAGGAGCCCGACACCCACGACCGCGAGGCCGGATGGCGTGGCACGGATCCCGGCGGGCGGCTGTACGCGCTTGCGGATCTCCTTCACCACGACCGCTCGTTTCGCCAGCGATGCCGGGGTGGTCGCGAAGATCAGGTTGACCGCCTTCCCGTCCTTACTCACGGTGGAGCTGCGGATCCCCGCGGGCGCAACGTCGAAGACCCGCTTCACCTCGGCCCCGGTGGGCACCACCGGCTGGGTCCCCGGTACTTCGGTGAGGAAGCTGACGATGCTGACGATGCTCGAGGCATTGGCCAGCACCCGCTTCTGCGGGCCGATGGCCTTGGCGTCAGCCGGACACTGCTGTCCGGCGCGCTTCGCGTCGCCGTAGCGACACAGCTGTTCGGCCGTGAAGTCGTCGACGAACTTCACGGTCTGGTTCGAGAACGCGTGGCCCGAGACCACGTACATCCCGAGCTCGCTCGAGATACCCGCCTGGTGTTCGATCTCGTGGATGTTGCGCACCGCGGTGGACGACGGGCTCACCCACGCGATGGGGTCGGTCTGGATCTCGAGTTTGTTTTCCACCAGTACCCCACCGACGAAGACGACCAGCGCGGCCCCGACGAGCACGGGCGCGACCTTCGACGACATGCCGCCGAAAAAGACGACGAGGCGACCGAGCGGGCCCTCGCGGTAGTCACGGGACTGGGTCGGTGACCGGTACTCCCGAATTCCGAGCGCCGAGAGCGTGCCCATGATGGACACGAAACAGATCGCGGCAACGCCCACCGCGAGCAGGAGCCCGAAGCTGCGAATCATCGGCACCTTCGAGAACCGCAGGGCGGCGAAGGCGAAGATCGCGTCGAAGGTCACGACGATCAGTGCGGGTCCGAGGTTGCGGGCGGTCTCCTGGATCGGATGGGCCGAGTGGTCGATGATCACCTCCTCCTCGATCCGGGCGTGCATCTGGATCGAGTAGTCGATGCCGATCCCGAGCATCACCGGCAGGCCGCTGATGGTGACGAGCGTCAAGGGGATACCGAGATACCCGGCCAGACCGAACGCCCAGACCACACCGATCAACACGATGCCGAGTGGCAACAGCCGCCACCGGACGTTGAACAGCACCAGCAGGATCACGATCATGATCGCGACCGCGATGCCCCCGAGCAGCAGCATTCCGCCCTTGAGGTACTTGTTGATGTCGTTGAGCAGCACCGCCGCGCCACCGGTCACGATCTTCGCGTTCGGGAACGAGACCGGCTTCATGGTCGCGATCGTGTAATCGGCACCGCGACCTTCCTGCTCGATCGACGCGTTGCCTTGCAGTCGCGTGATGATCAACGCGTGACGCTGGTCCGGGAAGAACGGCAACAACGCCTTACGGACTTCACCCTGGTTGTCGATGAGGAGGAACTTGACCCAGTCCGGGTTCGCGAGCGTCTGATCGGCGCACGGGACGGCGTTCACGCGTTCCAGGGTCTTGGTCGCGTCGGTGAACCGAGCTGCCTGCTCGGCCTGAGGCGCGCGGGCCTGGGCCGCGAGGATCAACTCGCCGGCGATGCTCTTCGTGGGGTCGCAGGTCTTGCTCGAGACGAGGTTGTTCGACAGCTGCAACGCGTCGACCGGCGTGATCACACCCAGGATGTCCTTGCGGTCCATCGCCAGTTGCTTGCCGATGGCCTGGAGCTTGGCGCGGTTCCGGTCGTTCAGGAGTTCGTCGACCGTGTGGCCTTTGTCCATCGAGATGACGGTGAGCATCGCCTCGCCGCCGAACAACTTCTGATACGCGACGTTGTCCTTGTAGACCTGGTCGGTCGTGTTCAGGTACGCGTCCTGGCCGGAGGTGAACTTCAGCTGCGTGATCCCGGCGCCGAGCGAGAGCGTGATCAGGAGTCCGACGATCGAAACGACACCTGCCCGCTTTCCGAGGTTGACTGCCAACCAGGACCAGAACCGATGCATTGAGCCTCCCCAGGTGAAGGCCGGAGGCTACCGGTGCCACATCTCCACCGACAGAGGCCTTGGTCCGTGCACGAACCCTCCGCTGATCGCGGGCGGCAGCCGTTACACTGCTCCTCGCCCGGAAGGACACGAGCGCTCGTAGCTCAGTTGGATAGAGCAGCGGACTTCTAATCCGCCGGTCGGAGGTTCGAATCCTCCCGGGCGCGCGAGAGATCAGCAAGACGGGGCACCGTCGTGCGTGCTCGGTTGCTCCGGCGACCGATTCTTGGTGGCCGTAGCTCAGTTGGCTAGAGCGCCGGGTTGTGATCCCGGAGGTCGGGGGTTCGAAACCCCTCGGTCACCCCACTGTTCGCGACGCCTGGCGTCGCGCGGGCGAATGCGACGAAGAGGAAGGCCGCGAACACCGTCAGGTGATGCGCAGCCTGTAACACCGTCGCTCCACGAGTGCGCCGAGAGCGCAATGAGCGCTACGTTGCGGCCGTGCCGCGGTACGACGCGTTCATCTCGTATAGCCACGCCGCGGACGGCAGGCTGGCGCCAGAACTCCAGACCGGCCTCCAGCGGTTGGCGAAACCGTGGAACCGACGGCGGGCGCTCGAGGTGTTCCGCGACCAGACCGGCCTCGCGGTCACGCCACATCTCTGGGATGAGATCGTCGACGCCCTCGACACCGCGGAATGGTTCGTGCTGCTCGCCTCCCCCGACTCAGCAGGATCCGAATGGGTCGGCAAGGAGATCACGCACTGGCTCGAACGCCCGAACGCGCGGGACCGGATCCTGCCCGTCCTCACGGACGGCGTTTGGGACTGGGCCGAAACCGGCGGATTCACTCCGGAGTGCACCGCCGTCAATCCGGCGCTCCACGACGCGTTCACCGACGAGCCGTTCTTCCTCGATCTCACCTGGGCGAAATCGGCAGAACACCTCGATCTCGGCAATCCGCAGTTTCGCGACTCGATCGCGGCCCTGGCCGGGCAGATGCACGGCAAATCTCCGGATGAACTCATCGGTGCCGACGTCCAACAGTTCAAGCTGGCGCGCCGGCTCCGGCGGGCTGCGGTCATCGGTCTCGCGACGCTGACCGTCGCCGCGCTCTTCGCCACCGGGATCGCCGTGAGCCAGCGCAACAAGGCCGACCGGAGCGCGGCGCAATCCCGGTCGCGGGAACTCGCGGCCCTGGCGCGCAGCAAGATCGATGACGACCCCGGGCTCGCATCGATCCTCGCCGTCGAGGCGAACTACCCGAACGGTGCAACGAAACCGATCGACGTTCCGGACGCGCGCATGACGCTCGGCGTCACACTGCGGAAACGGCAGTGGGCTGCGTTCACCCGCGTCGGTCCGCAGATCACCGCGCGGGCTACCCACATCGTCACCGAAGACTCGCGCCACGTCGCGACGATGGACTACGGCACGTGCACGTGCCGCATTTCGTGGTGGGACGCCCACACGGGCCAACCCGTGCCGCGACCCGTTTCCGCGGCCGTGGAAAAGAGGTTGACGGAGCCCTTCGGAACCAGCACGGGCGGGGTGAGCTTCGCCAGGCAGAACCCCCCGTCCTTCGGCGACTTCCCGATCACCGTGCCGTTTACCGTCGATCAGTCCAGCGGCATGCTCATCGGCATGGACCCGGCCACCACCGGCGATCTCGTCGTTCAGCCGGCGGCCGGCGGTCCCGTGGTGAGCCGGTTGCGCGGATCACCAGGCGCGCAGCTCGCGTTGGTGACGGCACTGCCGTCGGGTCAGGTGGTGGCGGTGAGCACGACCGGCGACTTGTACGAGTGGTCGCGCACCGCCGGCGGCGCCGCCCGGCGAATCGCGTACACACCGCCCGTCGGGAACACCGTGCAGTCGATCGCGCCGGCAGCAGACAATCGGATCGTCGTCGAATCCGTCGCCGTGCCCACGGGGTACCGGACGCTCCCGTGCGCGCGCGTCTGCATCGACAATTCGACCGTGACGTCCGACGTGCCGCCATTCTCCTTCCTCGGATCCCAGATCACCGCACCCCACGCCGACGTAATCGACATCAGCGACGCGTCACAGCCGAAGGTGGTCCGGACGTTCACCGACGCCGCGGTGACCGTGCCGGGGAGCGACGCGGTCTCTCCGGCGTCGACTTCGGTGCACCGGTACCTCGCGGCCCGTTCTATCGGGCAGGACGCGTTCGGCGACGCCGAGGTCGACGTGTGGGACATCGATGCCGGGCGACTCATCGCGGCCATTCCCCGTCTCCGACCGACCGACCTCCGGTGGCTCGACCCGACGACCCTCGCCGTCGTCTCGGCACGCGGCGTCGAGAACCTCCGGCTCAATGTGCCGCCAGTCCTCGATACCACCACCGTGGACCTCGCTCGGTCCACCACCGGCGACATCACCGCGATCCTGCCCTCCACCCCCGCCGCCACTCCGGCGCGGTACGAGCCATCCGGCTCGGGGCGGCCCGCCCGCCTCGTCCCCGAGGTCGATCCCGCGACGCTGACCTATGGCGGCAGCTCTCCCGGTCGCCTCTCGCTCAGTCCCGACGGCCGGGTCGGGAGCTTCGTCCTCGACAAGGCCGTGGACCCGGTCACCGGGTCCAACGGATGCGTGTCCATCGGCGCGTACTGCGCCCCGCCGTCGTCGGTGCAGGTCGAGAAGCTCGTGGGCCACACCAAGGTGGCGTCGTTCCCGGGCGGGACGACGGCCGCATTCGACCCGACGGGTCGGTGGCTGGCTGTCGGAAGGCACCACGACATCCAGATTGCCGACACCCGAACGTGGCACGTCGCGCAAACGCGGAACATCCCCGACATCCTGCCGAACCAGATCGTGTGGGCGCCTGACGGCGCCGACCTCTTCGTCCG
Organism: Acidimicrobiia bacterium; assembly: GCA_038250905.1. Classification (GTDB taxonomy): domain Bacteria; phylum Actinomycetota; class Acidimicrobiia; order IMCC26256; family JAENVU01; genus JAENVU01. Next base: position 12,266 of record JBBSBV010000026.1, read on the forward strand.
CGGCCAGGATGCCAGCCAGACCTTCCTCACCGTCTCCGTCAACCGCGCGACCGGTCGGTCCCGGGCTTTCCCCACCGCGGGAGACGGCGTGGGACTCGCGGTGTCGCCCGACGGTCGCACGATCGCCACCACCGGGGACGGTGGGACGGTCACGTTGTGGGCGCGCACCGGATCGAGCGTCGGCCGCGTCCCGCTGTCGACGTTCACCGCCGATGCCGGATCGATCAGTGGCCTGGCGTTCAGCCCCGATGGCGCGCGGCTGGTCACGAGTGGTGAGACGACGACCGCCATGTGGGACCTCTCGGACCGGACCAACCCCGCGAGGCTCGACGTCCTCACCAAGCTCCCCGCGCTGGCTCGGGTCCACGAACGCTCGACCACGGGAGATGCTGCTCGCGCTCGATGGGGACTGGTCGCGTTCAACCCCAACGGTCGATCACTCCTCCTGGCCGGACCCACGGGCGTGGTCGAGCTCGCCGACTTCGACCCTGCACTCGCGTGCTCGCTCGCGACCCCCGCCGACCTCGCCGCCGCCGAACGGGCGCTGCGGGCGGCATCGGCGTGCACGCGCGTGCCCGAGCTGCGACGAGCGCGACACGCCAGGGCCGGACCCAGGCAGACCTGACACCCGTTCCACTAGCTTCACCGGCCATGCAGGGTGACGGCCCGACCACGGAAATCACCGACATCGGTAAATCGCTCGCAAACGGCACCCCCGACCAGATCAATCACGCGGTCGACCAGCTCCTCGCTCGCTTGCGCCGCGACGGCGACGCCGCCGAGGCGATCGCAGCCGGCGAAGCGCTCCAGTCCGCTCGCCGCTTCGATGCCCTTCTCAAGCTGGCGGACGCGGCGGCGCGCATCGCAGGTCCCGAGCAGTCGGCCGAGCTGTGGCTGCTCGCGATCACGGGACTGATCGAGCTGGAGGCATCGCTCACCGCCGAGCGGCTCGTCAAGTCGCTCCTCGCCGAGCCGGCCATGACGCCGTTCCGCCCGCGGTTGCTCGCACGGCTGGGCCGCATCAAGAAGGACCAGTACGTCGATTCCGGTGAACCCGCCGCGCTCGAGCAAGCGATCGACGCCTACGTCGACGCCTACACCGCCGGCGCCGACCCGTTGTGGGTCGGCGTCAACGCCGTCGCACTCCGGGCGCTCGCCACACGTCGGGGCTTCCCGGCCGACCACGCGGCGCCGGTACCGTTGGAGCACCTCTTCGAGCTCGCGACCTCGGCGCCGATGCCCCGGCCGGCATGGTCCATCACGACCGAGCTCGAGCTCCGCATGGCGCGGGGCGAGCCGGCCGCCGCCCTGGGGCCTCTCCTGGTCCAGCTGTTCGGCGCGCCCGATGCCACCGGTTTCGTCTACGCGAGCCTCGCCCGCCAGCTCGCCGAAATCTGGGAGCTCGATGCGGCCGATCCGCTCATGGTGATGCTCGGCGAGAAGACGCTCGCCAGCGGCCAGGGTGAGGTGAAGCTCCCGACCACCGCCGCGGACTACGAGAGCCTCTTCGGGGCGGAGACGCCGATCGGGATCGAGAACTACCTGAAGGGCGCCGGCTGCGCCTGTGCGGTCGGCGCATTGCTGCATCCGAGCCGGGGCCTTCGGGGCACGGTGTTCGCCGTGGAGGGCGCCAACCTGCACTCGTCGCTCGCCGGTCGCGTCGTCTTGATCACGAACGAGCACGTGGTTCCCGACCCCGAACACCACGACGCACCCGGAGCCGACGAGCTGACGGCGCACTTCGTCGCGGCCAAGATCGGGCCCAACGAAGCGCTGAGCGAGTTGTCGTTCGGCGCGCTGCGCACGATCTGGCAGTCGCCGCGCGAGAAGCTCGACGTGAGCTTGCTGATTTCGGACGATCCCGCGGTCGCGCAGTTGAGCGGTCTCGCCCCGCCTGAGCCCGGCAAGCTACCCGAGGTGTTCCCCGGCGCGTTCGTGTATGTGATCGGACACCCGAGCGGCGGCGATCTGGCGCTCTCGATACGCGGCAACGACCTGATCGAGATCGCTGACGACAACATCCGCATCCACTACAAAGCGCCCACCCAGCCGGGGAGTTCGGGCAGCCCGGTCTTCAACGAGTCGTGGGAACTGATCGGCGTGCACCACATGGGCGCCCCGACGTGCCCGCCCGGGAACGAAGGCATCGCACTCCAGGCCATCCGCGCCGAACTCGTGGCGCGACCACCGAAGCTGTGAGGTACGCATGGGCATCCTGACGGACCGCAAGGTCAGCGCCGGCCGCGTGAAGGCCATCGTGTTCGGCCCGATTGGCGACGCGTTGCGCAACCACCTCGTGACCCTCGCCTACGTGGACATGGGCAAGGAGATGTCCGAGCTGCTCGGCCCCGACGACGCCAACTGGACGTGTCTCGCGGTGTGGCCCTCCTTCACCGTCGGCGAAACGATCCGCGCCACCGGCGACCCGCTCGGACTGAAGCGGATGCTGGGCCGCGCGCAGAGCGACCCGTTGGGTCTCGCTCGCGAGAAGGCCACCGGGCGCCTCCTGCGCGGCCGCACCTCGGACGGTCGGGTATTGAACCGCAGCCTCGCGGCCGGCAACCGCGGCGTGTTCTTCGAGATCGGACTCTGCTGGGCCGACTTCCTCGCGACGTTCGCGCACAAGACCCTCACCGACGCCGAGGAGCTCTCCGAGTTCCAGAAGTTCGCCGAACGCATCGACCGGGTTCCGCTGCCGCCGGGCAAGCTGTGGCCGGACGGCAACCGTGAGCAGCTCAAGAAGGGCTTCGCGGCGTACCTCGAGGCGATGAGCTGTACCGATCCGAAACGCAAGGCCGAGCTGATCCTGCTCGGCAACATCTGCATGGGCGACCACGAACAGCGCCGGCTCCAGGGGTGGCTCGACCTCTCACTCCTCGAACCCATACGTATCGTGGCCAAGCCGATCCGCAACCTCGGTGCGGGTCGATTCGTGGGCCGCGTCGAGACTGCCTGGTCGCTTGTGATGACGCGCAAGGTGTTCGTCGTGAAGATGGACAAGGAGACCATCCGTGTCGGTCGTCCCGTGGCACTGACCGCCGGTCAGTACCCCGCACCGCTCGACACGCTCGACGCGCCCGAGGCGGTCGCGGAATACCTGCGTGTCGTGAATGCCGGAGGTGGCGCCGCGACCGGAGCGCACCACTGGAACGACTTCCCCGACCGGATGAGCTTCATCGCGTCGCTGTTCCGTGCCAAGCAGCGGTCGGGCCTCGTCGGCATCAGCCCGTACACCCCCGAACAGGAAGCGCAGATCTGGGCCGAGGCCGCGGCGGTCGAAGCCAAGGACGCGGCGTTCTTCGAAGAGTTCGAAGGCGCACTCTTGTTCCCCAAGGCCGAGACATCGCCCTGGTCGATCGAGGTCATGCAGGACCTCGTCGTGCGACTCGACGCCGGGCGGCGACGGTGCGACCCACCGATCGACGATGCGATCGAACAGTTCTACCGAGGCACGGGAATCCCTCGTACCGATCGGCACTTCACCGACGTGTTGATGGCGATCGCGGATCCGAGTAGCCAACCGGACAACCCCGTGACCGCGTTCCTCCACGAGGCACCGGTGCTGCCGAAGTGGGCCGACCTCGAACGGATCAAGCGCGCGCAGGCCTTCTTCCAGACGTTCCGGCCGTCGATCCACGCATCGCTCTTCTTCGGATCGATGTTCCTCGGCTACGCGGCGGGCAACGGAGTGCAGGTGCTCGCGTTGGTGAGCGATCTCACGAACTCACCGGAGCGACGCATCTGGGAATCGACCCGGTTCGTCGAGGACATCTGCACCACGCCGTTCTGGGAGCAAGACAGCGCCGGGTGGAAGTCGTTGCGGGGCGTGCGGGTGTACCACGGCTCGATGCGGGCGATGATCGAGTCCGGCAGCCAGCACATCAAGCCGATCGCCGAGTACCCCACCGATCGCGTGTGGGATGCCGCCTGGGGCCGGCCGATCAATCAGGAAGACATGTTCGGCTACTGCCTCACGATGGCGGTGCCCACGATCGAGAACCTCGATCGAATGGGTGCGGCGATCGATCCCGAGCAAGCCCTCGACTGGTTGCATCTCTGGAACGTGATCGGCGTCCTGATGGGCGTCGAGGAGTCCTGGGTCATCAGCCCGCTCGACCCGACCCGGGACTTGTCGCTCGAAGAGGCTCGGTGCGCGCTCGACATCATCCTGACCCGCAACGTGAAACCCACCCCGCAGGGGCGCCAACTCACGCAGACGCTGCTCGAGCAGATCGGCTGGTTTCCCGGCCCGCTCCAGCGGGTCGCGCGCACGTTCATCCGTTCGTCCATCGGCGATCGCAACGCCGACATGCTCGGCGTCCCCCAGCGCGGACTGCTCGAGCCCGCGTTGTCGGGCATGCAGAACGTGTTCCGCACATTGCGTCAGAACGGCGCCTACTCGGCCGGGTCCCGGAAACTCACCGAGTGGCTCGGCAGCGAGTTCCTCGACTGGTGGCATCAGCAGTACAAGGACACGCCACCGTACCGGCAGGGCGGTACCGCGGCCATCGCGGCGCGCGCCCCCGATCCGAGCACGCGCGCACCGCGCCAGATCTCGATCACGATCGACTCGACCGGCGAGCTCCCGCCCGAGGTCACCGCCGCCATCTCGGCCGTCAAGGACGTCGACGTGGTCCAACAGCCGCAGACCAACTTCTACGAGAGCCTCGACATGCAGACACTGCTGAAGGGCACCGTGCTCCCAGGCCCTGCGGTGGGTGCCCTGGTCAGCGCCGTCGTCGCGTCCACCAAGGGGGTCGCCTCGGTGCGCCAGGTGACGCTCACGATCGACGGGCGCGACGTCGCGCTCACGACGCTGTCCGACGAAGAAGTGAACCTACTGCTCCCCGAACTGACCGCGTAGGTCGCACACGCTCACCCGGCGATCGCGATCGCCAATCGGTCGCGGGCAGTCCGCATCGCTTCCGCCTGGTCGAGACCCTCCGCCCGGTCTTCCCAACGTCGCATCTGATCCTCGCCGACACTCAGGCGGAGCTTGTCGAACGCGGCGGCGAGATCCTCGGTATCGGCGGGCAAGAGCGGCAGCGCAAACTCCGCCGCCGACGCCGCATGGTTCAGTACGACGGCGGTCTCGAAGTCGCCGGCATCGGCAAGGCACAGCGCGGCCTGGCGCAAGGCCGACCAGAGGTGCGACCGATGCCCTGCTCGCTCCCACGTATCGAGCAGCGCGAGCACCATCGTCATCGCGTCGCGCAGGGATCCGTGACGGCGGCGGACCGATGCCAGGCGCGTCGTGCACAATGCTTCGATCCAGTGATTCTCCACCGAGCGGGCTCGGGCAAGACTGTCGTCGAACAGTGCCTCCGCGTACTCGACGTCAACGAGTTCGGTGGCAACCGCCCGGCCGAACAGTGCCCACGCGATCGTGGACGGATTCTCCGATTCGCGCGCACTGGCAACCGCCCGGTTCGCGAGATCGAGCGCCGCCGCGCCGCGCCCGGCGAAGCTGCGACCCAGCGACCGTACGACGTCGACGTTCGTCTGCCAATACGGGTTGGCCGAGTCGCTCGACAGCTCGATGACCTCCGCCATCACGGAGCGCACGTCTGACACGGCTCCGCCGTACTCCGCCGAGTTCAGGAGTGCGAGACGAGCGGGGAGGGACCGCGGCGCACCCAGTACCCGTTCCAGGCGCAGCGACTCCGATGCGAACTGCTCCGCCTTCAGCGGGCTCTCGCGAATCCAGCCCCCCAACGCCACGATCCCGAGCACCATTGCCCGGTCGGGGTTGTCCGGCGCCGCGGCGACACACGCCGCCTCGCCCCAGTCGAAGATCTCCGACCGCATCCGCATGAACGCGTAGTCCCAGAGCGAGGCAACAATCCGCAACGCGGCATCGGCATCGCCGGCGTTGATCGCTCGCGCGTGGGCCGTCCGAAGATTGTCGAAGTCGAGCTCGATCTGCACGACGCATCGTGCCTCGTCCGGGCCGCGGAGCGAGGTGCCCGCGGCTTCCGCCACGCCCACGTAGTGGCGCACGAACCCGGCGTGCACGGTTGCCCGGTCGGATGCGTCGAGGCGTGCATCCGCATAGGCGCGGACCGGCTCGAGCAGGCGGAAGCGCGTCCGTTCTCGCCGAGTCTCCGACGTGAGGAGCGACCGATCGACCAGGCCGCGCAGGAGTTCCAGTACCCGGGAACTGTCGAGATGCGGCGACACGACCGCCGCGAACGCGGCGCGGTCGAACGAACCGGGCAGGACTGAGCACCGGACGAAGGCCTCACGGAGCATCGGCTCGAGGCGATTGAAGGTGAGATCGAGTGCGTCTTCGACCGAGCGGTGCCGGGTGAGGCCGCGGCTCGACGTCGGCAGGTCACCGGCCCGGACGGCTTCGAGAATGTCGGCGAGTGACAGCGACGACGCATTCGACGCTGCGACTTCGATCGCCAACGGCACTCCGGCCACCGCCCGACATACGTCGCGCGCCAGCGCTCGCGTGCGCGCATCATCGACCAGGTCGGCACCCGCGGCTCGAGCGCGCTCGATGAACAGCTCGACACTGTCGTCGGCGGCGACCTCGGCGCGCAACGGCTGCAACATCGTCACGTGCTCGCCGGGCACGCCCAGAGGCTCGCGACTGGTTGCCAACAGGTGGCAGCGCGGCGCGTCCAGGGATACCGCGAGTGCGAGTTCGGCCACCGATTCCGTCGCTTCCTCGCAGTTGTCGAGGATGAGCAACAGCTCCCTGTCGCGCAGCCATTCGACCACGCTCTCCTCGGCGCTGCGCAGGGTCCTCCGTTCGACGCCGAGCGCCTTCCCGAGGGCCACACCCACCTGCGACGCCAGAACACCGGAGAACTCGCACATCACCACGCCGTCGGCGAACCGGTCTTGGACACCTGACGCCGCCTCCACCGCCAGGCGGGTCTTTCCGACCCCGGCCAGACCGACCAACGTGACCAACCGATGCGTGAGCAGTTGCTCGCGGAGACGCTCGACCTCGGCGGTCCGCCCGACGAAGCTCGTGAGCGATCGCGGGATGGTGGGAACCGCCCGGGTTGCGCCCCGCACCTCGTGGAGGTGGTCGGGAAGACCCTCGGCCAGCACCGTGTAGACCCGAACCGGCTCGGCAACGTCGCGGAGGTGATGCATCCCCAGATCGAGGAACTCGACTCGCTCCGTCATGCTCCGTCCGGCCTCGGACTCCGCAATGCCGGATACGACGATCTGGCCACCGTGGGCCAACGTGTGCAGTCGAGCGGTCGCGTTGAGGGCCCAACCGAAGAACTCGCCGTCGCGTTCGATGACGTCGCCCGAGTGCACGCCCATGCGTACCAGCAAGGCACCCAGACCCGAAAAGTCGGCGGCCGCGAGCGCCCGCTGCGCAGCGAGCGCGGCGTCGACCGCCGCGCCTGCGCCGGAGAACACGGCGACGATCCCGTCGCCGGTGTGCTTCACGATGTGTCCACCGACCCCGGTGATGGCGGTGCGCAACAGGAGGTCGTGCTGTTCGAGTGCGGCCAGCATCGCGTCCGGGAACTGGTCCCACAGGCGCGTGCTCGATTCGATGTCCGTGAAGAGGAACGTCCGACGAACAGTCGCTGACGACGGCATCGCCGGGGACAGTAGCGCCCGCCCCTGGTACCGGCCTAATACGGCATTCGAACGAGCTCAGGCGAGCAGGGCGGCCAGCGCGACGTCGAGGGTCGGGTGGACGAACGTGTACCCGGACGCGTCGAGTGCCGCGGGCATCACCCGGGCACCCTCCACCAGGAGGTGCTGCACCAGCTCGGCGCCATAGACGAGTTTCAGCGGGAGCAGCGGGGTCGGCAACTTGGTCGGCCGGTGGAGAACCTGTCCGAGTGCGTGCGTGAACTCGAGGTTCGTGACCGGTGCGGGCGCAGTCGCGTTCACCGGTCCCGAGAGGTCGGCGGTGTCGATGGCATGGAGGATCGCGCCGACCTCGTCGGCCAGGGAGATCCAGCTCATGTATTGACGGCCGCTGGCGATCCGGCCACCGAGACCGAGCTTGAACGGCGTGAGCATGCGGTCCAGGGCACCGCCGTCGGCGCTGAGCACGATCCCGGTCCGCAGATGCACCGTGCGGATGCCTGCCTCCGAGGCGGCGGCGGTCGCCGCCTCCCACGCGAGGCACACGTTGACGAGGAAGTCGTCGGTCGGCCCCGGGCCACTCGCTTCGGTGAGCCGCTCGTCACCCCGGTCGCCGTACCAGCCGACGGCACTTCCCGACACCAACACCGACGGCCGGCGTTCCAGTCCGGCGAGAGTCCCGGCGAGGAGTTCGGTTCCCCGCACGCGACTGTCACGGATCTTGCGCTTCTGTTCGTCGGTCCACTTCTTCTCGCCGATGCCCTCCCCGGCGAGATGCACCACGGCGTCGAAGCCTTCGAACCCCGCGGAGTCGATGGTCCCGGCCGCCGGATCCCACCGCAGCCCGAGTCCGTTTCCCCGTACGACGGGCACGACCCGGTCGCCGCGCTCGTGGAGCGCATTGGCGAGGGCGGTGCCGATCAACCCACTCGATCCGGTGATTGCTACGTCCATGACCCCTCCCTCGGTGGCAGCACGGTATGACCGGGACAACGGTTGGTAGGCATCGAGGTGGACTCCGCTAGATTCATCCCGCGCCGCTAGCTCAACTGGTTAGAGCAACAGACTCTTAATCTGTAGGTTCTGGGTTCGAGTCCCAGGCGGCGTACCACGCAACTCCCCGAACCCCACGCGATCGAGCCAACGCTCTCGCGGCGATGGTGCTTCCTGTTTGTCTGATTCGAGTAGAATCAACCGCTTCGGGCGCCGAAATTCGCGCGGCAATCGGGACACGGGTCGGGAACGGGAGCACCACCATGCACGGCAATCGTCGCGCTCGGACGACCATCGCGGCCGTTGCCGTGGCCGGCACGGCCGGCGCCCTGCTCATCGGCGCCGGAACCGCGGGCGCAGCCACGGCGCTCTACGTCGACCGGGCCAACCCTGCGTGTTCGGACTCCGGTGCGGGGAGCGCGAGCCAACCGTTCTGCACGATCGTGAAGGCCGGCAAGACCGCCAAGGCGGACGCCACGGTGTCCGTCGCGAGCGGCACGTACGGCGGCGACGTCGCGGTCACCAACTCGGGCACGGCCGGCGCGCCGATCACGTTCACCGCGGCGCCCGGAGCCTCGGTGGTGATCCAGGGCGGGGCGAACGCATTCAAGGTGTCGGGCAAGAACTACGTGACCATCACCGGCTTCACCGTCACCAACACGACTGGGTACGGCATCTACGCCACCAACGCCTCCCACCTCGAGATCGCGAACAACCGCGTCACCCTCGCGGGCAAGCCCGTATCCGGGAGCAGCAAGCCCGGCATCAAGCTCTCGGGCGTGACCGCCTCCACGATCTCGGGCAACCAGACCGACCACAACAGCGACGCCGGCATCTACGCGTCGGGCAACTCCAACGGCAACGTGTTCAGCCACAACACGTCGTTCGCGAACGCGTGTGGATACGTCCGGGCCGCCGCCGGGATCGACCTGCGTGGCAGCACCGGCAACGTCCTCGACGGCAACGTGGTCCACGACAACGAGGACTCGGGCCTCAACATCTGGTCGACCGCCACCGGCACGCTGGCCACGAACAACGTCACCTACGACAACGGCGATCACGGGATCGACGTCCACAACTCGACCGGCGCCCGGATCATCGCGAACACGGTCGTGGGTAACTACGACTCCGGCATCGAGTTCACCGGCTCACCGTCGGGGACCACGGCCAACAACGTGAGTGCCGACAACGGCGTCGCGAGCGTGCGGACCCGAGGCCAGATCCGGGTGGACTCCGCCTCGCTGTCCGGCATCTCGGTGAGCTTCGACCTGGTCCACATGAGCGCGCCGGGCACGATGATCGACTGGGCCGGCAAGATCTACAGCTCCTTGGGCGCGTTCCGCGCCGCGACCGGCCAGGAGAGCAACGGGATCGAGGCCGATCCCGGATTCCGGGACCGCGCCGCGGCCGACTTCCACCTGACCGCGGGTTCGGCGGCGATCGACGCAGCCAACTCGGGTGTCGCCGGCGCGCCGAGCTCCGATTTCGACGGCGCCGCCCGGGTCGACGACCCGAATGTCGCCAACACGGGGAGCGGACCCCGCCCGTACGACGATCGCGGTGCGTTCGAGTTCCTCGGCTGACCGTCGCCACTTCCCCGTGGTCTCCGCGTGGGCCATGCTCGCGTCATGCGACTCGGCGTGTGCATCGTTCCCACCGATCCGTGGCCGACCGCCGTGGCGCAGGCGCGTCACGTCGAGGCGTTGGGCTTCGAGCATCTCTGGACGTACGACCACCTCTCGTGGCAGCACTACCGCGACGAACCGTGGTTCGCGGCGCTCCCCTGGCTCACCGGGTTGGCGGGGGTCACGAACCGGATCCGACTCGGCACGCTCGTCTGCTCTCCCAACTTCCGCGAACCGCTCACCCTCGCCAAGGACGCAATCGCGCTCGACCACGTGTCGGGTGGCCGGTTCGTCCTCGGCGTCGGGGCAGGCGGCGTGGGCTCGGACGCCACCGTCTATGGAACCGAAGTCCTCCCACCGGCCGCGCGGGCCGCTCGATTCGCCGAGATGGTCGAAGCCCTCGACGGCCTCCTGGGCCACGCCGAGTACTCGTTCGCCGGTGACTACTTCCGGATCGCGGACGCCCGGACTCGACCGGGTTCCCTCCAGCAACCACGGCTGCCGCTCGCGGTCGCCGCGTCCGGACCCAAGGCGCTGGCGCTCGCGGCTCGTTTCGGTGACGCCTGGATCACGATCGGCGACCCCTGGCACGACGGCAGCCGCGCCGGCACCGAGCGCGCGGTCCGTGACCAGCTCAGCCGACTCGAGGACGCGTGTGTGGCGATCGGGCGTGACCCCGGGGAGATCGATCGCGTGATGCTCGCCGGTGCCGACGACGACCGTCCGCTCGCGAGCCTCGACCGGTTCGACGAGTTCGCCGGCCGGTACCGCGAACTCGGCATCACCGATCTCGTGGTCCATCACCCCCGCGCCGAGGACGAACACTGGAACGACCCCCCGGAGATGCTCGACGCGGTCGCCACCCGCATCCCGGCTCTGCGCGGCGACTGACCTCAGACGCTCGGGTCGAGCACCACCTTGCCGACACCGTCGGCACGCGAGTGGAAGAGCCGGTACGCATCGTCGCCCTTACTCAGGGGCAGATGGTGGGTGACCACGACCTCGGGGCGGAGCCGGCCGGACTGGGTGAGTGTGAGCAGCGCGGGCAGTTCGCGCTGCACCGAGCAGAGACCGATGCTGAACTCGAGCTCGTTGAACTGCGCGAGCGCCATGTGCATCGGGAACGCCGAGTTCTGGTTGACCCCGACGACCGACACGCGCGCGCCGCGGGCCGCGATCTTCGTCGCGAGATCGATCGTGGCATCGGCACCCACCGCTTCGAGGACGACATCGGCACCGCGACCGTTGGTGAGTTCCCGCACGGTGACGCGCGGATCCCCGGCGACCGGTTCGGCGCCGAGCGCAGCCGCTGCGTCACGACGGGACTCGACCAGATCGATCGCGAGCACTCGACCCGCGCCCATGATCTGGGCCGCCAACACCGCCATGATGCCGACCGGGCCGAGGCCGACGACCGCGACGACGTCGCCCGGAACGATGCGCGCCCGGCGGGCGCCGTACCAGGCCGTCGGCGCATTGTCGGTGAGCACGAGCGCGGCGTCGTCGCTGACCCCATCCGGGATCGCGACGAGGTTGCCGTCCGCGCACGGGACGGCGACGAACTCGGCCTGGCTCCCCGGGAGCAGGGCGCCGAGGCCGTAACAGCCACTCCGACCCCGCTCGCAGCCGAGGACGTACCCGGCGCGACACGGTGGACAGGAGTTGCAGCCGACGGACGCCGAGACCAGGACCCGGTCACCGACACCGAACCGCCGGACCGCGGCCCCGACCGCCACCACCTCGCCGACCGACTCGTGCCCGACGCAGAACCCGAGGTCCGGGCTGAACCCGTGTCCCTCGTAGATGTGGAGGTCGCTCCCGCAGATCCCACAGGCGCGGATCGCGACGATCGCGCTCTCGTCGTCGAAGAGGTCGGGATCGGGAATCGACTCGACGCGCACGTCGAAGGGCCCGTGGTAGGTCAGCGCTCGCATCGTCACTTCTTAGTACGAGGGTCGATCCTGGTCCGGTTCGCGCAGTTTCCGCTGGGCCGTTTGAACCTTTGTCCCCTGCCGACCGCGAAGAGCGGGCCGATCGATCAAACCCACCACGTTCCGTGACGATACCGAAGCATCACCATCGTCACCTCGTGAGGAACCATGACCCGTCGCCTGCACCGCGTGCGCACCGCCGCCACCGGCGCGCTGCTGGTCGTTGTCGTCAGCGCCTGTGGTCTCGCACGCCCGCCGATCAGCCCGGCGGCGAGTTCCCCTCCGGACCGTCCCATCTCCTCGGACGGTGCCGTCGCACCGGGCGGGCCGACCGAAGCGGCACGCCGAGCAGGGTTCAACCCCGGCTCCGGGATCCTGTGGATGGACGACGCCGACCGTCAGCGTGAACTCGACGCGATGGTCGCCACCGGCGCCCGGTGGATCGCGCTCGACTTCGACTGGAACTCGATCCAGGGGGACGGCCCCGACAGTTTCCGCTGGGACCGCTCGACCGACACGGTGGTCGGCGAGGCCCACGCCCGAGGTCTCCGGATCATCGGCACCCTCGCGTACAGCCCGCCCTGGGCCCGCCGCGCGCAGTGCGCGGACACCAGCCACTGCCTCCCGACCGACCCCGACGCCTACGCCCGCTTCGCCCGGGCCGCGGCCGAGCGGTACGGCCCGACCAGCGGCGACCCCGCGCTGCGGAACTCCGTCCGGGTCTGGCAGATCTGGAACGAAGCCAACCACTACCCGTTCGTGCAACCGACCGTCGACGTCCCGGGCTACACGCTCATGCTGCGACGAGCGTACGCGGCCATCAAACTCGGTGACTCCGGGGCGACCGTGCTCGCCGGTGCCACCGCGCCCGCCGGAGACGACCCGAGCGGCCGCGACGTGGCGCCGGTGACGTTCCTCCGCGGCATCTACGCCAACGGCGGCGGCAACTCGTTCGACGCGTTCGCGCACCACCCGTACTCGTTCCCCGAGAGCCCGCTCACGGTGGCACCGTGGAACGCCTTCGGCCAGACCCGAGACCTGCACGACGTGATGGTCGAAAACGGCGACAGCGCGAAGAAGGTGTGGGGCACCGAAGCCGGCGCGGGTACCGGTACGGATGCCAAGGCGGTCAGCGCGACTCGACAGTCCCAGTTGCTGCGCGAGTACTACACCGGGTGGAACCACGAGTTCCGGAGCTTCACCGGCCCGCTGCTGTGGTTCACCGTGCGGGACGAGGGCACCGACCCCGCCAGCCTCTACGAGAACTTCGGAATTCTGCGCCACGACTTCCGGGCGAAGCCGGCGCGCGACGTGTTCGTCTCCATGCTCCGGGCCTGACCGATCGGTCACACCCGCGCCGGACACCTTCGGTAGGGTCCGACGCCATGGACGCACCGCCGCCAAACCCGAGCGCACCGTTGGATCCGTTGGCCTCGTTCCGACTCGACGGCCAGGTCGCCGTCGTCACCGGCGCGAGTGCGGGGCTCGGCGCGCGATTCGCGCGCGTGCTCGACGCCGCCGGCGCGCGGGTGGTGGTCACGGCGCGCCGGGCCGACCGCCTCGACGAACTCGCGGCCGACCTCACCGATCCGGTGGTGCTCCCGGGAGACATCACCGACCCGGCCTGGCGGGCGTCGCTGATCGCGACCGTGACCGAACGGGCCGGGCGTATCGACGTGCTGGTGAACAACGCTGGGCGCAGCGAGCCCATGCGGGCTTTCGACGAGTCCGTCGACCACTTCCGGGACACGCTCGAGCTGAACCTCGTCGCCCCGTTTGCGATCGCCCAGGCCGCCGCCGCGGCCATGGCGGCCCAGGAAATCGAGGGCAGCATCGTCAACGTGTCCTCGATCTACGCCCTCGTCGGCATCGGCCGGATCCCGGAGGCCGGCTACTCGGCGTCGAAGGGCGGGCTCACCAGCCTGACCCGGGAACTCGCGAGCCAGTGGTCGCGGCGCAACATCCGGGTGAATGCGCTCGCCCCGGGCTGGTTTCCCAGTGAGATGACCACCGAGATGTTCACCGACGCCCGGCTCGCCGACTGGATCACCGAGAAGACTCCGCTCCGACGGCCCGGCCGGCCCGAGGAGCTCGATGGCGCGCTGCTCTTCCTGGCGAGTGGTGCGAGCAGCTACATCACCGGGCAGACCCTGGCGGTCGACGGGGGTTGGACCGCCATCTGACCCCTCCCGGGGCTCAAGATCGTGCGAATCCGGTCGATGTCTCTTCCGTGGAAGACGGCTCGAGGAGCGAGCACGCGCCCAGCGCGGACCGGTCGCTACTCGGCCTGATGCTGGAACACGCGACCGACGGCATCTGCCTCGTGTCGCGCGAGGGCACGGTCCTGGCCACCACTCCCGCGATCGAGCGGATGATCGGTGCCGCCCCGGGCACGATGCGCGGGATGAGCGGCCTCGAACTGCTACACGAGGACGACGTCCTGCCCGCGCTGGACCGGCTGAACCGGATCGGTGAGGACGTCCCCGAGGACTACCGCACGTACCGCTTCAAACATCGAGAAGGCCACTACATCACCGTCGAGTTGGTGGCGACCGAGAACCCCGAACCGATCGCCGAGGCGCCGACCGGCTCGCTCGTCCTCACGGTGCGGGACATCACCGAATGGCACGAGACCCAGCTCGAACTCGCCCAGAGCCAGATCCGCCGCGATCTCGTCGCCACCATCGCGTCCAGCTTCGTGGACGCACTCGACACCGAGATCGACGCCACCCTCACCAAGACGCTCGAACGCCTCGGCCATCACCTGGGCGCCGACCGTGCGTACGTGTTCCGCAGCTCTCCGGACGGCACGTCGATGCACCGCACCCATCGTTGGTCCCGTCCGGGCCACGGATTCATCGTCGACCTGTTGGTGGACATCCCGACCGATGCCTTCCGGCCCTGGCGTGAGCGTCTGCTCGCGAACCAGACGATCGTCATCGACGACCGGACCCAGCCCGACTCCCCCGACCGCGAAGTCGAGTTGACCGGCGGCGCGGGGATCACCGCGCTCGTCGCAGTCCCGCTCGTGCGGGAGGGAGCTTCGGTCGGGTTCATCGGTCTCGACGTGATCGACCGCAGCTACACGTGGAACCGCGATGACGCGCTGGTGCTGCGGGTCATCTCGGACATCATCGGGTCCGCCCTCGCGCGCCGGGACGCCGGCGAGAGGTCGCGCCTCGCGGAGACCCGCTTCCGCGCCATGGTCGAGCACTCCTCCGACGCGCTCATCGTCATCGACCGCGATGCCCGGATCAATCACATGCCGATCGGAGCAAACCTCTTCGGCTACGCGCCCACGGATCTCTACGCGACCAACGCCCTCGAACTCGTCCATCCCGACGACCTCGAGTTCGCGGCGACCGAAATGATCAAGGCCGTCGAGGATCCCTCCTATCACGCGCTGAACGCGATGCGGATCCGGCACGCCGACGGCCACTGGGTGCCGATCGAACTCGTTGCCTCGAGCCACTTCGACGAGCCGGCGATCGACGGCGTGATCATGAACGTCCGCGACGTCACCGACCGCCGGTTGGTGGAGAGCCAGCTCCACGACAGCGAGGAGAGGATGCGCGGGTTGGTGGAGAATCTCCCCGGCGCCGTGTTCCGCTGCGCCGCGTCGCCGCCGTTCGACGACGAGTACGTGAGCGAGGCGATCGAGGGGCTCACCGGCTACGCCGCCACCGAGTTCGTGTCCGGTGCCGTCTCGTACGATTCCCTCATCGAGCCGTCGCACCGCGCGTCGAGCGACATCGAGATCGCCCGGGCGAAGCAACGGGTCGGCGATCGGCAATACGTGGTCGAGTACCCGATCCAGCACCGCGACGGTTCTGTGCGTTGGCTCTCGGAGCACGGGCGCGTCATCGATGGCCGACCGGGCGAGGAAGAGATGCTCGAAGGGTTCATCTTCGACATCACCTCTCGCGTGGAAGCCATCAACGAGACCAGGGACAGCGAGACCAAACTCACCCACCTCATCGCCAACATCCCGGGCACCGTGTTCCGCTCGGAGGCGACCCCGCCCTATCGGGACATCTTCGTCAGTGATGCCATCGAGGAACTCACCGGCTACTCCCCGACTGCGTTCGTCGCGGGCCAACTCGACTTCTACGATCTGATCGTCGCCGACCAACGGGGCAACGTCGACGAGGCGATCGCCCGCAGCGCCCAGCACGGAAACGCGTATTCGGCCGAGTACCAGTTCCGCCACCGCGACGGTTCGCTGCGTTGGGTCGAAGAACGCGGTCAGGTGGCGATCGATCCCGACGGGACCACATGGATCGACGGCACCATGTTCGACCTCACCGAGCGCAAGGTGCTCGAGAACCGCCTCGAACACGACGCCGCCCACGACCCGCTCACCGGGCTCCCGAACCGCAATCTCCTGATCCGCCACCTCGAGGCGACCGTGATGCGCGGGCACCGCACCGGGACGCTGACCGCGGCACTCTTCGTCGACCTCGACCGGTTCAAGCTCGTCAACGACGCACTCGGCCACACTGCCGGTGACGAGTTGCTGGTCCACTTCAGCCGCCGACTCCTGAGCGTGCTGCGAGCATCGGATCTCGCGGCGCGCACCGGCGGTGACGAGTTCGTGATCGTCTGTTCCGACCTCGCCGATGCGGCCGAGGCCGAGGCGGTCGCCGACCGTGTGGCCGGGCTGCTCAGCAACCCGTTCACGATCCAGGGCCGCAGTGTGTTCGTGAGTGCCAGTGTGGGAATCGCACTCGCCGACCGCCACGACAGCTCGGCCAGCGACCTCCTCCGCAACGCCGACACCGCGGCGTACCGGGCCAAGGAACGGGGCCGCAACCGGTACGAACTCTTCGACGACGCGTTGCGGGCCGCGACCGCGGCCGCGCTCGAAGTCGAAACCGACCTGCACCGCGCGCTCGACGACCACCAGTTGTTCCTCCGCTACCAGCCCGTCGTCGACCTCGAGCACGGCAGCATGGTGGGGGCCGAGGGCCTCGTCCGGTGGCAACACCCGCAACGAGGGCTCCTGACCCCCGACGAGTTCCTGGTTGCAGCCGAGGTGTCCGGACTCGTCGTCGCCCTCGGTCGCGAGGTCCTCGAACTCGGTGTGGGCGCCATGCGCGACGTCGACGAGGACCGCCTCCCCACGTTGGCGATCAACCTCTCACCGCGGGAACTCGCCCAACCGGACCTGATCGAACGGGTCCGGACGACGCTCGCCGACCACGGCGTGAAACCGTCCCGCCTGTGCATCGAGATCACCGAAAGTGCCGTCCTCGACGAGGTCGAATCGGCCATCGCGACACTCAACGCCCTGCGCGACATCGGAGTCCGGCTGGCCATCGACGACTTCGGCACCGGCTACTCGTCGCTCAGCTACCTCCGCCGACTCCCCGTCGACATCGTGAAGATCGACCGGTCCTTCGTCGCCGAACTCGGCGCGGACGGCGCCAACGTCACCATCGTCGCCGGGATCATCGGCCTCGCCCGGGGCCTCGGCCTCTCCGTCGTCGCCGAAGGCATCGAGACCGTTCGGCAACTCCAGGTACTCCGAGAACTGGGATGCACGCTCGGTCAGGGCTTCCTGTTCTCGGCCCCGGTCGCACTCGACGACCTCCTCGGCATCGATTCCGACCGGTGGTCCACCGGCCACGTGCGACACTGACCCCACGCGAGCGTGGCGGAACGGCATACGCGCCGGGTTTAGGTCCCGGTCCCTTCGGGGGTGAGGGTTCGACTCCCTCCGCTCGCACTCGACATTTCGGCCCGTACGCTCACGCTCCTGATGGACGGCGGTGACGTGGGGTTCGCTCCCGGGCTGCTCGCTCCGCAGGCTCCGCTCGGGTGCGGCTTGAGGGCGGCGGGGCTGCTTCGCCCCGCGTTCGGTCTTACTTCTTCTTCTTCTTCTTCTTGCCGCTCTTGCCGCCGGGCTTGCGGACGAAGCGGCGCTTGGCGTTCTTCTTGTCGAACTCGGCCAGGATGTCGGGGGCCGCGGAGTTGATGATGTCCTCGGCGGCATCGAGCAGCGCGGCGACGTCCTCACCCTGGGGCTCGGACTCCGGGACCGTTCCTGCGGCCGCGCCGAGACTCCCGTACTGCCAGCCGACGTCGATCATCCGCCGCGAGAAGCTCGGACAGTCGGCCGGGCACTTCCACGGCGCCTCGGGCGCGAGGTCGAGCTGACACTTCCGGACCGTTTCCCCTGACGGGTAGGTCCGGGATTCGTAATGGCGGCAGTCGGTACGCATCGGCACCGCGCCATCCTGGCAGATCGACCCCGGGTGGGTGCGCTCACCCCAGCCATTCGGGTGCCCGCTCCAGCAGGTAGCGGCTCACCACCAGGCACCGGTCGAGCGTCTCGCAGGGAACCTCTTCACCGTCGCGGATGCGCAGCAGGGAGACCCGCTGGTGACCCACCACCCGCAGGCTCGTCTCGGGCGCATCGGTCACCGACGGGTACGAGTCGATCGCCGAGACCTCGAGGGGAAGATCCCGACCCCCGACCGCGGCGAGATCGGTCGCCAGCACGAGCAGATCCGGCGCGTGGGGAAGCGGTGGCAACGCCCAGGTGAACGTCAGCGGGAGGTGGAACTCGTCGGGTGGGTCGGTGATGCCGTCGCCCTCGATCACCGCATCCTCGAAGCCGAGCAGCACACGCGGATCGATCTCGAGCGACAGGTAGAGGTCGACCGGGCCGTCACACCCCTCCTCGGGATGCAGATCGACTTCCCAGTTCTGGCGCAGTGAATAGCTCTCGACGAAGTGCCGCTCGTCGTGCACGTGGAATCCGTGCTCGACTGCGTGGTCCTTGAGGTCGGCGACGAATCCGGCCAGGTCGATGACCGCCACGGCTACCCCACCGCCGATCGGACTGCGGCCACCGCATCGTCGAACGCGACCTGCGCGGCGTCGATCATGCTGCCCATCGAGAAGAACCCGTGGAACAGGCCGGCGTACATGTGGTCGGCGACGACCGTGCCGGCGGCCCGCATCGCGGCGACGTACGCGAGTCCCTGATCGCGCAGCGGGTCGTACTCCGCGGTGACCACGAACGCGGGCGGGAGTCCGCCGAGGTCCGGGTTGTGTAGGGGCGACACCGCCGGATCCCCACCAACGGCCGCGTCGGTGAGATAGAGGTCGTAGAACCACTGCATCGATGCACGGGTGAGGTAATAGCCCACCGCATTGTCCTCCATCGATACCGAGGTGAACTCGTGGTCGGTCACCGGGTACACGAGCAACTGGAACGCGATCGCCGGACCGTCCACCCGCGCCTGCTGGGCGACGACCGCGGCGAGGTTGCCGCCGGAACTGTCACCGGCGACGACGAGCCGCCCCGGATCGCCACCGATCGCGGCCGCGTGGTCCCCGACCCATCGCGTCGCGGCGACGGCATCTTCGACCGCGGCCGGGTACCGGTGCTCGGGCGCGAGGCGATAGTCGACCGACACGACGACGGCACCCACGCCGTCGGCCAGGCCGCGGCAGATGCCGTCGTGGGTCGTCAACGATCCGAGCACCCAACCGCCGCCGTGGAAATAGACGATGACCGGAAGGTCCGACGCGCTCGCGGGCCGGTAGATCCGCACCGGGATGTCCCCCGCCGGGCCGGGAATCGTCCGGTCGATGACACCGGCGATCTCGATGCTCGACGCGATCGCGGCACTGTCCATCAGCGCGCGCATGGTCACCGGATCGGTGCCCGGCCCGAGATCGCCGAAGCCGGACGCGACGACGAGGTCGATGATCGCCTTCGCTTGTGGATCGAGCGGCACGGGCTACTCCTGGGTACGGGTCGATGAAGCCTCGCGCACCTGCGTTGCGAGGGCGCGCAGGGCGCGACCACGGTGCGAGATCTGCTGCTTCTCGGCCAGGCTCATCTCGGCGAAGGTCCGTCCCCGCCCACCGGCCGGCACGAAGACCGAGTCGTACCCGAAGCCGCCCGACCCGCGCGGCGCCTCGGCGATCACACCCTCGGCCACGCCTTC
This sequence comes from Acidimicrobiia bacterium, assembly GCA_038250905.1. Taxonomy (GTDB): domain Bacteria; phylum Actinomycetota; class Acidimicrobiia; order IMCC26256; family JAENVU01; genus JAENVU01. The sequence goes on from JBBSBV010000026.1 coordinate 32,351, forward strand.
GGCCACCACCTCGGTCCCGTCGGGCCTCACCAGCACGACCACGGTGCGGAAGCGCGCGGTCCGCGCGTTCCGGCGGGCCTCGGCCATCTCCCGGATCAGCTTCTCGACGTTCTCCGCGTAGGTGGCGTCCGGCCCGGCGTACCGGGCGCTGAAGATCCCCGGTGCGCCACCGAGCGAGTCGACCTCGAGGCCGGTGTCGTCGGCGACGGCGGCCCAGCCGGTCGCGGCCAGCAATGCCGCGGCCTTGAGCCGCGCGTTCTCGACGAGCGTCGTGCCCGTCTCCTCGACATCGGGCACCGAAGCGGGACGCGGCACCAGAATGAAACCCGACCCGGTGAGCGCATCGCTGATCTCGCGGGCCTTGTCCGGATTGGCGCTCGCCACCACCAGCCGCTCCGAGTTGCCGGGGTCGGTCACCGGGGGCTGGGTGGGACCGACAGCAACTCGCGCTGCAGGTCGAAGATCTGGCTGATCCCCGACTCGGCGAGTCCGAGCAGCGCGTCGAGTTCGTCCCGGCTGAACACGGCCCCTTCGGCGGTGCCCTGCAGTTCGATGAAGCCACCGGATCCGGTCATCACGACGTTCATGTCGACGTCGGCGGTGGAGTCCTCGACGTAGTCGAGGTCGAGGCTGGGGAGTGCTCCGACCACGCCGACCGAGATCGCAGCGCAGTAGTCCTGCATCGGGTGTGCCGGCAGCTTGCGCGCGGCCACCAACCGCGAGAACGCGTCGTGCAATGCGAGGAACCCGCCACAGATCGACGCGGTACGCGTGCCGCCGTCGGCCTGGAGCGCGTCGCAGTCGACCGTGATCTGCACGTCGGGCAGCATCGAGAGGTCGGTGACGGCGCGGAGCGACCGGCCGATCAGCCGCTGGATCTCCTGCGTCCGGCCGCTCTGCTTGCCCTTGGCCGCCTCGCGGTTGACCCGCTCGGGGGTGGAGCCCGGCAGCATGGAGTACTCGGCCGTCACCCAGCCCTTACCGGTGTTACGGAGCCACGGCGGCACCCGCTCCTCCACCGACGCGGTGCAGAGGACCCGGGTGCGACCGAACTCGACGAGCACCGATCCCATCGCCAACTCGGTGAAGTCGCGCGTGAACGTGAGAGGACGGAGCTCATCGGGCTCGCGCCCGTCGTGACGAATACCCATCGGTGCCTTTCGGTGCGCGGGAGGCGCTTAGATCGTGACGGTGAAATCGACCGCGGCCAGCGCGACCGACGCGCCGAACGCTTCGGATCCTTCCTCAATGACCATCGTCGGGTCGACCTGAGGCCACAGATGGGTCAGGACCAGCCGCTCGGCCCGCGCGTCACGTGCCGCGGTACCGGCCTGCTGCCCGGAGAGGTGGATCGGGGATCGGCGATCGGAATGCACGTACGACGCCTCCGACAACACGAGGTTCGCACCCGGCGCGAATGCATCGACCGACCACTCGGGCCCGGTGTCCGACGTGTAGACGAGTCGGCGCGCGGCTGCGGAGGTGAGTTCGACCGCATACGTGGGGGGCGGGTGGTCGGTGCGTGAGAACGCGAGCGAGATCCCGCCGACCGTTGCGGTGGAACCGTCGTCGATCGAATGCCAGTCGAAGGTCTCGCCCCATTCGACCAAGGTGCCCAGCCGCTCCTCCGCACCCGCCGGCGCGTAGAGCGGCACTCCGGTGCGCTCCAGGCCGTAACGCAGGAGCACGTGGAGCCCATAGATGTCGACACAGTGGTCCGGGTGCTCGTGGGTGATCACGATCGCAGTGAGGTCCGCCGGGTCGACGTGGCGCTGCAGGTTCACGAAGCTGCCGTTGCCGCAGTCCATCCAGATCGTCGTCGCGCCGTCACGCACGAGGTAGCCCGAGCACGCGCCGGCCGCCGGCGCGCCGTAGGAACCGCTACAACCGAGCACGGTCAGCTCCATTGCCACGCCTCCGCGCTCACGACCTCAGGGCCGAGGAACCGGCTCCCGAGCGTCTGGAATCGGCCGGGATCACCCGACGTGATGAACCGCCGCGCCACGGCGTCGGGTCCGGGATCCGGGCGGCCGGCACCGAGCATCCGCCGGGCCGCGAACGCGGTCTCGTCGGCGCTCGACACCAGGACGACCTCGGGACCCATGACGTCGGCGATGGTGCGCGCGAGCAGCGGGTAGTGGGTGCATCCGAGGATCAGGGTGTCGACCCCGGCGCGGCGGACCGGTTCCAGCAGCCGTTCCGCGAGGACATGCACCTGATCCGAGTCGACATCGCCCGACTCCACGAACTCGACGAAGCCCGGACAGGCGGCGCAGGTGAGTTCGACCCCCGCGCCCGCCGCCGCGCGTTGGTACGCACCGCTCGCGACGGTGCCGACGGTGCCGATGACACCGACCCTCCCGCTCGTGGTGACCGCCGCCGCGGCCCGCACCCCGGGTTCGACGACGCCGATCACCGGGATCTCGTACCGCGCGCCGAGGGCGTCGAGCGCGACCGAGGTGGCGCTGTTGCACGCGACGACGATCAGCGCGACGTCGTGGTCGACGAGGAGGTCGGCGATCTCGAGTGAGTACTTCAGGACTTCGTCCGCGGGCTTGGGCCCGTACGGGAACCGCCCCGTGTCGCCGAAGTAGATCGTGGGGGTGGCCGGGAGCAGGTCGATGAGCGCACGCAGCACCGTGAGACCGCCCAACCCGGAATCGAAGACCCCGATCGGCCGCACCGGGCCCGCGGGCGTGGACGTCATCGTTTGCACGCTACCGGCCGGTTGCCGCGCGCCCGAGCCGATCGGCCACCGCGACACCGATTCCGTCGAGTTCCGGCTGCACCGCCAACACCACATCCATGCCCAGATCATCGGCGCTCCGCAGGGCCGAATAGAGGATCTGCGCGTAATGATCGGGCGATCCCACCGTGGCCAAGGTCACAACCCCGACGCGCGATTCGGAGGTCCCGACGCCGCGCTCGGCGATGATCCCGACGCGGTCGCCGGCCTCCACGAGTGCCGTCGCGCGGGCGTCGATCTCGTTCGCCGGGACCACCTCGACCCGAGCTGCCGGCGCGTAGTGCGACGGGAGCGTGCCGGGCGCGCGGGTGGAACCTCCGAGGACCACCTCGGTCTCGAGGAGTCCGCCGATCATGCCGGCGGTGATCGCGCCCGGTCGCAGGACGCGAATGGTGTCGGAGGTGCAGTCGACGATGGTCGACTCGACCCCGACTCCACAGGCGCCGCCATCGACGACGCCGGCGATCTCGGCGCCGAACTCGGCGCGCACGGCCTCGGCGGTCGTCGGGCTCACCCGCCCGAAGCGGTTGGCCGACGGTGCGGCCACGCCCCCTCCGAACCGTTCGAGCAGGGCGAGTGCGACCGGATGATCGGGCACGCGCAGTCCCACCGTGTCCAGCCCGCCGGTCGCGACACGCGAGACACGCGGTGATGCGGCCACGACGACGGTGAGCGGTCCCGGCCACCATTCCGCCACCAACCGGCGCGCCGCGCCGGAGACGTCGACCGCCCAATCGTCGAGGACCGCATCGCGGCCGAGATGAACGATCACCGGATGACCGGGCGGGCGCCCCTTGGCGGCGTACAGCGATCGCACCGCGTCGGCATTCGACGCGTCGGCACCGAGTCCGTAGACGGTCTCGGTCGGGAACCCGACGAGCGCACCGGCGGCCAGATGACGAACCGCGGCCTCCAGATCGAGCAACGGCGTCACCAGTAATTGATGCGGCTGGCGCGTTCCTCGACCACGTCGAGGTCGTCCGTCCAGGCGCCCGACGACAAGTACTTCCAACCGCCGTCGGGCAGGAGCGTCACGATGGTGCCCGCTTCCATGCGGGCGGCGACCTTCGCCGCACCGGCCACCGCCGCGCCCGACGAGATGCCCGCGAACACACCGCACTCGTCGAGGAGTCGGCGGGTCCACTCGATCGACTCGCGGTTGCGCACGATCGTCTTCCGGTCGAGGATTTCCGCGTCGAAGATCGGGGGCACGAACCCGTCGTCGAGGCTCCGCAGGCCCTGGACCAGCTCACCGGCCGGCGGTTCGACCGCGACGATCTGCACGTCGGGCTTGTGTTCCCGGAGGTAGCGACCCACTCCCATGAGCGTGCCGCTCGTCCCGAGGCCCGCGACGAACACGTCGACCTCGGGACAGTCGGCCCAGATCTCGGGGCCGGTGCCCTCGTAATGCGCGAGCGGGTTCGCCGGGTTGCCGTACTGGTAGAGGAAGGCGTACTCGGGATCGGCCGCGGCGATCTCCTGCGCCCGCCGGATCGCGCCGTTGCTGCCCTCCGCGCCCGGGCTCAGCGTGACCTCGGCGCCGAAGATCTCGAGCAGCTGGCGCCGTTCGATACTCACGTTGTCGGGCATCACGATCCGCAGCTTGTACCCGCGCAACTTGGCGACCAGTGCGAGCCCGATCCCGGTGTTGCCGGACGAGGGTTCGAGGATCGTGGCACCGGGGTGCAACACGCCGTCGCGCTCGCCCATCTCCACCATCTTGCGGGCGATGCGATCTTTCGCGCTGCCGCCCGGGTTCTGGCCCTCGAGCTTGGCGTAGATCTTGACGTCCGGGTTCGGACTGAGCGCGTGGATGCCGACGAGCGGGGTGTTGCCGATCAGGTCGAGGATGCTCTCGTGGCGCACGACGGCGAGTGGAGCGCTACCCGCCGGCGACGGCGGGAAGGATCGACACGACGTCGCGGTCGGTGACCGGGGTCGCCAGCTTGTCGAGGTAGCGGATGTCGTCGTCGTTGACGTACACGTTGACGAACTTGTGCAGGACGCCCTCGCCGTCGACCAACTGGTTGGCCAATCCCGGGTGTTCCGCGGTGAGTGCCGCGAACACCTCGCCCACGGTGGTGCCGTCGGCGTGCACGGATGCGGCGCCGTCGGCGTGGACGCGCAGCAGGGTGGGGAGACGAACTTCGACAGCCATCATGTCAGCCTATAACTCCGACTGGAGAGGTCATCATTCCGCGGCGCGGCGTGACCTGCGCCACGCTGAGGGCCGGTGGAGCGTCGAGGCCGGTTAGGGCATCGACACGACCTGGCATTCGCCGACGACTCCATCGCGGATCCGGTAGGCGCGCAGCATCGGTGACTCGTCACGCAGCGACACGATCACGTAGATCCACATCGGATCCACCGCGCTCCGGACGTCGGTCGGCGACGGGTACGGATCGGTGTGCGTGTGCGAATGCCAGACGCCGATGATCTCGTCGCCCCGGGCCTCGGCATCCCGGCTCGCTCGCAGGTAGTCGCGGCCGTCGACCGTGTACGTGCGAGCGGACGCGTCCGCGTTGACTGCGGGGTAGACCTCGCTGACATGACCGGTCGCCTCTCGCGCGCCCCGGACCTCGCCCACGGGACCGGCCAGGAGCCCGCACGCCTCGTCGGGCAGTCCCTCGTAGCAGTGGCCGACGATCCGCTCGTACTGGCTCGCGGAGAGCCGGAGCACCGGTGGGGCGAAGGTCATGGCCGGGTGGCGGCGATCGCGTTCCAGACGCGCTGCGCCGAGACCGGCATGTCGATGTGACGCACTCCGAGGTACGAAACCGCGTCGATCACGGCGTTGTGCACCGCCGGCGTGGAGCCGATGGTGCCCGATTCCCCGATCCCTTTCGCGCCGAGCGGGTTGAGCGGGGTCGCGGTCTCGGTGTTCGACACCTCGAAGTTCGGCAACTCCGCGGCGCTGGGAATCGCGTAGTCCATCAGGTTGCCGGTGAGCGGGTTGCCGTCGTCGTCGTACGCGATCCCCTCCCACAACGCCTGCGCGGAGCCCTGGGCGATCCCGCCGTGCTGCTGACCGGCCACCAGGAGCGGGTTGAGGATGCGCCCGCAATCGTCGACGGCAACGTGGCGGATGTGTTCGACCTGGCCGGTTTCGGTGTCGACCTCGACGACGGCGATGTGCGCGCCGAACGGGTACGACGCCTCGCCCTGGTTGAAGTCGAGGGCGTGGGCCAGGGTCGGTTCCATGCCCTCGGGCAGCTTCGCCGGGTCCTTCGCCGCGGTGGCGAGTTCGGCCCAGCTGAGCGCCGAGGACGGCACCCCGGCGACACCGAGCCCGGAACCTTCCATCAGGACGATGTCGTCCGCGTTGGCCTCGAGGAGATGCGCCGCCAGCGTCTTCGCCTTGGCCAGCACCTCCTCGCTCGCCTTGTACAGCGCGCTGCCACCGATCTGGAGCGACCGGGAACCCATCGTCCCCGACCCGCGCGGGACCTTCGCGGTGTCGGACTGCACGAGCGTGACCTGGTCCATGGGAATACCGAGCAACTCCTGCACGATCATCGAGAACGACGTCTCGTGGCCCTGGCCGTGGGCGGAGGTGCCGACCGTCGCAGTGACCGAGCCGTCGTCGTTGATCTCGATCGCGCCGTACTCCTGGAACAGCCCGCCGGCGGTGACCTCGACGTAGGTGGAGACCCCGATCCCGAGTTGCTTGACCGCACCACTGGCCCGCCGGGCCGCCTGCTCGGCCCGCAGCTCGTCGTAGCCCGCCACCCGGCACACCTCGTCGAGCGCCTTGGCGTACTCACCGACGTCGTAGTTGGCACCGGTCACGGTGGTGAGCGGGAACGCTTCGGGCGGAATCAGGTTGCGTCGTCGGATCTCGACCGGGTCGATGTCGAGCTCGTCGGCGGCGATGTCGATGATGCGCTCGAGCATCGCGGTCGCCTCGGGTCGCCCGGCTCCGCGGTATGCCGCAGTCGTGGTCGTGTTGGTCGCGGCGCTCCAGGAGTTGAGTTCCACCTTCGGGATCGAATACACGCCCTGGGCGAGCAGGTGGGTGAAGTACACGAGGAACGCGCCCATCGCGGGATAGGCGCCGCTGTCCTGGAAGACCTTGGCCCGGAGCCCGACGATCGTGCCGTCCCGTTTGAGTCCCATCTCCACGTGCTGGATCTGGGCCCGCCCGTGGGTCATCGAGAGCATGTTCTCGGAGCGGGTCTCGGTCCACTTCACCGGCCGACCCAGGGCGAGTGCGGCCTTCACTGCGATCGCGTACTCCACGTACATGTCCATCTTGGCGCCGAACCCGCCGCCGACCGCAGGCGCGATGACCCGGACCTGCTCGGGCGGGAGACCGGCGGCCGCCGCGATGCTGCCGTGCACGCTGTTGGGCGCCTGCGTGGGGAGCCGCACGAGCAGTCCGCCGTCCACGTGGGTGATCAGGATGCCGTTCGGCTCCATCGGCACCGCCGCCAGACGTTGGTTCACGAACCGCTCGGAGACGACGACGTCGGCACCGTCGAAGATCTCCGGGTCGGTCCCGCGTTCGAAGGCGATGGCGAGATTCGAACCGTGCTCCTCGAAGAGCAGCGGGGCATCGTGGGCGAGCGCCGCTTCCGCGTCGACGACGACCGGCAGCGGGTCGTAATCCACGATGACCTGCTCGGCGGCGTCGACGGCCTGGGCCCGGGTCTCGGCCACCAGCGCGGCGACGATGTCACCGACGAAGCGCACCCGGTCGGTCGCGAGCGGGGGCCGGTTGAACGCCGGTGGGAGCATGACGAACCCCTGGATGGTGTCCATCGGGAAGTTGGCCGCGGTGTAGACCCCGAGCACGCCCGGCATCGTCTCGGCGTCGGTGATGTCGATCGACTCGACGGTCGCGTGCGCGATGGTCGACCGCACGAACACGATGTGTCCCAGGCCGTCGATCGCGACGTCGTCGTAGTACTCGACCCGGCCTTCGAGGATCGCGGGGTCCTCGCGGCGGAGCACCGCGTTACCGAGAATCGAACCGGATGCGGCCATCAATCTGTCCTTCGGTACGGGCATCGCCGGAGTGGTCGGCGCAATCTAACCGCCGGGTCGGTACGGTTCGGGTGGACCCACCAAGGTGGTTTCCGGACCCGGACGGTCCATGAACCGGGCGACGTCCGCCATGATCTCCGCCCGACCCGCGTCGGAATCGAAGAACCGCGTGTCGAAGTCGACGCGCGTCGCGAACCCCAGTTGCGCGATCCCGTCGATCTCCGGCGTCGCGGGCGTCAACGTCGCGGTCACGACGCACTGTCGGTACTCCACCAGGCCCACGTGGCGGCGCAGCGCCAACGGACCGTGTCGATCCCGCCAGTGGTCGACGAACTCGGCGTGACTCGTTCCCGGTCGGCGGCGCATCAGCGAGATCATCGCCACGGCCGGCGGCGCGGCGGGTTCGAGCAGCACGCGTTCGTCCACGGTCCAGGCCATCACCGGCGCGCCGAGGGTCGACCACGCGATCGCGGGTGCCGGTCCGGACCCGCCGACGACAACATCGAAGGGATTCCCCCGTGAATACGGCCCCTGATCATCGAGCCGACGCCGCACCAACCCCGAGGTTGCACCGACCGCGTCCAAATCCGGGCCCCACACCACCGCCACCCACGCCACCCGGCGAAGTTATCCTGCGGATTGCGCCGCGCGGCCTGAACCAGCCCCGAGCGGAGCGAGCAGCCCGGGAGCGAACCTCGGTCCGGCAGAACGACGGAGTGTGAGTGGACGGGCCATGAAGACGCATCCAGTCATCATCGAGGCCGCGCTCAACGGGATCACGAGCCGCGGCCGCAACGCGCGGGTACCCGTGCACCCCGACGAACTCGCCGTCGACGCGATCGCCTGCATCGATGCCGGCGCCACGATCGTCCACACCCACGCCCACAACCTCGGCGCCCCGGTGGAGGACCTCGTCGCGGCGTATGCAGCGGCGTACGAACCGGTCCTCGCCGCGCGACCGGGGACGATCCTCTACCCCACCACCGGCCTCGGCACGACGTCCGCGCAGCGCTACCACCACGTGAACGAACTCGCGAGCAGTGGTCTCATCCGGGCGTCGTTCGTCGACCCGGGTTCGGTCAACCTCGGGGGTACCGGCGCCGACGGCCTGCCGCCCGCGATCGAGTACGTGTACACCAACACCTTCGTCGACATCCGCTACGGGTTCGACCTGTGCGTCCGCCACGGCCTCGGGCCGAGCATCGCGATCTTCGAACCGGGCTTCCTCCAGGTGGTCCTCGCCTACCACGAGGCCGGTGCGCTCCCGCCCGGGACACTCGTCAAGCTCTACTTCGCGGCGGGCGGCTACCTCACCAGGGGGCGGCCGCTCTGGGGCGTGCCACCGATCCCCGAAGGCCTCGACCTCTACCTGGCAATGCTCGGCGACTCGGGTATCCCGTGGGCGATCGCGATCGTGGGCGGGGACGCGTTGGCGCACCCACTGACCCGGACCGCGCTGGAACGGGGGGCGCATCTCCGGATCGGGCTCGAAGACGATGCCGACGGTCCGGCCAACCCCGAGATGGTCACGGCCGCGGCCCGGCTCTGCCACGAGGCCGGACGCGAGGTCGCGTCCCTCACCCAGACCGAAGCACTGCTCGGCTTCCCGACCTGATGCGCGTCAGGGCGCGGCGATGCGGTGCTCGATCGCACCGATGCCGTCGATCTCGACCCGCACGGTGTCGCCGATCGCGAGGTAGCGCGGTGGCGACATGGCGTGCCCGACGCCCGGTGGCGTGCCGGTGAACACCACGTCGCCCGGATCGAGGGTGATCGCCTCGGTGATGAACGCGATGATCCGCGCGACCGAGAACACCATGCTCGCCGTGGTGTCCGACTGTCGGATCTCACCGTTGACGAGGGCCCGGATGCCGAGTTGCTGCGGGTCGGGGATCTCGTCGGCGGTCACGATCCAGGGCCCGATCGGCGCGAAGGAGTCGAGCGACTTGCCGCGGAGCCACTGCGTGTCGCCGAACTGCAGGTCGCGGGCCGAGACGTCGTTGCCGCAGGTGTAGCCCAGAACCACGTCCAGCGCGCGCGACTCGGGCACTCGTGCTGCGGTGCGGCCGATCACCGCGACCAGTTCCGCCTCGTAATCGAGGGCCTGGGTGATGGGCGGGTGGATCACGTCGTCGCGGGGGCCCACGATCGTGTTGGCGAACTTCGCGAAGAGCTGCGGTCGGTCGGGAACCTCGGATCCGGTCTCGGCCGCGTGTTCGGCGTAGTTGCGCCCGACGCAGATCACCTTGTTGGGCTTCGGCAGCGGGGCCAACAGCGCCACCTCGGCGAGGCTCCCCACCTCCGCTCCCCGGACGACGTGCATCGGATCGGTCCCGGCATCCCGGACGACATCGCCCTCCGCGTCTCGCTCGACGACGCCGGCGCGGATGGAGCCGTCGTCGCGACGGTACGAGACAATGCGCATCGGCGCAGAGTACGGCGCCCGGTAGCGTGCGGGGATGCCACGGCAAGGGGACGGAACCGTCCTCACCAATCGCAAGGCCCGACACGACTACACGATCCTCGACGTGTGGGAAGCGGGCATCGTGCTCGTCGGGTCCGAGGTCAAGTCACTCCGTGAGCATCACGCCAACCTGCAGGACGCGTACGCCCGCGTGGACGAAGGCGAGGTGTGGCTGAACGGCATGCACATCCTCCCGTACGCGTTCAGCCGGGCCGAGATCGATCCCGTGCGGCGCCGCAAGCTCCTGCTGAACGCCCACGAGATCGACGAGATCGACCGCAAGACCAAGGAACGAGGACTCACGATCGTCCCGCTCAAGGTCTATTTCAAGGACGGGCGGGTCAAGATCGAGATCGGTCTCGCCAAGGGCAAGAAGAACTACGACAAGCGCCATGCCCTCGCCGCGCAGGATGCGAAACGCGACATGGACCGCGCGCTGCGCGGCCGGGGCGACTAGCCGACCGGCGGCGCACCCGGCACCGACGCGGACGGTGCGATCAGCATGGGCTCGGCCGACACGAACCCGGAGCGGGCGGTCACCCGCGCGTACCGCAACTCCGCGGTGGCGGTCCGGAAGACGAACACCCCCATGAGCGCAGTCCACAGCGACACGTACGGGATACCCACGAGCGGACCGATCAGGCCGGCCGCCACCAGCGACCCACCGAAGCATTGGCCCACGCGCGTCGCGAACACGTCGGCGCGGGTCCGGTCTTTGGTCACTGCCCAGATACCGCTCGCCAGGATGCGTCCGCCGTCGAGCGGTGCGGCCGGGATCAGGTTGAAGGTGCCGAGCACCACGTTGACGAAGGCGAGCCAGTCGAACGCCGAGACGAGCAGCGCCGATCCACCGAGGGCGTGGGCGACCCCCGACCCCGCGAAGAACCCTGCGGCCAGCAGGTAGCTCATCGCCGGGCCTGCGGCGGCGATCCGGAACTCCGCGCCCGCCGACGGCATCGCGTCCGAGAGTTGGGCGACACCGCCGAGCAGCCAGAGGGTGATTCCCCGCACGCGCATCCCGTTGCGCTCGGCCACGACCGAGTGGGCCAACTCGTGCGCCAGGAGACAGCCGAGGAAGACCACGACCGTGGGCACGACCACCGCCCAGAGCACCGCGTCGGCCACGCCGTCGGTGAGGGCGAACCCGAGCAACCCGGCGATCACGATCACCGACCAGTGCACGGCGACCGGGATGCCGAAGATCCGACCGAGACGAAATGTGGCACGCATGGTGGCCTCCTGCGGCGTCCAACGCCGGCGGTCAGTCTCGCGTTCCCGAGCCTTCGGGGCCGCCGCGGTTCAGGACCCTCTCAGTCCAACTCCGGGAGTCGAGCCGGGAAGGCCCGAGTACAATGGTCGGGTCGACCCTGCACGCGCCGGGACGGCACTTGACAAGGGGGTGCGTGGCTTCGATTTCGAGGATCGAGGTGGGAGAAGCGAGCCGACGTCGTCAGATCGTCGTAAAAGAGCTGGCACAACGAATACTTGCTGAGGACAACCTCACACTCGCTGCTTAGAAATAAGTAGCGACGTTCCACCCGGCCCAGTCGCTCGGCCGGAACCGGAACGCCATCAAGAGTGACTTACCGCCGGGACGGGTCCCGTGGCCCGGCGGGACATCACAGCGGGACTGGGATCACCACACGCTGCCGGTGGGTAGTGGCGATCCGAGAACTCTCCACTGGCTGCGCTCGGAGAAGTCCCACCAACAACTTGAAAGACGGGGGTTCGACTCCCCCCACCTCCACTGCCGCAACTCAGGACTGCGCGAGCCCTTCGCCCGTCAGGCGGTACATCGCCTCGTCGTCGGAGCTGCGCCACAGTTCGAGCATGCCGTTCCCCATGGGATCGCAGCTCGTCCGCATCGGCCCGTCGTCCTCCGCGATGGCGTCTGCGATCTTGGCGGCGGCCCGATCGACGGGCTCGAGCATCGGGTCGGCGTGCTGCACCTTCAGCTCGCGGGAACGCACCGCCATCGCGCGGTAGTCGTCGAACTGTTCGGCCGCGAGCGGCGCGTGCGTGCCCGCGAACATGTCGGTGTCGATCGGGCCGGGGAGAATCTCGATCGAGCGGATTCCGAACCGGGCCAACTCGACGCGCAGAGTCTCGGCGATCGACGATGCCGCGGCCTTCGACGCGCGGTACTCGCCGTAGAACGGCACGATCCCGAAGATCGAACTCGACGTGATCGTCGCGATCACGCCGGGTGCGTTCGCCTTGAGCACCGGGATCGCCGCTCGCGAGACGGCGATCACCCCGAAGACGTTGACCTCGAACATCGCGCGCCATGAGTCGAGATCCGCGTGCTCGATCGGCACGTGGATCGATTCGGTACCGGCGTTGTTGACCAGCACCGTGAGGTCGTCCGGGATCTCGATGGTGGCCGGGTCGGTGACGTCGAGGCGCGCCACACGGATACGACCGCCGGCCTCGGCGTCGAGGCCTGCTCCGTCGTCCGGATTCCGCATCGTGGCGACGACGTCGTACCCGCGATGCGCCAGCTCGACGGCGACCGCCCGCCCGATACCCCGGCTCGCACCGGTGACGAGTGCACTCCCCCGTGGTTCCATGGCGGGAGTCTGGCAGTCAGGCGCCGGTCGACGCACCGAGGATGGTCGTCCCGTCCACGTAGCCCAACTCCACCAGGCGGCTCCCGGCCCGCTCGATCGCGTCACGGAGCGGTGGGACCCGCGTCGGCGTCGAGAACCCTGGCAGCCAGTCGTCGTGGTGCGAGAGCACGACGGTGCCGGGGCGGAGCAGCCCGACCTGACGCGCCACGAACTCGGCGAGCGAACCCTGGATCGGCTCGCCGTCGAGGTTGCCCCGACCAGCGGCGGCGAGGATGGCAACGTCGGGAGTCAGCGCGTTGAGGATCCCGGTCCAGTGGCCCGACGTGTCCTGGTACAGCACCGAACCCTCGGACGTCTCGAACAGGTACAGCAGCGCGCCGCCGTCGCCGCGTGGGCTCTGCCCGGCCATCGAACCGAGGAGGTGGCCGATCGCCGGCTCCGACAGTTCGGCGGACAGGTACTTCCCGAGGTCGGCCATGCGGGACTGCTGCTCCTGCCAGGTGACGCCGAGATCACCGAGGCACACGTCATCGGACTGCGCCATCTGGGTGTGCGACCACACGCAGCTGTGCTGGCTCGGGAACACCGAAACCGTGACCGACGGCGAGAGCCGCACCGTCTCCCCGCCCGCGACGCAGATCATGCGATTGGCGGCCACCCCGGCCTGCTCCATCATCCGGATCGTCTCGTAGCTCCCGATCAGGGTGGCATCGGTGTTCGCCATGATCCGTTCCGCGCCGTAGAGATGGTCGAAGTGCGAGTGGCCGATCACGATCCAGTCGCACTCGTCGACGTCGTCGGCCCGCAGGCCCGACCCCGCAGCACCTTCCGCCCGATCGATGTACGCGTCGAGGAAGATCGTCAGCCCGTCAACGGCCAGACGGAACGTCGCGCACCCGTACCAATCCAGTGTCGCCATGCCCCATGGCTACTACTCCTCGGCCGCGAGTTCGTCGAACCAGTTTCGGAGGAGGACCGCGGCCGGGAGGAGCGAGGCGTCGTGGTCGACATCGCCGACACAGATTGCAGTCGCGTCGCCGCCGTGGGCGCGGAAGTTCTCCTGCAACAGCCCGGCTTGCGGCGGCGTCACGTCGACGTCAGCGGCTCCGTAGTACGCACGGATCGGCGCGCGTGGCGACCAGTCCAACAAGCTGTTCTCCCGGAGCCGCCGGACGAACCAGTGATCGGTTCCCGCGTCATACGCGCCGAGGAAGTCGGGGTTGAACAGATCTCGGGGGTGACTCGGCAACGCCGCGACCGTCGCATCTCCGTCGCGCGAGCCGTCGAAGAGCGTCTCCGTCCGCGCCGCCCACTCGGGCGTGAGCACGTCCGTGACCGGTTCGCCGTACGCACGCGCGTAGGTGGTCGCGATCCACGCCAGGTAGAGACTGCAGTACACCGACTGTCCCGCGAGCGCGCCCGCCACCCCGAGACCCGCGAGGTCGACCGCGGCGGCGACGGGGGCCGACGCCGCGACGCTCAACCCCGCGATCGGAGCCCGCTCGAGCGCGCGCTGGGTCGCGAGCGTCGCGTACCCGCCTTCGGAGTAGCCGGTGAGGAACAGACGCGACGGAACCTCCACGCCGCTGTGGTCCAGCACGGTCTTCGCGGCCGCGATGAAGTCGCTGACCACGGCGGCCATGTGGTCGGCGAGGTAGTAGTCGTGCGGCTCCTTGCTCACGCCGTACCCGAGATAGTCCGGCGCGAGGAGCAGGTAGCCGTGCCCCGCGAAGACTGCTGCGGGCAGAAGACCGTGGAACACATGCTTCGAAGATGGCGCGTTGGTCCCGAGCGACTCGGTGCCGTGCTGCCAACTCACGATGCCGCGGGCGTGCGCGCGACCGCGCGGCATCGCCAGGAGCCCGGATGCGGCGACCAATCGGCCGTCGACGGTCTTCGTGAGATACGCGAGCCGATACAGCGTGATGCCGTGCTCGGTCGGCAACTGTTTCGCAATTCCCCGGCGCCGGAACAGCACCCGCACCACGAGATTCGGGTAGCCCCCGATCCGCGCGACTGCGACGGGATCACCTGGTGCCGACCCGGCTCGAGCCGGAATCGCAAGTCGAGTCCGGGTCACGTGCCGATTCCCTCCCGCCGTGGTGGGTGCTACTCGAGCTCGGCCTTGATGCGTTCGAGCGTGGTGCGCATGCCGTTGCGGTTCGTCTTCCGCTTCACGTGGCCTCGGAACTTGGTGCCGACCGCGGGACCGGTTGCGCCGTCGACCCACTCGGCCTCGAACGTCTCCGGGCTGTACCGCCCGATCTTGGTCACGTCGCTCACGAGATCCCACACTGCGGTGGGCGGCGCGGCGATGTGCACCGTCACCGAATCGGTCATCCGCTCGGTGACGTGATCAAGCATCGACCGGCTCGAGGACGCGTGCCTTGAGGCCCATCGCCGCGAGCATCGCCCGATCGGATGCGTGGTCGGCACACGGCGTGGTGTCGGTGAGCATGATGTTGCGCTCGCTGGTGAAGATCGAGTTCGCACCGGCGAGGAAGCACAACGCCTGATCGGAGAAGCTCATGAGGTGGCGCCCGGCCGCGATCCGCACGACCGAGGCCGGCATCAGGATCCGCGCCAGCGCGATCATGCGCACGGTCTCGTCGGCATTGACGTCGGGCGCGTTTTCGAGCGGGGTGCCCGGTACGCGGGACAGCACGTTGATCGGCACCGAGTCGGGGTGCGGGTCGAGGGTGGCGAGTTGGTGGAGGAACGACACGCGGTCGGCGGTCGACTCGCCCATCCCGATGATCCCGCCGCAGCACACGGTGATGCTGGTCTCCCGCACCGCGGCGATGGTGTCGAGCCGGTCCTGGTAGGTCCGCGTCGTGATGACCTGGTCGTAGAACTCGGGCGAGGTGTCGAGGTTGTGGTTGTACGCGTAGAGGCCGGCGCCCTCGAGCCGCTTCGCCTGCTCCGCGTTCATCATCCCGAGGGTCACGCACGTCTCCATGCCGAGCGCATTCACCTCTCGCACGATCTCGATGACCCGGTCGAACTGAGCGTTGTCCTTCACGTCGCGCCACGCGGCACCCATGCAGAATCGCGTGACCCCGTTGGCCCGGGCCCGCTTGGCCGTGCGGACGACTTCGTCCACCTGCATGAGCGGTTCCGGCTTCACCCCGCTGTCGTTGTGCACCGACTGCGAGCAGTAGCCGCAGTCCTCGGGGCACGCGCCGGTCTTGATCGAGAGCAGTTGGTTCACGTGGATCACCGACGGGTCGTGGAACTCCCGGTGGACGGCGCCCGCGTCCCGCACCAGGTCGAGGAGCGGTTGCTCGAACAGGGTGGAGATCTCGTCGAGGGTCCAGTCGTTGCGCACTGCGGCGGTCATGGGCGGTGACGATACAGCCGCCTGCCGACGGTCATGCCCCTTGGGCACCTTCGTTGGCGAGCCAGGTCCCGGACACGCGGGCCCAGAACTCGGGCTGGGGGACGAACCCGAGCGACCCGTAGAACGCCTGGGCATCGTTGGTCTGGAGCCCGACGTGCTGGCCCGGCACCGCGGCCACCAGGCGGTCGACCATTCCGCCCCCGATGCCCTGGCGCCGGAAATCCGATCGCGTCCACACGTCGACCAGGTAGGCGTTGCAGACACCGTCGGAGAGCAGGCGCGCCATCCCGACGAGATCGTCACCGATCCACGCGAGGCAGACATATTGCGAATGCGCGAACGAGCGCCGCAGCGCTTCGGGACTCCGGCCGTTGTCGAAATCGTCGGCGGCGAGATCGGCCTTCGCCCGGACCCAGTCCACGGCGTCGATCGAGTCCGCGAAGCGCACCCGGTCGGACCTGGTCCCGTCAGTCGTCATCGGTCTGCTCCCGTTCTCCCCGCGCCGGGGCGGCCGCCGGTCGGCGCGCGACCCGAGCCTGACGATCGCTCCGTTTCCGTTCTTCGCGTTCGGCCTTGCGCCCCGCGTGATCGGGTTCCTTGGTGGCGCCCACGATCTCGGCCTCCAACCGCCGGTAGTTCCCGAGCCGCGCCGCGTCGAGCGTGCCCTCGGCCACCGCGGACTCGACCGCACACCCGGGCTCACCGTGGTGGGCGCAATCACGGAAGCGGCAGTTCGCGGCGAGCGCGACGACATCCGCGAACGCGGCGTCGAGACCGTCCTCGACCGAACCCAGGCCGAGGGTGCGGACGCCGGGCGTATCGATCAGCAGCCCACCCGACGGGATCAGCACGAGTTCGCGGCTCGATGTGGTGTGCCGCCCGCGGCGGTCGTCCTCGCGGACCGCCCCGGTCGCCAGCCGCTCCTCACCGAGCAGCGCGTTGACCAGGGTCGACTTCCCGGCACCGGACGGACCGAGCAGCACGGCGGTCCGGCACGGTTGGAGGGTCCGGGCGACCGATTCCACGCCGAGCCCGTCCGGCACCGACGTGACGATGACCTCGACCCCGACCAACCGCTCGCGGAGTTCCTCGACGTAGCCCGCCGGCGCGAGATCGGCCTTGGTCACCACCACGACCGGCTGGGCGCCGCTCTCCCAGCCGAGGATCGTCTCGCGTTCGACCCGGGCGGCACTCGGCCGGTCCCCGGGCGCCGAGATGAGGACGACGTCCACGTTCGCGGCGAGCACCTGCGTGCGTTCGCGGTCCGCGTCGTGGCGGGTCAGCGCGGACCAGCGGGGTGCGATCGCCGCAATCGCCAGCTGGTCGGCATCGTCACGTTCCAGCGCGAGCCAGTCACCCACCGCCGGGAGTTCTGTCGCGGTGGCGATCCGATCGCCGTCCGCGGTGACCACGACGCACGAGATGCGGTCCACCCGGACGACGCGCCCCGGTGCGCGACTCGGCCCGGCGACCTCCGCGTAGGCCGCGCGCGCCCGGTCGTCCCAACCGAACGAGACCAGGGGATCAGAAACGGGTGAGCCCATCGACGCAACGACCTGCGGGTACTCGGGGGACGGACCGGCGAGCCTAAGCGGCTGCCGCGAACGGCGGAGTTTTGCCAACCCTTGACCGCTCGGTGCACCGAATTGCCGGACCGGTCGTCCAGACTGCGCTCATGGCACGCTGGACCGCGTCGGTCGTGGTCACCGTGATGGCACTGGCAGCCTGCTCCGGCAGTTCGACCGCGGCGCCCCCGTCGTCGTCGACGCGGCCGCGCGCGTCGGTATCCCCGACCCATGCGACCACGACCACCACAGGCCCTGATCGGAGTTCGGCACCGACGCGTGTGGTGGTCGCAGCCGCGCCGTTCCAACTCCCGCGACCGTCCGCACGCGCCGTGCTCGTCGCGGACGGCGACCACCTCCTGCTCCTCGGTGGCTTCGACGGCGCGAAGCAGACCATCGGCGACATCCTCCAGATCGATCCCGCGGCGCGATCGACGCGACCCGCCGGCCGGCTGCCGACCGCGGTCCACGATGCGGCCGGCGCGCTCGTCGCCGGGCGGCCGATGGTGTTCGGGGGTGGCAACAGCACCGAGACCGCCGGGGTGCAGGCCGTGAACGCCGACGGGACCGTCGTCCTCGCCGGCACCCTGCCGATTCCCCGCTCCGACCTCGCCACCGCCACCGTCGGCACCCGTACCTTCATCGTCGGCGGCTACGACGGATCCCGCGTGCGCGCCACCACCGTCGCGACGAGCGACGGTTCCCACTTCGACGTGCTCGGCGATCTCCCGGTGCCGGTGCGCTATCCGGCAGTGGCTGCGCTCGGGTCGCTCGTCTACGCCGTGGGTGGCACCACCAACGGCAACGCGTCCGGCGCGGTCACCGCGGTCCAGGTCCTCGACACCACCACCGGTGCCGTCCGCCAGGTCGGCAACCTGCCCCAACCACTCACCGACGCCGTGGCCGCCACCGTGCACGGCCACATCTACGTGTTCGGCGGCCAGCTCGCGGGTCGGATCTCCGACCAGGTCTGGCGCCTCGACATCGATCTTGGTGGCGCCACCCCCGTCACCTTCACTCCGGTCGCCACACTGCCGAGTCCGGTCACGGATGCCGCGATCGCGGTCTGGCACGACGTCGCGTACCTCGTCGGCGGCGAGAGCCCGTCGATCCTGCCGACGATCACGACCCTGGAGGTCCGATGAGCCGAACCCGCACCACGAAAGTGCTGGTGGCGATCGGAGTCGTGGTGGTGGCCGGTTGCAGCAGCACCGGCAGCACGACACCGAAGGCCGCACCGCCTCGCCGCAAGTCCCCGGCCACGACGGTCACCTCGGTAGCGACCACCACGCCACCGGCCGTCGGCCTCATGGGCGGCGGTCCGGGAGTGAACATCTACGCGGGCACCACGGCCGGACAGATGAGCCCGGCAGTGGCCGGCATCCCCACGCGCGTCTACGTCCCCAACAGCATGTCGAACACCGTCGACGTGATCGACCCCGACACGCTGACGGTCGTCGACCATTACGCCGTCGGCAACACACCCCAACACGTGGTGCCGAGCTACGACCTGTCCACGCTCTACGTGAACAACAACAAGGGGAACTCGCTCACGCCGATCGACCCACGTACCGGCAAGCCCGGAACCCCGATCCCGGTGGACGACCCGTACAACCTCTACTTCTCCCCCGACGGGAAGTACGCGATCGTCATGGCCGAACGCAACAGCCACGTCGACTTCCGCGATCCGGTCACATGGAAGCTCGTGAAGTCGGTTCCCGTCGCGCACAGCGGCGTGAACCACGCCGACTTCACGCCCGACGGCAAGACGATGATCGCGAGTTGCGAGTTCTCCGGTTGGCTCGTGCGGATCGACCTCCCGACGATGACGGTCACCGGTGAGCTGAACGTGGGCGGCATGCCGGTGGACGTCCGCTCGTCCCCGGACGGCACCGTGATGTTCGTCGCCAACCAGGGTCGCAACGGGGTCTCGGTCGTCGATCCGGTCACCATGACCGAAACCGCCTTCATCCCGACCGAGCGCGGCACCCACGGGCTCTACCCCAGCCGGGACGGGACCAAGTTGTACGCGACCAACCGGCTGGCGGGATCGATCAGCGTGATCGACTTCGCCACCCGCGCCGTGGTGGCGACCTGGCACATCGGCGGCACCCCCGACATGGGTGGCGTCAGCGCCGACGGCAGTCGGTTCTGGATCACCGGCCGGTACAGCGGAGCGGTCTACGTGGTGGACACCACGACCGGCGCGTTGGTGAAACGCATCCCGGTCGGCTCGGGACCCCACGGCCTGGCGATCTTCCCGCAGCCCGGCCGCATCAGTCTGGGCCACACCGGCAACTACCGCTGAGCGCAGGCGGTCACCGCGGCCCGGCGAAACGAAGCGGCGATCCGGAGCCCGGTGACGTCGGACCCGTACGCTGAGTCGCCGTGAGCACCGTCGACATCGAACCGTTGCAGTTCGCACAGATCCGGGTCACGGCCGAGGTCCTCGCCCGCTCGTTCGACGACTCGCCGATCATGCGCCACCTGATCCCGCGCGATCGTGCCCGCATCGTCGGGATGCGCGCGTTCTTCATCGCCGGACTGTTGGACGCCCACAAGCACGGGGAAGCGTGGACCGCGTCGGTCGACGGCACCGTCGTCGGTGCGGCGATGTGGTTGCCTCCCGGCAGCTACCCGCCGGGCATCCGCCGCCAGGCCCGCCAGTTCGTCCACCTCGCCGCGGTGGCGCCCATCGCATTCGGATCGCTCGTCCGGTCGCTCCGATACCTCCGCAAGGTCGAATCCCTCCACCCGACCGCGCCGCACTGGTACCTCGAAACGCTCGGGGTCGATCCGGAACACCAGGGTCGCGGGTACGGGACCCGCCTGCTCGACGCGGTCCTGCCGCGCACCGACGAGGCCGGCATCCCGACCTATCTCGAGACGGACAAGGAACGAAATCTCGCGTATTACGCCCGCCAGCGTTTCACGGAGATGGAGCAGATCTTCCCGGCCGCCGGTGCGCCTCCCACCTGGACGATGTGGCGCGAGCCCGTCGACTGATGCCGGCCGGAAGCGAGCCGAGGTGAGTCGTTGACCGTCAGGCGCGCGAGCGGACGGCCCATCGGGACGAATCAGAATCCGGACGCATCCCTGACCGCGTCGGGCGGTTCGATGGACAAGGACGGCGCCAGGTGCGCCCGGGCCCGCCCGCCCCGCTTGGCCTTGAACAGCGCGTCGTCCGCGGTACGGAGCGTCTCCTCGGGGTCGCCACCGGTGAAGGTCGCGGCGCCGACACTGAAGGTCACCCCCGGGTTCGCCAGGTTCCACCGGGCCGCAATGCGGTCCACGAGCACCAGCGCGTCTTCCCCGACGTCGCGCAGCACCATGACGAACTCGTCACCGCCGAGGCGGGCGACTGCATCCCCCTGGCGAACTGCGTCCGACAGGTAGCGGGCGACGGCGCGAATGGCCGCGTCACCACCGTGGTGGCCCGCTCGCGCGTTGATGCCCCGGAGATCGTCCAGATCCACGACCGCGACCACGTCGCGGGGCCGGAGGCTCCGCAGCAGCTCGTCGCCGAACCGGCGGTTCCCGATCCCGGTGAGTGCGTCGCGACGGTTTTCGTCGTTGAGCGCGTCCAGCGCGTCGAGATCGTCGAGTCGGTAGCCGGCCTGTTCACCGAGGATCTGGGCGAGCCGCAGCATGAACTCGTCCTGGCGCCGACGGCCGGACGTCACGACCACGCCGCGCAAACCTCCGGCCCGACCGACGAGCGGGATCACCAACTCGACACCCGCGTCGATCGCACTCACGCTGAGACCGATGCCGGCGTCGACCGCACGGTCTTCGGGCCAACCCGCGTCGCCGGTGCTGGCGGCCAGGCGGTAGTCGGCGGCGGCCTCGAGATACACGGCCACGTTCGGGACGTGCAACAACGCCACGACCGTATCGGCGAGCCGCTGGGCCGCCGCCTGACGGTCGGTGACGCTGCGGAGTTCGCTCGTGCCGTCGATGACGAGTCCGAGCTCGTCGCTGCGCGTCTGGTCTGCGTGCTTCACCCACGCAACGAGTTCACCGATGATCGCCGACAGGGCGACGCCGGTGACGATGGTGACGATCGACACCGGTGCGCCCTCGGCGGAGAAGACACAACAGAGCGCGGTGGCCGCAATCGGCGCCGAGACGAACGAGAACCACCGCGGTTGGGTCAGTCCGATCCATACGAACAGCAACGTGACGACGGTCGCGGTCCCCATCGCGCCGTCCGCGGTCCGCGACGACTTCGATCCGAGTTCGGACACGCACAGAATCGCGAGTCCGAGCGCCGGCAGGGCGAGCGTCGCGCGCGGATGCCAGCGCGCCCAGGGCAGCATCGGGATCACGGCGGCCGCGACGAGCGCGATGGCTCCTGCGATCAGAAGCGGCGTCGACGATCCTCCGACCGTCGCGAACCGGTCGGCGTTGGCGAATCCGCCCAGGATCGTGATGACCCCGGCGACCGCGAACGCATAGGCCGCGTACATCGCCGCGCGTCGAGGATCGTTCGCCCAATGCATACCGCCATCACATCGACGCGTCCGGGCCCGGTGTGTACCCCTTTTTCACCGGTTCGGGAGGGATGCGCCTACGGTGGCCCGATGCTCGTCGAGATCTACTCCGACATCGTCTGTCCTTGGTGTTACATCGGTCAGCATCAGTTCGGCGAGGCCCTGGACCGATCGCCCTACGGGGCGGACGTCGAGACCGTCTGGCGGGCCTTCCAACTCGACCCCCGCGCCCCCGAAACCCCGACCACGGTCTTCTCCGCCTACGCGAAGAAGTACGGGAGCGAGGACCGGGCCGAGGCGATCATCAACCGGATCACGGGCGCGGCCGCCGGGGTGGGCCTCGAGATCCGCCTGGACCAGGCCCTGCGGGTCAACACGTTCGACGCCCACCGCCTCGTCTGGTCCACCCACGAGACCGAACTCCAATGGCCGCTGGAACGGCGGCTGATGGAGGCGTACTTCGTCGAGGGCCGCAACGTCGCCGACCACGAGACCCTGATCGAGATCGCCGAGGAGATCGGCCTCGACCCGATCGAGGTCGAGCGGTTCCTCGCCGACGGCGTGGGGACCGCCGAGGTCAATGCCGAGATCGCCGGTGCCGCCGACCGCGACGTACTCGCCGTGCCGACCTTCTTCTTCGCCAGCAAGGTCGGGATACCGGGCGCGCAGGACGTCGATACCTTCGAACGCATCATCGAACGCGCCTATCGCCGGCTCGCCACCGACGACTGACGGGGCCCCGGTCGGTCGGTCAGTCGATCAGCCGGGTCAGCGGGCGCACGGCGCGAGGGCACCGAGGGAGGGCACCGAGAAGTCGGGCTTCGGGACCGGCGGCCCGGCTGGATCCTGCACTGCGAACGCGAACACGAAGATCAACGGATTCCGCGGCAGCGTCGGCGCCTGACAGAAGCGACTGCGGTGGTCGAGCGCGCGATTGCCGAGGTCGGTCAGTCCGGCGATGCCGTCGACCCAGCGGTACGGGTTCGGATTGCCGACGATCGTCGAGCGGTTCCGTTCGACGATCGTGTTGGTGACCGGATGGCCGAGCACCGTGGTCCGGAAGGGAGTGCCGACGATGACCGCGTGGTGCGACGCGTCGGACCCCGCGAAATGGTTCCGGGAGACGGTCGCCCCGTCGTCCTCGACCCGCACCCCGTACGTCACCGAGTCGAAGGTGTTCCCGCGCACCACGTTGTTGGCGGCACGGTCGACCGTGATGGCCTGGATCGGGCCCGAGACGTACGGCGGGTCGCTGCAGTCCATCGGGTACACGTTCTCCCCCATCCGCGACGCGATCCATACCCCGTCCTCGCCACCGGTGATGAGATTGCCCGAGATGATGTTGTCGTCGGCGCCGTAGCGGTGCTCGACCCACGACTGCGGGTTCTGGTGGACGTTCTCCCCGCAGTTCGTGTACACGAACACCCCGCCGTACGAGTTGCCGACGACCCAGTTGCCGGCGATCCGGTTGTTGCGGGATCCGTCGATCGCGATGCCTTCGCGCCCGGGGCCCCAGTATCGGAACGTGACCCCGCTGAAGGAGCTGACGGTCCCATCGGGTCCGCTCTCTCGGAAACCGTTCCCGGCGACGATGTTGTGGACCGCAGTGTTGAACCGCGACCCGGAATCGAGATAGATGCCGGTGCTGCCCGAGCCCATGATGAGCAGGCGGCGCATCATGGTGCCGGTCACGTAGTCGTCCACGTACAGGCCGACCCCGGTGGAGTTCGTGAGCGTGGAGTCCTCGATGGTGACCCGGCTCAGTTGGTGGTCGTACTCGTGGCCGGCGGCGAGGGCACGGAACCCGTCGCGCCGGAGATGCACGTTGTTGAAGAACCGGTCGATGCGACAGTTGCGGATCACGACGTCGGTGAGGTCCACATCGGCCGGCGTGGCCACGACGATCCCGAGCGCACGTGTGCCCACCGCACCCTGGATGAGCGCCCCGTGGCAGTCGAGCACGACGTTCGACGCAGTGATGTCGAAGCCGCCGGTGTAGGTGCACGACGGATCGAGATCCGCACTGGCCGTCAACGTGATCCGCTCGGCCGCCCGGTCGCACGGGACCGGCGCGCCCACGGACGCAGTACTGCCCGGCGCCGACGCGGAGGCGGGCACGGCGGCCAGTGGGAACGGAGCGGCGAAACCGAGCATCACCGCCAGCGCCACCGTGATTGCGACCCGTTTCCCCACCCCGACGTTCGTCACGCAGTGCACCGTACGCGCCGTTTGGTCGGTCGCGCTACGGCAGGACGGAACCGAGGTCGATGAGGAGGTGGTCGGAGACGTCACCGATCTGCTCCACGCCCATCTCGCGCCGGGTGAAGCGCCATTCGCCGTCCACCCGGTTGAACTCGTCCCGGTAGCGGCCCGCGATGATCGGCTGGAGCGGGACCGACGGCGTCGCCTGGAACACGACGAACGACGAGCGCGCGGTCGCGGTGTCGCCGGCTTCGTCGATGTCGACGATCACGTTGGTGGTCAGGTGACGGGTGAGCGTCGTGCCGTCGGGATGCACCTTGTTGGTGTGCCGGTACAGCCCCGCGACGGCCTCGGCCCCGACGATCGCGCCGTCCATACCCCGCGTGGTCATCTCGCCGTGCTCGAAGATCTGTCCGATGGTGGCGAAGTCGGCCCGGTCGACGCATTCGGCGTACCGGTACATGAGGGTCGTGATCGCGTGGTAGCTGGCCCACTCCCCCGCGCTCACGTCAGCGCGCTCCGCTCAGTTCGGCGTCGACCGGCTCCGCGTAGAACTGCGAATACCACTTCCGGAACTTGAGGATCGGCCCGTCGGTGTCGGCGAGGGCCGGGACCGGGAGGAAGATCTTGTGCTCCCAGATCGGCGTGTCCTCGACGATCTGCTTGTTGATCTCGGCCACGAACGCGTCGGCCACGGTCGAGGTCATCGAGGCGTCGTCGAACTTCTTGACCGTGAAGCTGAATCGCACCTGGGTCGTGTTCTCGTCGATGGGTGTCGTCGCCGCCACGTTGATCGCATCGACGATCCCCGAGAAGAACACCTTCGCCATGCCTGGGCCGTAGTTGTAGACGTCGATACGGCCGTAGGTGACGCCGCGCGGGGTCACGTAACTCTGCTTCGACAGCATCGTCGAGAACGGTCCGTTCTGCTCGTAGCTCTCCACCTCCGCGACGTCGTCGGTGCCGTGCACGTACCGGAAGTGCGCCGGGTCCACACCGTTCTCGGCCATCTCCTGGGGCACGGTGCTGATCGTGAACGACGAGCGGTAGTAGTCGGTCCAGGCCGGGTCACCGACTTCCTCGATCACCGGGATCTCCCACTGCGGCTCGATGCCGTCGGGGTGGCGCCACGCGAAGACCATGCCGTTGCGGACGACCACCGGGTAGTTGCGCAGCTGCGCCTTCCGGTTGGTGCGCTCCGAGTAAGGGATGTTTGTGCACGCACCGTCGCCGCCGAACTCCCACCCGTGGAAGGGGCATTCGAGCGCCGCGCCCTTGACCTTGCCGCCGACGCCGAGGTGCGCGCCGAGGTGAGGACAGAACGCATCCTGGAGATGGAACTCGCCGGACTCGTCGCGCCACAGGACGAGATCAGTGCTCCAGTAGGTGAGCGCGGTCACCTCACCCGGCGTCAACTCGTCGGCGTAGGCGACCATGAACCAGCCGAACGGGTGCGGAAACGGGAATCGACGGGTCACGGGCGGGCCTCCTGCGAAATGAGAACAGATTCTATTTTGTGTTCCCGTTCCCTCGCCTACTTGGCTGCCCCTTGTTTGGGCAGCACCTGAGCCGGAGCTTGCGGAGGCGAACAGCCCGGGAGCGAGCCCCACGGAACGCATGACGATCAGGAGTGGGAGCGGACGGGCAGAAGATCAGGAAAAGAGGTCTTTCCGCGGAGCATCGGTGTAGACGGGGTCGCGGCCCTGGTCGAAGGCACGGATGGCCTCGGGCAGATTTTCCGTGAACCCGAGCATGAGTTGGTTGCGGTCCTCGATCTCGATCGCCGCCTCGAGACTCGGGTTCTCGAGGTTCACCCAGAGGATGTCCTTGGTCATGGCGAGGCCGTACGGGCTGAACTCGCACATCCGTGCCGCGATCGCGAGGGCCTCGGCCTGCACGTCGGCATCCGCGAGGACCCGTGACACCAGCCCCATGCGGTATGCCTCGTCGGCATCGATCCGCCGCCCGGTGAGCAGCATGTCGTTCGAGTGGGCGGCACCGACGAGACGAGGGAGCAACCAACTCGCCGCGAGTTCGGTGCTCGTCAGACCGTTGACGATCCCGGTCGCGTTGAACGTCGCCGATTCGGAGGCGATCCGCATCTCGGCCGCCAGCGTGAGACACATCCCGCCGCCGTACGCGGGACCGTTGACGACGCAGATGATCGGCTGAGGCATGCGCCGCATGGTGAGGATGAGCCGCGAGTAGTACCGCATCGACCGTTGCGCGATCCGGCCGACGCTCAGCCCGTCGATGTTCGGGATGATGCCGTAGTCCTTCAGGTCGAGTCCGGAGCAGAACGCGCGGCCGGCACCCGTGAGGATCACCACGCGCGTGTCGTTGTCGTCGGCGACCCGGTTGAGCTTCTCGTCGAGCTCGATCACCAGGTCGATCGACATCGCGTTCAACCGTTCGGGCCGGTTGAGGGTGAGCACCGTCGTGTGCGGCTGCGGCTTATCGATCAACACCAGCTGTTCGGTCATGGCGCTTCGTCTAGCACCTCGGCCAGCGCGACCGCCCGGCCCGTGTCGATCGACCGGTGCGCCGCGACACCGACCGCGACCGAGAGCAGCCCGGCCCCGACGTCGACCCGGGGTGGCGTCCCCGACCGGATCGCGTCGAGGAAGTCGACGTGTTCGAGGTAGCTCGACCCGTGGTGGAAGCCGGCGTGTTCGACGCGGTCGTCGTGGACCACCTCGTGCTGCACTCCCCTCCGCCCGCCGGCCCGCGTCCCCTGCCGGAACTCGCTTCCGGGCAAGAAGGCCTCGACCTTCCCGCGGTCGCCGACCACCGAGATCTCCTCCTGGTGTTCGGAGCCCTCGGCGAACATGCAGAGGTCGAGTGCGGCACGCGTCCCGTGCTCGTACTCGACGACGACGAACGCGTTGTCGATGATGTCGGGGGTTTCTCCGGCGTAGCGCTCGTCTCGATGGTTGACGGCCTGGCTTCCGGACGCGAAGACGCGCACCGGTCGGTCCTGCGCGATGTGGTTCATCAGGTCGAAGAAGTGACAGCACTTCTCCACCAAGGTGCCGCCGGTGTTGCGGTTGAAGCGGTTCCAGTCGGCCACCTTCGCCAGGAAGGGAAACCGGTGTTCGCGCACCGCAATCATCTGCACTTCCCCTACCGCACCGTCTCGCACCGCCTCGATGAGCCGCGCGACGGGTGGCATGTAGCGGTACTCGAGCCCGACCCACACGATCGCGTCTCGCTCATGCGCCGCGGCCACGACCTCCCGGCAGTCGGCGATCGTCGTGCACATCGGCTTCTCCACCAACACCGCGAGTGGCGATGCCAGCACGTCGCGCAGCACCGCGGCATGGGTCATGTTCGGGGTCGCCACCACCACGGCGTCGACGAGGCCCGAGTCGAGGAGTTCCCGGTGTGACGCGAACGACGCGAGCGGATCGTCGCCGGCGGTCAGCTGCGCCCATTCGCGTGAGGGCTCGTGCGGGTCGGCGATGGCGGTGACGACCGCGCCGTCCAGGGCCTGGAGGTTGCGGAAATGTTCGAGGCCCATCATCCCGGCACCCACGATTCCGTACCGAACCTCGTCCATCGGTGCCGTAGGTTACGGCGATGGAGAACCTCGTCGACGCAGGGACGCGGGAACTCGGCCGATCCGGACTGACCGTCGGTCCGCTCGCCTTCGGGTGCTGGCGCTTCACCCACGGCCACATCCGCGACGCGCGGACCGCGTTGGACACCGCGCTCGCGTCCGGCATGCACCTCGTCGACACCGCCGACGTCTACGGCCTCGACTGGGGCGGTGCCGGGTTCGGCGCGTGCGAGGCGCTCCTCGGCCGCGTGCTGGGCGACGCCCCCGAACTCCGTGACCAGATGGTGCTGGCCACCAAGGGCGGGATCCACCCCCCGGTCCCCTACGACAGCAGCGCCGAAGGACTGCGGCGGGCGTGCGAAGCGTCGCTCCATCGCCTCGAAGTCGAGACCATCGACCTGTACCAGGTGCACCGGCCCGACCTGTTCGCCCATCCCGAGACCGTGGCCTCCACCCTGCTCGCGCTGCGGGACGAGGGGAAGATCCGCGCCATCGGGATCTCCAACCACACCGGCGCTCAGCACGATGCCCTGCGGAGCTTCCTCGGGGACGCGCTGGCCACGTCGCAACCCGAATACCACGCCGACCACCTCGACCCGTTACGCGACGGCACGTTCGACCGCTGTGCCCGCGATCACATGACCCCGCTCGTGTGGAGTCCCCTCGCCGGCGGTCGCCTCGTCACGGGGGACGGAATCCGGCCCGAGCTGATCGCGCTCCTCGACGACCTCGCGCAGCGGGAGACCGTGACCCGGGCCGCCGTGGCGATCGCCTTCACCCTTGCGCACCCGACCCGACCGGTCGCGATCATCGGGAGCCAAAATCCCGATCGCCTGCGCGCGGCGACCGATGCCTTGCGGGTGCACCTCGACCGGACCGACTGCTACCGCATCGTGGCGACATCAGAAGGCCACCCGCTGCCGTGACCGCCACCCGGTCGCCACTTGCGGACGCCGAGTTCGCCTGGTTCGCGGCACTCTGCGACGACGACTACGAGTATCTCGGCGTGCCGGACCCGGGGTTGCGGGCATCGTGGGCCCACTGCGCGTCGATCGTCGAGACCGCAGAGGAACAGGGCTTCGACAACGTGCTGCTGCCGTCCGGCTACGCGCTCGGGATCGACAGCGTCGCCTTCGCAGGAGGGATCGCGCCGCGGCTGCGAGCCATGCGGCTGCTCGTCGCCGTGCGCGGTGGCGAGCTCTGGCCACCGCAACTGGCCCGCCAACTCGCCACCCTCGACCAGATGCTCCAGGGACGCCTGACCGTCAACATGATCTCGAGTGATCTGCCCGGCCAGACGCTCGATTCCGCACCCCGGTACCGACGCACGCTCGAGGTCATGCAGATCCTGCGCACGCTGCTCGACGGCGATGCGGTAGATCATCACGGTGAGTTCTACGACCTGACCGTGGATCCACCGGCGGCCGCCACGGTGTCCGGGCGCTGCCCGCCCCTCTATTTCGGGGGGCTCTCGGAACCCGCACGTGACGTCGCGGCCGCGGCCGCCGACGTGTACCTCATGTGGCCCGACACCATGGACACGGTCGCCGCGACCATCGCCGATCTGCGGTCGCGCGCCGCCCGCCACGAGCGGACCCTGCGGTTCGGATACCGCGTGCACGTGATCGTGCGAGAAACCGAGGCCGCGGCCCGGGCCGCGGCCAACCGGCTCGTCAGTCGCCTCGACCCGGCGATCGGCGACGCGATCCGCGCCCGGTCGCTCGACGGCACCTCGGCCGGCGTGCAGCGCCAGGCCGAGTTGCGCGCCGATGCGTCCGACGACGGGTTCGTCGAGCCGAACCTGTGGACCGGGATCGGGCGCGCTCGGAGCGGATGTGGCGCGGCGATCGTCGGCGACCCCGACCAGGTCCGGGAGAAGCTGTGCGCGTACCGCGCCCTCGGCATCGACACCTTCATCCTCTCGGGCTACCCCCACCGCGCGGAGGCGGAGCGCTTCGGACGCCTCGTGTTGGCCGACCTCGACCGCGATCGGGACCGCGACCGGGCGGCGGCATCGTGAGGCGGGTCGCGCTCGCCGTCATCGTCGCGTTGACCGTCGTGGGCATCAGCATTGCCGTCGCCTCGCAGAACTCGGACCGCGGCCGGAAGGACGGACGCCGCACGGCCGGCGCGCCCACATCGTCGTCGACCACATCGACGTCCACCAGCACGACCACCACGACGCTGCCGACCCCCGACTCCGACGGTGACCTCGCGCTCCTGCGCACCGTGACCGGGGACATCTCACCGAAGAGCGTCGTCGCGTCGGGCCGCGGTCAGGTCTTCGCCGAGAACATGATGTACAAGCACACCCTCACCGTGTACGACGCGCACGGCGACCTCGTGAAGACCATTCCCGACACGGTCGACCTTGCCGCCTTCGGGATTCCCGGCCACCCCGGCATCTCCCACGGCGCGCCGGTCGAGGTGGCGTTCAGCCCGGACGGCACGAAGGCCTACGTGTCCAACTATTCGATGTACGGATCCGGGTTCGGACCCGAGGGCAGCGACCAGTGCCGCGCCGGCGACGGCACCGACACGAGCTTCGTCTACCGCGTCGACGTCGCGACCCTCACGGTCGATGCCGTGATCCCGGTCGGGTCGGTGCCGAAGTACGTCGCGGTCTCGCCCGACGGCAAATACCTCGTCGTGAGCAACTGGTGCAGCTTCGCCGAGAGCATCGTCGACCTCGCGACCGACACCGAGGTCAAGCGCATCCCGCTCGGCCCGTACCCGCGCGGCGTGGTGATCACCCCCGATTCGCGCACGGCGTACGTGGCGGTCATGGGGACGACGAACATCGCGCGGATCGACCTCACCAGCTTCAACGTGTCCTGGATCTACAACGTGGGCTCGGGACCGCGTCACCTCGTGCTCTCGCCCGATGGCGCCACGCTCTACGCGACCCTCAACGGCGAAGGCCGGGTCGCGAAGATCGATCCGGTCAACGGCGTGGTACAGACCAAGGTCAGTACCGGGCAGGCGCCGCGCAGCATGGCGATCTCGACCGACGGCAAACACCTCTACGTCGTCAATTACGAGTCGGGCACCATGAGCAAGCTCGACGCCACCACCATGGCCAAGGTGCAGGACGTGAAGACCGGGTTCCACCCCATCGGCGTCACCTACGACCGCGCCACCGGCAACGTCTGGGTCGCCAACTACACCGGCAGCATCATGATCTTTGGCACGCCCTGACTGGAAGCGAGTGCACGCGGCGACATGCTCCGGGTCGTGGCCACGCACTGGTTATGTGATCTCGGTGCCGTCGGGCCGGTGGAGGTGGAACTGGTTGTGCTGGAACTTCGCGGTCCAGCCGGGTTGGTGCACGACGCCGTGGTGGTGGTCGCAGAGCAACACGAGGTTGTCGAGATCGGTGGGCCCTCCGTATTGCCAGTGGATGACGTGATGGGCATCACACCACCCGGTGGGTTGTCGACACCCCGGATATCGACAGCCCTGGTCCCGGACCACCAGCGCCCGGCGCATCGCCCCCGACACGGTCCGGGTGTGGCGGCCCACGTCGATCGGTAACCCGCCCGGACCCGTCACCACCCGACTGACGGTGCAGTCACACAAGAGCCGTTCCACGTCACTGCGGTGCAGGGTCCCGGTGAAGTCACCGTCGAGGCGGCCCAACTCGTGGTTGAGCAGGGTCGGCCAGTCGATCACGACCGAACACGACGGCCGGGCGCGGGTCGGGCCTTCGGGGCCGGGACCGTTGAGGTGGGCGAGGGCGAGTTCGGCCATCCGCACCAGGGCATCGGCCCGCCGGCGCGCCGCACCGCGGCGGTCGTCGTGCGAGGGTGGGTCGGTGAGGGCGTGGATCGCGCCGACCACGATCTCCGCACCCGACGACGACAAGTTCCCGTTCAGGGCGACGCGACCGTTGAAGGCACGGGAGAGGGTGAGGCCATCATGGTCGCGGGGTTCGGTCCCGTCCCGTTGCGCACACGCCCGGAAATGGCCACACGCCCGGACCAGAGCCCCCATCGCACCGTCGCGCGCCAACTCCAAGAAGATCGCCTCCACCGCGCGTAACTCGCCGTCGTGACCCTCGACCCGGGCACCGAGGATCGTGCGGGCCGCACCCCCCGAGATCGAACCGTCCAACCACGCCTTCGAGGTATCGGCGAGAACTTCACCTGCGGAGCCGGCTTCGATCGC
>JBBSBV010000027.1:0-60399 GCA_038250905.1 Acidimicrobiia bacterium
CAGTTTTGTCCCCCCCCCCCATTTGTGTGGTGTCGCCCCCCCACGTTGGGGTTGTGGTGGTTGGTTTTATTTTTTTTTTTTGTTTTTTGGGGGGGGGGCGGCCGCGGGGGGGGCCCCCGGGCCCCCCCCACGACGTCAGACGCCGTTGCTCATCACGGTCTGGAACGCGGCGTACGCGGGCTTGGGCTGACGGTCCCGGTGCAGCAGACCGAGGTTCTGCCACTTGTCGCCAACGTTGGCCCCGGAGTCGCGCAACTCCATCCAGATGAGCGGGCCGGTGAAGCTGCGGAAGGTGGTGTTCCATCCGAGGTAGTAGTCGTGGACCCACTGTGCCTGTTGCGACTCCGAGAGCACGTCGGGCGCAGTTCCGGTCGGCGCACCCATCTCGGTACCCCAGATCCTCTTGGCCCCGTCCCCGTTCGACGCCATCACGTCGTGGAGCACCAGCGTCTGCGTGTAGGCGTTCCACGGGTGCGGCTCGAGCGGGTTGACCGGGAAGGCGTACGGGTGGTGGGCGATCGCGTCGAAGCTGCCGCCCGCGCCACGGGCGTAGAGGTCACGCAACCAGGTCACCGGTGAATAG
This sequence comes from Acidimicrobiia bacterium, assembly GCA_038250905.1. Lineage (GTDB taxonomy): Bacteria > Actinomycetota > Acidimicrobiia > IMCC26256 > JAENVU01 > JAENVU01. Next base: position 584 of record JBBSBV010000027.1, read on the forward strand.
TCGGTACCGTCCGCCGCGTCGGGCGCGGGAGCGGTCCCACCCGTGATGACCGTGGCGCTCGGGTCGACCGCCTTGATCCCGGCGTAGGCCGACTTCAGCATCGCCGTGTACACGTCGGGATTCGGCTTCGGCTGGGCGAACTCCTGGTGGTTCGGCTCGTTCCAGAGCTGCCACGTGGTGATCGTGTTGCGCAACAGAGGATTGGTCGACCGGCTTCCGTAGCGGGCCGCGGCCGCGGTCAGGAACCGTCCGTAGTCGTCGGCGTTGGCCGGCAGACAGTGGACCTCGCCCGGCGGGCAACCGGCGATGCGCGCCCACGGCGGGCTGTACGCGGCCATACCCAGAATGGTGAGACCGTGAGCCCGGGCGTTCGTCACCACGCGGTCCGTCGCGCGGTCCCACCGGAAGCTGGACGGGCCGTCGCCCTGGATGCTGTTCCAGTCGATGTCGATGGTGATCCAGTGGACGCCGGAGTTCTGGATACCGGCAAGGTCCGCGTTCTGCTCGGCGTCCGACTCCCACAACAACTCGGGTCCCGCGCTCATCCCGGCGCGCAGCGCGACCTCCGATCCCGTGATCGAATGCGTCGGGACCGACCCGATCGAGTTCTTGGGTGCGCAGCCGGCAGCCACGACCAATCCCACGACTCCGACGACGAGTCGGCGAGTCCAGGTGGTGCGCGGTCTCCCGGTCCGGTCCGGAGACGGGCGGCGACGTACAGCGGTGAGTCGGTTCATGGGGCTCCCTCAGACGATGACGATCGGGGACGAACCGAGCCCACAGGTCGTGCACACGTGCGTGTGCACCCCGTCTCCGTCCCGCATCAAGTATCGGCACCTAGGTCGTTCGACCTGGAATCTGAAATCCCAAAATTGCCTTGGGAAACTACGCATTTCCCCGCGAACCCGTGCACACCGCCTCGCGATTGCCACCCAGAGTGGCGGAGGCGCGGTCGGAGGTTTCAATCCGTGACTGCCGGGCCACCCCGACCCGTGCGAAGGTTGTCCGCAATGCGCAGCATCCTCCGCCGCATCCTCGTGCTGGCCCTCGCGAGCACGACGCTGTGGTCCTGCGAGGCGTCCGCACCCGCGCCGATCGCCGCCGTAGGGCCCAGCCGCAGCCCGCACCTCGACGCCTTCGCCGGTCTCGGGACCTGGGTCGACGTGTACGACTACGGACCGCAGTTCCAGACCCCGCCCGGTTCCCAGCCGGCGATCACCGCGGACTCGATCGACGACATGGCCCGTCTCGGTATCCGGACCCTGTACCTCCAGGCGGCCCAGGACGACCGGAGGTCCCAGGGCTACATCGCCGATCGTGCCCGCGTCGGCGCGCTCCTCCGGCGGGCCCACCGACGCGGGGTGCGCGTCGTCGCGTGGTACCTCCCGCACTTCGCGGACGTGAACCGCGATCTCCGCTACGTCGACGCGCTGTACCGGTTCACGAGCGACGGTCAACGCTTCGACGGACTCGCGCTCGACCTCGAGTGGACGAGCGACGTACCGGACCCCACCGCGCGGAACATCGCGGTGCGGCAACTCGCACGCCGCACCCGGCGCCTGGTGACCCGTGTCCCCCTCGGCGCGATCGTGCTCGAGCCGGTCCTGCTCGACGACGTCAACCCTGCGTACTGGCCCGCCTTCCCGTGGACGGCATTACGCAGCTCCTTCGACGTGTGGCTCCCGATGAGTTACTGGACGAACCGTTCCGTGTCCTCCGGATGGCACGACGGGTATCGCTACGCGAACGAGAACATCCGCCGACTCCGCGCCCACCTCGGCGCCCCGCATGCGGTGGTGCACCTCATCGGTGGCATCGCCGATCATGCCGGCCCGGAGGACCTCGCCGGCTTCACCCGCGCCGCGACGCGCGACCGGGCGATCGGGTGGTCCCTCTACGACTACGTGACCACCTCGACGAGCGCGTGGCCGAACCTGCGCCCGTGAGGACCTCACGAGGTACCCGACGTTTACCCCCGACGTTTGCCCCCGACGTTTGACGGCGTCACGCCGTGGGCACCGTACGAGGATGACGATCAACCTCGAGAAGTCCGCCGCCGACGGGCGCCGCGCGCTGCGCAAGGCGCGTCGCCGGGCGGGCACGGTCATCGACCAGGCCCGCGCGCTCGACGTACCGACCATGAGCGAAATCGGCCACCGCCTCGATCAGGTTCCCGCCACGCTCGAACACGCCGTGGACCACGCCGCGAAGCGGACCGGACGCGCCGCCAGGCGCAGGGGCCTCGTCCCGCCGACCGACCACTCGCGGCGCCGGACCGGGTTACGCACGACCGGCATCATCCTGGCGCTCGGGGTGTGCGTCGTCGCCGTCGTGGTTGCGACCAAGCAGCGGCGCGCCGCGGACGCAGCCAAGACCGCCGATCCGTTCGGGACGGCCGCCCACGACACCGAAGCGTCCGGCCGGGCCGCGTCCTCATCGGTGCGCGCCTGACCCGTCGCTCGTCGAGCCGCGTCACTCCACGCTGAGGTCGAGCTCTCCCGGGTCGAACTCGGCGAGCGTCTTCACGGCATCGCCTGACTGCAGGAGCGCGCGAGCCAGGCGACCCTTGGTGGCCTTGCCCGCGTGACCGGCCGGCTTGCCGTCCCGGGTGGCCAACACCGGACGCACCAGCGTGTACCGGCTGGGTACCGGCGTCCATGCTTCACGGTGCTCATTCGGCAGGAGATCCACGACGACGTGACCTTCGAGCTGATCGTTCAGCACCGCGGAGAGCTGCTCACGCCAGAAGGGCGCGAGCCGACCCATCGGCGGGAGCGACGCCGAGAGTTTCAGGCGGAAGTCGGGGACCGGGTCGTCCCAGGCAGACAGGCCGGTCACCGCCGACACCACGATCACGCCCTCCCGCGCCCGACGCAGGCCGCGTGCGCCGAGTCCCGCGCCGTCGAGGTGCTCCCACACCACCCCGGTGAACCGCTGCCAGGCGGGCATCGTCGGCGCGTCGAGTAACGCCCGGTTCGCCGCCCGCGCGGTCGCGAGCAGTGTCCCCGTGGCACCGAGGATCCGGGCATTGCCACCTCGGGCCCGCTTCAGCGCGTTCGCGACCCGCAGCCGACGCGGCGCGAGTTCGGCGAACCGTCCGGTCGTCGGCGCCCAACCCGGACCAGTGCCTCCGGCCGCCTTCCCTTCCGACGGCGGGAGCAGCACGACGACCATCGCCGCATCCTGTCCGCGCGTCGCCCCGGATCGCGGCATCGGCGCACGGTCCGGCCCCGGCCGGGCGAGTCGTATCCTTCCGGGGTGTCCAACGCTCGGGAACTGGTGCGGAAGGGTCGCGGGATCCCGAGCGCGTTCCTCACCCGCGTCGGGCGGCGGCTCCCCACCAAGGGCCTCGGCGCGGCGGTGCTCTGCTATCACGACGTCGGCACCGATCCCGCGAACCACACCGACTACTACGTGTCGCCCGATCGGTTCCGCGATCACCTCGAGTGGATCGCGGACTGGGGTCTCACTGTCGTTCCGCTCGCCGAGATCGTCGACCGCCTCGTCGCGGGCCGGTCCCTCGACGGCCTCGTCGCGATCACGTTCGACGACGGGCTCGTCGGGCTGCACACCCACGTGGCGCCGATCCTCGAATCGCGGCGGGTCCCGGCCACGGTCTTCGTGGTCGCCGACGTCCTGGGGATCGACCCACCGTTCTGGCCGGGCGCGAACCGGACCCTCAGCGATGCCGAACTCCGCGCGCTGGCCGCCACCGGTCTCGTCTCGTTCGGCTCGCATACGTGTACCCACGTGTCCCTCCCCGACGTCACGCCCGACGTGCGGCGGCAGGAACTCGTCGGCTCACGGACGCGCCTGGAGTCGATCGTCGGCACGCCGATCGACCTGCTCGCGTATCCGTCCGGTCATCACGATGCCGAGGTCGAACATGCGACCGCCGCCGCGGGATACCGCGCCGCGTTCACCTTCTCGTTCGGACGCGCCATCCCCTCCACCGACCCGTTCGCGATCCCGCGCTTCTGCATCGGGCCCGACCACGATGCGTTCCGCCTCGCCCGCCAGCTCGCCCGGCCGGTCGCCGCCTGGAGCTGACCCGGTCCCAGGGGCGGTTGGTCACAGGTGCCCGGTACCGTGCGCCGGATGGAGTTCCAGCCGCTCACGGTCGCCGAGGTCGAAGCGCTGTTCGAGTCGGTCGCCTTCGGGCGCGGCACCCGGATGGAGCAGTTCCGTGGATTCGACCGCCTTCTCGTCGCCCGGCGCGAGTTCGTTGCCCGCGCCGCGCAGGCGGTCCTGCTCCGGCAGGTCCCGGTCGTGTGGAACCACGGATGGCAACCGGCAGAACTCCACCGGCAGGTCCGCCGGGCGACGAACGGCACCGGCGCCAAGCTCGTCCTCGGTCTCATCGCCAACGACCATCGGGCGCGGGACGGCGCCACCATCGACCGCCGTTGGTCGGCCCAACTCGCGGCACTCGGCGTCCCGACCCGCGCCGACCCGGACTGGATCGTGCACTGGTCGGTGCGGCGACCCACCGACGACACCGCCCTCGCCCTCCTCGTCGACATGGTGCGTGCGATCGCACAGCTCCGGCCGTTGGCGGTGCTGATCCCACCGCCGGGCACGACTGCGGCGGGCCCGCCGACGGCCGACCTCCACACCCCGATCGACGATCCGATGTTGGATCGTGTCCGCGCGCTGCTGGCCAAGGCCGAATCGACGGAGTTCGAGGCCGAGGCCGAGGCCTTCACCGCCAAGGCCCAGGAGTTGATGGCGCGCTACTCGATCGACGCCGCGATGCTCTCGGCCCGCACGGCGGACGCCGACGGTCCGGTCACGGTGCGCATCCCCGTGGACGACCCCTACGCCGACGCGAAGTCGCTGCTGTGCCAGGTCGTCGCCGAGCACTCACGCGCCCGGGCGGTCCGCCTGACCGACTACGGGATGTCGACCGTGATCGGCTTCGCACCAGACGTCGCGGCGACCGAGATCCTGTTCACGTCGCTCCTCGTCCAGGCGCAGACCGCGATGCAGTCGCCGGCCGTCACCGCCGCCGCCGGGCCCCGGGCCCGCAGTTCGGGCTTTCGTTCCGCGTTCCTCCTCGCCTACGCGCACCGCGTGGGTGAGCGGCTGAGTGAGATCAACGCGCACGTGGCCGAGCAGGCGACCCAGGACCTCGGCACGAGCCTGGTCCCCGTCCTCGCCGCCCGGAGCCTGGCGGTCGACCACGCCGTCCACGAACAGTTCGGCCACCTCTCCGAGAGCCGGCCTCGGGGCGGGCGCGACGCGGCCGGCTGGGCGAGCGGACGCCTCGCGGCCGATCGCGCCAAGCTGAACCTCGCCGACCTCCATCCCGGCGACCGGGCCGAGGCCCGATAGGGCGCTTCGAGCGTCGGCCGATACGGTCCGGGCCATGGCCACCGACCCGCGAATCGTGCTCGACGCACGCCTCGACGACGGTCAGGTGTGGATCGTGGCCGAGCCGGACGACATCCTGCGCAAGCCACCGGCCGAACTCGCGCCGGTCCTCGGGGCCCGGCCCCGAGGCATCTTCAAGTCGTTCTGGGTCGCACCCACGGGGTTCGAACGCCGGTGGAGCGTGGCCGTCGACGAGGTCCCGGTCTTCCGCGCGATCCTCGCGACGGGCTGGCCCGTCACCCCGGGCTTCGGCACCCTGCTCGAACTCTTCGTCGCCGTGGCCCGCGTCGTGCACGAAGGTCACGTCCTCCCCGGCGCGGTGCCCAACATCGCGACCGGCTGGATCGCCGCGCCGGATCGCACCGAGACGACCCGGCTCGCGGCCGCCACCGACGCGGCGGTCGCAGTCCACCCCGAGGCCGAGGAGCTGCGCGACCTCCTGATCCACTCCCTGGCGGTCGATGTGGTGGGCCCGATGCCCGAGACCCTCGACGGCCGCGCCCCGACGCCGACGATGCGCACCTGGGCCGACCGCGTGATCGCCCGCCGCGCCGGCGGCGCGCGCCTGGTCCTGCGCCTCGACGACACGCCCGACGGCTTCGTCCTCGCGCCGTGCCTCCAAGCGCGCCGGGCGACGACGGTGACGATCGCACTCGACGAGCAGAGCGACGGGAACCTCGGCCGGTTCGCCGAGGAACTCGCGGCCGGCGTCGACGCGGTCCGCGCGGTGATCGCCAGCGAATGGGAGGCGGCGGCCAAGGCATGGCCGCTGCTGCGCGATCGGGACGTCGCGACGATGGACCTCGAGTTGGCGGACGTCGTCGAGCTCATCGAACGCGCCTCCGTACGGCTGGAGTCGGCTGGCATCTCGGTCCTCCTCCCGGCGGGCCTCGGTCGGAAACGGTCGTCCTCGCGCCGGCTGCGGGTCCAGGGGCGCGCCTCGGGCCTCGACGTCGCGAGCCTCGTGCTCACGGGTGAGGTGCGGGTCGACGGCACGCCGCTCACGGACGCCGAGTTGGCCGCGGTGCTCGGCGCCCAGCAGGACCTCGTCTCCATCGGAGGGCGCTGGACCTACCTCGCCGACGGCGAACGGGCTCGGATCGCGGCATTCGTCCGCACCCTCGGCGCGGTCGACGCGGCCGAGGTGCTCGAGATCGCCGCCGAACTCGAGACCGACGAGGACACCGAACTCGAGATCGAGGTCGACCCGGCCGACTGGCTCGCCCGGGCGTTGGCCGGTGAATGGACACCGTCGGGCGCCGAGCACGTCGACGTCCCCACCGCGGTGGAAGTACCCCTGCGCCACTACCAACGCGACGGGCTCGACTGGTTGGTCTGGCTGGAACGCAACGAACTCGGCGGGATCCTTGCCGACGACATGGGCCTCGGGAAGACCGCGATGCTCCTCGCGCTCGTCGCCCACGACCATTCCGGCCCCACGCTCGTGGTCGCGCCGACCTCGGTGGTCGGCAACTGGGAACGCGAGGCGGCCCGGTTCACGCCGAGCCTGAGGGTGGCGGTCCACCACGGCGGACTGCGCGGTGATCCCGTCCGGACCGTTGCCGAGGCCGACATCGTGCTCACGAGTTACGGCGTGATGCGCCGCGACAAGCGCCTGGGCGAAATCACGTGGCACCGCGTGATCCTCGACGAGGCCCAGGCGATCAAGAACGCGATGACCGCCACCGCGAAGACCGCCCGCTCGCTGCCCGCGCGCCATCACATCGCAGCCACCGGTACCCCCGTCGAGAACGATCTCGACGAACTGTGGAGCATCATGACCTTCGCCAACCCGGGTCTCCTCGGCTCGCGCACCGGGTTCGCCGACCGATACCGGTTGACCGCCGACCAGATCGAGAACGACGCGCGCCTCGCGCACCTCCGCCGACGGGTCGCGGCCTTCATCTGTCGCCGGACCAAGACCGAACCGGGCATCGTCGACGAGCTCCCCGAGCGGATCGTGGTGCGGGACGACTGCCTGCTCACCCCGGAGCAGGTGGCGCTCTACGAAGCCACCGCCGCGGCGATGCTGGGCGAGGTCGCCGAGGCCGGCGACGAGAAACGGCGCCGGCTCCACGTCTTTGCCGGGATCGCGAAGCTCAAGCAGATCTGCAACCACCCGGCGAGCCTCGTGGACACCGACACGTCCGACCTCGCCGACCGCTCCGGCAAGCTCGAACGACTCATCGAGTTGACCAGAGAGATCGTCGCCGAAGACGAGGCGGTCGTCGTGTTCAGCCAGTACGCCACGTTCCTCCGCCGCCTCGCGCCGCATCTGGCGCACGAGTTGGACCTGCCCGTCCCGATCCTGCACGGTGGAGTGAGCCGCGCCCGGCGCGACAAGATCGTCGATCAGTTCACCGCCGAGCGGGGCGGTGGCGTACTCGCGGTTTCGCTCCGAGCCGGCGGTACCGGTCTCAACCTCGTACGCGCCAACCACGTGATCCACTTCGACCGGTGGTGGAACCCGGCGGTCGAGGACCAGGCGTCCGACCGCGTCTGGCGCATCGGACAGACGCGTGGGGTCGTGGTGCACACGCTCGTGTGTCCCGGCACCATCGAAGAGCGCATCGCGTCGATCATCGACACCAAGCGCGCGCTCGCCGGCGCGGTGATCACCTCGACCGAGAACCTCATCACCACGCTCGACGATCGCGAACTCGCCGAGTTCGTGGCACTCGACGTGCACCAGGCGTCCGGAACGTGAGCGCGCCATGAGTTGGTGGAACGACTGGGGACCTGCGGTCGCGGTCGAGGGCGGTCTCGTCGCGAGCGGTCTGGTCCGTGGCACGCGCAATGCCGGCGACGCGAAGGGTGTCGGCGCGGAGATCGTGCACCGCATGGTCGGGCAGGTGAACGAAGGACTCGTGAGCCGTGGTCGCGCGTACGCTCGCAGCGGGCAGACGATCTCGATGACGATCGAACCCGGTCGCATCCATGCCCTCGTGCAGGGTTCGGGCACGGCGCCCTACTCCGTGACCTTCGCGTGCGACATCCCGCCCGAACACCGCCAACGCCTCGTCGAGGCGTTCGAGCACGCGCTCAAGGATCCGACCCAGGGCATTCCGGCGCGTGGCACCCCGGCACTGCGCGACGAGATCGACGCGTGCGAGTTGCTGACCGACGTCCCGATCACGGCCAACTGCACCTGTCCCTACGGCGCCGTCTGCAAGCACTGCATCGCGCTCGCCTACGTCGTGGCCGATCGCCTCGACGGATCACCCATCGCGGTCGCCTCGTTCTTCGGTGTGCGCGACGAGGACCTCGGGACACCCCCGCCGCCAGTCGACGCGCCCGAGGCGGCCGGCGCGACCACGACGTTCGACGCTCGCCGTCAGGCGCAGCTCGCGCGCACCGTCGCGACCCTGCTCGACAAACCGGGTCCGGACGCCACCGCCGTGTTCGACGCGGCGGCCAAGGTGCTGACGCCGCCCGCGGCCGTGCGGGAACGCCTCGGTCTCGACCCGGCGCCGGAGCCCGGATCACCCGACTGATCTCGGTCTTCCCGGCTGATCGCACTCCACCCGCCACGGGCGGCGGGTGACCTCAACCGCGGTGCATCTCCTCCGCGGCGGCGATGACCCGGATGAGGTCGGCCGTGGTCTTGCGGGCATCGAACCGCGCGTGGGCGCGGGCCTGTGCCGCGTTGCCCATGCGGATCCGCAGTTCGTCGTCGCCGAGCAGCTTCGTGATCGCCGCGGCGATGGCGGCTTCGTCGCCGGGCGGGATCAACAGGCCGGTCTCACCGTCGATGACCATCTCGGGAATGCCGCCCACGTCGGTCGCCACGACCGGCAGGCCCGCGAACATCGCCTCGAGCACCGAGTACGGCGACTTGTCGATCTCGCTCGGCAGCGCGAATACCGCGGAGCGCTCGAGCATCGCCACCAACCGCGGGTCGCCGGGCGTGAGGTCGTTGTAGACCCGCACTCCCTCCTCGGGCGGCACCTGCTCCTGCGTCACGAGGTTGAGCACGCACGTCCCCCGCAGGTGGTCGCGGAAGGCGCGGACCAGCGCCCACCCGCCTTTGCGATCCATCGAGTTCCCGGTGAAGGTGATCTCCGGGAGCGCGTCGGGCGCGGGCGGATCGATCGAGACCGGGTCGGGCGGGATGATCCCGAACGGGATCACGCGGAGGCGGTCGGGGCCGAGGTCGTAACGATCGCGAATCGCGCGCGCACACCACTCGGACTGGGCGACGACCACGGTCGCCGCGTGGAACACCCGCTCTTCGAAGTACTCGCCGACGCGGGCGGTGGTCGGGGTGAAGCGGCCCGGGCGCCGGAACGGCAACTGCACGGCGTTCTGGGCCGCGGAACCATCGGTCGACACCACGGACGGATACGCGCGGAGTTCGTCGATCGCGCGCAGGGCCACGTGTTGCGAGTAGGCGTGGATCGCGTCGACCGGTCGTTCGGCCAGCGCGGCGCGGAGCAGACGGCGCGCCGTGGTGGAGAGCGCGAGTTGCGCACGCACCGGCGCGAGATCGAGATCCAGACGCGACAGTCCCGGCACGCGGATGCCCACCAGGCGACGCGAGATCGACCGGGGTGGCAGGTCGATCGAGGCACAGTCGATTTCGGGGTGCTCGGCCAGCGCCCGCGAGATGTTGAGGTGCATCGTGGCGTGCCCGCCCAGGTTCTCGTTCAGCAGGATCAGCCGACCGATATCGGGCAGTGCTTCGTGTTGTTCCATGGCCACCACTAGGTGCGTATCGGACCGCGCTGTCCCGTACTCAAGCCCGTTGACCGGGAACCCGTCGGGTCGGGCATTGCTCGGACCAGGAGCTCCACCGCGGCGTACGCGGCCTCGGCCGGTCCAATCTCGTCCGGTCGGAGCAGATTGGCCATGATGCGCAACACCCATTCCATGAGGGTGCGGGAGTGCATACCCACCCGTGTGAGCTCCCGCATCACCGCAGGGTTCCCGATGAGCTTCACGAAGATACGCGCGACCTTGAAATAGAGGCCGTACACCTCCTCCAGGCGCTCCGGATAGCGGGCCAGCGCCAATCCGTCACCCGTGCGGAGGGCCTCGCTGACCGTTTCGGCCACCATTCGCCCGGTTTCGTACGCGTACGCGATGCCTTCACCATTGAAGGGGTTGATCGATCCCGCCGCGTCACCCGCGACAATCCACGTGGGACCGACCTTGGGCAGCACCGAGCCACCGGTCGGCAGGCGGCCGCCGGTCGGGGGCCCGCATGAGGTCTCCGGGCTGATCCCCCACCGTTCGGGGGTCATCGCGACGAACTCGTCCATGAGTCGGGAGGTGTTGACGGCCTTGAACCCGGTGAAGGTGTCGAGGAGGCCGGCGCCGACGTTCACGGTGCCGTCGCCCACTGGGAAGATCCAGCCGTACCCGGGCATGTGGTTGCCGCTGCGGTCTCGGAGGTCGAGGTGCGACTCGATCCACGGATCCGCATGCATCGGACTGGTGTAATAGCCGCGAATCGCCATACCCATGGGGTACGAACGGTCGCGCTGGGTACCGAGGGCCCGGCCGAATCGCGAGTTCGCGCCGTCGGCCACCACCACGTACCGGGCCCGCACGATCTCCGTCGTGCCCGAGTCGTTCCTCCGAACTGCCGCACCGCGTACGAAACCGGACTCGACGACCGGCTCGAGCGCCTCCGAGGCCTGCCAGACCGTGGCCCCGGCCTTGACCGCCTGGTCGGCGACCATCTGATCGAGGTCCCGGCGCCGGACCACGTACCCGTAGGACGGGTATACGGGGTGGCTCGGCCACTCCAACTCCAGCGTGATGCCGTGCGCGATGGACCGCAGCCCTTCGTAACGGTGGAACTCCTCGAGCGGCGAGCCCAGCCCCATGTCGATCAGTTGGCGGACCGCCCGCGGAGTGAGGCCGTCGCCGCACGTCTTCTCGCGCGGGAAGCGCTTCTTCTCCACCGCGATCACCGAATGGCCGGCTTCCGCCAACCAGTACGCGGCTGCGGCCCCCGCCGGCCCGGCGCCCACCACCAGCACGTCGACGCGCTCGTCGGCGCGACGTTCGGACGGGGTCGGGGCGGGCACCGCAGCATCGTCGCACGCCGGGGTCGGCCGAAGCACACCTCGGCGACAGCTCGGCCACATCGGATCGAGCGCCCGACACCCGTGCGGGCGCGGCCGCGGACGCGAAAAAGAACCGTCCCCGGAGCACTGAATGTGTCCGCTCGCGATCTAGCGTGGTAGAGAATCACCCGCACAAATGGACCGGTTCGGGATACCGGCGTCGCGAGATGTCGGACTCGCTCCGAGGAGGGGATCACGGACTATGCCGAACGTTCTACGCAACGTGGGGAACTGGCTCGGTCTGGATTTCCTCGCGCCGAACGGCCGGCTGATCTGGTTCACCCTCATCACCCTCGTCGGGATCGGCCTCGTGTTCGCCAAGCTGCGCACACCGAAGCCAGACCGGCCCACCACGTGGGCCGAAGCGATGGCGGGCGCGGTCTACACCTTCGCGATGTTCCTCCTGATGTACGCGATCATCCCGCACGAGTTCATCACCGCGTCCGACAAGTACTGGGGCCTCTCCACCAACCGGTACATCATCAAGTCGACGACGGCGATCCCCTTCAACAAGTCGTGGAACTGGCCGTTCTCCATCGACCTCCAGCACGGTCTGCGCGACCCGCTGGTGGTGGTCATCTACCTGATCTTCTTCGGACTCAACATCGCGGTGTTCGTCATGTGGCAGAAGCGTCCGACGATGGCGCAGGCCGCCGAGGCCTCGGAGCGCCCCGCGGTCGACGCCGGTCGCTCCCGGTTCGGTCGGCCCCTGAAGGCGAAGGCCTGATCCATGGCCAAGACCGACGCCAACCCGCCGATGCCGGAGTTTGTCACCGACTACATACTCCAGGAAGTCGACCCGACGTTCCTCACCGCCGCGGTCAAGCCGAAGCAGTTCCTCCACATCGACCAGGCCGAGTGCATCCTCTGCGAGGGCTGCGTCGACATCTGTCCCTGGAAGTGCATCCACATGGTCTCGGTCGGCGCGATCGACGCGGCCGTCGGCACCGAGCGTCCTGGCGAAGACCCACGCGACCACGTCGCGTTCATCGTCGACGAGGACGTGTGCACGCGCTGCGCTCTGTGTGTGGATCGCTGCCCGACCGGTGTCATCATTCTCGGCAAGCTCGCACCCCAGGGTGCTGCCGGCGACCCGCACACCCGAACCAACCGCCACGGCTACAGCTACGGCGTGCGGTTTTGAACCAGGAAGAGGGAGAGGCGCTCATGCGGAGCGATCGTTCGGAAGTGCGTCGACGGGTGAGCCGCCGGCGAGAGAGCGGAGCAATCTGAGATGGCCAACGGCAACGGGAGCAACGGGAACGGATCAGGCGGCGGCCTCGGCACCAAGCTGGGCGCGCGCGCCAAGGAGATGGGCGACAAGGTTGGCAACAGCCAGGTCGTCACGTCGATCGTCCGTCCCGGCTCCATCTTCCGGAAGGGCTACACCGATAGCCCGAGAAACCGCTCGTACGTGATCATGAACAGCGTGCTGTACCACCTCCACCCCGTGAAGGTGAAGCGGCACGCGGTCAAGGTGAGCTACACGCTCTGTCTCGGTGGGCTTTCGTTCTTCCTCTTCATCCTGCTCACGGTCACCGGCATCTTCCTGATGTTCTTCTACCGGCCGACCGAAGCCGCGGCCTGGTCCAACGTGCAGCAACTCGAAACCGCCGTGTGGTTCGGCTCGCTCGTGCGCAACATGCACCGATGGGGTGCACACCTCATGGTGCTCTCCGTGTTCCTGCACATGAGTCGCGTCTTCTACCACGGCGCGTACAAAGCGCCGCGCGAGTTCAACTGGGTCATCGGCGTGATCCTCCTGACGCTCACCCTGCTCCTCTCCTTCACCGGCTACCTGCTCCCTTGGGACCAGCTGGCGCTCTGGGCGGTCACCGTCGGCACGAACATGATGGGGTACACACCTGTCTTCGGTGGCCAGATGCGGTACGCGCTCCTCGGTTCGAAAGAGATCTCCGGCGACACGCTGTTGCGGTGGTACACGCTCCACGTGTTGCTGCTCCCATTCGTGATCGTGATCTTCATGGCCATCCACTTCTGGCGCGTCCGCAAGGACGGCGGCATCAGTGGACCGCTGTAGAGCCGGGAGGGAAGTAACGCATGGCTGAAGTCCCCGAACACCTCCTCAAGCGCAGCGCCGAACGGCGCAAGCAGCTGGGCCTGCCCGGTGACGAGGGTGACGACGCGCCCGCGCCCGCGGCCGAGACCGCGGACGCCGGCGCCGAGACCCCGGCCGAGACCCCCGCGCCGGTTGCCGCGAGCACATCCGACGAAGGCGCGATCACCGAGGACAAGGGCGGCGTCCCCGCGCACCTCCTCGAGCGCGCCCGCAAGCGCAAGGCCGCGCTCGCCGGCGGCGATGCGGGAGCCGAGGCCGGCGGCGGTGGCGGTGTCGCCACCGCGACCAAGACCGCGCCGATCGCCGCCCCGACCGGCACCGGCCCGGGTGGTCACACCCAGCGCCTGCTGACCGTCGTGAAGTCCGGGTCGATTCAGCAGACCCGTGCGGAGGCCCAGGACAAGGTCCACACCTGGCCGCACCTCCTGGTCGTCGAGTTCGCGGCTGCCCTGGCGATGACCGCCACGGTCCTCATCTTCTCGGCCATCGTGCGGGCACCGCTGCTCGGACTGGCCGACGTCAACCAGACGCCGAACCCGTCGAAGGCCCCGTGGTACTTCCTCGGCCTGCAGGAACTGCTCACCATGTTCCACCCGATGGTCGCCGGTGTGACCATCCCTGGGATGGGCCTGTTCCTCCTCATCATCGCCCCCTACGTGGACTCCAACCCGTCGAACAAGCCCGACGACCGGAAGTTCGCCATCTCGATCTTCACGATCTTCCTGATGTTCTGGGCGGTACTCGTCATCATCGGTTCCTTCTTCCGGGGCGCGGGCTTCAACTTCGTCTTCCCCTGGAACGACGGAATCTTCTTCGAGCTCTAAGGAGCACTCGTGGCAACCGCGTTGCTCATCGGAATCCCCATCGTCATCCTCCTCGCGGCGGTCACCGTCTTCGCGTCCGCCCGGAGGCGTTCGACTGACGCCCAGGGTCGGGCCACTGGTTCGCTGAGCGGCGAGACCAAGTCGGCCGACACCAGCCTCGCGACCGTGAGCGAGGACGACGGCTCCGTCGAAGCCCGCGCCCGGGCCGAGGAGACGCGCACCGGCGGGACCGGCGTCGCCAAGCGCGCTTCGAGCAGCGTGGCCGAGTACACCCCGGCGGAGTACGAGGAGATCCAGGTCAGCCGGCGCCAGTTCTTCAACCGGGCGATCATCCAGACCATGGGGATCAGCATCGGGACCTTCGGTATCGCGGCCATCGCCTTCCTCTTCGCCAAGTCGTCCGGCGGGTTCGGCGGCAAGATCGACGCCGGCATCAGCCTGGCCGACGTGAAGGCCTACTGGGACGCGCAGAAGGCGCCGTTCTACGTCCCGGCGGCCCGTACGTATCTGCAGCCGTACCCGGTTGCGGACGTCCCGAAAGCCAAGAAGATCGTCCAGTACGCCCCCGTGATCGCCGGCATGGAGCTGGGGATCATCGGCCTGTACCAGAAGTGCGTCCACCTCGGCTGCCGGGTGCCGTGGTGTCCCACGTCGCAGTGGTTCGAATGCCCGTGCCACGGTTCGAAGTACAGCCGGGTCGGGGAGAAGAAGGGCGGCCCGGCACCGCGAGGCCTCGACCACTGGGTGGTCACCGTCTCGGGGGACAAGATCGGCATCGACACCTCCGGCAGCCCGGTCACCGGCCCGCCGATCGGCACCGACACCACCGGTCAGGGTGCAGAGGGTCCGCCGTGCGTCTGATCACCGAGGCGGCGCGCCCTGCGCCGTCAGTTGAGTCGTATCCGCCACCGGGAGTTCCGAAGAGGCCACTGTGACCCTGCGCACCCTCCTGATCCTCATCAACATCGCGGCCGTCGTGGTGATCTTCGTGATCATCGGCGCCCGGGTCCTCTCGGTGCGGCGCGAGCCGAGCGAGCGCACCCCGGCCAACCAGACGCCGTTCTACGACGACGACGTCCTCGAGGACTCGCACCTCACGCGCGTGTTGCGATGGGCGCTGGTCTTCTCGACCATCGTGGCCGTCGTCCTGCCGCTCTACTGGCTGCTCGAGCCGAACCGGCAAAGCGAGGAGAGCAAGGGCTTCGAGGACCGCTCCATCGAACGCGGCGCGGTGCTCTTCTCCAACAAGTCCATGCCGGCCTACGAGGGCGCCAAGTCGCTCCTGTGCGCCGACTGTCACGGTGCCGACGGCTCCGGTGGTGCACGCAGCTGGGTCCTCACCCCCGAGGCGCAGGGCGACCCGAAGGCCACCCCGGTCCAGGAGATCTGGAAGGTCCCGGCCCTCAACGACGTCTTCTACCGCTACACCGAGGACCCGACGAAGCTGTGGCAGCAGATCACCCAGGTGATCACCTACGGCCGTCCCGGTACCCCGATGCCGGCCTGGGGTGTCGCCGGCGGTGGCCCCAAGAACGAGCAGGCCGTCAGCGACCTCGTCGCGTACCTGAAGAGCATCCAGATCACCCCCGCCAAGGCGAAGCTGGTCGCCGACAAGAAGATCGCCGAGTACAAGAAGCTGGCCTCCGACGCGCAGGGAACTGCCGAGAGCAACCTGGCCGCCGCGCAAGCGAGTCTCAAGACTGCGAAGACGCCGCTGCAGAAACAGAAGTACCAGGGTGAGATCGACGCGGCCCAGAAGGGCATCAACCAGTCGATCGACTACAACCGCCAGGTCCAGGCGATGGGCCAGGGCGAGCTG
The DNA here is from genome assembly GCA_038250905.1 of Acidimicrobiia bacterium. Classification (GTDB taxonomy): domain Bacteria; phylum Actinomycetota; class Acidimicrobiia; order IMCC26256; family JAENVU01; genus JAENVU01. Next base: position 16,754 of record JBBSBV010000027.1, read on the forward strand.
CTGTTCAACACGCAGTGCGCACGCTGCCATACCAAGGGTTGGTCCACGCTCGAGCCGAGCAACGGGTTCGTACCGCTGCCCGAACCTGCGGGGAGTGGCGCGCTCGGACCGTCCCTGCGTGGCGACGCGGTCGAAAGCCAGTTCCCCGGTGAAGTCGGCAAGCAGAAGCAGTACGACTGGGTCAGCATCGGGGTCGAGCCCAACAAGGCGTACGGCGTGCGAGGGATCTCCTCCGGCCGGATGCCGCACTTCGGCGAGATCCTGTCCAAGCAGCAGATCGACGCGATCATCGAATACGAGCGGAGCCTGTAGGAGCCGATGGTGCACGCCCTGAACGTTTTCGCCGCCGAAGCCATCAAGGGTCGGGACCTCTGGTACCCCACGATCCTCGGGGTGCTCGTGGTGGTCGCCGCGGTCGCCCTCTTCATGGGGACGATCTACATACTGCTCTCCACCAACATGGGCGCCCGGTTGGGCTTCCTCGTGGCCACCGGGGGCCTCGCCGGCCTCATGGTCCTGTTGTCGTTGCTGTGGCTCACCAACCCCTCGCCGGTCAACACGCTCAAGGGCCGGATCCCCGCGTACAAGGCGGTGGAGGCGATCCAGAACGGCGACGTGGCGCGCTCGAAGATCAAGGAAGTGCAACAGATCAACGAGAAGGGCCACCAAGTCAACCAGCAGGACCTCGCCAACGTGAAGGCCGCGGTCGACACCAACCTCATCATCAACAAGGACCTGCTGACCGGGGAGAACCTCGCCGGATCCAACGGCAAGTACGCGATCTACATCGACGCGACGAAGTACATCGTCACCAAGAACCAGGAGACGGGCGGCGGCGAGATCTTCAGCCAGTTCAAGGTCTCCACCGGTGGTGGCTTCCCCTGGGTCCACGTGAGCCTGCACACGCCGAAGTACGTGGTGGTCACGTTGTGCGACACCGACCCGTCGTTGTCGGCCACCGAAGTGCCCTTCGGTGAAAAGCCGCCGGTGCCGAAGTGCGCCAACACGCAACGGCAGATCCTCGTCCTCGAGCGCGACCTCGGCTCACTCCGGGTCCCACCGTTCGTCGTGTTCATCGCGTCGTCGATCCTCCTGGCCCTGATCCTGCTCGCGATGCACTGGCGGGAGCGGGACATGCAGGAAGCGGCGGCCCGACTGGCCGGCGAAGCCGAGGCCATCACCAAGGCCGCGGCTGACCGCGAACCCGAGACTGTCTGAGGAGCGCGGCGATGCACCGAGTCACCCCCACCATCCGCACCTGGGCCACCGCGGCCCTCCTCCTCGTCATCACCGCGGGCTGTACCGACGGCCAGTTGGTGGACGCCGGTGGCGAGCGCGGCCAGGGCGGTCTCGCCTTCGTCCTGCTCGCGTTCTTCTTCCTGCTGTTCATCGCGGCGCTCTTCTACATGGACCGGGTCCGCCAGCGCCGCCGCGGCGACGAGCCGGAGTAAACATCCGCGGCCAGCACCTGGCCGTCCGGGCACAACGCCGATAACGTCCCCCGGGATCGATCAGGGGGACGGGCATGGGGCAGAAACTTCTTCGGGTACTCGCGATCTGCGCCCTCGTGGGCGGCGCAGTGGCACCGATCACGGGCGCCGGAGCGACGGGCAATCCGGTGGATCCGCAGGCGAGCAGCCCCGCCCGTCAGGCATGGGACGACGCCGTGCGATCCGCGCCGAACCACCGCGCCGCGACGACCTCGGCACCGGGCACACCGGTGCCGGCCGCCGTCGGGGCGAACCCGGCCATCACTGTGACGCCGGCGACCGATCTCGTGCGGGGCCAGGTCGTGAAGGTCACCGGCACCGATCTCGGCACCCAGGACGTGGTGATCATCGAGTGCCCGGCCGGTGTCACGCCGGCGTACAGCTGCGACCTCAGCTCGTTCACGACCACCACCCCGGACGCGAGCGGCGCGATCTCGGCCGACTTCACCGTCCACCGGATCGTCAACGGCTCGGCGGGTCGGGTCGACTGTTCCGCCGCGACCGACGCCTGCGACCTCGTCGTCGCCGACGTGAACGCGACGGTCCTCGCTCGTCACGCGCTGACGTTCGATCCCAACGCGACCGCCCCGCAGTCGGCGATCACGGTGACCCCTGCGACCGGTCTCGTTGCCGGGCAGATGGTGTCCGTGTCCGGGACCGGCTTCGCACCGAACGACTTCATTCAGATTGGCGAATGCGCGGTTTCCGATCTCGGCTGCACTGATGGGACGAGCTTCGCCGGGGCCGACGACACCGGCGCCTTCACGATCTCGTTCCCCGTCCGGCTCCGGGTGAACGACGGCGCCGGTTCGTACACGCACTGCCTCGCCGTCGACTGCCTCCTCCGGGCCGTGAGTTCGCGCGATTCGGAGTATCTCGCCGACGCTCCGATCACCTTCGACCCCAACCAACCGCTCCCACCGGTGCCGACGATCACGGTGACACCGTCGACCGGTCTGCACCACCAGCAGGCCGTGACCGTCGCCGGAACCGGGTTCGATCCCAACGGCTTCGCGCAGGTGAGCGAATGCTCGTCGAATACCGGTGCGTTCTGTGGTGAATACCTGACCGGCGCACAGACCGCCGCCGACGGGACCTTCAGCACCACGGTCGTGGTCACCCGGCTGATCTCGGACTTCGGTCCCACCGGCCCGACCGTCGTCGACTGCGCGAACACAGCGTGTTCGATCAGCGCGACCGGGTTCGGGAGCAGCAACTTCGAACTCGTCGCCCGCGCTCCGATCGGATTCGACGCTTCGGTCCCACCGCCCGCGCTTCCAGTGGTGACGGTCACCCCGACGGAGAACCTGCCGTACCGGGCCCAGGTCGCGATCCACGGCACGGGGTTCTCGCCGGGCGAGTCCGTCTACGCGGAGTACTGCGTCGAGAGTCCCACTGACGGGGACTGCGCGAACTACGCCGACGGGACCGCTGACGGGACCGGGACCATCGACATCTCCCTGACCGTGAAGCGTCGGGCGTTCCCGAACGGGGTGGATCCCGTGGACTGTCTCGATCCGACCGTCGAGTGTTCGGTGCAGGTCCAGGGGCAGCACGCCTACGAACAGACGCGCACCGCGCTCACCTTCGATCCCAACGCGCCGATCCCGCCGTCCCCCACGGCGGCAGTCACGCCCGACCAGAACCTCGGCTATCGCCAGGCGGTGGCCGTCACCGGCACCGGCTTCGTCCCGGGCATCGTCGATGTCGAGCAATGCGGCACGGTGGCCGACCTCGGGTCGCCCTTCCAGTTCTGTGCCGGCTTCGCGCAACTCAGTGCCGACCAAGGCGGCACGCTGACCGGCGACATCGAGGTGCGCCGCATGTTGAGCTTCGGGTCGCCTGGCGCGCCCTCGGTCGACTGCGCCACCGCTCCCACGCCCTGCACGCTGCGCATCGGCTCCGGCGACCCGGACGAATCCGCACGAGTACCCCTCGGGTTCGACCCGAACTCGCAGCCGCCGCCGCCCCCCGCCGTGTCGCTCACGCCGGCGACCCATGAGCGCGACGGTCAGACCGTCACGGTCACCGGTGCTCGCTTCACCGGTGGTGCGCTCGTGGGACTGGCCCCGTGCAAGGCCGGTGTCACCGCCATCGCCGACGCGTGCGACATCAGCCGCGCGTCGGTGGCGACCGCGGACGCGACCGGCGCGTTCTCGGTGACCCGCACCGCAGTCGGTGTCATCCAGACCGCGGAGGGTCCATTCGACTGCACCGCCATCGCGAACAGCTGCGTGATCGCGGCAGCCAACGCCGCCGACCTCTCCGAGTTCGCGTTCGCGCCGATGAGTTTCGACGTTCCCGACGTCGAGTTGCACTCCACCACCGTCACCGAGGGGACCGGGATGATGACGACCGCCGATGTCATGGTCGAGCTGTCGGCGCCGATCGGGTCACCCACGACGGTGGAATGGCTCGCCTTTCCCGGCACCGCGGGCCCCGACGATTACCTGGAGGGTCGGGGCCGGGTAACCATCCCCGCCGGCGCGACCGAGGCGATGATCCATGTCCACATCGTCGGCGACGCGATCAACGAACCCACCGAACGGTTCCTCGTCGCCATCAGTAGTGCACCCGGGACCCACATCACCGACGGCACCGCGACGGTCAAGATCCGCGACGACGACGCCGAGCCCACACTCGGGGTCGGTGATGCGCAGGTGCACGAAGGTGATGGAACCGCGTCGGTGGGAGTGATGCTGACGGCAGCGAGCGGCCGTGACATCACGGTCGAGTTCCGGACGCATCACGATTCGGCGCGGTCGGGCTCCGACTTCGTCCGCAGCCGCGGTTCGGTGACGATTCCCGCCGGAGCACTCGGGGCGGTGATCCGCATCCCGATCGTCGACGACGCGGTGCACGAACGGACCGAGACCTTCCGGGTGGAACTCGACGACGCCGAACACGCCGCGCTCGACGGGCGTCACGACACCGCGACCGTCACGATCCTCGACAACGACTAGATACGGGTCAGCCCATGTGCATGTCGGTCCAGCACGCGTCGTCGGGGGTGGCCGGTCCGGTCACCAGCAGGCACGGGTGGTGGCCGACGAAGACGTCGGGGACGTGGTTCCAGCCCGGCACGATCCACGCGTGGAGCAGCCAGTAGTTCCCGAGGTAGACGGTGTTCCCCGAGACGCCGGGCGGACACGCGCCGTCGAAGATGATCAGCCCCGATTGGCTCGAGATGCAGACGTTCTCGTGGCGGTGCCACCAGTCGTTGTCGCCGGGGAAGCCCGCGGGTGGGCCGTCGGGCCCGTTGTTCACGTACCAACTGATCCCGACCAGTTTCGCGTCGGGCCCGTTGCCGCCGTACTGGAGGAAGTTCGGCCGGACCGGGTTGAACGCACCCTGGAGCGGGTTGCCGAGGGCGTGATGGGTTCCCATCCCTGCGGCGTAGTTCGCGGATGCGGTCCACCCGGCGGCTTCGGCCTGCCCTCGGGTCGGCCATTGCATCGCGTACGCCAATGCCTGGTCGAAGTACCCCGAGTTGGTGATGCAGTCGTCCCAGCTCAGGTCACCCTTGTGGATCCCGTGGTCGATGTACCACTGGGCGCCGGGTTCGTCGGGCATCAACTCCGAGTGGCACCACCACGGTCGGGAGTTCGGGTCGGTCTGCTGCATGTGGAGCGCCATCGGCTTGAAGCACCCGGCGAGCAGCACGACGGCACCGGCGATGAGTGCGACCCGTCGACCGACGGTCGCGGATCTGCGGACCACACCTGCCATGTCGGACCCCCCTGCGAAGGATCGGGACGCTAACACCGCCGCTCCGACCGACCAAGCGCCCCGGAGGTTTCGCATTGGTTGCACCGGGTACGCAATCGGACGACCGAAACCGCGGCTTCCCGAAGCCCGACGTCCGAGGAATGATCAATGACCACCGTCGCGCCCGCCCGCCAGTCCGGCACGTTCACCATCGGCGGGACCACGACCGTCCACCGGCTGGGATTCGGGTCGATGCAACTCACCGGACCCGGCGTGTGGGGTCCGCCCCGTGATCGTGAGGAGGCAGTCGCGGTCCTCCGCCGGGCCGTCGAACTCGGCGTCGACTTCATCGACACGGCCGACGCGTACGGACCCTTCGTCGCCGAGGAACTGATCCGCGACGCGCTGCATCCCTACCCGGACGAGCTGGTGATCGCGACCAAAGTCGGGCTCACGCGCGCCGGTCCCGGAGACTGGCGGCCGGTCGGGCGCCCCGAATACCTCCGCCAGCAGGTCCACCTCTGCCTGCGTCATCTCCGACTCGACCGCATCGAGCTCATGCAGTTGCATCGGATCGACCCCCAGGTTCCGCTCGAGGACCAGGTGGGCGAACTCGCCGCCCTGCGTGACGAAGGCAAGATCCGCCACATCGGTCTCTCCGAGGTCACCGTCGCGGAACTCACTGCTGCACGCCAGGTCGCTCCGATCGTCACGGTGCAGAACCGCTTCAATCTCACCGATCGGAGCGCCGAGGACCTGTTGGACCACGCCGAAGCCGCGGGCATCGGGTTCATCCCGTGGTTCCCGTTGGCCACCGGCGAACTCGCGAAATCGGGCGGTTCCCTCGACCGCCTCGCGACCGAACTCGACGCGACGCCGGCCCAGCTCGCGCTCGCCTGGCTGCTCGCCCGCTCACCGGCCCTACTCCCGATTCCCGGCACGTCGACGGTGTCGCACCTCGAAGACAACCTGGCGGCGGCCGAGATACATCTCGAACCCGAGCAGTTCGAGACCCTGAGTGCTGCCGGTCACTGACCGGCACGCGTGGTCGACCGCCGACACTCTGTGCCGATTCACAGGAAGCCGACGGGGTTCTCTCAGCCTCGGGGCTGCACAATGGCGGGGTCGCCGTCAGGGGGCATTCGCGAGGAGCCTTCCATGATCACCCAAGAGCCCACCGATTTCGACCCGGTGCCCGACCCCCGAGCAGTCCGATCGCATCCGGGACGGGTCGCGGCCGTCCTGCTCCTCGTCGCCGCGTTGATCGGCACCGCCGGGTGGGCCGGATACCAGGCCCGCGGGTCGGCGTCGTCGGCCATCGACCGCGTTGCACGCGCGATCCGACCCACGACCAACGGTTCGTCCAACTCCACTGCGAACACCGGCGGCGCGTCCGCGATCGCGGGTTCGCTCGACGACTCCATCGTCAACATCACCACCACCCTGTCCTCCGGCGGCGCCGCCGCCGGCACCGGCATCATCATCTCGTCGGCGGGGATCGTGCTCACCAACAATCACGTGATCGCCGACTCGACCTCCATCCAGGCCGAGGTCGCGGCATCCGGCCGCACCTACTCCGGCTCCGTACTCGGGTACGACGCCGCCGACGACGTCGCGGTGGTCAAGCTCCGCAACGCATCCGGGCTCACCGCCGCCCCCCTCGGCGACGCTTCGCGACTCTCGGTGGGCGACGACGTCGTCGCGCTCGGGAACGCTCTCGGTCGTGGGGGCGCGCCGACAGTCGCACCGGGAACGGTGACGGCGCTCGACCGTCCGATCACTGCATCCGACCAGGACGGCTCGAACGTCGAACGCCTCATCCACCTCATCCAGACCGACGCCGGGATCCAACCCGGAGACTCGGGTGGACCACTCGCGAATACCAACGGTGAGGTCGTCGGCATGGACACCGCGGCGGCCCGCACCGGCGGGGGCTTCGGCTTCCGCAGTGAGGTCGCGGCCGAGGGATACGCGATCCCGATCCAATCCGCGCTCACGATCGCCCACGCCATCGTGTCGGGACGCGGTGGCGTCGAGATCCACCTCGGCGCGACCCGCGCCATCCTCGGCATCCAGGTCGACGCCCAGACGGTCGACGGATCGTCGACCGCACCGTCGGTGATCGGCGTCGCCCCCGACTCCGGGGCCGACGCGGCCGGGATCCAGGCCGGTGACGTGATCACCGCCGTCAACGGGACGCGGGTCACCTCCGCGAGTGAACTCACCCACAGCCTGCTCCACTCGTCGCCCCGCGACGTCGTCCGGGTCACGTGGACCGACGCCTCCGGGACCACCCACCGGGCCGACGTGAAACTGGGTTCTGCGCCGCCGAGCTGATTGGCCCACACGACCCACACGCTCTCGGTGCGCGACGGCAGCTTCGACACCACGGCACTCGCACCGGCCGCCACCAAGACCATCCGACTCGCGAGGTCCGGCCCGTTCGCCTTCTTCTGCAAGTTCCACACCTCGATGCAAGGCACGCTGGTGGTGAAGTGACGAAGTCGAAACGCACGCTCGTCCTCGTCGGCGCCGCGGGCGTCCTCGTCAGCGCCTCTCTGCACGCGTCCCTGTACTTCTGGCGTGGCTACCGCAGCATCAGCATCGACCGCATCGCCGGGCTCGACATCAGCCGCTCGTTCGCGCTGAACGCCGTGGCCGGCCTCGTGATCGCGGAACTGCTCGTGCTCGCGGTCCGCTTCGATCGGTTGGCCAAGCCCGCGGCCGCCGCGGGGGTCCTGTTCACACTGGGCGCGCTCGGCGATCAGCGAGAGCGGGTGGACGACCGAAGCGGTGATCTCGAAGGCCGCGGAGATCGTCGCGGTCCTGGCGCTCGGCACGTCACTGCTTCGGCCCGCGGTCGTGACCGACGCACCGCAGGCGCGCGCCGGCGCGTCACCGCTCAGAGCGTGTCCGCGACCTCGGCTGCCATGGCGACGGTGTGGGCGATGTCCTCGTCGGTGTGGGCCAACGACACGAACGTCGTCTCGTATCCACTCGGCGCCAGGTACACGCCCCGGTCGAGCATGCCGTGGAAGAACTTCGCGTAGCGCTCGTGATCGGCGCGTTGGGCGCCGTCGTAGTCGACGACGGCCTCGGTCGAGAAGAAGAGACCCGACAGGGTGGCGGCCCGGGTGACCTGGGTCGGGATCCCGGCGTCGTCGAACGCGAGCGTGAGCCCGGTGACCAGCATCTCGGCCTTGCGGGCCAACTCCTCGTACGCACGCGCGTCGAGGCGATCGAGAGCGGCGAGTCCGGCCGCGGTGGCCAGCGGGTTCCCCGAGAGCGTCCCGGCCTGGTACACCGGACCGAGGGGCGCGAGGTGGTCCATGAGATCCGCGCGGCCGCCGACCGCGGCGAGTGGGAGACCACCGCCGACGACCTTGCCGAAGATGGACAGGTCGGGCGAGATGTCGAGGAGCGCCTGGGCGCCACCGACCGCGACGCGGAACCCGGTGATCACCTCGTCGAACACCAGCAACGCGCCCTGACCGGTGCAGCGGTTCCGCAGGTACTCCAGGAAGCCGGGCGCCGGCGGCACCAGTCCCATGTTGGCGGCGATCGGCTCGACGAGGACCGCAGCGAACTCGTGGGCCTGGAACGCGGCGTCGACCGCCGGGATGTCGTTGAACGGTACGACGACCGTGTCCTCGACCGCACCCGGCGTGACGCCGGCCGAACCCGGGATACCGAGCGTGGCCACGCCACTCCCGGCCGCCACGAGCAGCGCGTCGAGATGGCCGTGGTAGCAGCCCGCGAACTTGAGGATCTTGGTGCGGCCGGTCGCACCACGGGCGAGGCGCACCACGGTCATCGCGGCCTCGGTCCCGCTACTGACGAGACGGACCTTCTCGACGGTGGGCACCCGGTCGCAGATGGCCTCGGCCAGTTCGACCTCACGCTCGGTCGGTGCGCCGAACGACGTGCCGTCGGCGGCGGCCCGCTGCACGGCCTCGACGATGTGCGGATCCGCGTGGCCGAGGATCGATGCCCCCCACGACTGTACGTAGTCGAGGTACCGACGCCCTTCGGTGTCGGTGAGTCGGGCGCCCCGGGCCGAGGCCACGAAGAACGGTGACCCTCCCACCGCGTTGAACGCGCGCACCGGAGAGTTGACCCCACCGGGGATCCGAGCATTGGCACGCGCCAGCAGACGCTCGTCCATGATCCGTCCTACCTTCCGAACTCAGCGAGCGAGGGCTTCTGCGATTTCGCGCGCGAAGTAGGTGAGGACGAAGTCCGCGCCGGCACGCCGGATCGCGAGCAGGTGCTCCCGGGCGACCGCGTCGCCGTCGATCCAGCCGTTGGCGGCGGCGGCCTTCACCATCGAGTACTCGCCGCTCACGTGGTACGCCGCGAGGGGCACGTCGAACGCCTGGCGGAGTGCGGCGATCACGTCGAGGTACGCGAGCGCGGGCTTCACCATGATCATGTCGGCGCCCTCGGCGAGATCCAGTGCAGTCTCGTCGAGCGCTTCCCGACCGTTGGTCGGTTGCATCTGGTACCCCCGCCGGTCGCCGAACTGCGGCGCACATTCGGCGGCGTCGCGGAACGGCCCGTACAACGCGGAGGCGTACTTCGCGGAGTACGCCAGGATCGCGGTGTCGGCGTGCCCGCTCGCGTCGAGCGCGCCGCGGATCGCACCCACCTGGCCGTCCATCATCCCGCTCGGCGCCACGATGTCGACGCCGGCGTCGGCCTGCGCGACCGCGATCGATGCATAGCGGTCGAGGGTCGAGTCGTTGTCGATCTCACCGGCGGGCGTGAGCAGCCCGCAGTGCCCGTGGTCGGTGTACTCGTCGAGACAGGCGTCGGCCATCACGACGATGTCGTCACCGATCTCGTCCCGGAGATTGCGGATGGCCACCTGCACCACGCCGTTGGGATCGTCGGCCGAACTCCCGCGCGCGTCCTTCGCCGCCGGGATCCCGAAGAGGATGACCGCGGGGATACCGAGGTCGGCGAGCGCCCGCACTTCCTTGCGGAGGCTCTCCTGCGTGTGTTGCACCACCCCGGGCATGGACTCGATCGGTTGCGGGTCCCCGATGCCCTCCTTGACGAAGAGTGGCGCGACGAGGTCGTCGACCCCGAGGCGGGTTTCGGCCACCAGGCGACGCAGCGCCGGAGTGCGACGGAGACGGCGAGGGCGCTGCTCGGGGAAGCTCACGGGACCAGGCTACCGATCACGATCGGTGGTCAGACCGGCGACGAGGGCGACGACCAGACCGTCGATCGTGTGGGGATCGGCTTCGACGTCCACCGACAACGATCGCGCCCGGGCCGCGTCGCTGGTCACCGGGCCGATCGAGATGACGAGCGGTCGTGGTTCGGGCAGATCCCCCACGAGGTCGCAGAAGTTGTCGACGGTCGACGCCGAGGTGAACGTGATCGCGTCGACCCGGCCGGTGCGCACGGCTTCGAGGTCACGGGGATCGGGGGTGGCCGTGACCGTCCGGTAGACGGGCAGGATCTCGACGCCGTAGCCGAGGCGTTCGAGACCCTCGGGGAGCACGTCACGCGCGGTCTCGGCCCGGGCGATGAGCACCCGATCGCCGCTGAGCGCCGGCGGGAACGCCTCGAGCAGCGACTCCGCGATCGACCGCTCCGGGAGGAGGTCGGCGCGCACGCCGTGACGACGCAGCGCATCGGCGGTCCCCGGCCCGATGGCCGCGATCCGACAACCGGCCAGCGCACGGACGTCGAGATCATGGACCGCGAGCGCCCGCTCGAAGAAGCCGGTCACACCGTTCACCGAGGTGAACACGATCCACGCGAACTCGGAAGGTCGCGGCCGGTCGATCGCGAGAGGCTCGACTGCGATGGTCGGGAGTTCGATGACCGACGCGCCCATCTCCTCGAGCCGCCGCGTCACGGTGCTCGCCTGCTCGCGCGCGCGGGTGACCACCACGGTCCGTCCGAACAGTGGCCGGTGCTCGAACCACGTGAGGTCCAGCCCGGCGACGGGACCGACCACGATCGCGCTCGGCGATTCCACCCCGAGCGCCGTGATGGTCGAAAGAGTCGCGCGGGTCGTGGCCTGCTCGGCGCGCGTCCCCCACCGCACGGCCGCGACCGGCGTCTCCGGATCACGCCCGTTCGCCATCAGGAGGTCGACAATCGCGTCGAGTCGCCCTGCACCCATGAGGATCACGAGCGTTCCGCCGGCCCGCGCGAGCGATGCCCAGTCGGTGTCGGTTGAACCCTTGGCCGGATCCTCGTGGCCCGTGACGACGGTGAAGTGCGTCGAGAGGCCGCGGTGGGTGACCGGGATGCCCGCGTACGCAGGCGCGGCGATCGCACTGGTGATGCCGGGGACGACCTCGAACGGGATCCCCGCCGCGATGAGGACCTCGGCCTCCTCGCCCCCGCGCCCGAAGACGAACGGGTCACCGCCCTTCAAGCGCACGACGGTGGCACCGGTGCGGCCGTGTTCGACCAGAGTGGCGTTGATGCCGTCCTGGTCCATCGCGACGCGCCCCGGGGCCTTGCCGACGTCGATGCGCAGCGCGCCCGCCGGTGCAAGATCGAGCAGGCTCGGGTGGGCGAGGCGGTCGTAGACCACGACCTCGGCCCGCGCCATCAGTTCCGCCCCCCGCACCGTGATCAACCCGGGGTCCCCCGGTCCGGCCCCGACCAGGTACACCGTCACGCGAAACTCCCATCGCCAGCGGGGCCGGACCTACCCCGGAAACGACGTCCGGCCCCGACCAGGTACACCGTCACGCGAAACTCCCGTCGTCGAGCAATTCTTTGCCGCCGAGGTCGTCGAGGATGCGCCGGGCCGCGGCCACGCCGACCGTCGTCGCGTCGTCACCGTCGACCTCGGTCCGGAGCAACGTGGACCCGTCGACGGTCGCCAACATCGCGTCGATGTGGATCCGCCCGGTCGGGTCCATGGTGGCGTAGGCACCACAGGGCATCGTGCAGCCGCCGCCGAGGGTATGCAGGTACGCCCGCTCGGCAGTGAGCGCGGTGTGGGCGACGCGGTCGTCGATGCTCGTCAGCGCGGCGGCGACCCGTTCGTCGTCGGTGCGGCACTCGACCGCGAGCGCGCCCTGGCCCACCATCGGGAGCATCACCGCCACATCGAGCACCTCGGCGACCGCGTCGGTCATACCGAGACGCGTGAGCGCGGCGAGCGCCACCACGACCGCGTCGAACTCGGCCGCCTTCTCCACCCTGGTGGGCACGTTGCCGCGTAGTTCACCGAAGCGCAGGTCCGGTCGGTGCGCGGCGAGTTGCGCGCGCCGGCGGACCGCGCCCGTGCCGACGACGCCACCGACGGGAATCGCGTCGAGGCTCCGCCCGACGAGCGCGTCGCGAACGTCGGCGCGTTCGGGGACCGCAGTGATCGCGAGGCCGGGGACCGACTCGGCCGGGAGGTCCTTCGCGGAGTGCACGGCGACGTCGGCATCGCCGGCCAGTACCGCGTCCTGCACTTCCTTCACGAAGACACCGGTACCGCCGATCGCGTGGATCGCGCTGGTCCGGTCCCGATCACCCTGGGTACGGATGACCACGAGTTCGGTCGGGACTCCCAACCGCGTCGCGACGAGATCGGCCTGCCAGAGCGCCAACGCGCTCCCACGCGTGGCCACTCGGATCGGTGCAGTCATTCCTCGGGGTCGCTGATGTCGAACAGGGCCGCGAGCGCGTCGGAGAACAGCTCGCCCCGGGCGGTACCGGCGGCTTCCTTGAGCCGGACGGTGGGCTCGTGCAGCAGCTTGTTGACGATCCCCTGCGTGAGGGCCTCGATGGTGCGCCGGGACTCGGGATCGAGCGCATCGAGCTTGGCGCGGAAGCGCACGAGTTCCGACTGGCGGACCGACTCCGCCCGATCGCGGAGACTGGTGATGAGCGGCGCGACCGCGCGGGCGGCGCGGTCGGTCTGGAAGCGCTCGAGTTCCTCACCGATGATCTCGCGCACCGTTGCGACCTCGCGGCGCCGTTCGTCGAGCGCGGCCTCGGTGAGTTGGTGCAGGTCGTCCACATCGTGGAGCGTGACCCCGGGAACCTCGGACGCGCCGGGGTCGACGTCGCGGGGCACGGCCACGTCGACGATCAGCAGCGGCACACCGGCCCGCCGTTCCATGACCGCTTCCACGTCGGCCCGCTCCACGTGGACCTCGGTGGAGTCGGTCGCGGTGAGCAGGACGTCGACGGCGGTGAGCACGTCGGGGAGGTCGCCGAGCGGCACCGCGCGTCCGCCCAACTTCTCCGCCAGTGCAACCGCGCGGGCGTGGGTGCGGTTCGCGACGGTCACCTCACCGGCGCCCGCACTCACGAGCGCGCGTCCGAGGCCCTCGGCGACGTCACCGGCGCCGAGGATGAGGACCGACCGACCGCGGAGCGAGAACATGGTCCGCTCCGCGAGCGCGACCGCGGCCGACGAGATGGAGAGCGCGCGGCTACCGATGGCGGTCTCGGTCCGGACCCGCTTGCCGAGTTCGATCGCGTGCCGGAAGACCCGCGCCATCGCCTGGCCCGACGCGCCCTCGTCGTCGGCCAGCTGCCAGGCGGACCGGACCTGGCCGAGGATCTCGCCCTCGCCCAGGATCATCGAGTCGAGCCCCGCGGCGACACCGAACAGGTGGCTGACCGCACTGTCGTCGTAATACGTGTAGAGATGTTCGGAGAAGTCCTCGGGTGGAGCGCTGCCCTGTTCCGCGAGGAAGTCGAGCACGTCCGAGACGGCCGAATGGAACTTGGTCGACCGCGCGTAGATCTCGGTGCGGTTGCACGTGGAGAGGAGGACGACCTCGGCCAGGTGCTCGCGGCTCGAGAGATCGTGGAGTGCCTTCACCATCCGCGAGGACGGGACCGCGACGCGCTCACGGAGTTCGACCGGAGCGGTCCGGTGGTTCAACCCGACGACGATCACAGACACGAGCGGAGCAACTCCCTTGCTTCGGCCTCACGACCGGACCGAACCATCTCGACAATGCCGGAATCGAAGGCGCGTTGCCAATCGGCGTCCTCGCTGGAACGCCCGGAGGCCCGAAAGGCTTCCCGGGCCTCCGAGAGGATCTCGAGGAGTCGTTCGTACTCGGGGCCCATCTCGTGGCTCACGTGGTCCCGGAGGAACGTCGCCAGCGCCGGACTCCGCCCATTCGTCCCAATGGTGACCACCAGATCGCCCTGGCGCACGGTGGCCATCAGCGTGAACGAGCAGTTCTTCGGGTCGTCGGCGGAGTTGACCCACACCCGGCGGGCCTCACCGGCGTCGAACACCGCCTGGTTCACGGCGGCGTCGGCGGTGGCGGTGATCGCCAACCACACGTCGTCGAGGTCCTCGGGGACGAAGCCGCGCGACCGCCACTCGATCCGGCCCGTCCGGTGGAGTTCACGGATCGACTCGACCGCCTCGGGAGCAACCACCACAGCAACCGCCCCGGCCTTGAGCAACCCGTCGAGCTTGCGCGCCGCGATCCGACCCGCCCCGACCACGAGACACCGCCGACCCGCCACGAGGAAGTTGGCCGGATACCCCACGAGGTTCGGGCGTTCCACCGACCCGTCGCTCACGACGCCCGCTCCTTGAGGCGGCGGTGCGATTGGTAGAAGGAGAGGATCTGCAGTTCGGTCGCCAGATCGACCTTCCGGACCGACACCCCTTCGGGCACCGAGATCACGGCCGGCGCGAAGTTGAGGATCGACTGCACCCCTGCGGCGACCAGTTCGTCAGCCACGTCCTGGGCCGCGACCGCAGGGGTCGCGATGATCCCGATCGTGATGCCCCGACTCCGGACGATGCCCGTGAGGTCGTCGAGCGACTCGACCCGGAGGCCACCCACCTCGGCCCCGACCTTCGCCGGATCGGCATCGACGAGGGCGAGGACCCGGAACCCGCGCTCGGTCAGGCCGACGTAGTTGGCCAGCGCATGACCGAGGTTGCCGACGCCGACGATGGCCACCGGCCAGTCGTGGGTGAGGCCGAGCTCACGCGAGATGCGATCGAGCAGAAAGGGCACTTCATACCCGACGCCGCGCGTCCCGTAGGAGCCGAGGTAGGAGAGGTCCTTGCGCACTTGTGCCGCATTGACGCCGGCCATGGTGGCCAGGCGTTCGGACGAGACGGTGTCGATCGAGTCGTCCGCGGTCTCGACCAGGGCGCGGTAGTACAGCGGGAGGCGGGCGACCGCGGCACTCGGGATCTTCCGAGCGTTGCTCTGAGGACCGGATCGTTGTGCCACCGGGACCCATCTCGTCGGGGCTCACGGCATCCTGCCGCGGCCGAGGATGCCCAAACTACACCGGGTTCGTGCCGTTCTTCACAAGCGGGCGGGTACGCTCGCCGGGCCATGGTTGTCGGCCTCGCCTTTCTCGCCACCGCCGTCGCCACCCTCTTCGCGCAGGCCACCCTCGTGCGGGCGACCCGGGACCACCGTCCCCAGGACCGGGTCTGGACCATCGCCCTCGCCTTCGTCGCCCTCGCCTCGGCCGCGTTGGCCACCGGCGCGTCGACGGGATGGGACAACGGCACGTTCCGGGTCTTCTACCTCCTGGGCGCGGTGCTGGCCGTCCCGTGGCTGGCGCTCGGGACGGTGTACCTGCTGGCGCCGATCGCACGCGCCCGGCGGGTCGAACGGATCCTGATCTTCGTCTCGGGCGTCGCGACCGGGGTGCTGCTCGCGGCCCCCATGGAGACCGTCCACGGCACCGCCATCCCCGTCGGCAAGGACGTCTTCGGGGTATTCCCGCGAGTGCTCGCCGGGGTGGGCAACGGTCTCGGCGCCATGGTGATCATCGGCGGTGCGTTGCTGTCGGCCTGGCGGTTCGGACGCCACCGCACCATCCCGGGCAACGGGCGACGCGCCGGCGCCAACCTGCTCATCGCGTCGGGGACGCTCGTGTTGTCGAGCGGAGGCCTCATCCAGGGGATCGCCGGGAAGGACGAAGCGTTCGTCATCTCGCTCGCGATCGGGATCAGCGTGATCTACGCCGGATTCCTGGTGGCGGCATCGGCGGTACGACCGACCGGGGCGCCGGCCCCCGAGTCGCCCGAGAACGCGGACGCGGACGCGATGTCAGCCGCGTCCGGCGAGTTCGCGCCGTAGGACCTTGCCCGCCTGGTTCCGGGGCAACTCCGCGAGCAGTTCGACGCTCGTGGGCACCTTGTAGCGCGCCAGCCGTTGCGCGACATGATCACGCAGGCTCGCGAGGGTCGGCGTACTCCCCTGCCGGGGCACGACGAACGCGGCGATCGCCTCACCCGTCCTCGGGCTCGGAACGCCCACGACCGCCGCGTCGACGACGTCGGGATGCTCGGTGAGCGCCTCCTCGACCTCCGCCGGGTACACGTTGAACCCCGAGACGATGATGAGGTCCTTCATGCGGTCCACCAGGCTGAGAAAGCCCTGGTCGTCGGCCACCGCGACGTCGCCGGTGCGCAGCCAACCGTCGTGCAACACCCGGGCGGTCGCTTCGGGGTCGTTCCAGTAGCCCGCGAACACGTTGGCGCCCCGGACCCAGATCTCGCCGGGATCCCCCACTGCGGCATCGCTGCCGTCAGCATCGACCAACCGCACCTCGACGCCCGGCAGCGGCGGGCCGATCGAACCCCAGCGCGGGCTGCGGTCGACCGCGGTCGTCGACACGATCGGCGCGGCCTCCGTGAGCCCGTACCCCTCGTAGATCGTCACGCCGAAGCGAGCGCGGAACTGCTCGCCGACCTTGGCAGGCAGCTCGGCGGCCCCGGACACCGCGAGCCGGATCGTGGTGAACGCGTCGGGCGGAGCGTCGGTCTCGGAGAGTTCGAGGAACGCCGAGAACATCGCCGGGACCCCGGCGACGATCGTCGCCCGCTCGGCGCGGATGAGTTCCACCGCGCGCGCGGCGTCGAACTGCGGGAGGAGCACCGACCGCATCCCACCCGAGAGCGCGACGCCCAACCCCACGTTGAGTCCGAACACGTGAAAGAACGGCAGCGTCGCGAGGCCGATGTCGTCGGGACCGACCTGCAGGCCCGGGTGCGTCTGCACCTGACCGATGTTGGCGGCGAGGTTCCCGTGGGTCAGCATCGCCGCGCGCGGCGCGCCGGCCGTCCCCGATGTGAACAGCAGCACGGCGAGTTCGGCGTCGTCGCGCTCGACCTCGGCCTGCATCGGTTCACCGGCGGCGAGCGCACTCGCGGCCACCGCACCGGGGAGCGCCGCGAGATGCTCGACGCCCGGGCCGCAGACGACGACCTTGGCGCCGACCCGCTCGACCTCGGCCTGGTGGGCCACCTCCGGTGCACCCGGGTTCATCGGGACCGCGACCGCGCCGCACCAGAGCGCACCGAGATACGCCTGCACGAAGGCGAGATCGTTCCACGCGGCGATGGCCACCCGGTCCCCCGGATCGACGCCCATGCGGGCCAGCGCACCGGCGGCGGTCGCCGCGATCCCCTCGAGTTCCGAGAACGAGACCTCCCGGGCCCCGTCGACCAGCGCGATTGCGTCCGGGCGAGGTTCGGCATGACGCAACAGGATCGAGACCAGGTTCACGGCGGGAGAGTCTGTCAGCTTTCCGATGGCGGGTGGCAGCCGTGGTGGCGGCCGATTCCCACCGTCGGCGCTCAACCCAGCAGCACCCCGGCAGACCGTAACTCGGCCTGGAGTTCGGTGATGTCGACGCGATCAGGCGTCGTCCGGGATCGGGCGGCCAGCCCCGCCGCGGTCCCGGCGGCCTGACCGATCGCCATCGACGGGCCCATCACGCGGGTCGACGCGAGGGCATCGTGATCGGCCGAGATACACCGACCAGCGACGAGCAGGTTCACCACCTCCGGCGCCCGCAACGCACCGAAGGGGATGTCGTACGCGAGCCCCGGGTCGAGGAACTCGTACTCCGTCGACCGGTCGTGTACGTGGTACTCCCGCGGCCAGGCGCCGCGTGCGATCGCGTCCGGTTGCGTCGCACCGGACGCGACATCGGCACCGGTGAGGGTTGCCGCACCGACGATGTGGCGGGTCTCTCGGACTCCCAACGTGGTCGCGGTGTCGGCGAGGAACGCGTCGCCGAACCCGTCGACGTGCGCGCGGACGAACTCCGCCGCTTCCTCCGCGAGCCGTCGACCCTCGAGTTCACCCCGGGTCGCGGCGCGCACATCGGTGCTGTCGATGGGCGAGCCGTCCCGATCGCGCACCCGCGTCATCGCGCCGATGAACTCGCCGGGGCGGAGCGTCGGGATCAGCGCGCCGCCGTCACGGGAGAGTCCGGCGCCGTAGGCATCGATCGCCGGTCCGAGCGACGCGATGGCCGCCATCGCGCGCTCGGGGTCGGCGTGCTGCAACACGAACTGCATCGACGCGTGCTGCCGCGCGCCGGCGTCGCCCAACACGGTGGGGATGCCCGCGAACGTGGCGACGTCGGCGTCGCCGGTGCAGTCGACGAAGACGGAACCGGTCACGGCCTGGAGACCGCGCTTGGTGGCGACGACCAGCGCGCGCATTTGTTGGCCCTCGACGATCGCGCCGGCCACCAAGGTGTGCAGGAGCAGGTCGATCGTCTCCGTCTCACCCACCAGCCGGTCGGCCAACCGTTTCGCGGCCCACGGCACATAGACGAAGACCGCGGTGCGCTTGAACGGCACCGGGCCCACACCGGCCCCACCCGCGGCGAGCGCATCCGCGAACTCGCGGGCGATGCCGCCGACGACGAAGTCGAACTCCGACCCGGTGTCGAGATACAGGCCGCAGATCGTGCCGACCGATGCCGCGGTGAAGTTCCCGCCGAGGAATCCGTAGCGCTCCACGAGCACCACCCGGGCCCCCGTGCGGGCCGCGGCGAGCGCCGCTCCGAGTCCGGCCGGCCCACCACCCGCAACCACGACATCGGCGGCCGCGAGTACCGGGAGCTCCCTCGCGTCGAGCCGCATGGGTCGAGCGTAGGGCGATTCGTCGGGAAACCCGAAAGACGCGCTCAAGCCTGCGCCGCCCGACGCCGATGACTGCATCCGAACACAGAAATCGGAAATCAACGGGGCGAAATGGGAGGCACCGATGCGATTCCGAAAGGCGGTATACGGCGTACTCGTCGTGGTCACGGTTGTTGGTTCGTTCTGGATTCCGTCGTCGTCGGCGGGGGCTGCGAGCGATCCGGGGGCCGCATCTGACTTCGTCGGGCGCACGAACGGGCTGCGCGCCTCGCTGGGACTGCCCAGCTTGAGCGTCAACGGCACGCTCGTCGCGAAAGCGCAGGCATGGGCCGAGCACATGGCGGCCGTCGGCGACATCAGCCACTCGAATCTCTCCGACGGCGCGCCCCCCGAATGGGTGCGACTCGGCGAGAACGTGGGGCGAGGACCGAGCGTGGATGCGATCCACAACGCGCTCGTCGCATCACCCGAGCACTACAGAAATCTCACAGATCCGGGGTTCCGGTACGTGGGCGTGGGCGTAGTGAACGCCAACGGGACGTTCTTCGTCTCCGAGGTGTTCATGGAATCAGCCTCCCAGCCCGCCCCAAGCACGTCCGCACCTGCGGCCGGCACCTCGTCGCCGGGACGGCCGCGGTCGGCGCAATCTGCGCCGGCCGCGGTCCCGGCACCTCCTCCGCCCCCGCCGCCGGTCTGGCTGCCGCTGGCCGCCGTGCCGGGCGCGCTGACGCTCGAGGGCTGGATGCCGAACAGCACGCGGCCCACCCGGTCGCCGCACCGCCATCATCACCGCAGTCACCGCCTCGGGGCATCCCGACTCAGTGCCTCACGGACCTACGCGCAGGGGCCGTACCGGATCTTCTGAACCGGATCTACTCTGCGTCATCATCCGTGACCGGCTTCGGCTCCGAACCATTGACGTGACCATCGTCCACTCGTCCGGCCCGTCGACATGAGCGACGACTTCGCCGATGCCCGCCGACTCGACGAACTCGACGACGCAGCCTTGGTCGTCGAGGTCACCCGGCGGCGCGCCGAGGCCGTGGAGATCCTGTGGCGGCGACACTCGAGCGCGGTGCTCGGAGTGGCGCGGCGCGTGACCCAGGCACCAGCCCTCGCCGAGGAGGTCCTCCAAGAGGTCTTCCTCCGACTGTGGCGGGCACCCGAGCGCTTCAACCCCGAACGCGGCGCGCTCCGGTCCTTCCTCCTCATGGAGGCCAACGGCCGGTCCATCGACGCGATCCGCAGCGACGTGTCCCGCCGTGGACTCGAGACCCGCACCGCACCGGCCGACCGTACCGACGCCGACCCCGTGGCCGCCGAGGTCTGGGACACGGCGATCGCCGACCACCTCCGCGAGGCCCTCGACGGATTGCCGGACGGTGAACGGGAAGCGATCGAACTCGCGTACTACGGCCACCATCCGTACAAGGACGTCGCAATCATCCTCGGGGTGCCGGAAGGTACCGTGAAGAGTCGTATCCGGGCCGGTCTCGGTCGGATGCGCGACCGCCTCGTGGCCGCCGATCTCGGGGAGCAACAGTGGACGAACGACTGACCCCCGAAGAACTCCGCGAACTGTTGGGCGCGTTCGCGCTCGGCGCGGTCGACGACGACGAGCGGGAGCAGGTCGAGGCGTTCGTCCTCGAGGATCTCGACGCGCGGGCCGAACTCCACCAGTTGGAGCATGCGGTCGCGTGGATCAGCCACGCCTCACCGCGTCCGAGCGAAGCGACGTGGGACGCGCTGCGCGCCGAGATGGCCCAGGACCTCACCCTCGACGCTGCGACCGCGCCCCCCGATCCCGAGACCCCCGATCCCGAGACGCCCGATCCCGAGACCGCGGACAATGTGGTCTCGATGACCGCGTTCGCATCCAAGCGCCCCGCGACCACCTGGCGGCGACTCGTCGCGGTCGCAGCCGCCGTGCTGATCGTGGTCGGCACCGCCATCGGGATCGGCAGCGTGATCCTGAAGGACTCCGGTTCCCCCGCCCGCAACGTCGCGCTGCGCTCGCCCGACGGCCGGACCGCGGTGGTCATCCGCGTGGCGAGCGACGGTTCCGGCGAGGTCCGCACGGCATCGCTGCCCGCGCCCGCGCCCGGTCACATCTATCAACTCTGGAGCCAACCGTCCGCCACCTCACCGATGCGTTCGGTCGGACTCCTCGGTCGCTCCCCGAGCGGGCATCGCTTCCACATCCCGAGCCAGGCCGACCGGCTCGCTATCAGCGAGGAACCCGCCGGCGGGAGCCCCGAGCCGACGACCAACCCGGTCGCGGTGAGCGCCGTCGGCGCGGTCTGACCCGGCGCGGTCCGAATCGACTCGGTCCGCCACTGCTCGCTCTGACTCGGCGCGGCGCGCGCCGCGCCTACGGGTTCAGGTGGACGACGAACTGCAGCAGCCCGGCGGTGAGGATCAACACCAGCAGCGCGACGATCGCGATCGTGGTACCCGGTCTCATGGACGCTCTCCTGGGGGGACGATGGTGACCGCGGCACCGGCATGGAGGCCGCATTCGGACGCGGCCGACCTGCGATCGAGGGCGACCGAGACGAGCCCGTACGAGTCGACCACCAGGGCCAACTCCGACGGCTTGGCGTCGGCGTAGGTCCGCACCCAGCGCGCCGGACGGGAGCCGCCGTGCAGCCGGAGTTCGAACGAGTCGCCCGGATGCGCGCCGAGCGCCGCGAGTTCGTCGGGACCGATGTTGAGCTGGCAGTTCCCGTAGCGGTCGACCCACCACACCTCACCCACGAGCGCGCCGTCCTCGACGTTCGGCAGCGGGATCAACCCGGGAGTGAGCCCGGCCGGGTCGACCGGGTCGCCGAGGTCGTCGAGCCCGACGCCCCGAGCCAGGAACCCGGCTGCCGGGGCAAGCACGTCCCGACCCGCGAAGGTCGGCCCGGGTGCTGCGAGTTGGTACTCCTCGTTGGTGAGCGACACCACGCGGCGGGCACCCCCGACCATGGCGACCGCCGGCGCGAGCAGACCGTTGTCGGGCCCGAGGAAGGTGCCAGACTCGGTCTCGACCGCCACGCACCGGCGCTCGGTCCCCACGCCGGGATCGACCACCGCGAGCACGATGCCATCCGGGAGGTACTGGACCGCCCGCACCAGCGCGAGGCCACCGGCGCGGATGTCGTGCGCGGGGATGTCGTGGGTGACGTCGAGGATCGTGAGCGTCGGTTCGAGACCCAGCATCACGGCCTTGCAGACCCCGACGAACTCGTCGACGTGGCCGTAGTCCGACAGGAACGAGACGCAATCGGGGGCCGGCACGCCGTCGACCGTACTGGCTCACCGGGGCGGGTTCCGCCTCGGAACCGCGACCACCGGGTCAGGTCGCGCCCAGCTCGCGGGACCGTTCGGTCGCGGCCGAGACCGCGTCGAGGATCGCGGCGCGCACCGAGTGCTGCTCGAGTGCGCGGAGTCCCGCGGCGGTGGTTCCGCCGGGTGAGGTCACGGCCGCGCGGAGCTGCTCGGCCGTGTCGCCACTGTCGGTCAACATCACCCCGGCACCCCGGATCGTCCCGTGGACGAGCGTCGTCGCCACGTCCCGGGGCAGACCGTTGAGGACACCCGCCTCGATCAGTGCCTCGGCCACCAGGAACACATAGGCCGGGCCGGACCCCGACAGGCCGGTGACGACGTCGAGGAGTCGTTCGGGGACGACGACGACGGTTCCCACGGCGGCGAGGAGGCGACGCGCGGTCTCGAGGTGCAACTCCGTGGCGAGGGTGCCGCCCGCGATCGCAGCGACGCCCTCGCGGACCAGCGCGGGCGTGTTGGGCATGGCGCGCACCACCGGGCGGCCCGGCACCGCGGCCTCGAGTGCCGCGATCCCGACCCCCGCGGCGATCGACACGACCAGCGCACCGTCCGGCAGGGTCGGCCGCGCGCCCTCGAGCACGGTGCCCACATCTCCGGGCTTGACCGCGACGACGATCACATCGGCGTCACCCACGACCCACGAGGCACTCGGGGCGACCCGGATCCCGGCGAACTCGGCTTCGAGTTCACGGCGGCGGCCCGGGTCCTGCTCGGCGATCGCGACCTGCTCGGGGTCCAGGCCCGAGTCGAGGAGTCCGGCGACCAGGGCCGTCCCCATCCGTCCGCCGCCGAGGACCGCCATGTGTTCCACCGGATCAGATTACGGCCGGGTTCGCGCCCCAACGGGGAGACGGGCAAACGGGGAGACGCGAGGAGGCCCGAGGCGCACGCCGTCGCTTCGCACTTCCCCGAGCGAAGCGGCCGCTCGAACCTCGGGCCCACTCTCAGTTTCCCGCCACCCGTCGGTGGTGAGGGGCGTGACTCTACGAGGCGATGGCTATTGAACGCAACTCAATGCAACCAAAGGCAACGGAATGATACAGACGAACTACCGGCGCTCAGCGATAGGCGATGGTGATCGCCGGCTGGAACCAGCGCTCGGTGAGGTCGAACAGCACGCCGATGATCCGGTCGAGTTCCTCCTCGGTGAGGTGCTCGATCGCCACCCGACCGGTGAGGTACACGTCGCCGTCGGGGCCGAGTGAGAAGCGCGCACCGTAGAGATCGTGGTTACGCCGGAGCAACCAGCCGTGGAGTGCGGGCAGTCGCGTCTCGTCCTCCGGGGCCGGCAGGAAGTACAGCTCGTAGCGCAGCGTCCGCTGGTGCAGGTCGAAGTAGATGGTGGCCGCGTCCCGGCCGTCGCACCCGAAGCGGACGTACCAGCGGCGCAGCTCGGGGTCGTACTCGACGTGCTGGACCGCAGGCTCCGCCGCGATCGGACCGAAGAGGTGCGTGTCGACCAGCTGGTGGACCGCCGCGAGTGCTTCCGGGTCGGGCGTCAGCGACACGACACGGGCTCGCGGGCGAGCAGGTCCGTGTAGAGCCGGCGCAGCCGGGCCGCCGTCATGCTCCAGCCGTATCGGCGGGCCCGACGCTCGGCGGCGAGCCGCATCGACTGCGCCATCTCCGGCCGGCCCAGGATCGCCTCGATCGGGGCCACGTAGTCGGCGGGGTCCCGGCTGTCGACGAGGAACCCGGTGACGCCGTCGTCCACGAGCGACTGCAGTCCACCGACCGCGGCGGCCACCACCGGCGTCCCGCAGGCAGAGGCTTCGAGGGCCACCAGCCCGAACGACTCGCTGTGGCTGGGGACCAGGCACACGTCGACGGCCCGGTAGTACCGCGCCAGCTCGGAGTGCGCCCGGGGTGGCACGAACCGGACCCGGTCGGTGAGGTCGAGCTTGGTCGTGAGCTCGTGGAGGCGGGCCAGTTCGGCCTCACCGTCGGGCCCACTCGGGCCGCCGACGACGAGCAGGACCGCATCGGAATCCCCCAGTTCGGCGAGCGCCTGGACGGCGAGGTCGGCGCCCTTCAGCGGCTGGATCCGGCCGGCGAACAGGAGGGCCGGCGCCGGACCCAGACCGAGGGACCGGCGTTCACGCGCGCGCGTGGGCGCGTCGACCGGGTGGAAGATCTCGTGGTCCACCCCCGGCGGGACGATCTCGATGCGCTCGGCCGCGGCGCCGTAGAGCTGCTCGAGCTGGTCCCGCTCGGAGCCGGTCGACGCGAGCATGAGGTCGGCGCAGGCGATGATCTCGTGCTCGATCCGCGCCCGCAGCTCCGGGTCGTCGTCGATCCCGGCGTCCGCCTTCACCCGCGCCAGCGTGTGGAACGTGGCCACCAGCGGGATGTCGAGTGCGTGCTTCAGCCGGTGACCGACCGCGCCCGACACCCAGTAGTTCGCGTGGACCGCGTCATAGGTCACACCGTCGGCGACGAGATCGAGGGTGGCCGCCACCATCGGGTCCACCAGCTCGATGAGTTCGTGTTTGGACACCGGTGCCGCCGGGCCTGCATCGAGGTGCACGACCCGGAATCCGGGTTCCACCTCGACCGAATCCGGTTCGCCGGGATGCTCCCGCCGCACCAGGACGTCGCACTCCACGCCCGCCCGCGCCAGCGCCGAGGCCAGCGCCCGGACGTAGACGCTCATGCCCCCACCGTCACCCGCGCCGGGCTGCGCGAGCGGGGAGCTGTGAACGGAGAGGACGGCGAGACGGCGCACTGACATGGGGTCTTCGATCCTAACCCTGGGCCCCTCGCGACCATTCCCGGCCGCCTTTTCTGCCCGTCCGCTCGGCCTCCGACGCGTCATGCCTCACGGGGGGCTCGCTCCCGGGCTGCTCGCCTCCGCTGCGCTCCGGCTCGGGAGCCGGTTGCACCCTGCCGGGAGGCCGGGACCCGTCGGCGCCTATTTCGGGGCCTGGAAAGAGTTGTACACATCTACCAGGGTTTGTTTCTGGCGCTCGGTGAGGGTGGGGTCGGCCATGATCGCGGCGACGAGGTCGGAATCGGGCTTCTCGTCGAGGATCCCGGCCCGGACGTAGAGCGACTCCGCCGAGATCCGCAGACCCTTGGCGATGCCCTGAAGTATCTCGGCCGAAGGCTTGCGCAGGCCGCGCTCGATCTGGCTGAGATACGGGTTCGAGATCCCGGCCAACTCACTCAGCTTGCGCAGGGAGAGGCGATCGTTCCGGCGCTGGTCCCGGATGAACTCGCCGAGATCACGGAGGCGCGCCTCGACCGCGTCGGTCGGGGCGCTCATCCGGTCGAGTTCGCAGCCAGCCGCTCGGCGATCGCGTGGGTCAGCGAATCGATCACTGCGTGCAGCGCGCGGCGGCGCAACGAGAGATCCTTCTCCAGCTCCCGGAGCTGGCTGAGGGTCGCCTGCAGTTCGGCGTCACTGATCGTGGGCAGGTTCAGCAGGGTCGCGTCGGAGACCAGCCGTTCGAGGCCACGGTTCCATTCGATGGAGCCCGACGGCGCCAGCAGCGGCTGCGCCCGGGTGGTGGCCTGGCCGCTGCGCCCGTCGTCGGCCAGGATCTTCGGCAGCGCGGCGATCAGGTCCCCGAGTGAACCCCCGGCCGCCCGGCGGTCCCGCTCGGCCTCGAGAATGTCGATGCGACCCTGGGCGAGCCGGCGGACGTAGGAGATCTCCGTCTCGATCTCGAGCGCCTCGCGCTCCATGGTGTGGAGGTCGTCGACCGAGTGGTCGGCGATCCCGGCGAGGTAGTTCTCGGCGAGGACACGATCAATGCGGCGAGGGTGCTCGGTCATTGGTGGGAGGCTACCCCGCGACTCGGAACGAGCCTGCCTCCCCGGACTGGAGCAACGTGATGCCCACCTACACCCTGCCCGAACTTCCCTACGACCTCGCTGCGCTCGAGCCCAGCTACTCCGCCGAGGTGCTCGAACTCCATCACGACAAGCACCATGCGGCGTACGTCGCCGGCGCCAATGCCGCCCTCGACAAACTCGACGAGGCCCGGACGTCCGACGACTACGGATCGATCAACCAGCTCCAGAAGAACCTGGCCTTCCACCTGTCCGGTCACGTCCTGCACTCGATGTTCTGGGAGAACCTCTCGCCCGACGGCGGGGGCGCGCCCGAAGGCGAACTGGCGGCCGCGGTCGACGACGGGTTCGGGAGCTTGGAGCACTTCCGCAACCAGCTCACCCAGGCCGCCCTCAACGTGCAGGGATCCGGGTGGGGCGCACTCACCTGGGAACCCCTCGGCCAGCGCCTCATCGTGGAACAGATCTACGACCACCAGAGCAACGTGGGCCAGGGTGCGCCGCCGCTCCTCGTCCTCGACATGTGGGAGCACGCCTACTACTTGCAGTACCGCAACGTGAAGGCCGACTGGGTCGAGGCGTTCTGGCGGATCGTCAACTGGCCGGACGTCGCCGCGCGCTTCGACCGGGCGCGTACCCTCGAACTCCTGTAGCCGTCGACGACCTACGGACCCCGACCCCGTCCCCGACCGGGAGCGAGCAGCATGGAGGTCCGACCGTCAGGAGTGCGAGCGGGCGAGCCGAAGTGGAGGGGGACCGATGACCGGAGAGGTGATGCTCGGCGCGGCGGTCGCGATCGTCGTGCTGATGGTCGGCACGTGGCTGGTGTCACTCGCGTGGCACGACGCGTCGATCGTCGACCCCGTGTGGCCGCTCGGCTTCGTCGTCGTGGTCTGGGTGAGCCGCGCCATCGCCGACGGCCTCGACGCGCGTCAGTGGCTCCTCGTGGCGCTGGTGAGCATCTGGGGCCTGCGGCTCTCGGGCTACCTGGCGTGGCGCAAGCGCGGTGCCCCCGAGGACTTCCGGTACCAGGCGATGCGGCGCAAGTACGGCGCCCGCTTCCCCGCGGTGAGTCTGGTCACGGTCTTCCTCCTCCAGGGTGGGCTGATGTGGATCGTCTCGCTGCCGGCGCAACTCGGGCAGGTCCGCGCCACCCCCGATCTCGGGGTGCTCGCGGCGCTCGGCACCGTGCTCTGGCTGGTCGGCTTCGGATTCGAGACCGTGGGCGACGCGCAACTGGCGCGGTTCAAGACCGACCCTGCCAGTGCCGGCCAGGTGATGGACCGCGGCCTCTGGCGCTACACGCGCCACCCCAACTACTTCGGCGACGCGTGCGTGTGGTGGGGCATCGCCCTGGTCGCGGCCGAAACCGGGATCGGCGCGGTCGGACTCGTGGGTGCCCTGGTCATGAACGTCCTGCTCGCCCGGGTCTCCGGCGTCCCCATGCTGGAGCGCACCATGGCCAAGCGGCGCCCGGGCTACCCGGAGTACGTCCGGCGCACCAGCGGCTTCTTCCCGCGTCCGCCGAAGTCGTGACCGTCCGGCGCGGCCTCACCCGCCGCTGACGGGCGGGAGCACGGCGACCTCGGCACCGGTCTCGAGTGACGTGGCGTCACCCGCCACCGGCTCGTCGCCGTCGACCCAGACACGCGATCCGGCGAGGACCGCGGTGAACGGCGCGCCGAACCGTTCGCGTGCGATCGCCAGCACCTCGCCCACGGTCGCGGCCTCGACCTCGACCGCGCCCGTCCCCGCGGCCTCGCGCGCGGCGGCGAAGAGCCGTAACCGCACCGTGGCCACCGGACGATTTCCCGTGACTACCCGGCGACCTCGACGAGTCCGTCCTTGATCACGACCTCGCCGTCGCCGTTGCGGGTCTCGAAGCCGAAGACGGCGTTGCCGGCCAGCTCGCCCGCAGCCCAGAAGGTGGAGGTGATCTCCTGGCCGGGGAGCACCGGCCGCGAGAAGCGGACGACGAGCCGACGCAGCCGGCGGGAGTCGCCACCGCAGAGTTCGGCGACGGCGGCCACCGAGGTGAACGCCATCGTGCAGAGTCCGTGGATGATGATGCCGGGCAGCCCGACCGACTTCGCGATCTCTGCGTCGAGGTGGATCGGCATGTTGTCACCGGAGGCCTCGGCGTAGCGGTAGGTCTGGTCGGTGTCGAGGGTCTGGGTGACCACGGCCACCGGATCCGATGCCTTGGTCGCGGCGTCGAGCTTGTGGGTCGGCGCTTCTTCGCCCGCGCTTTCCCCCTCACTCACGCCGCGGAAGAACGACGTCATGTACTGCTCCACGACGAGGTTGCCGTCCTGGTCGCTGGTCTCGACCTTGACCACGACCGAGGTGCCATTCGGCTTCACGTGCACACCGATCGGCGCGGCCTTCGACCGCAGCGTCGAACCGGGGACGATCGGTCGGTGGAAGCGCATGTCCTGCTCACCGTGGACCACGAGCATGAGGACCTCGGGCGGGACGATGCCGGCCATCGCGCCGGCCATCGTGTCCCAGATCGGCACGACCGCGAACACCGGGGGCGCGACGTCGCCGGCGACGTGAGCCGGGTTCGGGTCGTTGGTCGCGGCGGCGTACGCCTTCGTACGGTCGGCCTCGACCTTGAACTCGGGTCCCTCCGTCCAGTGACCCAGCTTGTCGATTCCAAAGCCCATTGTTTGCTCCTCGCGTGGCGGCGGGTCGGACTGTAGCGGTCCGGATTCGGCGACATCGGCGCCAACATCGGCGCGGATGTCGACCGCCGATTCGAGTCCCTCGGTGTCGCCCGCCTCGATCCGTTCGACGACCCGTTCGATGTCGGCCAACTCCGACTCCAGCGAGTCGAGCACGCTCAGGTCGGGCGGCACGGGCGCGCCGGTCGGGGTCGCTTCGTCAGGCTCCATGCGGTCGACGTTAGCGGCGCCGGGCGCGCGTCAGATGAGTCGCGACTCGAGGATCTCGACCGCCCCGTCGAGGGCCGCGACCACGAGATCCAACCGCGTCACCGGGTCGTCCTCCCGCAGGATCGCGAGGACGTCGAGCGGGCCGATCGGCGCCAGTGCGACCGCATCCCATCCGGCCTGCACCGGGTCGTCGGCCAGGTCCACCGCGTCGGGGACCTCGACCCCGAGCGCACGGGCCGCGGCGAGGACCCGTTCCATCCCATCGACCACGGCGGCCCGCCGCTCGAGCGCGTCGGCACCGATCTCGGGGGCCACGAGCATCTCGACCCGCGCCCGCGGGTAGGGAGCATCTGCCAGCCACTCCACCACGCGGAACCGATCGGTCCCGATCGCGGTCATCAGGTACCGCCCGTCGGGGGTGGACGCCAGTTGATCGATCCAGGCTGCGGTCCCGACCTCGAACCGGACGTCACCGCCGCCGACCTCCGAACCGCGCTCGATGAGGACGACGCCGAAGCGACTTTCGGTCTCGACGCACGTCTCCACCAGCGCGCGATACCGCGGTTCGAACACCTGGAGCGCGAGCACCTGACCGGGAACCAGCACCGAGCCGAGCGGGAACATCGGGATCTCGTCCGTGCGCTCCTCGGGCGTGGCCATCAGTTCGACTGCGACCGGTACGCCGTGGCCAACCGGGCCCACCGGTCCCGGTCGGCCCCTTCACCACCGGCCACCAACCCGTCGAGGACCGCCGCGGCGTCCGCGGTGGCACCGACTGATGCCAACACCTCCGCCGTCCGCTCCCGTTCCTCGGGCGGGATCTCGGGAAACGCCAGCCGCAAACGGGCGGCCAACCGGGCCTCCGGGGACCGGCGGCGCGCGTAGGCGTGCTGCAGGTTGGTGATCATGCGCAGCAGGATCAACCGGGAGCCGGTGGGGTCCAGGAAGTGCTCGGCGAACCGGGCCTGCGTGCCGTACATCGCGACGAACCGGGCCCGGCAGCCGGCGCGGTCGAGCGTCGCGCCGGCATGGAACGGGTCGACGAACTCGTCCGGCGCCCCGGTGACCCCGACGAGGAAATGGCCGGGCATCCCCACGCCGTGTAGTCCGACCCCGATCCGGCGCCCGACCTCGATCATCAACACGCTCAACGCGATCGGCAGACCGAGCCGCCGGTCGATCACCTCGGGCAGGAAGGAGTTGCGCGGGTCGTCGTAGTCGGCGGTGTTCCCGGCGAAGGCCCAGTCGACGAACAGCACCCGGGCCAATCCGGCGGGGGTGCGGCAGTACTCGAACGCGAGCGCCGCCGCGGCGAGTTCGTCGAGGCGGGTGAGCCACATGTCAACGTCGATCCCGGTGGCCGTGGCCGCGATGAGCAGCGCTCCCTCGTCGAGTGGCGGTTCCTCGTCCACGCTCGCGACCAGCGCCCGGAATCGTTCGGCCGCGTCGACATCCACGCCGGCGACCGTACCGCGCGTCGCTAATCTCGAACCATGGTCGGCAAGCAGGCGCACCGCGAACTGCACGACACCGTGGCGGTCCGCCTCCGCGGCGCCGGGCAACGGGTCACGGCCGGACGGTCCGCGATCGTCGACGTCCTCGCCGGCGCGACCCGCCCGCTCACCATCCCGGAGATGCAACACCGCGCCGCGGATCTCGCCACCAGTTCCACCTATCGCAACCTGCTCGTCCTGGAGACGGTGGGGGTCGTCCACCGGATCGTCACCACCGACGACCACGCGCGGTACGAGCTGGCCGAGGACCTCACCGAACATCACCACCATCTGATCTGCTCGGCGTGCGGAACCGTGGAGGACGTACCGGCATCGAGCCGGCTCGAGCAGTCGGTCCAGAAAGCAGCCGACGAGATCGCGCGGAGTACCGGGTTTCACACCCAGCACCACCGCGTCGATCTCGTCGGCCTGTGTCGCCGCTGCGCCTGAGCGCACGCGGCCCGCGGTACCGGCCCCGCTACTTCTTCTTGCTGCGGGCGAAGAGTGCGATACCGCCGCCGACCACGACGACCGCGGCGATGACGCCGATGATCACGCCGGTGGAGCTGCTGTCGCTCGACTTCTTCGTGGTGGTCGCCGCGGCGGTGGTGCTCGACGTGTCCGCCGCCGGCTTGCTGCTCAGCTCGAGGACCGGCGTCGGGTGTTCGGGCTCCGCACCGTTGGCAGGGATGGGATCGACCCACCGGATGACCGAACCGTCGGCACAGGTCTGGACGGACGTGAAGACGACGGAGTCGGTCGAGGCAGGAATCGTACCGAACGTCACCGGAAACAGGATCTCCTTGGCCCCCGCTTCCGGAGCGCCGGTCCACGTGATCTTCGATACGGCACCGGTGGTCGGGTCCTTGTCCACTTGCGCGGTCCACCCCGTCAGCGGCGCGGGCGTCACGTTGTCGAGCGCGGGAGAGCTGGGAAACAGCAACTCGTCCTTGACCGTTCCCGGCGCGGAGCACTCCTCTTCCACGTTGATCGTGGCCGCGATCGTTCCGTCGGCCGACAGCTTGCCTTTCGTGGTGATCTCGGTGTGCGCCCCCGCGATCGCCGGCAGCGCGACGAGCGCGACTCCGAACGCGAGCGAAGCCAACAAGGTCTTGCGGATCATTGCTACCCCTTTGGTCATGGATGACGGATAGTGCGAGTGGGAGGGTCCGGCTCAGCCGACCGGCACCGGCGACGAGGCGGTGGCCGACTTCACTTCGGTGACGAACGCCGTGAGGTTCAGCTGCCAGGTCCCCGGGAACGGCACCTTGATGCCGTCGCCGAAGTAGAAGCCGCGGTCCTGATGCTCGAGCGGGACCGCGATCGGCGGGATACCCCGCGACGGCAACGACAACGTCGCCTTCATCTCCACCACGTCCTGCGGCACCCCGGCTTTGTTGAGCACGGTGAGGTGCAGCTGGTTGGGCGTGCCCGCGGTCGGACCGCTCTTGAAGTCCGAGGGTCCGAAGTGGATCTCGAACGAGACCGGTCCGGCGGCCAGGGTCGCCTCGAGCGGTCCACTCGGCGCGACCTTATGGGGCGGCGACGTGTTCACCAACATGGAGGTCAACGCGAGGATGACCGCCCCGAACACCAACTCGCCGCGCACGCTGCGCTTCAGCCGGGATTGGTGCCCGTCGGACGGTGGGACAGTGGGTTCGTCCCGCACCAACGTCGCGACGCCAACCGCGCGGGGCACCTCGCCGCCGGGGGGGACGACGGCGCCGACCTCGGCCAGCTGCGGATTCTTCGCGTTGCCGACGATGCCCAGCCCCGGACCGTGGACGAGACGACGGCTCCACGCCGCGATCAGCAGGATCGCGGCGAACCCGACGAGCTTCAGGATGAGGATCCGACCGTAGTCACTGTCCCACAACGCGCTGAACGGCTGCAGCTGGCGGATGGCCTGGAACGTCCCGGTGGCGGTGATCAGGACGACCGCGCCGAGCGCGAGGCCCGAGAACCGCTCCGCCACGCGGGCGTAGGAGTGTTCGTCCGTGCGGGCGATCGCGAGCATGACCAGCCCACCGAGCCATACCGACATCGCGAGCACGTGGAACATGTCGGCGGGAAGCGCGAGCGCGGTCCAGCGACCGGTCGACGCGTGGCCCGCCAGCCCGGGAGTGGCCGAGAGCGCGAGCCCGATCGCGCCCGCCACCCCGAACCACCATCCGGGCAGCGGTCCGCGGTGGCGCACCATCATGCGCAGCACCAGGGCCGCGAGAACGAGGAGCACGAGGCGCGCCACCCACACCTTGCCGAAGCGCGTGTCCCACACCGCCGACATCTGGCTCGTCGAGAACACCTGACCCAGACCCTTGTCCGAGGTGTACGGGCCCTGCAGGAGGAAGCCACCGACCGTGCAGATGGAGGTGAGGACGAGTGATCCCGTCAGCAGTTGGCGCACGCGGAGTGCGGTGCGGCCTTCCGGCCAGAGGTAAGCGGCGAACCAGCCGGCACCGAGCAGGAGGGCCAGCCCGACGAACACGCCGAAGCGCATCACGCCGAGGAGGACTCCGACCGTGCGGTCGCCGTGCTCGGCCTTGCTCACGTTCGCGGTCTGCGCCTCGGCGGCCTTCCCCGACGCGTTGGCCTGGTAGCCCCAGGTGAAGGCACCCTGGATCGGGTGCGAGTCGGCCGAGGTCGCCTGCCACGCCACCGTGTACAGGCCCTTGTCGAGCTTCGGGAGACTGACCTGCACCACGGCGCCGTTGCCGTTCGGATGCCGGGGCGTCCCCGTCGAGATCGTGTTGCCGTTGTGGTCGAACACGCGGATGCCGTCCGACCGGACGTCGACGTGTTCGCTGAACGTGAGCGTCACCGACTTCGGCGCGGTGTTGAGGGAGGCCGCCGCCGTCGGGGTGGTCTCCTCGAGGACCGCATGCGCGAATGCAGGAGCCGCCAACGCGAACAGGACCGTGAACGTGACGACCACGAACACCAACGCACGCCGGGTGCGACGCAGGACGCGGTTCATCGCAGCACCGCGCGTCGGTTGCCGGAATCCGAGGTGACTTCGCCGTGACTTCGGGCGATCAGCCATACGACGGCGAATCCGGCGACGTCGGCAACATGGGCGATTACCGTGCCCGGCATCGAGCGCCCGGTCAGCAGATCGTCGAAACAACTCCAGGCGAGCCCGACCACCAGTACGCCGAACATCGGCAACAGTGCCCGCGCCCGCTCGGGCTGCCACGCAACGGCGAGCAATCCGGCCGCGAAAGCCGCGGAGAAGACCCCGATGTGGCGGGCGTCGTCCTCCATCCCGGCCATCGCACCGGAGATGCCGAGGATCAGCGGCACGGCGGCGACCAGCTGCACCAGCGCGATCACGAGCGTCGCGATCCGCAGCGTGCGCAGGTGGTCCGTGCCGGCCGACGGTTCGTCGCGCCGCGGCAGGGCGGCCAGGATCGTGTGGGTGCGGTCGATCTCGGGAGTGGCCGGCTGGACCCGCACGATGCGGTGCAGGTCCGAGACATCGGCGCCGTAGGCCCGGCACGCCGTGCAGCCGGCCAGGTGTTCGCGCACGGTGGAATCGGGCAACCCGGGGTCCTCGCCGTCGAGCGAGGCCGAAACCGACGACCTGATGTCGGAGCAGTCCATGCAGCGGTAGTCGAACGGCGGGACGAAAAGGTTCCCGTCACCTCCAAGATTCTCCGCGAGATCTTTCGGCGAGGTATTCCGGCGACCGACCGAATACCGCTGCTGGCGGCTTCCCGGTAACGTCGCCGCCCGTGGATCGGCTCACCATCTCATTGCTCGCCGCACGCGACGGTGACGACCTCGCCCTGGCCGACGCGATCCGGCTCGGTCAGGCCGAAGTGGCCCGGTTCCTCCGCCCGCTGGTGGACGCCAGCGACCTCGAGGACGTGGTCCAGGACACCTTCATCCGCGCCTATTGCGCCCTGCCGCGGTTCCGCGGGGACGCGAGCGGTCGCACGTGGCTGCTCGTGATCGCCCGTCGATCGGCCGCCGACGCACTCCGGACCAAGACCCGGCTGCGCCGGACCGAGCAACGGGCCGCGGCGACCGCCACCGACACATCGCCCGTCGACACCGCGCTGGCGCTGCAGTCGCTCATCGACGGTCTCGACATCGACCGGCGCGAGGCGTTCGTGCTCACCCAACTCGTCGGATGCTCCTACGCGGAGGCCGCCGCGATCTGCGGCGTCCGCATCGGCACGATCCGATCGCGGGTGGCACGCGCCCGTGAGGCGCTCCTCGAGCAGGTGCACGCAGCCCGGAGCGCATGACGGCCCGAGCGGGACGCGCCTCGGCGCGCATCCTCGGCGCGATCGGAGCATTCCTGATCCCCATCGGCATCGCCGCCCCGGCCGGTGCCCACGGCGTCAACGGTCCTCCGGCAAGCAACTTCGCGACCCGACTCGACGGTGTCGTCCCCGCCACCCCGGCGACGGAGGTCGCCCTCGCCCCGGACCGTGAGTCGATATCGCTCCGCGTGATCGGCGGGGCGCGTGTCGTCGTCGTCGGATACCGCGACGAGCCCTACCTGCGGATCGACGCGCACGGGGTCTGGGAGAACCGGTCATCGCCCTCGGTGGCCCTCAACCGGTCCCGGATCCCTGGGGACATGCGGCCGGTCGACCGGATTCCGCCACCGCGCTGGGTGCGGATCTCGACCCGGCGATCGGTCACCTGGCACGACCACCGGGTGCACTGGATGGGTGGCGCGACGCCGCCTGCCGTACGCAGCCACCCCGACCGCGGGCACACCATCACGACGTGGACGATCCCGCTCCGGATCGACGGCCGCCACGCCGTCATCGCCGGGGCAATCGTCTGGCGACCACCACCAGCAGCCTGGCCGTGGTGGATCGCCGCCGCCGCGCTGGCCGTAGCAGTGGTCGTCGGATGCCGGCTGCCTCGCGGCACCCGGATCGTCGGCGCGGTCCTCGCGGTGATGGCCGCGGCCGAAACGCTGCACCTCTGGGGCAGTTGGCCGTTCTCCGATTCGTCGATCGGCGGGCAGGTCGGTGAGTCGCTGCCGTCGATAGGAGCGATCCTGGCGTGTGTGGGCGCGCTGGTGTGGGTGGCCCGGCGCGGGAGTTGGGCGGCGGCGCCCGGCCTCGTCCTCGCGGGTCTGTTCGTCTTCGTCAGCGGCGGGGCGGCCGACGTCGCCACGCTCTCGCACGCATTCGTCCCGAGCCGCCTGGACCCCGCCGTCGCGCGCGTGCTCGTCAGCATGGCGCTCGGGCTCGGAGCCGGTACTGCGATCTTCGGACTCTCCCGGCTCCGAGCGGTTCGGCCGGAGACCTGAGAAGCTGCGGCCATGACGACGATCTTCACCCGCATCATCGCCGGCGAACTTCCGGGCCGGTTCGTCTGGCGCGACGATCATTGCGTCGCGTTCCTCTCGATCAACCCGCTCCGACCGGGCCACACCCTCGTCGTCCCTCGAGCCGAGGTCGACCACTGGATCGATCTGCCACCCGACGAGAACGCCCACCTGATGCGCATCGCGCAGGAGATCGGTCGGGCCCAGATGGCGGCCTTCTCGCCCACCAGGGTCGCGCTGCTCATCGCCGGGCTCGAGGTGCCCCACGTACACCTGCACGTGGTCGCGATCGATGCCGAGAGCCAGCTGAGTTTCGCCCAGGCCGATCCGTCACCGGCGCCCGAGGCGCTCGACGACGCCGCGTCCCGGATCGTCACCGCGCTCGAGGCGCTCGGCCATCCACATCCCGCGGGCTGAATCCCGCCGGACGAGCGCGCAACGTCAGTGACAACCGAGCGCGTCGCGCAGCGCGGCAAGGTTGCGGCGCATCGCCGCGACGTAACCGGCGAATCCTTGGCGACCGCGCGGCGGTGACTCGATCGGGCTGAGCACGCGCGTCTTCACCCGCGCCTCGTGCGCCAGCGTCTCCGCCACGCGCGGCGAGACGAGTTCCTCGGTGAACACCGTCGTCACATGGTCCCGCCGCACGAGATCCGCCAGTTGGGCGAGCCGGCGGGGATCGGGATCCTGTTCCGGGTCGATGCCCGCGATCGCCACCTGGCGCAGTCCGTACCGCCGCGCGAGGCGGCCGAAGGCGTCGTGCGCGGTCACGAACACGCGGCGGTCGCAGTGCCGCAGGCCCGTCCCGAACTCCGCGTCGAGCGACCGCAAGGACGCGAGCGTCGAACGCTCGTGGCCGCGGATCACCGACTGCAACTGCGGCTCCGCGCGCGCCAGACCATCGGCCAAGATCCGGATGACCCGCGCCATCGTCACCGGGTCGAGCCAGACGTGGGGATCCGACGGCTGGCGCAGGCGGTCCAGGACCACGACGGTCCC
This sequence comes from Acidimicrobiia bacterium, assembly GCA_038250905.1. Taxonomy (GTDB): domain Bacteria; phylum Actinomycetota; class Acidimicrobiia; order IMCC26256; family JAENVU01; genus JAENVU01. The sequence goes on from JBBSBV010000027.1 coordinate 53,626, forward strand.
CGCATCGCGTTGGGCAGCCACGCGTTCGATCGCCGGCTGGAAACCGTGGCCCATGACCGCGACGAAGTCCGCGTCGAGGATCGCGTCGACCTGATCCGTCGTGGGTTCGAGGTCGTGGGGTTCGACACCGGGCGGCGTGAGGTCCCGCACCACGAGGGTCGGTCCCCCGAGCTCGCCGACGGTCGCCGCGATCGGGAAGAACGCGGCCACCGCCGAGGGACGAGACCGGTCGACCCCGGGATGTGAACCGCAACCGGCCGCGCCGACCAGGGTCACCACCAGGAGTGCAGCGATCCTCCGCATTCGGCTCCCTCGTCCGCGCCTGAGAATGGTTCCCAGGAGGACCAGAGGATAGTATTGGGAATCAGTCTCATTACGCCACCTCCGGTGCTCGCGGCCCGCGGCCTCTCGTTCGCGTACGACGGGCCGACCGTCGTCGACGACGTCGGTTTCACCCTCGCGCCCGGCGAGTTCGTCGCGTTGGTGGGGCCCAACGGCTCGGGCAAGTCCACCTTGCTGCGGATGCTGCTCGGTCTGCTCGAGCCCGCGACCGGCTCGGTCGAACTCTTCGGTGACGCGCCGCGAGACCTCGCGGTCCCGGGTCGGCTCGGATATGTGCCGCAGCGGGGCCGGCTCACCCCCGAACTCCCGACGACGGTCCGCGAGGTAGTGGCCGGCGGCCGGATGTCGCGCCGGGCGTGGTGGCGGCGACCCACGGCCGCCGACCGGGACGCCGTCGGCCACGCCCTCGGTGCCGTCGCACTCACGGAACTCGCCAACCGGCTCGTCACCGAACTCTCCGGCGGGCAGCAACAGCGGGCCCTCATCGCCAAGGCCCTGGTCGCCGATCCGGAACTGCTCATCCTCGACGAACCGGTCGCCGGGGTCGACGCCGAATCCCAGCGGCTCTTCCGCGACTCGCTCGTACACCTCGTGCGCGAACACCACACGACGGTGTTGCTCGTCTCGCACGAACTCGGCGCGGTCGCGGCCGACCTCGACCGCGTGATCGTGCTCAAACGGCGCGTGCTCTTCGACGGCACCCCGGCCGATCTCGCCGCGCGCGGGGTGAGCCTCGGCATCCACGCCGAGGACCTGCCGCTCTGGCTCGAGGAGTTGCAGTGAACCTCCCGCTGCCGTGGCCGTTCGACCGCGACTACATGCAACTGGCGCTCGTCATCGGCCTGATCGTCGGGGCGTGCGCGCCGCTCGTCGGGACATTCCTGGTCGACAAGCACCTCGCGCTCATGGGCGACGGGATCGGCCACCTCGCGTTCGCCGGGGTCGCGGGCGGGCTCCTGCTCTCGGTGTCGCCGATCTGGACCGCGCTCACCGTCGCGGTGCTCGGCGCCCTCGCCGTCGAGTGGCTGCGCGCACGGGGGAACACCTCCGGCGACCTCGCCCTGTCGCTCTTCTTCTACGGCGGCATCGCGGGCGGTGCGGTGCTCGCGAGCCGCGCCGCGACCGACGGCATCACCGTCAACGTGGTGCCGTACCTGTTCGGATCCATCCTCACCGTCACCTCCAGCGACGCCTGGATGGTCCTCGCCATCGGCGCGCTCATCGTGGTGTCGGTCGCGCTCGCCCACCGGGCCTGGTTCACCATCGGGCTCGACCAGGAATCCGCGGCGGTCATGGGGCTGCCCGTCCGGATGCTCAACTCGCTCCTGGCCGTACTCACCGCGGTCACCATCGTCGCCGCCACCCGCATCGTCGGCGTCCTGCTCGTCGCGGCGTTGATGGTGCTCCCGGTCGCGTCGGCCCGACTGCTCGCGAGGTCGCAGATCCAGACCCTCCTCCTCTCGGCCGCGGTCGGCGTGGTCTCGGTGATCATCGGCCTCTCGGCCGCACGCATCTGGGGCCTCGCGCCCGGGGGCACGATCGTGCTCGTGAGCGCGGCGATCTTCGGGGTCGTCGCCGTCGTACGCGGTTCCACCGGCGGCGCCCCCATCGGCCAGCACTGACCCACCCACCCACCCACAATCCGAGCGCTTGTCGATCTGACGAGCCTGGGACCAGGCAGATCGACAAGCGCAGGGGGATGAGGGGGTGGGGGTTAGCCTCCGGCCGTGCGACTCGCAGGAGAGCTGGCGCTGGTCACCGGCTCCACCGCCGGCATCGGCAAGGCGATCGCGATCCGGTTCGCGGCCGAGGGTGCCGCCGTGGTGGTCACCGGCCGTGACGTCGACCGGGCCGCCGCCACGGTCGACACGATCGTCGCCGCCGGCGGCACCGCGTTCGCAGTCCTGGCCGACCTCGGCGACGAGGCCGAGTGCACCCGCCTGGTGGCGGCCTCGGTCGAGCGCCTCGGTGGACTCACCGTCCTCGTGAACAACGCGGTCGCCGGAATCGTCGACGAACGCGACGGTCCGGTCGCGGACCTCACCACCGCCGCATGGGACGCGACCGTACGGGTGAACCTGAGCGCGCCGATGTGGCTGTGCCGGGCCGCGATCCCCGCGATGCGCGCCGCCGGCCACGGGTCGATCGTCAACGTCTCGAGCCGTCAGGCCGAACGCGCGAGCACCGGACTGGCCGCGTACATCGCCACGAAGGCCGGACTCAACGGACTGACGCGGTCGATCGCGGTCGACGAGGCCAGGCACGGGATCCGGTGCAACACCGTGAGCCCGGGCTACGTGATCAACGAGCGGCGCGACGCCGCAATCACCCCCGAGCGGCGCGCCCGGCTCGAAGCCATGCACCTCACCCGGCTCGGCGAGGCCGACGACGTCGCCCACGCGTGCGTCTACCTCGCGAGCCGCGAGAGCGAGTTCCTCACCGGCGCCAACCTCCCGCTCGACGGTGGCGGGAGCGCGGCCCGCGGCGCGGTGCTCGGGTGAGCCGGAGCGTCTGATGCACCGGCGCGTCTCGGTCAGTGCGATCTGCACCTTCGGCCTCACGCTCGAGGAGGACCTCGAGTTCTGGCGGGAGCACGACATCACCAACGTCGGCGTGAGCGTGGCCAAACTCGAACGACACGGCTGGGACGACGGTCTCGCCCGAGTCCTCGATGCCGGGCTGCGGGTCACCAATCTCATCGGCCTCGGACCGTTCCAGCTCGCACACTCCGAACGGTGGGGAGCCCAACAGGAACGGCTCGTCCGCGCGCTCGACGTCGCCCGGGCGGTCGGTGCGGAATGTCTCGTGTTCACCACCGGACCCGCCGGACCACTCGAGTGGGGTGACGCGGCCGACGCGTTGGAGACCGCGATGACCCCGGTCCTGACCGAGGCCCGCGCCGTCGGGGTCCCGTTCGCGATCGAGCACACCAACCCGCTGCGGGTCGACGTCGGGTTCGTGCACACGTTGCGCGACGCGATCGACATCGCCCGCCGGCTCGGCACCGGCGTCTGCATGGAGATCAACGCGTGCTGGGCCGAACGCGATCTCGCGGCCACCATCCGCGCCGGCGTCGACACGCTGGCGCTGGTGCAGGTGAGCGACTTCGCCATCGGGACGCTCTCCACGCCGAACCGCCTCGTGCCCGGCGACGGCGACATCCCGCTGGCCCGCATCCTCGACACCGTGCTCCGCGCCGGGTACGCCGGGTGCTTCGACCTCGAACTCATCGGCCCGGCGATTGACGCCGAGGGCTACGAGTTCGCGGTCCCGCGTGCGGTCCGCGTGCTCACGGAGTTGCTGGCCGCGGCCGGCACCTGACTCAGCGCGGCGGACCCCACTCGACGGTCGGCGCGCGGGGCTCGGGCGGGATCACGCGTCCCTCCACCGCGGCGACGGCGTCCCAGTAGAACTCGGGGAACTCCACCACCACACCCTCGCGCACGAGCAGTTGGACCGCCCACGCGCGCGCCACCGGGAGATCGCGCGCCGCGTCGACGATGCGCTGCTCGACAATCTTCGCCTTGCCTTGCCGCGCCGAGACCCGCACGCAGCCGACCAGCCGGTCGTCGATCGTCGCCTCCCGGTCGTACGCGATGTGCAGCTCCCGCACCACGACCGTGAGCCCCTCGGTGCGCAGGTGTTCGCGCCACGGTTCGCCCGGCCCGGAAAAGATGTACTCGACGCGCAAGTCGTTGAGGATCCGCGCCACCGCGGCGTTGTTGAGATGACCCTGGTGATCGATGTGCTCGGGGGTGAGCTGGACGGGTCGGACGAATCGGTACCCGGCGGTACCGGCCAGAGTCATGCCCACATGAACGCGCCACCGTCGGCCATGAACGTGTGGCCGGTCAGGTACCGGCAGGCGTCCGAACAGAGGAACCAGGCGAGCGGGCCCATGTCGGTCTCGGGATCGCCCTGGCGCCCCATCGGACAGTTCTCCACGAAGGTCCGGTAGCCCTCACTCTGCTTGGCCGCGTCACCGTGATGGTCGGCCGCGGCGGGCGCGATGCAGTTGACCACGATCCCGCCCGGTGCCCATTCCCGCGCCGCGGTCCGGGTGAGCGCGCGGATCGCCTCCTTCGACGCGTTGTACGCGCCGAAGCCCCGGCCCCCGGTGATGCCCATCGACGACGCGAAGTTCACGATCCGGCCCCAGCCCTGCGCGGCCATGTGGGGGTACACCGCCTGCATCGCCCACAGCGTGCCCTTGACCCCCGACGTGTAGAAGACGTCGACGTCCTCGCCGGTGACGTCGGCCATCGCCGCCATCGGCCGGAAGGTCTGTGCGTTGTTCACGATGCCGTCGACGCGACCGAAACGTTCGATGGTCGCCGCCACCATCGCGTCGATCTGGTCGCGTTCAATGATGTTGGTCTGCACGCCGAGCGTCTCGACACCGAGACCGGTGAGTTCGGCGACCGCTGTGTCGAGGAGGTCGGGCTTCCATTCGGCGACCACCACCTTCGCCCCACCGAGGCCGAGGTGGCGGGCCATCCCGAGCCCGACGCCCCGCCCGGAGCCGGTCACGATGATCACCTTGTTCTCGACCTCGTGCATCGCAGCCGTGCGTCGATCGATCATGCCGCCTCCGGGTTCGCTGGTGGCTCACGGTATCGCCGGATACCGTCCGCCGGCATGGAACCCAAGCTGGACGGACGCGTCGTGTTGATCACCGGAGCCGGGAGCGGAATCGGCCGCGCCACCGCACTCGAAATCGTCGCGCGCGGCGGTGCGGTGGCGATCCTCGACCGCGACGCGGCGGGGGTCGCCACCACCGCGGCCGACGTCCGTGCCCTCGGAGGGAGGGCCATCGAACTCGCGGTCGACGTGGCCGACGAAGCGGCCGTGCGCGATGCGATCACAGACACGGTGCGCGACCTCGGGCGGCTCGACGGCGTCGTCACCGCGGCTGGGATCTTCCACGGCCCGGATCTCCAACCGCTCGCCGACGTGACGCTCGAGACGTTCAACCATGTGCTCGCGGTCAACCTCGCCGGCACATTCCTCGCGATCAAGTACGCCCTCCCGCACCTGGTTCGGGACGACGGTCCCACCCGCAGCAGTGTCGTGACGATCGCTTCCACCGCCGGGCTCCGCGGTCACGGCTACGGCTCCGGGTACACCGCGAGCAAGGGCGGGGTCGTGGCGCTCACCCGCCTCGTCGCGGTGCAGTACGGGCCGCACGGTGTGCGCGCCAACTGCATCTGCCCCGGTGCGGTCGACACCCCGATGACCGGCGGCGTGTGGGACAACGACGAGTCGCGGGCCCGGATGAAACGCGACGTCCCCCTCGGGGTCGTCGCCCAGCCCGAGAACATCGCCTCGGTCGCGGGGTTCCTCCTCTCCCCCGACGCCCACCACCTGACCGGCCAGATCATGGCCGTCGACGGCGGGTCCACCGCCGGGTGACCGGGCCCCACCGATGACCCCACCGACGACGAGGCCGTGGTTCGGTCTGTTCCTGCCGCAGCTCCGGATGGACTTCGCCACCATCCTCGAGCGCACGCTCGCCGCGGAGGCAGCCGGGTTCGATTCGGTGTGGTTGATGGACCATCTCGCGGCGCCCGCGGCCACCGACCAGGACACTTTCGAGGGCTGGACCCTCGCCGCCGCGCTGGCCGCGCGCACCACGTCCATCCGCATCGGGCACCTGGTCACGTGCGACCCGTTCCGCCATCCCGCCCTCCTCGCCAAGATGGCCGCCACCCTCGACGTCATTTCCGAGGGTCGCCTCGAACTCGGCATCGGCTGGGGTTCGGTCGCCGAGGAACTCACCGCGTTCGGCATCGGCGCCGGACCCCCGGCCGTGCGCGCGGCCCGCCTCCGCGAGTCGCTCGAGATCCTCGACCTCATGTTCACCGGCGAGCGGTTCGACTACGAGCGCGAGCACTTCACGCTGCGCGGCGCGATCGGTCGACCAGTGCCGGTGCAGACCCCCCGACCGCCGGTCCACATCGGCGGCGCGGGACCGAAGCTCACCATGCCCATCGTGCGCGACCACGCCGACTGGTGGAACTGCCCCACGTACGCCATCGACCGGCTCGACGACCTGATCCCCGCGGCCGGATCCGCACGGGTGTCCACCCAGCATCCGGTCGCGCTCGCGCCCGACGCGGCGAGCCGGGCCGAGGTGGTGCAGACGGGCGAGCGGCGATTCGGTGCGTGGGGCGGACTCGTCGCCGGGACCGCGAACGAGGTGGCCGACGCGCTCGCGGCCGAGGTGCAACGCGGCGTCGGCGGGTTCGTGCTCCAGTTCACCGACTTCGGCCGGCCGGAGACGGTCGAGCACTTCATGGACGCGGTCGCGCCGCGCCTCTGAGTACCCCGCCGACCGACCCGACCCAACTTGCGTGGGGGCGACCCCCCACGGCGGGGGGGGGGGGCGAAAGTAGGTTGGGGGGGGGTGCCCCGCCGGGGGGGGGGGGGGCC